>CAMNTM010000001.1 GCA_946558465.1 uncultured Lachnospiraceae bacterium
GTAGAGCACTTGACTTTTAATCAAGTTGTCCGGGGTTCGAATCCCCGCACGCTCATTAAAAAAGCGTATTCGTTCTTTCGGGACGGATACGCTTTTTTGCATAATATACTTCTGTAACAGCAGATGATTATTATATATATTTCAACTCAAAATGAGCCTTCCCCTCTTCGTCAATCTCCATAAGCATATAGCTCCCCTGTCTTTTCATCTGCCGCGGATATGCAATGCTCCCCGGATTAAGTACGATTAAATCCTTTTCCTCAGTAAATGCAGGCCGATGTGTATGCCCATACATCACAATATCCGCTCCCCTGCTTCTGGCCTCCTCCTTCAGCCTCTCCTCATCAAGCCCTACATAATAATAATGCCCATGCGTAATAAAAACATGATATTTCCCAATCAAAAACTCCTCTTCTGCAGGAAGCTGTGAAAAGAAATCATTATTTCCCCGAACAATGTGCGAAGGACAATCTGCAAGGGCCTCAATATAATCTTCTCCACCCTCTGTGTCGCCAAGATGAATCAGCATATCTATCTTTCCCGTACGTTCAATCGCTGTTTTTAGACCTTTGTGTGCTTTATGCGTATCGCTTACGATTAATATCCGCATCTTATCTTTCCTCCGCCCTTTTCTCCAGAATTTCACGCATCTTCCGAAGCCCTTCCCCCCGGTGGCTCAGTTCATTCTTTTTCTCCGGTGAAAGCTCAGCGCTTGTACATCCATATTCCGGGAGAAAGAAAATCGGATCATAGCCAAAGCCATTTTTCCCAGCCTGCTCATAGCCTATGATTCCTTCCATCGTACCGCGGACTACCTCTTTAGTCCCATCCGGAAATACTGCTGCAACTGCACAGACAAACCGTGCCGTCCTTTTTTCATCCGGCACACCTGCAAGCCGGTCAATCAGTGTCCGATTTTTAATATCATAGGAAGTATCTTCACCCATATACCTTGCAGAATAAATACCCGGCTCCTTATTCAGATAATCAATCTCAAGCCCCGAATCATCCGCCAGCACTATTGCTTCCTTGTACTCAGGCATGGAGGCTGCAATTTTTGCAATCTCCGACGCCTTAATAAGTGCATTTTCCTCAAAAGCAGTTCCATCTTCTACAACCTCGGCTATGATACCCGCCTCCTTCTGAGACAGAACCTCGGTTCCCAAATCTGCAAGAATCATGCGGATCTCAACCATTTTATTTTCATTTCCTGTAGCAAATATAATTTTATTCATATCTCTCTTCCCACCCTATCTTCTGTTACGGCCTTCTCGGAGGCTTCGGTCCCTGAAACTGATAAAAATACGTCTTTAACATCCCGTTGTATATTTTTCGATTCTTATCTGCCTTGCGTCCAAAATACCGCTCCGCATCTTCATACGAGGTAATCATATAAGCCGACCAGCTGTCAAGCCTGCAGAAGCTTTCTCCGAACGTCTTATATAAAGCCGGCAGGCTTTCCTTTTCTTCCAGTCTTTCCCCATATGGAGGATTTGTGATTATAAAACCATATTTTTTCGGATGACTCAAATTCTCTACGGACCTCTCCTGAAAATGAATCAAATGTTCCACCCCGGCCTCACGCGCATTCCTTCTGGCAATCCGAATGACCGATCCGTCAATATCGTATCCCTGTATATCTATCCCCGGCGCTTCCTCAATCATATCATTCGCTTCATTCACTGTATCATACCATTCTTTTTTAGGGATTAGATTCGTCCAATTCTCTGCCATAAAGGAACGATTCATTCCAGGAGCGATATTTGCCGCCATCATAGCCGCCTCAATCGGAAATGTCCCGCTTCCGCAAAACGGATCCACCAGAATCCTGTCCTTTTTCCACGGCGTCAGCATAATGAGAGCACACGCAAGTGTCTCCGTAATAGGGGCCTTTCCCGCCGCCTCCCGGTATCCTCTTTTGTGAAGAGAAACTCCCGATGTGTCAATCCCGATTGTCACCAAATCCTTCTTTAAAAATACACGCAGCGGATAGGACGCCCCATCCTCCGGAAACCATTCTATATGATAACGCTCTGACAATCGCCTTACCACAGCCTTTTTCACAATAGACTGTATATCCGATGGGCTGTATAGTCTGCTCTTCACAGAGGCCGCCTTTGCAACCCAGCATTTTCCATCCTTTGGTATGTATCTCTCCCAGGGCAATTCCTTCGTCCTTTCAAACAGCTCGTCAAAGGTTACGGCCTGAAAGCTCCCCGCCTTTAATAAAACGCGTTCTGCCGTTCGAAGAAAGATATTAGCACGGCAGACAGCTTCTTCATCTCCATAAAACGTAACACGTCCATCCTCCACCTCTGCAATTTCATACCCCAGCTCTATAATCTCTCTTTTTAAAACCGCCTCTAGTCCAAAATGACAAGGGGCTATCAACTCCAAATATTCCATGCAGCTCTCCAATCCATATACATCTACTTATTTATCTTACTTGCTGTCTCCCCTCTTTGTCAATCGGAATCTACAGACAGCAGAAAAACTGCCGCACTTATATTTAATGCGGCAGTCCTTCTGTAATTGCTTTTTGATTAGTAGTTATTGCTCTCGTTGCTAGAATTTCTGTTTGAAGAATTCTGGTTGGACGCATTCTTGTTTGAAGAATTCTGATTGGATGCGTTCTTGTTTGATGCATTCTTGTTTGATGCATTCTTATTGGATGAATTCTGATTAGATGCATTCTGGCTTGAACTATAATTCTTATTCATGTTGACTCCTCCTAATCTTTTTTGCTACGAGGTTATTATGTCCATGAAAAGAAATGTTTATGTATGAAATTCTGCAAATTTTTTAAAACTTTTTCTTGCTTTTTATACGCGGCTATATTATACTTAGACATGTAGAGAGGATACTTTCTACAACCCCTTATTAATTATTTATACTCCCCTCAAAAGACCGATGGCTCCCCCATCGGTCTTTTACCTTTACTTTACTATTTTTTCTTCTTCACCGCCGCCTGTTTCCCAACACACGTATCACAATCATCACTATAATAACCGGTACAATTACAGGTGCAAGCAGGCTTATGATTCCACCCACCACTGCCGCAGCCACCATGAATATACCAATAATCCCAAGCAGAACCAGCAGAATCTTCCATTTGCTGACAGGCTTAAGTACAAACCCTCCTCCCGCTTCTGTCCTCTGTCCGTCATATGCGCTTCCGGGTGCTTCATAGCTGCCGCCTTCTTGATATCCGGTATTGTCCTGTCCTTCCATAGAATCGATAATTGTCCGGGCAATTGCCCAGGGATCTCCCAGCTCTGCTGTCACCTCATTTTCTGTCCGTCCTTTGTTTATCTCTTCATTAATATAACTCCTGTAATAATCTACATTCTCTTGTATTACAGAGCCACTGAGATTGTTCCCAAGTGCACTTCTAAGCTTTTCCAAAAATTCATTTTTCGTCATGTGTATCCTCCTGCATCTAAAAACCTTGCACTTAGAATAGCACATTCTCCTATCCTTTCCAAGCATAAGGTTCTTATTTTTTTCTTATAAAAATAACGCCCACCTTTTTTGTGAGCGTTATCATTATTATTATCCATCTTATGTGCCTAAGCAATATTACCTAAGCCTTACACCTCAAAAATCAAGTCTCCATAAGACGGCATCGGCCATGCCTCCTTGTCTACAATCATCTCCAGCTTATCTACCGGAGCACGAAGAGCTTCCATCGCCGGCACTACATGAAAATGATAATACCTTGCCTGCATCTCGCCTTCTTCCATATCGGAAGCCTTTTCTGTCACTGTCTTAAGTATATCCAGAGCCTTTTTCACCTCCGATAATAACGCAGATACCTCTGATAAAAGCTCACACTGCACACTCATATCTGCACCTGCCTCTTTTACTGCAATCACTGTATCTGCCAATGATTTTGTATATTTAATAACAGAAGGTATAAACTGCTTACTTGCCATATCAATCATCGTACGAGCCTCAATATTAATAGCCTTCGAATAATTCTCATATTTGATCTCCGCCCGGGATTCAAGCTCTGTCTTTGTAAATACCTTGAATTTCTCAAACATCTCTACAGTCTTCTCCTCTGTCAGCGCCGGGATTGCCTCTACCATTGATTTCAAGTTTGGAAGTCCTCTTCTTTCCGCCTCCTCTATCCATTCATCTGAGTATCCATTTCCGTTAAATACAATTCTCTGATGCTCTATTGCATATTTCTTTATCAAATCGTGAAGTGCCTTTTCAAAATCGTCTGATGCCTCCAGTATATCACATGCTTCTGAAAATGCCTCTGCAACAATAGTATTCAATACAACATTCGGACCTGCTACAGAATCTCTGGAGCCTACCATCCGGAACTCGAATTTATTTCCGGTAAATGCAAATGGAGAGGTCCGGTTGCGGTCTGTCGCATCCTTTGCAAGATCCGGAAGCGTCCTGACACCCGTCTCCAGCTTTCCTCCCTTTAAGCTGTGCGTAGCCTCACCGGTGCTGATCAGCTGCTCTAGTACATCCTCCAGCTGTTCGCCTAAAAATACTGAGATAATAGCCGGCGGTGCTTCATTCGCACCAAGTCTGTGGTCATTTCCAGGATCTGCCGCAGATTCTCTAAGAAGATCTGCGTGTATATCTACCGCTTTCAGAATACACGTAAGTACCAGCAAAAACTGAATATTCTCATGAGGAGTCCTGCCCGGCTCAAGCAGATTTTTTCCGTCATCCGTCGTCAGGGACCAGTTATTATGCTTTCCGGAACCATTGACCCCCGCAAACGGCTTCTCATGAAGCAGGCATTTCATCCCGTGCTGGCAGGCAACTCGTTTTAGAGTCTGCATAACAATATGATTGTGGTCAACTGCCACATTCGCCTCCGCATAGATAGGCGCCAGCTCATGCTGCGCAGGTGCAACCTCATTATGCTGTGTCTTTGCCGTAACACCGACCTTCCACAATTCTTCATTCACATCACGCATAAATCCCGCAATTCTCTGACGGATAGTTCCGAAATAATGGTCATCTAACTCCTGCCCCTTTGGCGGCATAGCTCCAAACAAGGTGCGGCCAGTATAGATCAAATCCTTTCTTTCCATAAACTTTTCTGCATCTACAAGAAAATACTCCTGCTCCGGACCTACAGAAGGAGTTACCTTTTTTGATGTTGTATTTCCAAACAATCTAAGAAGCCTTAGGGACTGTTCGCTGATCGCCTCCATTGAACGTAAAAGCGGTGTTTTCTGGTCAAGCGCCTCCCCTGTATAAGAGCAGAATGCTGTAGGAATACAAAGCGTAGCCCCTGCGGCGTCATGTCTGACAAATGCCGGAGACGTACAGTCCCATGCCGTATAACCTCTTGCCTCAAAGGTTGCACGAAGGCCGCCGGAAGGAAATGAAGAGGCATCCGGCTCCCCCTTAATCAGCTCTTTTCCGGAAAAGCTCATCAGTACCTTGCCGTTCGAAAGCGGAGCTGATATAAACGAATCATGCTTCTCGGCTGTAACGCCTGTCAATGGCTGAAACCAATGTGTATAATGTGTAGCGCCCTTCTCAATCGCCCACTCCTTCATCTCATGAGCAATAACATCCGCCGTTGCAAGATCCAGCTCCTTCCCTTCCTCAATTGTTTTCTTTAAATCCTTATAAACCTTTTTCGGAAGACGCTCCTGCATTACTGTATCATTAAACACGTCTTTTCCGAAGATTTCCGCCACCTTCATCGGTTCACTCATATTCTCCTACCATTCCTTTCTTTTATATATCTTTTGCAGTCTGAACATCTCATAAATCCTTACACGGCACACGGCAGATATTTCTCTCGCAGTACCATAATAATATGAAAAAGGCACTCCAACTACTGTCGGAACGCCTTTGTTCTTTCTACGCCTGTTAGTATACCTCAGTCCGTCAAAAAAGGCAAGTAAAAAATATTAAGCTTTTCCAACTGAACCGAATAATTCCATCTTCTCTTTTACTTTTGCGATGATTGCCTCATAACCCGGCTTTAATAATTTACGCGGGTCATACCCTTTGCCTTCGCGGTCCTTTCCGGCCTCAATGTACTCACGTGTAGCATCTGCAAATACAAGCTGGCACTCTGTATTCACGTTGATCTTAGCAACACCTAAATCAATTGCTTTTTTAATCATATCGTCCGGAATACCTGTACCTCCGTGAAGAACTAATGGAAGCTCTCCTGTAAGCTTCTGAATCGCATCCAAAGTTTCAAAACTTAATCCTGCCCAATTCTCAGGATATTTGCCGTGAATGTTTCCGATGCCTGCTGCCAGCATATCTACGCCAAGATCGGCAATCATCTTGCATTCCTGCGGATCTGCACATTCACCCTGTCCGACTACGCCGTCTTCTTCGCCGCCGATAGCTCCTACCTCTGCCTCCAGAGACATTCCCTTCTCCCTGCAGATCTCAATCAATTCCTTTGTCTTCGCAACATTCTCCTCAATCGGATACTTAGAACCGTCAAACATAATAGAGGTAAAGCCTGCCTCGATACATTTTTTACATCCGTCATATGTACCATGATCAAGATGCGTAGCAACCGGAACTGTAATTCCCATCTCGTCAATCATTGCCGCCACCATATCCTGTACGGTCTTAAAACCTGTCATGTACTTTCCTGCACCCTCAGATACGCCTAAGATAACCGGTGATTTTGTCTCCTCAGCCGCTGTTAAGATAGCCTTTGTCCATTCAAGGTTATTGATGTTGAACTGGCCGACTGCATAGTGGCCTGCTACAGCTTTTTCAAGCATTTCTTTTGCTGATACTAACATATATATTATTCCTCCAATTCCTCCGCCGGTGTCTTTTGTCTGCCCGGCCATGATAATTTCACTTTTTTTATTATAGCTCATTGTCTGAAAAAAGACAAGGAAAAAGCGTCACCGGCCCAATATAACATAATCATCCACAAGCTTTGCCGCAAGGCCGCACATAGAAGCGCATGGACGTGTACGGTAATATTCCTCCGTGCGCACAGCCGGCTCCTCCAGATCCTCACCCTTTTTCAGCCCCAAAAGCTCCCGGCAGATAAGTGTTCCTTTTTCCTTTTCAAATGCTCCGGCAATCTTCTGAATTACAGCATAGGTATTCTTCTTTGCCTCCCCATCCGTGACATCCGAATAGCCGCACAAAAGACCTGCCGCCATAAACGCGCCTGTCATACAGCCGCATACTTCCCTGAGCTTTCCCATACCGGCGCCGAATCCAGAGCTTAAACGCATAGCCGTATCATGCTCTATATCGTACATATCCTCAAATGCGAGAAATACCGACTGAGCACAATTATAACCTTCCTTAAATAATGCAACTGCCTTTTCTGCATGTGTCATTTTCTTTGCCCTCCTCCTGCTTATTATACAGCTCTATAATTTTTCTTCCCACTCTTTCTCCCTAAAGCCGGTGAGAACAAAATCCTCCCCTACAATCACCGGACGCTTTACAAGCATACCGTCTGCAGCAAGAAGCCTGTACTGTTCTTCCTCACTCATGTCCGGCAGCTTATCCTTAAGCCCCATACTCTTATACAGCATTCCGCTTGTATTAAAGAATTTTTTAAGCGGAAGTCCGCTTTTTTCATGCCACGCTCTAAGCTCCTCTGCGGTTGGGTTTTCTTCTTTGATATGGCGGTCTGTATAGTCGATATTATGAGCATCAAGCCACTTTTTCGCCTTCTGGCAGGTACTGCATTTCGGATATTCTACAAATAAAATCATGCTTTGTCTCCTCTCTTTTATCAATGCTATTATACATAACACTTCCATTCTTTTCAATACACAAAAATCTCTCCAAAGCATAAGCTCTGGAGAGATTTTTCAGTGACTCCGAGGGGAATCGAACCCCTGATTCCAGCGTGAGAGGCTAGCGTCTTGACCGCTTGACCACGGAGCCATATAATAATATGTACCACCTTGTGATTTATATATCTCACTTGTGCTTGTCTAGTATAGCAAATAATTTTTGAATATGCAAGCATTTTTTTATTTTTTCAATAATTTTTTAATTATCCCTTTTTCTTGCTTTTTTTCACCATATTACTTTATAATAAAACAGCTATGAAATATTATATATATCAGAAAGAAGGATTCTTTATGAAAAAGAAAAAAATACGTTCTATTTTTACTCTTATTATCAGTTCAGCCATACTGCTAAGCCTGGCCGCCTGTGGAAAAACCAGCTCTTCGTCCAATAATACCGGCATGTCAGAAAAAGCTGAAAGTACTCCAAAGGAGGAAAAAAGATGGCTCCGCGTTCATGAAGATCATTATGGTACAGACGGGAACCTCAAAACTACTACAGACTGGATATACAATGAATATGGACAGCCTCTGGAAATCACAAAATATGAAGGAGAAGATGTCCTCTCTCATTCCGAATACAGCTATGATGAAAATCAGATACCAAACAGTCTTGTCTTAAGTGACACCTCTAACTTCAAAAATTGTGTGGAAAAATCAGAATATACATACACATATGATGAATACGGTATTCAGCAGTCCAGTCACGAGAAGGGACAGAGGACTTATAAGCCTGGTGAGGAGGGTACTGATACCTCCTATGAATATGACCATGTTTATTATCATGATGCCGAAGGCGAGCTTATTGGAAGCCTGGAATTTAAGCCCAATGATTCCTTTCCCAAAGTAGGCATCAGCTTTTATTATTCTGAACCGGAATGTGAATATGACGACAACGGCCTGCTGATAAAGGAGACTACCGGAAAGTCTTATCACGAATATGAGTATGATGAGCATGACAATCTGATAAAGGACACTCATACCGCCAATTCCGGAACAGAAAATGAATGGACCACATCAACTGAATATACTTACGAAGAAAAGGTCTGTAAAACGGTAAAGGAAATCAAAAAGCCGGAAACAGAAGAAAAAGAAGTCATAGGTATATCTACAACTACTGATGCCGGCGGAGCTTTTCTATATTCCAACCGCTATTTATATGACAACAGAGGTCATCTGATCGGAATAGCAGATAATGAAGGAACTACAAACGAATATAATGAATATAATGATGACGGTCTTCTAATCCGTACAAGTTCCAGCGGAATGATCGCAGATATTACCTATGACAGCTCTGGAAAACGTATCCGTGAAGACTATCGAGAAGAGATTGACGGAGATATAGTTATGTATGGAGACTGCGAATGTGACGCAGACGGGAATCTCCTCCGCGTCACAACACATGCATTAGATTCATTCTATGAAGACGCCGATGGTTTGACATACGAAAACGAATACAAAGACGGCCTTCTTATGGCTACCAGATATTACAATCCTGACGGAAGCCTGGATGACTATGAAGAATACAAATACGATTCCGACGGAAAGATTCTATCCCTGACTTACTACAATGCCGATGGAAGCATCAACTGTATCGATACTCCAGCCTACGCTTCCATTACAGTTTTTAAATAATCTAATCCGGGACGGGATAAAATTCATTTTACCCCGTCCCAGATTCATCTAATCGCTCCTTCCGGACACTCACGCGCGCAATTTCCACAATGAATACATTCTCTGTCTCCGACCTTTTTTATATCCATCGGGCAGCTTTTAACGCATTTTCTACAATCCGTACATTTTTCCTTCTCTACTCGTATACCAGTAAATGACAGACGGTTAAACAGGGAATAAAACGCTCCCAGCGGACAGATAAATCTGCAGAAGCTTCGAAAAATGAAAACTGTAGAAACCAAAATGATACCCGCCAGAAAAATCTTCCAGCTAAACAGCCCGCCCGTTAATTCTCTCAGCTGCTCATTCAGAGCGGTAAGCGGGATTCCGCCTTCTAAGGTTCCCGCCGGACAGATATATTTGCAGAAGCCCGGTGAGAGAAGCAGCACCGGAAAACCTATAACAAAGACTGCCAATACTATATATTTTACCCAGGATAGTGCTCTTGTATATTTATTCTTCCTCACTTTTTTAGTCGGAAGCAGATACAGAACCTCCTGAAGAAGTCCAAATGGACAGAGATATCCACAGATCGTTCTTCCAAGCAAAATCCCAAACAAGAGAAGAAGTCCGGCTATGTAGTATGGAGTTTTATATTTAGATGACACAAGTGCTGTCTGAAAGCTTCCCAGGGGACAGGAAGCAGCTGCACCCGGACAGGAATAGCAGTTTAGTCCCGGCACACAGACTGACTTTGCACTGCCCTGATATATATTCCCCGTCACAAAGCCCCTAAAATTAATATTATATAATACAGCGCACAGCACCTGAATTATCTGCCTCTTTTTTTCCTTTATCCACATTATCCTATTCCTATACATTCAAAACAAATTCGAACCGCCTTATTCATCATATCCAGATTTCCCCTTTGCGCAAGCCCCGCTGCAATCAAAATAATTGACGCTGACAACACAATAAATCTTAAAAAAATTATCCTTTTCATCACTGTCACCCTATTTTGATAATGCTTCATCTAAAGCATTCCGGAATTTTTCATACTGCTCCTCCGCTCCTTTAGAGCCTACAAAGATCTCTGAGGCTTTTCCATCCTTCCCTATAATAACTGTATACGGAATACCTGCCGTTGGATATTTATTACTTATCTCACCCTTCTCATCATAAGCAATCGGAAATGTATACCCTGATTCTTCAATAAACGCGTCTACCACATCTCTCTCTTCTAATATATTTACAGCAAGAATCTCTATTTCTCCCCCAAGCTCCTCATAAAGCTTCTGAAGCGCCGGCATCTCTCCTACACACGGACCGCACCAGCTTGCCCAAAAATTAAGAAGTATCACTTTATTTTTCTTCTCGGAAAGCGTAAATGAACTGCCTCCGGCTACATCTGCTGTAAAGTCCCTGGCTTCACTTCCTTCACTCAGCTCCGGGCAGGCCTCCCCTTCTTTATGTTTTTCTTCTGTCTGAGTCTGGCCGTTTTCCTTCTTTTCTGTCTTTGTCCGGCTGTTCTCCTCCTGTCCGGCAGACCCGCAGCCTGATGCAATCAAAATCACAGCCATACTTAATATGATAAATTGTTTTAATCTGTCTTTCATATCTCCTTTTTACCTTCCAGTTCCTTCTTATGTTCTTCCGGCACCATAATCTCAAACTGCTGCTGAAGATTTTCTATCTCTACATAATCGTGTTCTCCTCCAAACTCTCCATCCAGAGTCCACGGAATCTCTTCTAAGGATTCAAATGCTATCTTTCCTGTTTTAAAGGTATACATATGCTTTGTATCAATCTGTTCAATCAAAAGTGCGGCGATAATTTCCTGAAGAGCAATGGGATTCTTCGGCGTTTTTATCAATGTAACCTCAAAAAGGCCGTCATCAAAAGCTACATTTTTTCCGATCATATTCCGAAATCCGCCGACAGACCGGGAATTTGTAACCATGCCATAGACAAACTCATCCTCTATTGTCTCGCCGTCATGCTCCACCTTAATCCGATAGGACGGTACATTAAACAGCCGCTTTGTACCTTCTAAAATATACGCCAGATGTCCCAATACATTTTTCATCGCCTGATCTGTCTGATAGGATACATCTGTAAAAAGGCCGAAGGCAGCAATGTATACAAATATATCATCATTAAACTTGCCTACATCGCAGGGGAATACGCTTCCGTTTACTGCATTGTCTGCTGCTTTGAGAAGACCCTTTGGAATATGAAGACTATTAGCAAAATCATTTGTCGTTCCGGTAGGGATATAACCTACGGGATCTCGTTCATTCCGCTCCATCATACCGGTCACAACCTCATCAATCGTACCGTCTCCTCCGCTGCATACAACAAGACTGTACTCCTCTGAATCATATTCCTTTACCTTGCGATATGCGTCTCTATAGGACTGGGTCGGATAAATAGTCACTTCGTATCCGGCTTTTACAAAAATATCTACAATATCTGAAAGCTTCGGCTTCAAAAGCTCTTTTCCTGCATGTGGATTATAGATAAATAACAGCTTCTTCATGAACTTCCTCCTTTCAATTCAAAAAGGACATACTTTTATGTCCTTTTTATTACTCCTTCATATATGTATCATGTACTCTGATTAGTGGGATGCAAAAAAAGCTTCTACTCCGTCTACGGCACTTTTCTCATCTGTCCCCTCTGCAATGACTGTAAGATTTGTTCCCCTTTCCCATTCGAGGCTCATCATGCCCATAATACTTTTCGCATTAATTTTTTTGTTATCCAGCTCAATATACACCTGACTTGCATACTGACTTGCTTCCTGAACCAAATGTGCTATCGGACGTGCCTCCATGTCCATTTCTGACTGAATCGTAACAGGTCTCCTAACCATAATAACTGTTCCTCCTTACTGTTCCCTTAACTTGTCTGCTATTTCACTTAACTTTCTTAATCGGTGATTTACTCCCGACTTACCGACGGGCTCATCCATCAGACTCCCCAGCTCCTTTAAAGCAGCCTCCGGATGTGAAAGACGCGTAAGGGCGGCATCTCTCAATCCCTCTGGTAATTTGTCAAAGCCAATTGTATCCCTGATGTAGACGATATCCTCCACCTGCTTTACAGCAGCGGATACGGTCTTGTTGATATTAGCCGTCTCACAATTGACCTTACGATTCACGGAATTACGCATTTCCTTAAGAATCCGGACATTTTCCAGCTCCATAAGTGCGACATGAGCTTCCATCACATTTAAAATATCTACAATCTGAGAGCCTTCCTTCAGGTAAACAACGTATGTCTTTTTTCGAAGCACAATCTTTGCCTCCAGGCCAAAGCTGTTAATCATACTTTTAAGATACTCTGCTCTCTCCTCAGAATTACAGACTATCTCAAAATGATAAGACTTGCCTGGATCGCTCATAGAGCCCGCAGCAATAAATGCACCTCGAATATACGCTCTCTTGCAGCATATGGCATGAATAATTATATTTTTGACTGCCAGAAGCTCTTCTCCCTTCAGGTACAGAAAAAAACTGCTGCTGCCCTTTGCCATATTCCGCCGAATTGCAATATCAGTTCTTATATTAAATGTTTTTTCTATTAATGTAAAGCATTTTCTCGCAACCTGGAAATTTTCCGAATGAAACTTTAATGTACATACCCCACATTTATTCTCCGAAAATTCTCCACACATATGTGCAATAGCAGATAACTCCGCCAGATTACAATGTCTTGCCTTCGACAAATGTCCCGACAGCTCTTCCTTTATCTTTCCTGAAAACGACATTTCCCGCTCCTACCTTGCCTTTGTAATTGCATCCTTCCCAATATCCCTGTGTTCTATCCGTATTCCATAATTTTCTGTCTTATCCAGCGCCTCATAAAGCTCATTTGCCAGAGTCACCGAGCGATGCTTTCCGCCTGTACAGCCGATACCGATAACAAGCTGTGTTTTCCCTTCGGCAATATAATTCGGAATTAGGAATTCCACCATAGCTATCAGCTGCTTTAAAAAAATCCCGGCCTTGTCATTCTTCATCACATATTCTCTGACCTCACAGTCATTGCCGCTTAAAAGACGCAGCTCTTCTATATAATAAGGATTTGGCAGAAAACGCACATCAAAAACTAAGTCCGCATCACTTGGAATCCCATACTTAAAACCAAAGGAAAGAACTGTAATATAAAGATTCTTATACTCTTTATTATGTACAAATATTTTATTTAATTCCCTTTTTAATTCTCTTGTAAGCATATGGCTTGTATCTATCAGATAATCCGCCTTTTTCTTTAAAAATTCCAGGCGCTTTCGTTCCGCCATGATTCCCTTATCTACTCTTCCTCCGCTTCCCGAAAGAGGATGAAATCTACGAGTCTCTTTATACCGCTTAATGAGAACATTATCACTGGATTCCAGATAAAGAATTTCATACTTAAGCTCTGCCCTATCGAACTCCCTCAACACATGCTCCAGCTCCGTAAAGCTGTGGCCGCTGCGGATATCCACACCGAGCGCTGCCTTATTTATCTCTGCACCTGGAACAACGAACAGCTCTGCAAGCTTGGGTATCAGTGGAACCGGAAGATTGTCTACACAAAAGTATCCCATATCCTCCAGCATCTTAAGCGCCGTACTTTTTCCCGCTCCCGACATTCCCGTAACAATTACAAACCGCATATTCAAAATTCTCCTAATTTTTTTACCTCCGGCTCCAGCCGTACACCGAATCTTTCCTCCACCCGCTCAGACACCTGGTTCATCAATTCATATATCTCGGATGCGGATGCCTGATTTCTGTTAATCACAAAACCACAGTGCTTTTCTGACACCTGAGCTCCGCCGACCTGAAATCCCCGGAGTCCTGTATCCTCAATCAGCTTTCCCGCAAAATACCCTTCCGGCCGCTTAAATGTACTGCCCGCACTCGGATATTCCAGAGGCTGTTTTGAAATTCTTTTTTCACGAAGCTCATCCAGCCGTTTTTTTATTATCTCCTTATCGCCCTCTTTAAGAGCAAGCGCCGCTTCCAAGACAATATAATTATTTTCTGCAATCACACTGGTGCGGTAACCCATCTCAAGCTCATCCTTTAAAAGCCTCCGAAACTCTCCTTTTCCTGTCAGTACCTGTACCTCCTCCAGTACATCTTTCATCTCACCGCCATAGGCGCCCGCATTCATCACACATGCTCCTCCAAGTGTACCTGGAATTCCCGCTGCAAATTCGAAGCCTGTAAGCCCTGCCTCCAAAGCCCTATTCGCAATCTGAGAAAGAAGGGCACCGGCCTGCACCGTAATCCGGCTGTCCGTCACACGAATTTGACTCATATTTTTATAAAGTTGTATGATCATACCCCGGTATCCCTTATCTGACACAAGCAGATTGCTTCCATTTCCAACTATATAATAAGGAATATCCTCGGAACGGCAAAGACTAATTAAGTCCTTCACCTCCTCCTTAGTTCTGGGAAGCACAAAATAATCTGCCGGCCCGCCGGCACGAAACGTTGTGTGCAGCTTCATCGGCTCGTCGATACTAATGTTCTCTTCCGGTATTATTTTGATTAGCTTTTTATAAAAATCTTGATTCATATATTTACTCCATTATTTTCATATTTCACGATAACATCCTACTCCACTCTGTATGCAGGTATGCCCGTTTTCTTCCGGACGTTCTGTCATTCAGCTCAAAACCGCTGCCCTGCAGCTTTTGCGCGGTGTATGACAGAACTGGTTATAGTTAGAGTATACAATATATACCCTGCAAATTCAACGTGTGCTTGCAAAATCGGTAGAAATGGAGTATATTAATTCTACATATATATTTTTTAAAAGGAGATGATTTATCATTGGACTCGAGTGACGTCACGCAAATAATTATTTTAATTGTTCTGTTATTGCTGTCTGCCTTTTTTTCATCGGCAGAAACTGCACTAACAACCGTAAACAAAATTCGAATCCGTACTCTCGCAGACGAGGGGAAAAAAAGTGCAAAAACCGTTTTAAAAATAACAGATGATTCCGGCAAGATGTTAAGCGCTATCTTAATCGGCAATAATGTTGTCAATCTGTCTGCTGCATCTCTTACCACCAGCCTTGCATACAGCTTCGGCGGTTCTATGGTGGCGGCTGCCAGCGGTATATTGACCCTCGCCATTCTTTTATTCGGTGAGATCACACCGAAAACAATGGCTACAATCCATGCAGAGCAGATGTCTTTAATCTATGCTCCTGTTATAAATCTGTTTATGAAGCTGATGACGCCTGTCATTTTTGTAATCAATGGACTGTCTCTCTGCGTATTGTTCCTGCTTCGTGTAGATCCAAATGACAAAAACCGTGCAATGACAGAGATGGAGCTTCGTACTATCGTTGATGTAAGCCACGAAGATGGAGTTATCGAATCTGATGAAAAGGAAATGATATATAACGTATTTGACCTGGGCGATGCAAAGGCAAAAGATGTAATGGTTCCGCGTGTCCATGTAACCTTTGCTGATGTGGAGAGTTCATATGATGAATTAATCGAGCTTTTCCGGGAGGATAAATTCACACGTCTTCCCGTATTTGAGGAAACAACTGATAATGTAATCGGCACTATCAACATGAAGGATCTGCTGCTGTTTGACAGCTCAAGAGAATTTCATGTCCGTGATATCTTAAGAGAAGCATATTTTACTTATGAATATAAAAATATCTCTGAGCTTCTTGTAGAGATGCGGCAGGCCTCTTTCAACATTGCCATTGTATTAGATGAATACGGTGAGACAGCAGGTCTTATTACTCTGGAAGATATTCTGGAAGAGATTGTCGGAGAAATCCGTGATGAATATGATGAAAATGAGGAAGACTTTGTAAAGCAGCTCTCTGAGCTTGAGTATATTATCGAGGGTTCTATGAATCTGGATGATCTCAATGACCGGCTTAATCTTTCTTTAGAATCTGAGGATTATGATTCTCTGGGCGGCTTTATCATCGAACATTTGGACCGGCTTCCTGAAGCAGGAGATTCTATTATTACAGACGATGGAATAAGACTGATCGTTGAGACGCTGGATAAAAACCGTATTGAAAACGTACATGTATTTCTGCCTGAGACGGCAGAGGAAGACAATGAGGCGGAGGATTAACCCTCCGCCCCTTTTAGACTATCAGCTTACGATCACCGTCTGATAGCCCGCCCGCTTCAGTCTCTGTTCCAGCTCTACAGCCTGATTCAAGTCACGGTATCCGCCTGCCTGAACTCTGATATAAGGACCAGAATCATCAATAAACGCCGGAAAATCCTGCTCCAGCAGTTCATCCAGCATCCTCTGTGCATTATTCCAATTTCTGAATGCACCTACCTGAACCGTATAGTATGTCTCCTGAATCTCTCCGGAAGAATTCAGTGTATCCAGAATCCCTCTCGCAATAGCCTGTGCTATATCCTCAAAGTTATCGTCAAATAGTTGATTATCCACATCAGAATTGATAAATCCGGCTTCTACAAGTACAGCCGGCATTTTTGTTCTTTTCAGCACTACAAGATTGGGCCGGGCCTTTACACCTAGGTTCACAAACCCGACAGTCTCTAGCTGGTCGGCAATATCCTGCGCCATCTCATATTTGATCCCGGATAAATCATATACAAGTGTTTCTACTCCCATAACCTCATTGTCTGTGGGAAAGGAATTACGATGAATTGACACAAAGAAATCTACACCCGCATTGTTCGCTTCCATTGCTTTTTCATAAGGCGTCTCATATACATCCGTTGTTCTTGTATATTCTACATCCAAACCATTATTCTGCAATATTTCTCCGACTGCAAGTGTAAGCCGCAAGGTGTCATCCTTTTCTTGTCTTCCTTTATATACCGCACCCGGATCCTTTCCGCCATGGCCCGCATCGAGCATAATTGAATATGGCATAAACTGCTCCTGTTTTTTTGTACTATCATATGCACGGAAATTTAGTTTGTGAACCTCTGATAACATATTACATGCTAATTATTATCGTACATTATTCATTGTCTGTACCGCTGTCCCTTTTCTCTTCCTCCCGCTTATCCACAATTTCCCCGGTCTCCTCCGCAATTTCGTCTTCCTCTTTCCCGGCCTCTCCCCGGCTTATCTGAGTACTTTTCTTCACCCCGATTACAACTAGACCGGCTCCGAATATTCCAAAGAATATCATTGAAACCAGCATAATCATTTTCTCCGTCCCTTCCACACCCGAAAGTCCCCGAAACAGCCCGTATGAAGTGTACAATAGATACAACCCCGCCAGTGTATATAGAATATAGCGCATTTTATTTCTGCTGTCGTTTTCCATATTATCTTTCCTCCTGCAAATAAAATTACTTTTATTATACATGAAATCCTTTCTATCATGTATAATAATAAACTTATTTTTCCAAAAAAGTCCGGCTTCATCAGCACCGCTTCAATAAGAATTAAATTCCGGCCGGTTGCCTATATAGAAATCTTTTGGTATAATGTATCCGTCGTCAATTTATCTTAATAATTGATATTGTACAAAGTATCAGTTTCAATTTTATGAGGGAATATAATGAGCAAATACAACATTTTATGGGAATATATACAAAAGAAAGGACAGCCGTCTTTTAAGCTTACTTTTGAAGAAATACAAAATATCGCCGGGACACCGATAGACCACTCTTTTTTAAAGTACAAAAAAGAACTTTTAGAATATGGTTATCAAGTAAAAAAAATATCCATGAAAGAACAGACTGTTATCTTCAATAAGATTTTATAGATAGAATCAAAGCAATGTAAGGAATATATATAATGCCGGATACAGCCGAATGTACTGCTGTACCGGCATTATTTTAAGAATTTTATCTGTCCTCGATTGCCATAATCATATCTACTCTGGTCTGGTGTCTTCCGCCCATAAACTCCGCTGCGAGCCACTCGTCTATAATCATCTTAGCCATCTCTATCCCGACAACCCTTGCCCCGAAGGCAAGTACGTTTGTATTGTTATGCTGTCTGGACAGCCTTGCAGAATATGGCTCGGAGCATACAACAGCCCGGACTCCCTTTACTTTGTTTGCCGCAAGAGAGATTCCCACACCGGTTCCGCAGATTAAAATTCCCAGATCCACATCTCCAGAAACTACGGCACGTCCGACTTTTTCTCCGTACTCAGGATAATTACAGCTTTCCGATGTGTCTGTTCCATAATTGATTACTTCAATTCCCTTGTCCTTCAGATATTGTACTACTTCATTCTTCATCTCGACCGCCGCATGGTCATTTCCAATACCGATTCTCATAATATTTATCCTCTTCCTTCCATTCATCTTATTTTTATATTATAATAGTCAAAACTGCAAACCGCAAGAAAGAAGTAACAGCAAATCCATCTGAACTATTGCTAAAGGAGACTGATTATGATTCAATACATAGCAAGCGACCTCGACGGAACTCTTATTCCAGGAGGTTCCCGCAGTGTAGACCCGGAAATTTTCGACCTTATATTAAAGCTGAAGGAAAAAAATATACGCTTTATCGCTGCCAGCGGAAGACAATACCACAGCATGCGGCTTTTGTTTGAACCCATAAAAGACGAGATCTCTTATATTACAGAAAACGGGTCTCTCTGTCTTCATAACGGACAGGTTATTTTCCGCGGTCTGATTGAAAGAAAGCTTGGACTTAGCATTATTGACGCCGGAAGAGAATACGGCAGCTGCCACACACTTTTGTCCTGCGAATCCAGACATTATACAGATTCTAAAAATGCAGATTTTATTCATCATATGCGGGATATTATACGCAATGACATCGAGGTTGTCGATGACCTGTACCAGATTCAGGAGCCCTTTCTAAAATTAGCTATCTGCGATTTCAACGGCACAGCCCGCCTCGCACCATTTCTGTCCGAAAGGTTTTCCGAACAAATCCGGACCGTCACGGCAGGAGGCGGATGGGTCGATTTCCTCGCTCCAAACGCCGACAAGGGAAAATCACTTGCCGCACTTCTCAGCCGTCTCGGTATCCGGCCTGAGAACGGCATTGCTTTTGGAGACCAGTACAATGACATAGATATGCTGAAGCTGGCAGGTACCGGCTATGCGATGAAAACTGCCGCGCCAGGAGTTAAAGATTATGCAGATGCCGTGACCGATTCGGTCGCTGAAGTACTAAAGGACGTGTTGGGGACGGGGTAAAACTCGTTTTACCCCGTCCCCAATTAAAAATACCCTGTCCCAGATTCTGCAAACAATCGTTCTACTATATCGTACACAATCTCTTCATTTCCCGTAAGTCCGCCTTTCCCGATTATAGGAAGCCCGTCGTATTTTCCGCCGGAAAGTCTTCCCACGTCTGTCTGGGGAATTATATAATCTTCTACCTTTATACTTCCGGCGCCCAACCTCCGGCACACTGACACCATCGTGTCTCCGCCGGTCATGTAAATTCCTGCAATCTTATTTTTCTCAGTCTTATTAAGAACCTGTGCTATGATTTCTCCCAATCCGGCATTGATCCGGCTGCCGCTTGTCCCTTTTTTACAATGAAGCCTTTTATCCTCCGCATCCAAATTCAATCTTTCTCCGTGAAGCGCCGTCTCAAAAAGGAGAGCTTTTGGTCTGTCTTCTTTACTCTGCAATAATTCCTCTGCTGCTCTGACAGCCTTCTCCACCTCGCATCCAGCTGTCTCCCTGCCTTCAATGAGCATACGGGGATCCACACTTATCCTCACATGACGTTTATCCCGGCAGAAGCTTTCCATCTGCTTTCGTGTTACCTCTGTGGCGCTCCCGGCCGCTATCAGTACCGTTCTTTCTGTGCCGCTTAACTTTGGCAGATTTTTCGGCTCGTCTTTTCCAATCAGACCTCTTACCCTTGCTGTTTCTATCGTAAATGGTCCCGGATCTACGGTTACAATATTCCACGCCAGAGACACACCTGCTTCTGCTATGCTTCTTACATCCTTCTGAGTAATTGCATCTGCAACAATTATCTCACAGCCACATTCCCGCTGTTCTATCAGCGCTTCTTTTATCATCTCAGCGCCGCCAAGCACCTTATCAAGTGCCACAAAGCCTACTCTTCTTTTGCTCTGTCCCGCAATTAATCTTGGAATATAAGCCTCCTTCACTGGCGTGAGTACATCCTTTGCCACCTGCGTATTTACAAGTGCTTCTCCGTCAATTACAGAATATCCTCCTACCAAAATTCTCCTGGATTGAGGCATGGCCGGCACTACTATGGCCACAGCTTTCGGCAGTGAATCCAGCATAGCATCTATCTCCACACCAATCCCGCCCCGAAGAGTCGTATCAATTCTCTTTTGAAAATACAAAACACCTGTGCTTTTTAGTATCTCTGCTGCTTTTTTTACTTTCTCGTATGCTTTTAACGGCGGAAAGGAACGGCTTCCCGTGCTGATCAGCACTGCATCCAGCTTTTTTAGTTCTTTAGATTCCGGTACTGACTCTGCGTCAAAAAACACTGCTGCCTCTGCTTTCCCTCTTGCAAGCAGCGTTCCCACAGTCGTCGCGCCTGTCAGATCATCTGATACAATTCCTATAGTCGGCATGCCGATTCCCTCCTTATCTTTCCTTCATAGTGTTATCCTGACAATATCCGGCTGTTATCCTCTCATTCCTTTTCATGAAGTCCTGCCCTCACATACAATCAGCACCTTTGTCCTGCATACTGCTTTGCAGCATACTCGGAAACTACCTTTGTAGACTCAATCAGACTTATTTTATCCGCAGTCCCCTTTCCAGCAATATCAAATGCAGTCCCATGATCTACGGAGCTTCGAATAAAGGGAAGTCCAAAGGTAAGGGTTACAGACTTTTCAAAGTCCAATGTTTTGCATGCAATGTGCCCCTGATCATGGTAGAGAGATAGAATCGCATCATACTTTCCTGATTTCCCAATATGGAAAACCGAATCTGCCGGACACGGGCCTACTGCATTGATTCCCAGCCTCTGCGCCTCTTTCACCGCAGGTATCAGATCTGTTATCTCTTCTGTCCCAAAAAGACCGTTATCTCCATTATGAGGGTTAAGCCCTGCTACTGCAATCAGGGGCTTCTTAATTCCTACCTTTTTCAGCTCCTTGTCAATATTAATTACATTTTCCAGGACTACGTCTTTTGTCGCATAGTGACACGCATCTACAAGAGACATATGACGGCTTACGAAAAATACCCGCAGCTTATGACAGGAGAACATTGTAAGTGCATATGGAGAATTGGTTTTGTGCTGATATATTTCAGTATGTCCTGGTTCTTTTATGCCGACAAGCTTTATCGCTTCCTTATGTATAGGGGAGGTTGAGACCGCATCAATCTTTTTTGCCATCCCAAGCTCGATGGACTTCATAATCCAGTCTACGGCCATCTTCCCTGCCAGCTTCTGAACCTTCCCCCACTCAATAGAATCCGTATCATAATCACCTGTCTCCAGAATATCAATCACGCCATATTCATATCCGGCCTCTGAGGGATCCTGAATCTTATTATATCTTAGCCTTTTTCCCAGTACCTCTGCCGCTCTTTCCATAATCGCCGCACTTCCTATTACAAACGGCCGGCAGCATTCGTGGAGCTCTCCATCCAGCATCGCCCCCGTTACAATCTCTGGCCCGATTCCCGCAGGATCTCCCATAGTAATGGCAGTGACTGGCTTAAAGCTTGTTTTACTTTTCTTATCTGCTATATTAATCATAGAATCCTCCCGGTGCCTTCTTCAGTGTATCAAACTGTTCCCTGTCATGGCCGAACCAAACCTGTGCATCGCTCTGTTCTGCAATCTTTTTAATGTATTTCAGGCTCCTTCTCCAGCCCACCGTGTCGTACACAACTCCCGGCTCCCGCTCCTTATCGTAATTCTCTGAGCAATATACTGCATCAGATGTAATAATTACAGTACCGGTATTCTCAAGGTCTGCTCTAAGCGCAAGAACCCCTCTTGCATGTCCGGGACCCAGATTCAAAACTGTAAGTCCCGGACACAGCTCATAGTTTCCTTCTCCGCATTCAAGGAATCTCCATTTTATTTTTTTCTTAATCCAGATATCTGTATCTTTCCAGATGTAGGAATCCATATACCTATGCTGAGCATAAGCACCAATGCAGGCATTGAACTCGTCCTTATGAACAATAAATTCTGCATCAGGAAAATATTCCACACATCCGGCATGGTCATTGTGCATATGTGACAAAACAACTGTGTGAATATCCTCCGGCTTGATTCCCAGTTCCTTCAGCTGATACAGAATTGTTGTAGTCTCGTCACCTTCATACGGTACCTGGTTCTGGAAATCCTCTGGCCACCGTCCATTTTCACCCATGCAGTCTGGATGACATCCTGTGTCATAAAGAACATATCCATTTTCTGTCTCAATCAAATATGCCGGAACCGGAAATTCTACCATCTCATTTTTGCATTCCGGATCACTCACTTTTGCAATATGTGACATTGATACTACCAGGTTCTTATCCAGTCTCAGACTTCCCAATTCAAATACATATAATTTCATTTCAATCCCTGCCTTTTAGTGTTTTAGAAATCGTAATCTCCTACATTATCTTTTGTAAATTCTACTAACGGAAGTCCGATGCTCATACTGATTTCGTCCTTCTCCGGTGTAAATTCTCCCATATCTCCTGCTGTGAATGCTTTGCCTTCTTCAAGACCTTCTGTAGCAAGCTGGTATGCTGTATATACACTCAGATAACCGTGGTCCGGTGCACTCCAAAGCTGTACATCACGGATAGAGCCGTCTTCCAGATATGGCTTCATGGTATTGGGCGTTGAGTTTCCCGCTACAATCACCTCACCTGTCTTTCCTGCAGAAACAACTGCGTTTACTGCTCCCGGAAGATTCGGTGCTCCAAGTGCAATAATTCCCTTGAGCTCCGGATAACTCTTCATTAAATCACTTGCCAATGTATTAGCCTTCTGTGTATCCTCACCCGCCTCTCTTGTATCTACAATCTTAATATTTGGATATTTCTCTGCAATTCTTGCCTCAATTGCCTCAATCCAGAGTACCTGATTAGTAGCTGTAAAGGTTGTAGTGATAATCGCTATGTCGCCCTCCTCACCAATCTGAGAGGCCAGTGAATCAATAACCGCATTTCCGAAAACCGTGTAATCAACCAAATTTACAAAAATATCTCTAACATTCGCATCTGCATCCCAGGATACAACCTTGATTCCTGCCTCCTGTGCCTTTTCAAGTGTAGGCTGAATTGCAGCCGGATCATTTGCCGCAATACATATAACATCCGGTTTTGTCGGAATGATTGTCTCTAGCATCTCAATCTGCTTATCTACTGTTGCTTCCGTCGGTCCCTGCCACGTAATTTCAGCTACATCAGATAATTCTTCACTCGCTTTATCTACACCCTTTTGAACTGCATTGTAGTAATCAATTCCTACAACTTTCGGCATAACTACGATTTTCACCTTATCCTTGCTGTCCCCGCCGTTGTCTGAGGATGAGCCTCCGTCTGACTTCCCGCATGCTGCCAGAGAAAGCAGCATCACTGCTACTGTCAATACACTTACTACCTTTTTCACATGTTTCTTCATTTCTTTTCCTCCTCGTTTTTTAATTTATAACATTTCTGCCACGCAAGCATATAACTGCTCTTATGACTGAATTGTTTTCCCTAAAGTATCATCTAAATCTCAATCTTCTTTTTTGAAGCTACAAAATTATTAAATGCAACTGCCAATATAAGAATCAACCCAATGATAACTGACTGTATCTCTGTCTGAATTGCTGCTGTTGTAAGACCCAGACGGATTAATACAATAATAACCGCCGCTATATAAGAGCCGGCAAAGCTTACCTTTCCTCCTGCCAGAGACGCACCTCCAAACACTGCAATTGTAATGGCGTCCATCTCATAATTGCTTCCGTAATCCGCCTTTGCGCTGCTTACCCTGCATGTAAACAAAATGCCTAGAAATGCGGCAAAAAAACCAGATAACATATAAGCCTTTACTTTATTCCATGTAACCTTTATCCCTGAGAATACGGCAACCTCTTCATTGTAGCCAATCCCCTTTAAATATATCCCGAAATTGCTTTTGTAGATAAAGAATGCAATTACTATATATGCCGTCGTAGTTATGACAAGCTGCACAGGCAGCGGGCCAATACTACCCTGTCCAAGAAAATACAGACTCTTCGGAATGGGAATTGCCGAACCCCCGGATATTCCCAGTGCAATTCCTCTGAATAATCCCATTGTTGCAAGAGTGACTATAAGAGCCGGCAGGTTCATCTTACAGACCGCGTATCCATTTAACGCACCGCCTGCGATTCCCACCAAAAGACTGACGGCGGCAGCAAGTCCTGCAGGAATTCCCGCCTGACAGGTAAGACCCAGACACACAGAAGACAGAGCCATCATAGAGCCTACGGAAAGATCAATTCCTCCTGTCAGGATTACCAGCGTCATACCAAGTCCTATCATACTTGTCTCAGAGATAAATCTTGTTGCATTAAGCAGATAATCCGCTGTCAGAAAATAATCCGACATACCTGACATAACAGCCATTACGATTACAAGCACCAGTATTAAAACAAAGAAATTATTCTTAACCAGCTTCTTCATTATTCCTTCTCACCTCCTCCGCTGAGTCTGAGCTTAAGCTTCTTAAAATCAACTGCATAGGAGGCCACCGAAATAAATATGATAAGTCCTTGTACCGCCTGTTCCCAAAGTGCATCAACTCCAAAGAATACCAGAAGTGTTCCTAATGCACTTACAAGAAGCGCGCCGAGAAATACTCCTGACACATCTCCTTCTCCTCCTATGGTACTCGCACCTCCGACTACTGCAGATGATATAAGCGTCATCTCCCAGCCTTTTCCAGTATTAGACTGGATACCTCCAAATCTTGTTGTATAAATGACGGCTGCTGCTCCAACTAAAACACCACATACTACAAAGGCTGCGATTCTTGTTAATCTCACGTTGATACCGCTGAGTCTTGCGGAGTCTTGATTTGAGCCTACAGCATAAAAGTTTCTTCCCCATTCAGTATGATTCAGAATAAACCACATTATCAACGCCACAACCACCGTTATGTATACAGGAATTGGTATATTCAGCCATCTTCCCTGTCCAATCTTCAAAACATTTTCCGGAAGTCCATTAATCCAGCTTCCTTTCGTTATTATAATAAGAAGACCCCGGTAAATACTCAGAAGACCCAAAGTAGCCACAATAGCATCGAGCTTAAGCACTGTTACGACAACTCCATTAATGAGCCCCAGCAGAGCGCCTACAGCAACGGCACCCATAATAACTGCTGCAAGCGGAAGCTGCGCTTTAGCCAGAATACCCGTCATTGTACAGCAGGCAGCCAAAACTGCGCCAACCGAAACGTCGATATCTCCTACCAGCAGGACACACAGCATCCCCAATGCAGCAATTGCTGTTGTAGAAGTATTCAGAAGAATATCTATTGCATTTTCGAAGCTGAAAAATGCAGGTGCTTTTACAATCATCACGCCTAATATTACGACATAAAATACCAGAAGTGCTTTTATCGCTTTTCTATTCTTGTACATGTCCTACTCCTCCTTTCCGGCAAGTGCCAGCCCAAGAATCGCATTCTTATCTGCTTCTCCTGACAATTCACCTGCAATCATGCCTTGTCTCATAATCACAATCCTGTCTGCAATCATCTCTGTCTCTTCAATATCTGACGAAACAATTAAAATTCCTTTTCCTTCTTCTGCCAGACTGACAATCAATTTGTAAATCTCCATCTTTGCACCTACATCTACTCCGCAGGTAGGCTCGTCCAAGATTAAGAGCTCCGGATGTGTATTCAGCCATTTCCCTATTACAATTTTCTGCTGATTTCCTCCTGAATAAGCCCCGCCGTCAAGTCCCGCCGCAGGAGGATTCAAAAGCAGTCCCTTTACCTGGGCTTCTACATACTCCTTTTCCTTATCCCGGTTTCTGATTCCCATTCTGGATATTTCCGGCAGGGCTGCCATAACCATATTCTCCGCTGCGCTTATCTCCTTTACCAGACCTTGCCGGCCTCTGTCCTCCGGCACCATCACTATTCCTTGCTTTATGACATCCCATGTATGTCTTTTCACCGGAGCACCCTTAAAAAATATTTTTCCCGAATCAAATCCATCTATTCCAAATACGGCCCTCATTACTTCCGTACGTCCGGCTCCGACCAAGCCTGAAAGTACAACTATCTCACCTCTGTGTACCTGGAAACTGATATTTCTAAAAAGGTTCCCGCTGCTTAAATTCTGTACATCAAGTAATATTTCTCCCACATGTCTTCTGCTCTTTTCCAGAGAATTATTTACCTCTTTTCCAAGCATGGACCTGGTAATCCATTCTGTCGTCGCTTCTTTCGTCTTTTTGGTTCCGATGATTTTTCCGTCACGCATTACCGTTACTCTGTCTGTAATCTGAAAAATTTCTTCCATACGATGAGAAATATATATAATAGAGGTTCCTTCAGCCTTTAGCATCCTGACAATCTCGAACAGCCTTTCCGTCTCCTGCTTCGATAAGGATGAGGTAGGCTCATCCATAATCAAAATCTTTGCATTGATTGTAAGAGCCTTTGCTATCTCCACCAGCTGAGCAGAAGCCTTTCCTAGATTTTCCATCTTCTCATATGGATTTATATCCACACCCAGACGCTTAAATATCTCCTTAGAGACTTCCTCCATCCCTTTCCAATCCAGCAGTCCGCGTTTCTTCATTCGCTTTCCTACAAATAGGTTCTCAAGAACAGAAAGCTTGGGATAAAGGCTTGTCTCTTGATATATTGTCGCAATTCCAAGTGCCTGTGCTTTCGAAGGTGTCAGATTCTTTGTTGTCTGTCCGCCGATGACAACCTCTCCCCTATCCTGGCCCAGAGCTCCCGAAATAATTTTAATTAAAGTACTTTTTCCTGCCCCATTGATACCGAGAAGCGCCTGTACCTCGCCTTCATACAATTCAAAATCAATTCCTTTCAGAACATGATTGCCGCCGAAGCTCTTATATACATCTTTCGTCTTAAGTGCAAAGCTTTGTTCAGTCATATGAGAAGGCTCCTTTCGTTTATTTTCGTTTTATTTTATTATTTCTTTTATATTTTTTCCTTTTATGTTTCATATTATATTGCAATTACATTTGTTTTTCAACAACTTTTTATTTTTTTGTAAATAACCATTACTTTCACTTACCGATTTTATCTATTTTGCACAATTTTTTGTCATATTTTTTTCGTTTTCTTTCGATTTATATTGCCATTGATTTTTCTATATTTCATACATACCGCCCATAATCTATTTCCCCTCTGTCAAGACAGGCATCTTATCCAGCTCTATCATAAAACCGCTGCATACAAGGACAAAAAAAAGAGAATACATAGCCAATATAAGCTATATATCCTCCACCAACTTCTTATTATTTTTTACATTAAAAACTTACTAAATTTCTGATTATCTTTTCATAAGTTGGTAAATGCCGATATATCCCGTATTTTAGGGCTTTATCGGTATTTTCTTTTTGGAAGATACCTTGCATAAGCTGGCATTTACCAGCATGAAAATGCAACCAAAAGTAGTAAATGAGTAGTAAATATAAGCTCCGATATTAACAAGCCAGTCTTTCCAGTTCCGCTTTTGCAGATTGAAATGTACCGTGTGCGTAATAGCCAAGTGTCATGGTTATGTTAGCGTGTCCCATGAGATATTGCAGGGTGTTTGGGTTCATTCCTCTATTTGCCATATTCGTACAATAAGTATGCCTGAATGAATGTGGTGTGATGTTCGGTAACTTGTCCGTGTGATATTTGTTATACTTCTTAATCAGCCCTCGCACCATACCCTCATAGTTTCCTGCAACCTTAGGCAAGCCCTCACGGTTTAAGAATAGAAAATTGCTGTAACCACCTACAATCAGCGGTTGTGCCTTTCCTCTGTTCTTTAGTATTCTTTGGATTGCTTGATAAGCCCGTTCTGTCAATGGAAGTTCCCGTTTTCCGTTTTTGGTTTTTGGCGTTTCAATATAGTAGCCGATTTCGCTGTCTTTCAATAACTGGTGGTCTATATTGAGTATTTTGTTCTGCATATCAATATGCGTCGTCAGTCCGCAAAATTCAGAAATACGAAGTCCCGTTTCCAACAGAAGCACAACCTCATCATAATACTTGCTGTAAATCTTATCCTTTTCCATAAAGGCAAGCAGGCGTTCTTCCTGCTCTGGTGTAAGGATAACTTTATGCTCTGTATCATCTTCCAGAACATCACTTAGTTTAAATTCAAATGGGTTCTTTCTGATACAGTCGTCTTGTATCGCCATGTAAAATGACGCTTTCAAGGAACGCTTATAGTTATCAATTGTTTTATAGGCATATCCTTTTTCACTCATTCTGATAGCCCATTCTTTAGCGTCCGACTGCTTAACAGTATCAATCGCCCTCATACCCAATGGGTCATTTTTCAGAGCGTTCATAAGATACTGTCGTCCCTTTTCGGTAGCCCTCTTGATGTTCTTTCTTTGGCTGTTCTTTTTCTCGTAAAGCTGGCAGACTGTCATTTTACCGCCGACTGTGTCGATACTGTCGTTAAGGTCTTTTTTTATCTGTGCTTCTTTTTCCCTCAATGAAATATCATCACGCTTTCCAGCAGGTGTCTTGTCTGTCGGTACAAGTTTCCAAGAATAGATAAATTGTGGCTTTCCGTATATATCGGTATATTTATAAACGTATCTTCCGTCTTTTCGCTGGCTCTCTCCATTACGCAAATTGCGATTTTTACTGTCTTTTCGTTTTACATTAGACATAGTGTAAAGCTCCTTTCCGTCATGGAATGAGCCGTGATACGCTATACTTATTATACCATATCCACGGCTCTATGACATTAGATTTCGTCCAATGTATCTATGATTTTTTCAAATTGTTTTCGCTTTATCTGAATACGGTTGCCGTTCACGATAACCCAGCCAGCGTCAATATTTTCTTCGGCTAATTTACGCAATTTTTTTTCGCCAATGCGGAAGTATTTAGACGCTTCTTCAATCGTCAGCGTATATTTTTCCCAGATAGGCACATCAGTATTGTTCATAATCTATGCACCCCCTTTACTGTGTGTCATTTTTTGCAAGCAGGCAGACGGCTTTGGAAAGCTCCGTTAGTATCTCAACTATTCCCATTCTTGTGGGCAGAACCGCACCATGCGGACGTATCATTATTCTGTGAGGATAGGTCGTGGCAAAACGACTTTTCCAACAGTCGCTCTCGGATCACTGCGTGGGTCGCTCGCTTTCTTTTGGAAAGGTCGTGGCGTACAGTCCCCGTGGCTCGCTATCTCACAAACGTATCTGTCTGCTTTATTCAGTTGTCAAAGAGCTGTGGCGAAAGCGTGTTGCTTTCATGTAAAAGCAGGGGCAGAGCAGGAAAGAGGGGATTGAACAAATCATGCTCTGCGGTTACTGCTTGTTATTCTTCTTCGATTTCTAAGGCAATATCAAACCCTAAAATCATTTTGATAAGTGCTTCTCGGATAAGTCCCTTTAACTCCATATCTACAACAATATAGACATTGCCGTATTCATCATAGAGTGGACGCAAACAGCACTTTGATATGTACGGGTCATAAAATGCCAGTATTTTTTCAATCGCTTTTTCGTCCCCGTCCATTGCTTGCGAAAGCAAATAGTAGGACGGCTTCTTAAATGTTTGCTTCATTTTACTGCTTCTCCTTTAGTATTTTTTTCATAGTTTCCAAAGCATGATGTCGGTTTCTAAATACACCGCTTTGCGTAATCTTTTGTAAGTTGGCAATTTCACTTTCTGTCATTTCCAAGAAGTAATACATTAACAGAGTATTTCTCTTTCTTTCTGGAAGTTTTTTCAAGGCTTCTGCCAGCTCATCATCAAGGACACGAATATCAATGCCACATACTGAAAAGATTGTATAATCTGTTTCGTAGTCGTCCCACACAGCAAAATTTTCAACGAAAATTTCTGGAAGTTCACAGAATGGAATTTCTTTATCTTTTCGTCGTTTCAATCCTTGTTGGTAGTCCTTTACAACATGACGGACAACTTTCTTCAAACAACTTTCAAAGCGACATTGAACTGTTTTCTGGAAGTCAGACGGTTTCATCAATCTCACCCCCTTTCCACTATGATTTGAAAAGTGTTTATCCCTCTTTCCGCACCATATAGGGAATGAAAGGTGTGATTTAATGACCTCTTTTGAAAAATTTTTAAATTTTTTTCGAGTATGAAAAAAGCCCGCACAAAACATATAGTCTGTACGAGCCTTTAAAGCTAAAACATATTCAATTTTTAATAGTGTGCTATTAGGTGGAATTTGATTGCAAAGAATTGTACTTAAAGCTTTCCATAATGCAAGCCCCCTTAAAGCACCGTATCAATGTTGGCATGGTTTTCAAATTACTCTGAAAAATTATGAACTGTTCCTTTTGGAAATGTAATGGTCAGTCTTGTATATTCTTTTTCCGTAGAAGCAATATCCAATTTCAAGCCCAACCTATCGCATAATTTTTTCGATAGATACAGTCCCATACCCGTTGCATTTGCCTTGTTTCTATTTGAACCCGTAAAACCTTTTTCAAATACACGGGATAAATCAGACGCTTTTATTCCACAACCATTATCTTCAATCACAAGCAATATATTTGTACCATTGTCTTGACTGTATATCGTCAGTTTATTTTCTTGCTTATCAAAATACTTAATCGCATTTTGCACGATTTGAGATAGAATGAATGTCAGCCATTTTTCATCAGTATAAATGACATTTTCTATGTCATGGATATTGATAATTGCTTTTCTTTCCATAAGCGAATGACGGAATTTCAGAATGACATTATGTATCACTTCGTCTAACTGCAACTGTTTTACAAAATAGTCCTTTTCCGTATTTTCGCTTCTTGCATAGTAGAGCATTTGTTCCACTAACTGAAATATTTTGTCTGTTTCTTTTTTTAATGTGTAATTTTTTGTATTGTCAAACGTCAAAGACAATGCTCCTATCGGTATTTTAATTTCATGGACGAAACTTTCCACATATTCTTGATAGTCCTGCTTTTCCTCTGTGATTTTGCCGATTTCATCATTCATAGATTTGCAGGCTTTTTTTAGTGCGTAGCAATAGGCTTTATTTTGAAATTCTTTTGGCTTTGGTAAAACGTCTGCAATATAATAGGTTTCTTCCAGTCCGTCTACTAAATCAATAATATGTTGTGAAGCGTTACGTTTCTTCCGATACAAACACCATTGAAAAAGCCCTTGTATGCTGATGAACAGAATTACCAATGATACAACAAACAGCGTATCTACACCGTAGAAAATCAAGAGAAATGCTACTACGGCAAGAAAGAAAAGCTGAAACAATATCTCTGTTATTTTTTCTTCTAAGAATGTAAAAAAACTCACAGTTTCCAACCCTTTCCTCGTATATTTTCCAATAAATGAACAATACCGATTTCTTTCATTTTCTTTTTTAGACGAGTCATATTAACCAGTAATACATTTTCGTCTAAATAATATTTGTCGTTCCACAGCTTTTCCAATAGTTCTTCTTTGCTAATAACTTTATCTTCGTTCATAAAGAAGTAGTATAATATACGAAATTCATTTCTTGTCAGTTCAATGCTTTTCTCTTGATACTTCAGAATGGATAAATGTAAATCAAGGGTACAATCTTTTTTGACAAGCTCACGGAAATTATTCGGGTTTGACAACTGCAATGCACGCTTGATCTTCTCAAGAAGAATAAGCGTGTCATACGGCTTTGTGATGAAGTCAATCCCACCCACTTGAATACTTTTCAATTCGTCAGCATTTGTATCTCTGCTTGTTACAAAGATAATAGGTACTGGCATGACTTGTTTTATTTTCCTGCATACTTCGTAGCCATTCTCATACGGCAGGTTAATATCAAGCAGAACCAGTTCTATGGAATATTGCTTTAATTCCTCTGTCAGATTTCCAAAGTCAGTCAATAAAACTGTTTCATATCCTTGTGTGTTCAATAGTTTAGAAAGCTCCAAACGAGTGATTTCATCATCTTCGATAATCGCTATTCTCATTTCAACACCCCCTTGATTTACCATTATAATAATTCCACAGCAGGAGAGCTAGAAAAATCTAACTCTCCTCATTGATATTTCGTTTGAAACCGATATACGTCGCAATCCAATAAATACCATAGATAAAGAAGAAAATCGCCAAACCACCAGCAAAATAGAACAGGTAGATAAATTCATTTGCCAAAAGAACGTTATAAACATTGTTAAGTGAAGCTAACATACAGAAACTTGCAATAACCGAATAAACAACTGGAATTCCAAATAATATCAATAATTGTTTTTTGATTGTCTTAAACAATGACTTGTCATTTACTCCTAATCTTCGCAAAGTCTGATAGCGATATTTGTATTTAGTAGCATCACTTAAAGATTGCACAGCAAGAATTGTTCCCACAGCAGAGATTAAAATAAAAGCAATATATAAACAGATACTTGCTATGATAGCAGTCATAGTATTTTGTTCTTCTATAACAGTACCTCTTACTGATACTCTATAATATTCATTATGAGTTGTCCCGTCTTCATCTTCTACCACCAATAAATGCTTTAATTCTGTATCTATCTTTTCTTCTAATTTTGCAGTCGTTTCTTCTTTTGTATCAACAATTAAATGTTCTTCTGATATTTCTAATCCCTGCACATATTCATCAGGAACAATGACTGTAAATCTTCCTGTATTATTCATACTGTACCAAAAAGATTTTGTATCAATCCCTTTTAAGCGAAGTTCATTGTTAGCAAATTGAATGGTCTGCATATCAGCATTATCTTCAACTTTGTATAATAGTTGACTATCAGTTACAAGGAAATACTCATCTTCTGTTAATTCAACAGTATTCATATTTCGTAATTTCAATAATCTGTTATAATCACTTAACTTCATTACTGGGTCATAATCATAAAACTGCACATTGTAATAATCTTGTATTTGATGTTTAGGTTCTTTATAAACATTATATTCAATGGTTTCCTTGATTGTATAATCTTCATCTATAACATCAAGATATTCTTTATAATCATCAAAAGGTTGTGTCCAATCAAAAACTTCTACATCATAAGGAGAGGTTAATTCAATGCTCGTCTGATATAAACCTTTATAGATACTGGAAAAATTCAGACATAGCAAGGAAAGTAATATCAGCATAGAAAGCGTTCCGAATGTAAAACTCATTGTTCTTGCCTTCGACGCAAAAGTTCTTGTTACAAATAGGTTGTCATTTTGATATTTCATTTTTTTACTTTTTAGTAGAATTGATAATAACATATCCGCACAAGTTGCAGAAATACCATAAATACTGATTATTAACATAATCACGCAAATCATTAAATAAGTCATAGTTGACTCATCACTGAAATTTTCAAAACTGCAACGTGAGTTCCAAAGCAGAAGTGAGGAAACCCCCAGTACAGCACTAACCATAAAGATAATGTTTCTTTTTTTATTATTACGGAACATTTTCTTTTCATTCTGTTTATCAAAGTAAAGAAAATCATGTACCGTCATTTTTCTTATTCTTCGTAAAAGGTTAAGTAAAACCAATACATATATTGCCAAAAAGTAAATTACAAGTAACCCTACGGAAATAAGGTTTAATGAAATGAATATAACCTCTGGAATACCTAATAATTTTACAATGACTAATGACACAAACTGGCTAAACAGAAAACCAAGTGGAATAGCTAGTATAAGTGCTAAAAAGCCTAATAATATATTCTCCATGACAAGTAGACGTGCAACTTCTTTTTTCTTTATCCCAAGAAGCATATATGTTCCAAATTCTTTACTTCGTTTCTCAAACATGAACCTTGTCGTATAGTTAATCAAGAAACACACAACAAATACAATAATGATATTTACAAAAGTTAGAACATTCTTGAATGAGTCCATACCAGATGATAGCTTTACAACTTCATCAGAACTTGCTATAAGATTAAATGCCAGTATGAGTGAAAATGAAATTGTAATGGTTATCAGATAAATCAAATAATCCTTTAAATTTCTTTTTGTATTTCTAACCGCCAATTTACCTAACATTTCCCACTTCACCTCCGAGCAAGGTTAACATATCCAGTATTTCATTGAAGAAATCTTTTCTGCTTTTTTCCCCTCTGAAAATTTCATTGAATAGCTTACCGTCTTTCAAGAACAAAATACGTTTACAAAAAGACGCACTAAACGGGTCATGTGTTACCATTAAAATAGTAGCCTGCATTTTCTTATTGATGTCAGACATTGTTTCCAGTAACAATCTGGAAGATTTTGAGTCCAAAGCTCCCGTCGGTTCGTCGGCTAAAATCAGCTTTGGTTCATTGATTAAAGCTCTTGCACAAGCACAACGCTGTTTTTGTCCGCCCGAAACTTCGTAAGGAAATTTGGATAAAATATCACGAATACCCAATTTATCAGCGATAGCATGAACCCTTTTCTCAATATCAGCAGGGTTCTGTTTGTTGATTACCAATGACAAAGAAATGTTTTCTTCAATCGTTAAAGTATCTAAAAGGTTGAAATCTTGAAAAATGAACCCTAGATTTTCACGTCTGAAATCAGCAAAATCTTTATCTTTGATTTTGGTAATATCTTGATTGTTGACTGTAATGTGTCCGCTGGTTACAGTATCAATCGTAGAGATACAGTTTAATAGGGTAGTCTTTCCAGAACCACTAGCTCCCATTATTGCGACAAATTCGCCCTTGTCTACATACATAGAAATACCGTCTACTGCCTTTGTGATATTTCCAGAGTTACCCCCGTAGTATTTTTTTACTTGCTCTAAATTTAAAATGTGTTCCATTAAAAATCGCTCCTTTCTTCCTGCCACATTTATTTGTTTTGGAATACAATTAAATTATAGCAAGGGCAGTATTCAATTACACTTACAGTTTTGAAAGTAAACAGAGAGTAAAAGAGCCGTGATAATGCAGGTCACAATTCTGTGAAGCATTTCCACGACCCTTTTATTATAATTTTACCTTTGTCTTTTTCGTAATGGTATAAATGTATTCCTCTGGTGTAGGGCGTTTATTTCCAAAATACTTTTTAAAATTTGCCTGCACTTTTGGGTCGTTACTGTTCATAGCTTCATCAATCGTTGCTTCAATATCCGCCCGAACATCAGCCAATGATACACCGCCAGCTTTTGCACCAGCTTTCAATGCTTTTTTTATATCTCGCTTTTTAAGTCCTAGCATAGTATTTCCTCATCACAATTTAGCGAATGTTTTAAAAATGTTTTTCAAAATGTTTATACAGAACAATCCCTAAAAATGTTTGCAGTAGGAATAACCCAAAGATAACTCCCATAATCCATGCTTCCACATGAAGTAATGCAAGGACAAAAGCAACAAACAAGTAAACAAAAATCATTAACTGATACACTAAAGAACCAGCTTTCATTCTTAAAAATATTTTTCTTTCATCAACACTATTGATGTGATTTTCTCTATTTATACTTTCCAACTTTTCTTTATTTTTTGGCATTTCATAATAACAGATTTTAAATAATTGAATACATGAAGCAAAAGCTAAACCAAGCCCTATTGCATAAAAAAGTGTAGAGTAATAGTCAGTATCAATAACGAAATATCCAAAACATATAAAGATTATGCCTATAATAATTTCAATGATAAATGGTAATTTTTTCTTCATTGTTAATTCCACCTTTCAAAAGACTACATTTTCTTATCTAAATAACGAGCTGTTATAACCCATGTGATTTGTCCGATAGCAATAACTCCTACTATCGAAAAAAATACAACTTTACTCATATATCCCATAAAGATAAGAGCAAATAATACAAGAACCAATAATGTAAGTGTTACTTTGTAAGCATTCGCAAGAGAAGCATTAGTAATTGCGATATTTCTTTCATCATTTTCTAATATTTGCATTTCTTTTGTCGGCTTACTGAATATATCACACCCCATTAAAATCAATATTATTCCAATAAGTGTTGTACCATAGACAACCAAATCTGGACGAGGTACAGGTAATAGTTGATGTACTCCTAAACCATAAGTTAGTAAACCACCTAAAAGAACTATTACACCGACAAATAATTCTACTTTTTGTATCTTATGCTTCATTTACTTTCCTCCTCATAAATAAAAATTTCTTCAATGCTCATTTGAAAGTACCTTGCAATTTTAAAGGCTAACATAATAGAGGGATTGTATCGTCCATTTTCTAAAGAGCCTATTGTTTGACGAGATACTTCAAGAGCAGTCGCTAAATCTTCTTGTTTAATACCTCTTTGTTTTCGTAATTCTTCTAAACGATTTTTCACAACATACCCCTTTCTTGAACGAATGGAAAGTTTACTTTCCTTTTCTAATCTTATGATACTCCTGCGAGCAAAGAATGTCAAGCAAACTTTCTATGTTTTATTATCCTACAATCTTCCAGTTGCTATCTTTTTGTAACACAAGCTCATATTGTGATACCTGTGTAGCCTTTGTCTGATTATCAAGAAATTTTACCGCTACCTTGACTTTCACATTGTCCCCGTCCTTTGTAAAGATAGGGTTTACCAGTTCAGAATAAAGGTAGTCCCTGCCGATAGGCTCAATCACATTTCCCGATACATAATAGGCAAGTTCTTTTTCTGTGGCTGTGGGATAGAGCTTAAAGAATGTTTCCAGAAATGCGGTAGCGTCGTTTACGGTATCAGCGTCTACACTTTCGTCTGCTTCTGATGTCTTAGGCTCATAGTCTGATTTTTCGATTGCTGGTGCAAGGGTAGGGTTCTGAACGATTACCATATCCCCGTCAGCGTCCACATGGACTTTTACTATATAGGTTGCTTTCACATTGCTTGTCTGTTCTCCCTCTTTTATCTGCTGATCTACTTCGTAGGTAGCAGAAAAAGTGTCCGTTCCCGATTGTTCGATACTCCATACAATCACATTTGTAGCTGTGGAGCTGGTCGGTATATCGGTTCTAATGGTATCAACATTCAAGTCCTGCAATTCCTTTGTCAGATAACCGTTGATTGCCTGCGTCCTTGCTTCGATAGCTTCTTTGCTGTTATCCCATGTGTAATAGGACTTCGCAAAGTTCTTCACGAAATTTTCAATCCCGTTGGTGTCCTGCAAGCGAAGTTCAATGATTTCTTTTTCATGGGTGGTGTGCTGGTCGATAGCAGTAAAATTCTTATATACCCCAAAGCTCACGCTTGCGATAAGCACCACCCACAACGCAATCACGGTTTTCTTATGCGTGCCTACCTTAACAGTACGCACCTTTTTTTCTTTTGGTTTTTTGAGAGTTTCTGTCTGTTTCTTATTCTTCTTAAACATATTTTTCAAGTCCTTTCTATTGTTTTACTCGTCCTGCACCGATTAAGTGCTGTTGCCAGTAACTACTACTTAGGTCTGCATATCCTATCGGGTCGCCTGCATGGTACATCTGATTATTTCCTACATAAATGCCGACGTGGGTTACATACGAACCAGCGTTATAGGTAGAATGGAAAAACACCAAGTCCCCAGCCTTTGCCTGCGAGAGTGGAAGATGTTGGGTAGCGTCATATTGTGCTTGTGCTGTTCTCGGTAAGGAGATACCAGCTTTTCCATAGCACCATTGCACAAGTCCGCTACAATCAAAGGAAGTGTTCGGGTTACTGCCACCATACACATACTTCCAGCCTTGATATTTCAACGCTTCATTCATTACCTTTTGTGCCAGTTCTCCCGATACCTGCGGAACTGCTAAATACTGATTGACTAATTCCACATAGAACATATTTCCATAGCCATACCGCCAGCCCCCATTCTTCGCAACGGCTATCGGGTTGGTGTAGGTTACTTTCTTTCCACCTGATTTCTCACGGGCAAAATTTTCCGCAAGGTTAAAGGTGTGCTTTTTTCCTTTTCCTGCCACATAGCCCACATAGCCACCGCCATAGTTATAGGACTGTATCGCTACATTCAAGTCGTCGATACCTTGATTTTTGCAGGAAGAAAGCAGGGACGCAAAATACTTACACCCCTGCTTGATTGAGCTTTCCGTATCTAAAGAGTTAGGCGGTAGTCCCAGACTTTCCGAACTCTGCATAACATCTTCTGCCGTACCGCCACTTTCTACTTGAATAATAGCCAGCAATACATTGACATACTCGGAGATACCGTATTCTCTGGCGTATTTTTCTACCATAGGCTGATGTTTCAAGACTTCTGCGGATAAATTCATACCCGTAATGCCAGAAGAAAAATTGCTGTTCTCGTCGTCGCTGTCCGCACTAATCAAGACACCAAAGAAAAGCACCAGAGAAAAGAGGATAGGAAACAGAGTGCCAATGATAGCGATATGTTTCAGTTTCATTTTTTCTTCTGTCCTTTCTTCATCACAAGGTTACGAGTTTTCTCTGTTGTCTGCTGGTTCTTTTGGACGCTCTGCGTCTGCTGAACCTTTGTCCTGTGGTCTTTTGTGTAATTCTGGCGTGTTTCCTGCGATACCACTTTTTCTACATTCTGCCTATGTACTGGCTGTGCAGGTTGGGTCGCTTTCTTATCAGAAGCACCAGAAGATAACGGACGCTCTTTGATAACATTTGCCTTGACTGGCTCACTTGCTTTTGAAGTGGTCGCTGTGGCAGGACGTTTGATTTCCTGCATTTTTTCCGCACTCGTCTTTGAAGCTGTGGCTGGTCGCTCATGGGGACGGGTAGCTCCCGTTGTCGCTGATCCGTCAGCCTTTCGCTGTGCCTGCCTTGCTTCTTGTGCCTTTTGAAGCTCCATACGTTTGTCAGCGATATTCTGTCTATGCTGTTCCTGCTTTTCCAAACGTCCCATCTGTCTGGACTGCTGTTCCTGCACCATGCCACGCTTAAAGTCGGACACGCTGGACTTTGCCTTTTCCTTTGCGGAATACACCGCATAAGCGGTCTGTGTCGGCATATCCTTGATATTTTCTTTGACAGCATTTGCCTTGTCTTTCACTTTATTTTTTGTATCTAAGACAGCACCCACCTTTGAGCCTGCACGTTGTCCCATGCTGGAAGATGTATTACCCCGACTGTCTTTTGTAGCTGTGTTCCTTGTCGGTTTTCTGTTTGAAATCGTGCTACCTGCCACCGCACCAGCAACACCGCCAGCAGTAACCGCACCAGCAAGCCGTCTTTCCATACGCCTAGCCCTATGTGCCAAGTATAGATATGGTCTGCGGAATATCCTGCGTCCCATGCTTTGACTGTCGTTAGCGTTCAAAGAGAACATACTCATTAAATCGCCCAGCTTCATATAAATACCAGCGAAACATACTATCTGCAAGAACGCTACCATAAAAAACGGATAGTCCGTGGAGATGTTATAAAACATACTGGAAATGCTGAACGCCACCGTTACAATGAGCGTTATTCCTGCCCGTGTCATTATGGTATTAAACACCCTCACGATTGCCTGCTTTGCCATGCTTTCATAGCTCGGTATCATGGAAAGTAGAAAGCTGATAGGTAAAAACATTGCAAAGATAATAAAAAGTATCTGGCTGAACAACATCATACCCGTAAGCAAGAATACAAATATCGTGATACCTAAGTTGAAGAACAGTAGGAAGAACACCATACCTAAACGGTTTACGACCTGCGGTATCGTCAGATTGTTGTTGTCGTTGTCCTCGATTTCTGTTTTCACGACTTCCTCTCTGGTTTTCCCGTCCTCGTCCTCTGGACTTGCCGATACAAGAGCTTCTACACGGTCTGTCCCGATTTCCTCTGCGTTGCTGTTGCCAAATTGCAGAAGTAGCCACGGCTGTTCCACTTGAATAGAAAATAAGCTGTCCCGTATCAAGTCTACGCTGTCCTTGCCCTCGCTGTCAGAGTTTGGGAGCATGATTTTTGTTCCCAAGTCAAGTGAAGCGGTACTGATGTCTGATGAAAACTCATTTATCTTCTTGATGTAATCGGGAGCGTAGGCAATAAACGAAGCGGACAGCACGAACACCACCACAAAGTTGATAACAGCGTGAAGTGCCTTGCTGGTTTCTCTTTTTATCAGTCCCGTATAGGCAACATAAAGTCCCACCACCAAGATAATGAGAAGCAGGAAACCAACATAGAAGCCAGAGCTGGAAAAACCGTTCTGTGTTACGCCTGCAAGGGTCTGTATGCTCTTTCCGATACTGTCTGCCATATCGTTGATGAAGTCCAGCTTATAGGCTTCCTGCACCACATAACCCGTGGCATTGCTTAAATAAAGGCTTATCGTCCAGACAAAGTTGGTAATGCAGTAAAGCCCGTACTGCACCGATTTCCCGATACCGTCCAGCCAGTTCCACGGAAACCACGACCAGCTATTATCCACATAAAAATCAAGCTGGTAGTTGGAAAGGGGATATTTTGAATATAGATTTTCTGCGTTTATGGTATCGTCCACAAGCCCCGTCGCATGAGCCACCGTCCCCAGAAGTGAAAGCAGGATAAGGGAGAGTGCCACCACGAACAGAGCCATTTTGAGAAAGTGGAAAATCTTCTTTTTTGTGAACACACCTTTTATCCTTTCTTTCATCACTCCACCTCATTTCTCTGTACGGGCGGTCTGGTATCAAAGGCGTGTAGCAGTTCTTCAAAGACGGGGTGTATCTGTACTACACCGACACGCCCGTATAAGTCCTGCAATAAGCATTGTCCGTTCTCCAAATCACGCAAGCGTTTCTGGTTATTTTCGTCGTCCTTGTCAATGCCGAAAAATTCTAAGGTCTGCTTTATCTCGTTGATGTCGGTACTACGAAAGGCAAACTTCAAGCCGATATTGTTTTTCAGACTTTCCTTTGACACGTCGCCAGAGGATTGTGTAACGAAATAAACGCCTGCCTGCATAGCTCGTCCAGCACGAACCAGCTTATTTGATAAGGTTTCGCCTTGTGCCACGTTTAAGAACGCCCACGCTTCGTCAAGGTCTACAATCTTAAAAATACTTCTGTCCGAATGGATAAAATCAAGGGCAAAGGTACTAATCACAATCAGCATAGACACCGACAATAATTCAATGGTCGTGTATTCCTCAAAGGTCGTGTCCTTATCTGGTAATACTAAGTCCGCTACTTGAATGATATTGAGCTGGTTATCCAGACTGATAGCATTTTCCACCGTACCGTCCGAAAACAGCAGGTGTGCAAAATCGTAGTCCGTGAAACTGTCTATATGGTCTGCGATATTTCTTGATATGGGTGTATCTTCACGGCGTAACTCGTCTATCACATGGAGCAAGCCCCGACTGTCGCTCTGGGTAACGGAACGCACCGCTTTTCGTAAAACAGGGAATTTTTCGCCGTCCCTAGAGGAAATACCCGTAAGGAATGTTAAAATGTCGATTGCCAGACTTTCAGCGTCTTTTACATTCTTCATAATCACGAATGGGTCAAGAAGTCCTGCATTGTCCTTGTCGCTGGTAAGATTTACAATATTGATTTCATGGGCGATTTCTGGAAGTGTTTCTTTCCAGTTTCCACGCTCTGATTTTGGGTCTAAGATAACCGCTTGTCCCCCAAAAAGAACCGAATAATACACCAGAAGATTGTTGCAGAATGACTTTCCACCGCCAAGCGAACCGACAAAAGCAGACGCAAGGGCATTTGTAACTGTGCCTTTTACACCCTGCGAAGCTAAAGACGGTTGCAGGTACACATTTCTTCCCGTATCAACGGAATAGCCCATATAGATACCCGTGTTTTCCCCTAACTGCTGTGTTGCACCAAAGCCAAGCCCAGCTAAAAAATCTGATTTTACATACTGCACATAGTCATTGATATATCGCTTACTGGCAGGAAGAAATTCAGAATGAAACCCTAGCATATCCCCAGCAGGACGCACCAGCTTTACATTCAAATCGTCGTAAAAGTCCTTGACTTCATCACAACGGCGTTTCAGCTCGTCAAGATCGGGTGCAGACACCCGTATGACGTAGCTTAACTTATACATACTTTCTTTGCTCTGGTCTAAGTCCGTTTCCAGCTCGTCCACGCTGTCTAAAGCGTCCACCACATTTGAGCTGGTTTCACTTCCTGCTTGATAAGCGTGATTGTCAAGGTCTTTCAATTCCTTTTTCTTATTGCGGACGGTTGTTAATGCTTTGCGGTTCTCCACGATTTCTACATTCATAGAAGTATCAACGGGAAAGGTAAATTGCTGTTGCTGGAAATAGAAGATTTCACTTGACGGAAAATCAAGCTCGCCGACAATCGCATTGACGGTAAAATAGGACACATAGCTTTCCTTGTTCTCATGTTCCAATCTTAAATACCGCTGGCTTTCCTCAATCACACACCTTGTCGGACGGATAAGGTCGTAGTATTTTATCAGCGTTTCTTTCTTCAATTTCTTCTTTGGTAGCTGGTACTCATAATCTTCATAAGCGATACCGTCCCTGCCGTAAAGATGTTCCATGAGATACCCAAAATCATTGATTTCCAAGCGACGCACCTTAAAGCGACGGGAGATTTTATTTTCCAGTAACTTTTCCATTTTCATGTAACGGTTGATTTCATCATTCGGCATGGAAACAAAATCACTCATCAGCGTGTGGTTCACTTCATGGAGAAATTCTGTGAACGTCAGCCACGCCGATTTTTTGATGTTCTTCAGATTGAGCTGTTCTTCCGTAACCATGAGCTTAAAGCCAAGAAAAAAGCGGTAGTCCACTTGATTGTCCCCAATCATAGATACTAACGCTTCGGTCTGTTCGTCTATCTTCTGATAGGCAACTTCCTTTAATTTTCCAGATACCAGCTTCTTTGATTGCTCCTGCATACTGCGGATTGAGCTTTCTGTGGCAATCTGCAAGGCATGAATTTTACCCTCACGGGACTGTGCGATTAGCTGTCGGAAACTGTCATGCACGATAAATTTCTGCTCTGCGGATAAGAAAGAATAGTTGTACGGTATCAGCTCATAGTAGGCGAACACCTCATTGTCCTTGTTCCAGACAAGGTTATTGTCAATATATTTTATCGGGAACATAGTTCACACTCCTTACTGCCGTGATTGTTTCATTGAATATCTGCTTATCCAGTTTTACGGCTTTTCCTGCATAAGTGATTTTTGGTCGCAGGGCATAGGTTATCTGTGATTTCAAAAAGCTGTACGGCTTCTTTCCGTCAAAGGTTTTCTGCGACATAAACCAAGTGAGAGCAACGGGAATACCAAAGTATTTGAGAAATGCTCCCTCAATCATGGAAAGTGGGGGAATATCCCCAAACAGAATGATGATAAATTCTGTAATCACAAACCATGTAATCTGTGTAAAGGTAACGGGAAAGGGTAAGTTAAAGTCATTGATTGCATACAAGACTTTTTCCACGTTCCAGATACCCGTATAAGATTTAATCTTTTTCAAGTTCTTTCAGCTCCTTTCAAAATAGAAAAGGACAGCCATTTTCAGACTGTCCCTTAAAAGAGAAATACGCTGTCAGTAGCAACAATGCTTGTCGCTGATCTTCCAGCGTTAATATGGTATCTCGCACATACCTCGGCTTGTTTCAACAAAGTAACCGCCCATATCCAAATCTCGCCCGTAGGCTTCATAGTCAATGTAGTTCTGTAAGCTGGGTGGAATATCCCCAAGTGCCTGCAATTCGTCTATGTAGTAGTAGGCAACGTCTGTCATGGTTTCACAGTCTGGATAATAATAAATATCGTCCTTGTGTTCCACGACTTCTTCCAGCGTCCCGTAGTGGCTGATAAATTCGTCCAGACACTCTACGATATAGTCGGGAAGTTCCTCTATCATTTCATACATCTCATTGAGTTCTTCAATGGAAACATACTCGCCAATCGCAATGGGAAAGTTGTCGGTATCATGGATAGCGTATTCCTCATACTGTTCATTCAAGCCGATTTTTTCTTTCACATCTTCCTCGTCAATAGGAAACGTGAACCAAGCACCGACTAAATAGCCCTCATTGTATTTGCCAAGATTAGCAATGTAAACCGCCATATCATCAATCATAAGCACCACCTCATTTCCTACTCTGGCAGTTCAAAGATACCGTGTTCTGTTACTAAAAATTTCCCGTGTTCCTGCAAGTGAGAAGCGTAGGCTTCAAAGTCAAAGTAGTATTCTTGACAGTCCTCGGATAAATGCTTAAATGTCGGGTCGTTCATCAGCTTTTGCCTTGCAACATCAATCATGCTTTTGCAGTCGGGATAAACCGTAATCACGTTCCTGCAAATATAAAGTGCTTCTAAATTCTCATATACGGTCAAAAGTGCTGTATATTCTTCCTGCATATCGGCTGGTAGTTGGCGATACATAAAATCTAATTCGTTGAGCTGGTACACGCTGGTATGTTCGTGGACTTCATCAGCATAAGGCAACACCTTTTCGATAATGCGGTAATCCCCACTTTCTGCACCGATACCTAACTTTTCTTCAAACTCGGCAACATCTATCGGCAAGTCGAACCAGTATGATGTTGTTTCTTCGCCAGTTGTTCCTCTCGTTTCCACCAGCACCCTTGTTTCCTGCATTGTTCCTCACGTCCTTTCTGTTGTTTCATCACATCTTTTAAGGTCTGGTACGACATACCAAACACATACTTTGAAAAATCTTCTAACTGTCTTCCTTCATAGTCGGCAGGGTTTAGTCGTTTCATTTCATGCCACACCTTACGCTTGTAAGAGGGCAGGTCGGAAATGTATTCACAGCCGACGTTTGCCTGCATATCCTTAAAAATATCGTTCATGTAATCACTCCAATCTGAAATTTTAGGTAAGAAAAAAGCAGTCAATCCTAAGACCAACTGCTTTGCATATAAATATAAATTTGGAAACTAAAATTTTCGGAAGTTTTTTTGTATTTTGTGTAGCCATAGTCCAGCAATACCAGCTATAATTGCCAAGAAAAAAACTGCGGTAGGAATAGAATGATTTTTTACTATAATCGCAATTACCCCAGATACTAAAATACCAATCCCTACGAATAAAACAGGTTTTCCTAATTCTTTTGCATATTCTTTTTTGTTATCAGTAGTATCAAATACTTTACCATGAACAAAAGAGTAATTTCCCTTTAATAAAGAAATACTCACGAATATAAGGATAGCAGAAACAAACCACATCATTATACTAAATCCTAACATAACATATCGCTTCCTAAAGTTGTATTTTTACATCCATATTATATCACCCAATTAACAACATCACAATAAAAATTTATGCACCGATAATCTTGTTGAACAGCTCTAACAGTACATCTTTCACACCACCAGCATTGAACACCAAGCCAACAGCAATCAAGGCAACTACCAAGAAACCGATAAGTTTGGAAAACTCACGCTTGAACCCTAAGTAGATACCGATAACCACAATCGCCATAAGCACTAAGCTCTGTGCGTTTGATAAAAACCATTGATACAAATTTTGTCCGAAATTCATTTAATTGTCCTCACTTTCTTCTAATTGTTTCATTTCATAGTCAGCTTCTTTACCGACATTCAAAATACACATCAAGACTACGCCGATACCCATTCCCATAGATACCAGCAGGAAGTCTTTTAATAATACCCACATTTTTTATCACTCCTAACTTTCTACTAAATCTTTTGCAGGGGTCGTCTGCTGTTTGATTATCATTTCATGCTTTTCTGTGAGCTTTGCCTGCTGTTCGATTGTTTCCATGTAGTCTGTACCGTTTCCCTTATCAATCTTTTTCAGCATTTTCAAGGTCGGTGCTACCTGCCTTTGTACCCAACGCAATGTGCGGTCTAAGGTATAAGGCTCTGGCTTTGTCGTCAGCTTCAAGCTCTGTCTGTTATCGCCGATAAACCAAGCCCAGCGGTCATTGAGTTTCCAATCATTTTTTCGCTTGTCTGGTTCTTCATCAACAAACCGTACATACTGATTGATGATAGAAAAGGCGGTCTGTTCTGCGTCATAATAGGTCAGCAAATCTCGTACTGCATAATAGGCACGTTCATTGCGAAGTCGTATCTCAAAACGGTTGATAATGTCGGCTTCTTCCAAAGGTGTCCCTAACTTGACATACTGCTCATAGTCCTTTTCGTAAATACAGAAATACACATCTGATTTCAGCGACCCAAGATAAAGGGTACGTCCCATATATTCTCTGTCGTCCTCTCTGTGCTTGATAAGCTCGCCCGACTGATAAAACTTATAACTTCTGGACTTTCCGATATATTCCCGTTTCCTGCATTTTTCCGCAAGCTCTGGAATATCCAAAATGCCCGTATGGTCGTTGATAGCAAGGTCGATACGCTTCATCACGCCACCGTCTACTAATGCGTCCATGAGGAAGTCATACCAACTTCTTTGCTGTGCCAGCAGGTAACTTTCAAACTGTCTGCAACCACGCCCTTTTAACTCTAAAAGGACACCTTTTTCTTCGTCAGCCGACGTATAGATAAAGATGTCCCCTAAAGAATAATGCTCCGTATAACTGTAATGTCCGTAATCTTCATGGAGCATATAATTGATATTCAGTTTTAATATATCTTTGATGATGTGCTGTATATCCAGCGTGGGAAAACGAATTTTCACATAATCAAACAGCATGGTAAGCGGTGCTTCTGGATTGAACCTTGCCAGTTCCTTATGCAAAGTTTCCAGAAGCTCCTTTGACGGCTTCATTTTTCCGCTTTCTATCTTGTTGAGATATTCCCTTGTGATACCAGAAGCCACCGCCAGCCTGCCTTGTGAGATACCGTAAGCAATCCGTTTCTCCCGTAATTCTTTTATCCATTGTTCTTCATTCAGAACCATACCCCCAATCTGTAAAGTGTGAAGTTTTTTAAGGCGACTTCACAGCCGATTTTTACTAGGAAACCATGCCAGAAGCCTTATGTTTCCTATGTTTTTTGTCTATTGTCTATTTGCAAACGTACCCCTCTGTTAGATACCGAGGGGTTTTACCTGCTGGCGTGGCTTACGCCACACCAGCAACGGCTAGTCCGTGCCGTCGCCTTTCGCTTCGCACGTCGCCGTCCCGTCCTGCCTTGCTCGTGCAAGAGAGCCGATAGTCTGCAAAAAATCATGTCCTTTCGGGACTAAAGGCGTGTAAAATTCGCTTATCACGCTTGTTCCCACATCACAATAGCCACGCCCCTTGATACGCTTCTGGAAAAACTGCTTTTTCACATCTGAACCAAACAGCATACCGTAACCTAATTCGCTGATACGCCCCAACCCCACACGGAAATTGAAGTTATCTCTGATACCGTCGCTAAAATACTTTGCGTCTGGACGCTGGCAGGCAACGATAAGGAAATAACCTGCTTGTCGTCCTAACATAACGATTTTCTTTAACTGGCTAAGTAAGCTCACGCTTTCTTTCGTCCCCAGCATTTCAAAAAATGCCACATATTCATCAAAGATAAGAAAGCAGGGTGGAAGTCCCAGATAGGCGTAGTTTTCGCCCGTTTTATAGTTCGGGTGTCGCTTCATTTCCTCACTTCGCTGTACCATGCCCTCATAAAAAGCATTGACGCAGTCAATCATTTCTTCTTTGGTGTGGTACACATTTCCCATAACTGTCCCTAAGTCTGCAAGGTCAGCGTTCTTCGGGTCTAAGATGTAAAGGACAGCGTTGGTATGCAGTAGGGCTTCAATGAGCGTCAGCAGAAAATAGGTTTTACCGCCACCAGTCCCACCAGCGATAAGAGCGTGAGGGAGTGCGTCATATTCCCAGACAAGATTTTTCATCAGTCTAAGACAGCCGTTTTCTGCCCGTACTTCATCAATGGTAATGCGGTTCGCTATCATATCATAAAGCAGGGTATATTCGATATAGCCGTCATGTAAGGTCTTGTCGGTCAGTTCGCAATACAATCCACTTTCCAATTTATCCTCTAACCGTAAAAGCTGGTCTTGATATTTCCCCAGCGTAATTTCACAGCGGATATGAAGCAATCCTTTTTCCATTTGATAATAAATCTTTGGAAACCAGACGATTTTTTCCCTTGATCTGCTTTGCAGGTCAGTAAAAAAACCGCTGTCTTGTACGGTATCGGCTTCATACCACTTATTTTCCAGTACCATTCGTGCCAGCTTTTGACGGTGCAGGAGCTTCTTGAAACTATCGTAACAGAAGCGGTAATACAGAAAAGCGACCAATGCACAAACACCAGTCGCTATCAGTATGGTTATGAAGTTGTAAGGGGAAAGCGTCAAGCCGTTTTCTAACAAGCTGAAATGCTCCCAATCGGTACGCATGAACTGTTTCATATTCAATAGCAGGAGAACCGCCACGAATAAAAACAGAAGCGTCCCTATGGAAAAATGATAGACAAGGTGCTTGTCGCTGGCTCTGATACGGTGTCCTTTGTTCCAAATCTTACGCATAAATCACTCACTCCTTTCTGGGTATGAAAAAAGCAGTCAATCCTAAGACTAACTGCTTTGTGTGTATGGGTATGAAATATAAACTGTGGTAAAAAAAGTAATTACATTTTAGCCAGTTTTCTAACTGTATTTGCTGTTCTTATTGTCAGCTTTCCACTAATATTTGTACTTGCTGTCTTAGACCACCAATTTGTTTTTTGATAATCCTTTCGACTAAAAGACCAGAAAATAACATCTTTATAATTTCTTATCTTTTCTAATTCTTCTTTCGGTTCTCCAATTTCATTGAAAACATCAGAAAACGTGGCAGGGGGCATAATAAAAATCAAATTGTCATAAATTTCTTTATTTTCGTTGCCCCACCAATCAGGAGCATTTTGTAAAATATCTTCAAGTTCTTCTTTGGATATACAAAAGATAGGTATATCAAATCCAAAATATTCCTTTATCATGGTTTCAATCTGAATTGTTAATTTTCCTATATTTTCTTCATCACTCAAAAAAATCACATTGCCACTATTTAGGTATGTTTTAACTTCCTCGAAACCAAGTTCTTCAAAATTCTTTTTTAGTTCTGCCATTGAAATTTTATTTTTTCCGCTGATATTTATACCTCGAAGAAATGCAATATACCTTTTCATAACACCACTACCTTTACATGAATTTAATTTGTTTTCATTCCATATTATAACAGTTCCACATATCCGCTACAATGAAAATCTATTCAGCAAGCCTATTTTTTCGGTTGTCCCTGCGGTGTAGGGGTCTGTGGATTGCCTGCGTTCTGATTGCCTTTATTCTTCAATACAATGTCCTCTGCTTTTACATACCAGTCCACATCTGCACCCGTATAGGTTTTTCGTGATACCGTATCGGCTACTGGATTGACAAGCTCCACGACTGCATTGTACGGAAATTCCCTTAACGGTACTTCTGGCGGTACAGACACGGGGATAATTCCACCATGCAGACTGCACTTCAAATCATAGATACGCTTTTTAAGCTGGGTACTCGGTGTCCCGTCCTCATTCTGCAAGAACACATCACGCACCGCTGTAAATTTTAATTCTCCAAATGTTTTCTCTTTGTCAATGACAAACCCGTTTGATAATCTCATAAATTCTTCACTCCTTTACTTTTCTTCAACTGCTACAATATCATCAGCAAGCAACACATAATCGGTATGTCCCATATCCCCGATTGCGTAACCTCTGCCGTATAACTTCGGATTGACAAGTTTTACTTTCTGTTCATACTTGAAATGCTTTTCGCCAGCCTGCACGGGAATTTCTACCACAACATTTTCGCCTCTCTGTACATCTGAATAAAGGTTGTAGCTTCTTCTTGCGAAAAATCTGCGGTTATTTTTATCTCTTTCAAAGATAGGCTCACTTTCGCCTGCAAATTCAAGAGTTCCAAAAGACTGTGCCATATCTGGCACGACATATTTCATTTCCATATTGTTTTACCTCGTTTCTTTCTATTTTTGATAAGTTGATTGATTGTGATTTCTTATTCTGGCGGTTTGGGAAGTACCAGCAATCCCCCAGATAGTAAAGGGTAAAATCAATGCTTACGCACCCTTGACTATCCGTGTTCTTGCAGGTTGTTGGCAGACAAGCCAGAATAAGCGGAAGTCTGCCGACACGGTATCGGCGGAGAACGTGATTTTTCTTTTCTCATACCGTTACCACCTTATGATTTCTTCGTTTGACGGTGTTTGTAGAAGAAGATACCTGCCAGTCCAGCACCAGAAGTCAAAAGAAGTGCAAGCAGTCCGTAAAGGTTTGTGCTATCGCCAGTTTTTGGACTGTCTGTTTTATGCGGTGTATCTGGTGTCTGTGGCGTTTCGGGTTTCTCTGGTTCTTCTGGGACTTCTGGCTTTTCCTTAAAGGTAATCGTCTGTCCCTTGTCCTCAATGTCTTTATGCTCGGTAATTTTCTTCGGCTTGTCTGGATTGCTTAAATCGTATAATTCCTCAAAAGTTACAAGCTGTTTGCCGTCGAGAGAAGTAGCGTCAAAGGTAAAGGCAACTTCCACTTTCATAGTTTCGCTGTCTGCGGTAAAGGTGTAATCACTTTCCACACGTTTTCCATTGATAAGAAGCTCTGCATTTTCTTCTTTCAACATCTGCCAGCCCACAAGTTTGTACTGTGTACCGACTTCTAAGCCCTCTAAGGTTACGGTATCAATGATTGTTACCTCTTTTCCAGCTTCAAGCTCTTTGTTGCCGTCCTTATCGGTAGCAGTCGTATGTATTTTGATGATACGCTCTGTGATAAGTACCGTCTGTCCGTCGTCCTCAATGTCTTTGTGTTCCGCAACTTTTACGGGTTCGTCTGGATTGCTTAAATCATACAATTCTTCAAAGGTAACAAGGTTCTTGCCACCTAAAGCAGACGCATTGAATGTATAGGAAATTTCCACTTTCATTTCTTCATCATCAGCGATAAAGGTATAATCATTTTCTACACGCTTTCCGTCAATGATAAGCTCGGCGTTTTCTTCCTTTAACATCTGCCAGCCTTTGAGCCGATATTTTGTGCCTTTTGTAAGTCCGTCTAATTTGACGGTATCAACAATCGTAACCTCTTTCCCTGCAAGGATTGTCTTTTCGCCGTCCTTGCTGGTCGCTGTGGTATGGATAGAGATTTCTTTTTCGTATTCATCAGTCAAAGTCCCTAAATCAATCACAAGATTGTTTCTTGATACTACGATTTCAAATGGTGGGATAAGTTCAAAGCCTTTGTTGCTGTCAGAGCGTAATTCCTCAATGATATAAGTATCATAAGGCAACGCACCTTTGCTGTCGTCTGGTTCAGAAATTCCAAACCATACACCGTCCTCGCTGGTTTTTCCTGCGTTGGTATTGTGTTTGTGAGAAGCCCAGTCAGCAGAAGTAGAGAACTGCCCGTTATCATCAGTTACCACAACATGACTTTCTCCCGTCGTCTTGCTTGTGATCCTAAAGGGAACATCAGCAAGACGCTTGTGTGTGCCTGCACCGATTTTCACGCCCTCAATATCCCCACGCTTAATTTGATTGTAGATAGAGTGGGCTTCGTCGGTTAAATCAGCGATTTTGCCGTTTTCTGTGATTGCAAAATCAATCGGTTTTGCACCGTCTGTCAAGTAACCGTTTGGAGCTTTACTCTCAACGATACGGAATTTTCCATAAGGTAAAAGGTCAGCAGACGTAGAAGCGACACCCTCAATGTCTGTATGGATTGTCTTTACCACTTCATTTTTCTTGTATAGCTTGCCCTCAACCAGTACCGCATTATCATTTAAGGAAATGATGTCAAAGGCAGTATCTTTCAAAGTGGCACTTCCTTGTGGTTTTGTATCGCCCGTTTCTAAATCTCGTTTCTGAATTTTCACACCGCCACGGATAACCTTGTCTGATACAGAAAACTGGTTACTTCCAGTAAGTACGGCAAGGTCGCCGTCCTCGGTAATCTGTGTTACATATAAGCCCTTAATCTGTTCGGACTTATCGCCAGCCTGCATATATGCACCGTCTAACAAGTAACCATTTGGAGCTTTTGTTTCCTCAACGGTTAGTGTTCCTAAAGGAAGAACGGCTTTACCGTCCTGCATATAGAAGTTATCGCCAGATACCTTGTATGCGTCCGCTAATTTTGTGATGTAGTGGGTTGTCCCATTACTGTCTGTTTCAGCGATTGTCTTTGTAACCCATGTACGAGTAGCTTCGGCAGGGAGATTGTCTTTGTTATAGAAGCCTGCATAATACTTCCATGTAAATTCCGCACCTGCTAGAGAAGCGTTTCCCTGCGGATTGTCTTTCTGTGTTTCCATATCTATTTTGAAAAGCTCAATCAAAGTGTCTGTTACTTTCGGTGTATCTGATACTTTCAAGGTTGCTGTTTCACCAACTTTGATTGTCAATGGATAGATTATCTTATCCAATTTATATCCTGCTGGTGCAGATAATTCCTTGATATAGACTGTGCCAGCCGTTACCTCTACAACATCTGTATTTCCGTTTTTATCAGTCGTAAGGGTGGCAAGCTGTTTCGTGCAGTCCTTATCAACAAAGACACCGTATGTTGCACCAGCGATAGAGTAATTCCCGTTACCGTCTGTAATACTGGCATTACTGGAAGTCTTTTGAAGTTTCGCATTTCCGACATTCAGTTTCGCCCAGAATTGCCCTAATTCCTGCCCCTCGCCAGAGTAGATATAACCGCCACATTCATAGCGTCCTTTATTCTCTTTGACAAAGGCTTTTGCACCAGCAAAAACTTCGTCCTGCGTTGCTTTTGGAATTTCATCATAAGAAGCTCGCACGTTATCACATTGCCAGCCAAGATGTACGCTCAATCTCTGCCAGACAACAAGCTGTCTTAAAAGGTAGGCGTGATTTTTGCTTATTCCGCTGTGGTTGTCTGTGTACTGTTTCACATATTCGATAGATAAGGCAACGTCACTTATCTGGTCGGCACTCATACGGGTGCTTGCGTCAGCTCTGGTCTTGTAGCCGTTCTTAAAGTCTGTGTTAATGTCGATACAGTAAGCGTCCTCGCCCTCGACGGTCAAATGTCCCTCATTAAAGGTAGAACCAATCGAACCGTCATTCATTACTTTTTCAACGATACCGACACGCTCTTTTGACTCCGTCCAGTATTGCTTACTTTCTGCATGAACGGGTGTAGTCGGTAAAGCAGTAACGACAGTCGCAAGAGCTAAGAAGCCCGTACACAATCGTTTCCATGTCTTTTTCATAAATCTAATGCTCCTTTCATTTTGAGTAATAAAATAGCCGTCCAATAAGAACGGCTGGAAATAGAAAAGGAACGTCATTTTAGGCGTTCCATAGTCTATAAGTTATTCAATTTTTTCTTGTTTCAATACTGATGTGCTGTACCATATCTTTGCATATCTAGGAAAACTTGCGTATCAAGGCTCATTCGTTAGTAGTAAATAAGTAGTAAATTGATGTGTTTGTTTCCTTGAAAATGCTGATAGATACTGTGTTTTAGCGGATAATCAGATTTTTATTGTGTTTTTACATTAAAAACTAGAATTATTCGTCTCTATCTTGCTATTACCAGCGGCACCGCTGCTTCCTGGGCCTTTTTTATATTGTTTTCGGAAACCTCTCCATCCGTAATAATTTTATATACCTCATGCATAGGACAGATAACCGACAGATAACCTCCCCCGAATTTGCTGCTGTCCGCCAGAACATATACCTCCTCCGACATCTTAAGTATCGCACGCTTCACCTGCATCTGCGGGGTAGCAATAGAGGTAATTCCTACATCAAAATTAATACTGTGGACCCCGATAAAGGCCTTATCTACCCGGAACTGCTCCATATTCTGGAGAGCCGCATCTCCCATCGTAGCAGCCAGATGTCCACCCACATGACCTCCTACCATGTACAGCTCCACATGCTCGGCACCGGCCAGTTCATTTCCCGACAAAAGCGAGTTTGTGACCACCGCCAGTCTCTTCTGAGGATGCTCCTTAATATAAACTGCCAGGTAAAAGCTGCTGGACGCATCATCAATCAGAATTGTGTCTCTGTCATTGATAAACTCGTAAGCACAGGCTGCAATTTTTTTCTTTCTGTCAGTATTCTTATAAATACTCTCCGCCGAGTACTTTCTGACAAATTCCCTTTCAATCTTAATTGCCCCTCCATGTGTACGCTTCAGCAGACCTTCTATATCCATATTTTTAATATCATTGCGAATCGTAACTTCCGAACAGTTATACTTCCTGCTTAAATCTGCTACCCTGACCCTTCCCTTTTCTTCTACTTCCCTCAATATCGACCTTCTGCGTTCCTCCATAAATGACACCTCGCTTTTGCTTTCGGTTTATTTTCATATATTTTCAATATTACTTTCATTATAATTCTATTTTTGAATTTTGTAAAGTTCAAGACAAGGTAATTCTGCTCTCAGCCAAAATAAAAACAGAGAAGCTTTGACTCAAGGCATCCTCAAAGACTCTCTGTTTATTTACCCGTATATCTGCCGTTTTTCTACACTCGTATCTTTATCTGATTCTTTTCATAATAATCTATATATTCCTGCGGCACTCCTTTATCTGACACAACAGTATCGGATAAGGTAAGCCGGCCCAGACTTAAAAACGTCTTTCTTCCAAATTTTGATGAATCCAGTACAATCACCATCTCATCTGCAATCTCCCGGATCGTCCGGTATACAATAAGCTCTGTAGAGTAATTTACTGTATACCCGGCAGATAAATCTGCACCTCCTACCCCCATAAAAGCCTGTGAGATGTGTAGATTGTCCAAATTACGCATAAACATCTCTCCCGCCACATACAAGTGGCTGTGCACCAGATTGCCGCCGGTAAGAATAACATTGGCCTGTCTGTTCTGCGCCAGCGCCTGCGCCGCCAGAAGATTATTTGTGAGTACATTTACCTTTTCAAGCTTTGCCAGCTCTCTCGCCACATAATAGCAGGTTGTACCCTGACCGACAAATATCCATCCGCCGTCGGCCACAAGCGAAACTGCAAGTTGTCCGATCTCTTCTTTCCTCCTGTCATATTCAATATGCATTCCCAGAGATTTCTCAGGAGCCGCTTTAAACTCTGAACTTTCTCCAACCGGCAGTGCCGCTCCATATACGCGCTTTAAGCATCTGCGCTCCTCCAGAACAGCAAGATCCTTTCGGATAGTAACCTCTGATACGCCAAAGATCTGACTTAAATCATTCACCTCTATGCGTCCCTGCTGTTCCACCATTCTTTTAATTTCTGCAAGTCTTTTTGTTTTGTTCATCGTTTTCCCGTCTTTTTCCATTCCCCGACAACTCCAGTTAACCTCAATATTTTTTCAACAGTCCTTCTACCAGCATTTCTCCGATACAGCCGTTTCCTGCTGCAATCTGCGACACAGCAGTAACATCAATTTCTTTTCCTTTAAAATCTGTCACAGTTCCCCCCGCCTCACAAACCAAAAGTACGCCCGCCGAAAAATCCCATGGTTTCAAATCCTGTTCAACAAAAGCCTCTGTCCTTCCGCACGCCACATACGCCAGATCTAAGGCTGCCGAACCCGTTCGGCGTATATCAGAACATTCCAATAATATATGTTTAAACAATGTAAAGTTTTTGTCTGCCAGCTCATGCTTCCATGGACTTGTTCCAACAGCAACAAGGCTGTTCTTTAATTCCTTTACCTTGCTTACATGTATCTGCTTTTCATTCAGCCATGCGCCATTTCCCTTCCGGGCCCAGAACAATTCGTCCGTATAAGGCTGGTATACGACTCCCATCACAAGCTCCCTCTTTACACAAAGAGACAGCGACAATGCACTCTGACGATAGTCATGTATGAAATTCGTTGTCCCGTCTATCGGATCAAGAATCCATACCGGTTTCTGAAAATCTATATCCCCGTTATCCTTTTCCTCTCCCATAAACTGAATATCCGGGTACAGCTCTTTAAGACTCTTCTCCATCGTTTCCTGTATCTGGAAATCCGTCTGCGTAACAAAATCCGCCGTCCCTTTTATTTTAACATCGCCTTTCTCATGCCTTAAAAAGAGCGGCCTCATACCTCTTACCAGCTCTTTTATCTTTTCTATATCTACATTCATCGACATATCTGACCTCCCATATAAAAAGACGTCCTGCGATTACATCAATTATAGCATCTCTGATGTAAAAATTCCAGTAAGACGTCATATAATAATGACAGCTAATAGTAAACTTATGATAAGTTAATTATAACCTAATAATAATCAGCCCGGACACCGCTGACAGCATGCCGAGGTCCGGGCTTTTCATATGATTTTATGTATTCTCATGACCGTACTTGTATAAAAAACGGTACCGCTCTGATTCAACAAACTTGGCTGGTATTTCCTTTATCACGCGGTTATTGACATCCAGATATATCGCACACGCTTTTTCTATAACCTCCACAGACAGCGCCGCTTCTCTTAAATCCCTTCCGCAGGCTACAGGACCGTGATTTCTCAGAATCACTCCGCTCTTATCACCAATCCCTTCTGCCGCCGCATGCCCCAGCTCAATATGTTTTTCTGCACAAATATACTGTCTAGTCAGCGGAATTCTTCCTCCCAAAAGCTGGGACATCTCCTCCACCATACATGGAACTGCACTGACCGGCAGTGTCGAGACAGCCATTGCTTTTGGTGTATGCGCATGAATAATAGCTTTTACATCATCCCTTACCAGATAAATCTGCCGATGGACCTCCTTTTCCGAGGTAGGTGTTCTATTTCCTTCCACGACATTTCCATCCAGACTTAGAATAACAAAGTCCTCTAACTTCATAGCATCATACTCTACTTTGCTTGGTGTGAGTATAATATGATCTCCGATCCGCATACTGACATTTCCCCATGTCCCAAGAAAATACTTCTCCTTGACCATATCCCTGCAAATGTTCAAAATCTCCTGTCTGGCCTCTGCATATAACATATGTTTACTCCTTCAATATTTTTGCCCTGGTCTTCCATGCGGCACGCATACTTTGATAGCCCTGTGTATACAACTCATAAAATTTCATATATTTCTCATGATTTTTCATATCCGGCTCGTATACCTTCTTCACCTCTACGATTTTTTCCACCGCTTCACGATAATCGGAATAAATCCCCTGGATGACTGCATTATTAATAGCAACCCCTCTGGCGCCTAATTCTTCTCCTTCTACCGTGATAATCCTGCTGCCTAAGGCATCGGCAAACATCTGGCACCACGCAGAACTATTTGCTCCGCCGCCGCATATGGTAATCTGTTCAATCGGAAGAGGCATATGCTGATAACAATCCAGCATTGCAAATGCAACACCTTCATAGGTTGCACGCACAATGTCTGCCAGTGTATTGCGTACGCTGAGTCCTGTATAACTTGCACGCGCTCTGGAATCTGTAAATGGTGCGCGCTCACCTCCTGCCAGCAGATATGGGTGATACATAACACCGTTTGATCCGATCGGTACGTCCTTGATCATATCCTCCATATAAGCATATACATTCTTCCCCGCTGCCTCTGCGTCGTCCTTCACCTTTGATCCAAGAGTCTTCAGACACCACTCCAGATTCGGCGTCCCTGCAAAGGAAGACATCAGCCTCAGCCATCGGTTTTCCATAACATGAGCTACCGTCATGCCGGACTTGATATCATCTTGAAGAGGCTCATCTATAACCATCTCATGAAGCGCCGCTGTTCCCATAATAGAGCAGCAACAGCCTTTTTCGATCACGCCGCTTCCAAGTGCACATGCTCCTACATCCATCGGTCCTGACGTAACCAGTACCTCTGATGTCAGTCCCATACTTTCCGCTGTCTCCGGAAGTATCTTATGCGCATTTTCCTCTGCACTCTTAATCGGCGGGTATTTCTCTCTGTACTTTTCAATCTTACACAGCTTAAATGCTTCATCAAGATAGTCCCTCTTCTTCTGATCTAAAAGAATCAGCGACTGATCTGTGGCATCCGATGTAATCTCCCCTGTAAAGCGATAATACAAATAATCCTTCAGATGCAGAAGCCACCTGCTTTTATCAAGAGATTCCATCTCATATTTTTCCATCCAGCGCACGATACCATTTTGATTTCCAGTACAAATCCAGGTTCCGCAGGCGTCAAACAGCTTCTCACAGGTTCCGTCCTCTACCCATTCATCTACGAATTCAGCGGCTCTCCCGTCACAAAAGCAGCAGCCTCTTCTGACCGGATCTCCGTTCTCGTCAATCATCCACAATCCGTCACCCTGAGCAGTAATGCCAAGACCAATAATATCCTCAGCCGCGACCTTTCCGGCAACCTCTTTTACACACTGCACCGCACTGTCCCAGATTTCCAGCATATCTTCCTCATACTGATTCTCCTCCGGAAAATACCCCTGAAGCGGAATTCCCTTTTTCGCAATTTCCTTCCCTTTTGTATCAAACAACACTGCCTTTATTCCTGTTGTTCCGGAATCAATTCCAATAATATATTTCTCCATGTGCTACCTCACAATCTAAAACAAACCTTTAATAAATGCCAGAGATTCCATGATCAGCTTATCAAGATACGCATCATCTGCATTCGGCGGCAGCATATCTCTCCATACATTTCCGCCTTCCAGTGCAACGGATCCGCCGGTTCTTACAAGCGGCTCAAAGGAAATGCATCTGTCATAATGAATCTCCTTCAACGCATTTACAACATCCTGCCACGGAAGAAATCCTGGTCTCGGCGGACGGCGGTTATTGCTTCCCATATGATAATGTCCCAGCTTATTTCCTGCAATACGAACAGCCTCTGCCAGATCATCCTCTTCAATCATTCCATGGAAGATATCCAGCAGAATATTAATATTCGGATGGTCTACCATATCGGCAAGCTTCCTTGCCTCAGCAGCTGTATTGAGCATATAACTCTCAAACCGGTTTACTACCTCCATATTCCAGCTGATATCGTAATCTGCAGCACATTTTCCAACTTCCTTCAGAGACTTCGCTGACTGCTCGAAGCTCTTTTCCTTGTCAATCGGCCTGTCAAATTTGCACCATGCACTATAGTTAATTCCTGAAAAATTGTGTATACCCAGTTTTCCCCATGCCTCAAGCAGACGTTTTGATTTTTCTACGGCCGCCTTTCTTCCTGCTTCATCTGCCTGTGAAAGATCCTCTTCCCGTCCAAATCCTCCGGAAACATACAGTTCCACATCATTTGCCTTGCAGGCGGCTACAATTTCATCAATCTCTGTCTGCGGCATACTCAAGGTTCTTCCCCAAAAAATCTCAAGGCCGTCAAATCCACATCTTCTCGCCCGTTCAATCATCTGCGGATAATCTGTTCCTTCCCAGTTTTTGCTCCAATAACAATAACAAATACCAAATTTCATGTTTCCTTCCTCCTTATGCTTTACTATTTCTTCTTCTGATTGCGTCAATTGAAACAGCGATAAGTACTACAATACCTGTAACAATCTGATCCCAATAAGAAGAGATGCCCAAAAGACTGATACTAAATGATATAACACTCATAAGCAGACCGCCGATAATGGTACCGCCGATTCCGCCGATTCCTCCATTCATAGATGTTCCGCCAAGTACAGCTGCCGTAATAGACGGCATCGCCCAGTTCTCACCGATATTTACCTGAGAGGAAGCAAGCCTTAAAACCATAAGTACTCCTGCCAGTGAAGAGATGAAGCCGGTCAGTGAATATACGCCCATTTTTGTTTTGCTGCTCTGTATACCTACAATTCTGGCCGCACTTTCATTTCCGCCCACTGCGTAAATATGCCGTCCGAACGAAGTGTATCGCAGCATGTAAATTAAAATCACCGCAAGCACCAGCATAATAACCGCCGGATATGGTATCAGCCCGAAAAGCGAACCCTGCCCGATAACCGTCACGGAAGCCGGTATTCCTGTAAGCGGTATTCCTTTTGTAGCTACATAAATAATTCCTTTATACAGTGCACTGGTTGCTAATGTTACAATAAATGGCGTGAGATTCAGCGTACAGATAAAAATTCCGTTGACAGCCCCCAGTGCAGCCCCAGATATCAATGCAACGGCTATTGCCAGAAACGGATTGATTCCCGCCACTGTCGTCAGCATTGCAAAAATCATACTGCACAGTCCTGCAATACTGGCAACTGATAAGTCAATCCCTCCAAGCAAAAGCACAAGAGTCTGAGCAAAGCCGATAATAATTGTAAAAGACGCAGAACGGATAAAAGTTGAAAGGTTGTATGCTGTATAAAAATGTCCTGTCATTATCTGAACCATCAAGGTAATCAGAATTGTTACGATAAATACAGCTCCCGCCGTTGTCTTGATTGAATTTAACATTTTATTTTTCATGTTGTATCTACCTTATCCTTTCTAATTCAATGCAACCTTCAGTAAGTCTTCTCTCGCCATATCCTCATCAGGCGATACGATTCCTTTTAGCTTTCCTGCATTCATAATCATAATTCTGTCAGCAATTGTCAGGAGCTCATCCATCTCTGACGATATTACAATAATCGTAATTCCTATATCTGCCATCTCGCGGACTAGCTTATATATTTCACTCTTTGCCCGGACATCAATTCCGCGGGTCGGCTCATCAAGAATAAGGAGCTTTACGTTTTTCTCCATCCATCTGCCCAGAATAACCTTCTGCTGATTTCCTCCGCTTAGGTTTTTTATGAGAGTCTGTCCGCTTGGAGTCTTAATCCGCAGCGCCTGAATATGGTAGTCTGCGGTTTCTTTTGCTTTGGAAAAATTAATCTTTCCGTTTTTCTTCACCTTTTCATAATTAAGCATCATAATATTCTCACAGACAGACAATACCGGAAACATTCCCTGTTTCCTCCGTTCCTCCGGTACCAGACCGATCCCAAGACGAATTGCAGATGCCGGAGAATGAATCTCGACTTCCTTCCCTTCCAAAAACACCTGTCCTGCTTCCTTATGAGTAAGCCCATAGATACATGAGAAAAGTTCTGTTCTGCCTGCTCCGACCAGTCCTGCAACTCCATATATCTCGCCTTTTTTTACTTCGAAGCTGATGTCTTTAAATTCCTTTCCTCTGGAAAAATTTTTCACCTCCAGGAATATCTCATCCGAATGCTTCCGTTCTACTCTCTGATTCTTTTCTACCTTCTGATTCGCCATGTGATAAATCATCTCGTCAATCGTAATATCCTTCGTATCACACACCTTTACAAGCTTTCCGTCTCTCATAATCGTCACACGGTCTGATATCTGCTGGACTTCATCCAGATGATGGGTGATGATAATAATTGCTTTTCCTTCCTCTCTAAGCTTCTTAACATTTCTAAACAGATGCTCTGTCTCGTTCAGTGTAAGAGAAGCTGTAGGCTCATCTAGTATGATAATATTAGAACCAAACACAAGGGTCCTGGCTATGGATACCAGCTGCTGGTAAGCAGCGCTTACCTCTGCTGTCCTGATTCCCGGATCAATCTCTACCTCCAGCTTTTCCATCATTTCCTTTGCTTTTTCTACTGTTTGATTCCAATTAATTCGATGTCCCTTCTTCTGATGCAGTCCGAGAAATATATTTTCCGCAATTGATAAATCAGGAACCAGATTTAATTCCTGGGGCACCATACCTATTTTCTTCTGTAAAGCTTCATACGGTGACTTATTTTCCACTTTTTCTCCGTTCAGAATAATCTCTCCTGAATCTGGCTGCAGAATCCCCATCAGTACATTCATCAGGGTACTTTTTCCGGCACCGTTCTCACCGATTAACGCCATTACTTCACCGGATTTAAGATTAAAGTCTACATGATCCAGCGCAAGTGTTCCCGGAAACTGCTTCACAATCTGTTTCATGTTCAATAGATACTCTGCCATGAGCTTCCTCCTTTTTTGAAATTCCCCGCCATCCGGCGAGGAATTGTTTACGGCATTATTTCATTTTATCTTAGTACAGCTTATCCAGGTACTCCTGTGCATCTTCCGGATAAACAATTGTTGTCTGCTCCTCTGTCTGCTCTGGATATGTATCGCTTCCCGGCTCCTTGCCGTCAGCTATCATAATTGCAACCTGAATTGTATCAAATCCCATCTTAAAGCAATCCTGTACACCAAGCGCCTGAATTACATCATCTCTCAAGTACTCTAAAGCACGTTTGTCATGGTCCATGCCGACAAGTACAATCTCTCCTGCTTTTCCGGCATCTACAATTGCCTGAGCCGCACCAATAGGATTACTCATATTGTTACAGAAAATACCTTTCAAATCAGGATATTTCTGAAGAAAGCCTTCGGTAAATGTCAATGAGTTTTCTACAGAGTCGTTATCATTCTGAATCTCTACTACTTCAATGTCCGGATATTTCTCCATTACATCCTTAAAACCTGCAATACGATCCTCATGACAAGGAGCTCCGATTGTTCCTGCCAGCGCTGCTACCTGTCCCTTATAGTCAATCTTCTCCGCAAGAATCTCTGCAAGGTCGGCACCGTCCTGATAGTTATGTGTGTTTCCTACGTATGCGATACGCTTGCAGCCGTCTTCCTTTGTAGCATCTGAGCTTGAGAATGTCATAATCTTATTTCCCTGGTCAATCAGATTATTGATCGTCGGGGTAACAATCTCAATATCATTTACATCTACTCCGATTACATCAAAATCACGTCCTGCCGCCTCTTCCAGCCTGTTCACCTGATCAATTGCATCCGGTGCCGGCGGTGCGACATACTCGTAATTAATCGTAATACCTTTCTCTGCATACTGTTTCTGCGCTTCCTCAAGACCCAGGCCTACTGCATCCCACCATGCATGAACCAGCTTGTATGTAAAATAGAAGTTGTACTCCTTCTTCTCCGGCTCATAGTCGCCTAATACAAGCTCAGAACCCTCGTCCTCTTTTAACTCGATTGCACCTTCCGTACCTTTGGACTCCTCTTTTTTCTCAGCATCACCGCCGGATCCGCCTGAGCCTCCGCAGCCAACAGCAAGCCCTGCAACCATTGCCGCACACAGCAGCATACTAACGACTTTCTTTTTCATGTTTTTTGTCCCTCCTTGTTTTTTGTTTCGAATCGTTTGTTACGTTCGAAATATTTTATATTGTTTTATGTGTCGTTTATGGTTTTATTTTATCCATTAATCTTTTATTTGTCAATATATGTTTCGTTTATTGAAAATATATTATTTCGTTATTGTTTCGTTTATTGAATTGGGGACGGGGTATTTCTCAAAATACCCCGTCCCCAATTCCTAAAGCCCTGTGATAGACTTCAATTACCTGTTGTTTCGTCGGCATCTGATAATTATCCTGCATGCAGGAGTCTTTCATCGCCGTTTCAGCCAGAGCTTCGAAATCCCATTTTTCCACTTTCAGCTCCTGTAAATTTTTCGGAAGACCCACCCTGCAGGACAAGCTTCTGATGAATTCTGCACATTTCTCTGCTTCTCTTTCACCTGTCAGTCCTTCCGTGCCTGACAGACCTAATGCTTTTGCTATCCTCCGGAATCTCTCTCCTATTCCCGGCAGGCGCCCGTTAAATTCCATAACATAAGGCAGCAGTACCGCATTACATATCCCATGAGGAAGGTTCAGCATTCCGCCCATCGCATGTGCCATCGCATGCACCATACCGAGTCCGGCATTGGAAAATGCCATTCCGGCCGTATACTCTGCATAGGACATCATCTCTCTTGCCTTAACATCACTGCCGTCTTCAAACGCCAGCGGAAGATAATCCTTAATCGCTGTAATCGCCCATAATGCATCTTTATCTGTAATCGGTGCAGCTCTTTTCGCAAGAACTGCTTCGATGGCATGAGTCATCGCATCCATCCCGGTAGCTGCTGTAAGCCCTTTCGGCATTGTCATACAGAAATCCACATCATTTACGGCAATACTCACCATACAATTAGGATCTACCATGCACATCTTCGAATGCTCCGAAGGATTTGTTACAATATAAAATGCCGTAACTTCTGAGCCTGTGCCTGCAGTTGTGTTGACCGCCACAATCGGAATCCCTTTTTTAGAGGATTTATTAACACCCTCGTAATCCTCTACATTTCCGCCATTTGCCATCACAATACTGACCGCTTTTGCAGTATCAATTGCCGACCCTCCCCCGACTGCCGCCAGGAAATCTACCTGAAGCGTCTTTGCCGCATGCAGGCATTCATTTACAATCTCAATTGTCGGATTAGGCTGTACAAGGTAATATATTGCATACTCTGCCCCGGCCTCCAGAATCCGGTTTCCTACCCGCTTTGCTGCCCCGCTTTTATATAAAAATTCGTCGGTAATAATCAGCCCTCTTTTTACTCCTCTTTTTTTCAACTCAGGAGGAAGAAGTGCAATCGAGCCCCTTCCAAAGAGACTGACCTCTACTGCATGATAATTTTCCATCTTTTACACCTCACTTATCCTAGAAGCCGGCACCTATTTCCCCTCCTGGGGCGGAAAATCAACAATTCCCACAACATATGCATCAATTGGGGCTGGTTTATCAAGTGCATGCTGAGTCGTGTTGTCTGTCGTAACCAGCACCAGCTCACCAATTCCTGCACCAATACTGTCTGCCGCTACTATAATGTCCTTTTTATTTCCGTAGCAGGGCTCAACAAGGAGAAGCTTAAACCCTACCAGATTGCTGCATTTTCTTGTGGAAACTACAGTCCCCTTTATTGTTCCTAAAATCATATGGACTCTTCCTTTCTTATGCTCACCCACTGCCCCTGCACGAGTAAAAATGCATTTGCATCATCTGTATCAACATGAAAATCCAGCCTGGCGGCGTCACTTACGCGAATCGTAACCTGTTTGAGCATTCCGCCTTTATCACCAGGAACTAAGACATTTACCTTATCTCGGTCCGAGACCTTAAACCACTTTGCATCTGCCGGTGTCATGTGGATGTGCCTGTCAGCTGCAATAACACCTTCCTGAAGTGTAATTTCTCCTTTTGGCCCTCTAAGAGAAATCCCCGGCGTTCCTTTTATGTCACCCGATGTCCTGACAGGCGGCCGGATTCCAAGCACCCTCCCGTCACTGGACGAAATCTCAACTTGTGTGTGCTCTCTTTCAGGCCCAAGGATCCTAACCTTTTCAATACACCCCTTCGGTCCAAGTAGTGATACCTGCTCCCGGCAGGCAAACTGCCCCCGCTGGCTCAAAGGCTTATACGGGGTCAGCTCATACCCTCCGCCAAATAACAGCTCCACATGCTCCCTTGTCAGGTGGACATGCCGGGCCGAAATTCCGACCGGAACCTGAAATGGATCTTCGCTTAGTCTTTTCCAGTTACTTACTATCAGTGATACTATCTTTTCAATCCGTTCCTCTCTGTCCGCCATCTTAGCTTTCCACCCTCTTCATACAAGAGGATACTACCTCCTCTACTTAATATACGGAAGAATATCTCCAACAGAAATATGAGGTCTTGGGATTACATGCGCCGCTACAAGCTCACCGATTCTGGAGGCCGCTTCCTGTCCTGCCTCAGTTGCAGCCTTTACTGCACCTACATCTCCCTGAACCATAACGGTTACCAGTCCGGAACCGATTTTTTCTGTTCCGACAAGCTCTACATCTGCCGATTTCAGCATTGCATCTGCCGCCTCAATAGATGCCGTCAAGCCTCTTGTCTCAATCATTCCTAATGCAAGCATTCCCTTTCTTGTTACATTTGCTTCTGCCATAGTATGTTTCCTCCTTTAATTTTTTTATGGATATAATTGTTATTTAAAACCTTTATAATTTCCGGATGTGGATTGTGAATTGCTATCGCCGTCTTAATGTTGTACTTTCCCACAATCCGTTCCGCTTCACGTGCTGCCTGGACCGCCGCTTCTACTTCCGATGTTCTGCCCTGCAGGATGATATAGCACATACGCCCTCCAAGCCTCTTCTGGCAGTCCAGAATATCTACATCAGCAGCTTTCAGCGCTCTGTCTAATACGATTACAGTATTTGTAAAATAATTAATCTCCAGAACTCCGATAGAACCCTTCTTTTCTTCCAGATTATCTTCTTTTAATCTGATTTTGGATATTCGGGACAAACTTCTGGTTCCGCTTTCCGGACGCTCGATAACTTCTGCAAGTACTTCTCCAGGTCCCTCAAGCATAAGCGCTGCTGCCTCAGCATATTTACACGCTGTTCTGACATCTTCCGTACCGCCTTCAAACTTCGCCTGCGACGTAAGCGGAATAAATGCATCTGCATCTTTGGAGTTAATGGTATCTATGCCAATAATCTTTATCTCGGCTGCTTTGCACGCCTTATCCATCACATAAAGCACAGCTGCATAACCAGCACATTCTAAAAAACCTATTGCCATCTAAACCACACACCTCCTTATATAATCCTCAGTCCGCCCTCCGCAAGCATACATCTTCGTTTTCTTGTAAAGCTTCTTGCACAGGTCAGCCCTTCTCCTGTAGGTCCGGCGATTGTCATCGTTGTATGCCCTTCACCGCCGATGCCGACTCCCTTTAAGGTCGCCCCGTTTTTTGTGTATATAGTAGTTTCTATTTCCTTTCCAAAATAAGTCATATGGTCAACATTTTTGGAAAATATAGAAGCAGTATGTCTGTTGCCTGCTTCCGCCTTTACCGCGGCTCTTACACACTCATCAAAGCTTCTGCATCTTACAATCGGAAGTACAGGCATGAGCTGCTCCACCTGGACAAATGGATGATTTTCATCTGTATCACAGATTAGAAGCCGTGTATTCCTGCAGCCGCATACCCCAATTTCTTTTAGAAAAAGTGCTGCATCCTTTCCGACCCATTTTTTATTTATCTGATATGTACCATCCTTATTTATCATGGCAAGCTCAGTAATTTTATTAAGCTCATCAGGACTTAACAGATATGCGCCCTCTTTTTCCATTTCTGAAATAAGCTTATCAGCCGCATCCTCCATGACAAATACTTCCTTTTCTGCCAGACAAAGCAGATTATTATCGAAGGACGCTCCTCTGTAAATTTCCTTTGCTGCCAGCAAAATATCGGCCGTATCATCTACAATTACCGGCGGATTCCCTGCACCTGCTCCGATCGTCTTTTTCCCGGAGCGCAGCAATGCATTTACCATTCCCATTCCTCCGGTTCCTGCCATCAGACGTATCTTAGGACTTGCAGTAAGTACATTGACCGCCTCCATCATCGGCTCCTCCTGCATCGTAATCAAATTCTTAGGACCGCCGTTTTCGACAATCGTTTTATGCAGCAGCTTCAAACAATATGCACAGCACTTTTTTGCTCCGGGATGTACATTAAATACAACAGCATTCCCCCCTGCAATCATACTGATTGTGTTATTGATAATCGTCTCTGTCGGATTTGTTGACGGTGTAATTGCTCCTATCACTCCAAACGGAGCACATTCCTCTATCATCAATCCAGCATCTCCTGAAACGGCATCCGTTGTAAGACATTCCACGCCCGGTGTTTTCCTTATTACGGCCAGGTGCTTCTGTACCTTATCCTCATAACGCCCCATCCCGGTCTCATCACGTACCATCTTTGCCAATTCTTCAGCATGCTTCTCTGCTGTAACTCGAATCGCCTCTATAATCCGGCGTCTGTCCTCAAGCCTATAATTATTTACCCAATCCCGCTGTGCCAGATACGCTGCATCTATAGCTTCCTTTACACATTTAAACACTCCGCAGTCTCCGCCGGAAACGGGAGGACGGCTTACCCTGCTAAGCTTTTTTACATCTATATTCTCCAGTACCTGCTGTACAATAAGCTGTATTTCTTCTGCTTTTAATTCCATCCTGTTTCCTCCTGCCTCAGCTCCTCTATCACTCTTCTTACGACCTCGGTCATAAGCTCATCCTTCGGTTTCACAATAGGAGTCACTCCTTTTAACGGCGGCAGTTCCTCGTCAGGCTTAGAAGCTCCAATTCTCATAAGCTCCACCGGTTCGGCCGGCCTCACGTCATCTGAGGTCACAATATCCCGGTTATTCGTCTCACATGCTGCACACGGCGGGATGCCTCCGCTTGTCACTCCAAGCTTCTTACGAATATCCAGAAGCTTACTCACCTGGCTGCAGGACAAAACATTCTGTCTTCCAATAACATTTCCGGTATACATTAAAATCGTCGCATAATATTCAATTGATTCCAGCCGGTAGAAGGCCTGGTAGATGTCCTTCCCCCAGGTGAGCGCCCCATGATTTGCAAGCAGTACTCCGTTATGAGAATTTACAAACGGAGCAATTGAATCCGGAACCTCCTGTGTACCCGGCGTAGCATATTTAGCCACCGGAATAGAACCCAGACCCATAACTGCCTCTGTCAAAATTGCACTGTCCAGACTGATTCCCGCAATCGCAAAGCTGGTCGCCACGGGAGGATGTGCATGAGTCACTGCCTGAAGCTCAGGATTCTCCTTGTAAACCCGAAGATGCATCTTAACCTCCGATGAAGGCTTCAGCTTCCCCATAAGAACCTTCCCCTCCAAATCCATCTTGACGAGCATGTCCTGCGTCATAAAGCCCTTCGACACCCCTGTCGGGGTCGTCCATATTGTATTCGGTCCGGTTTTGCAGCTGATATTCCCATCATTGGCTGCCACAAACCCTTTATCGTACATACGCTTCCCGATATCAAGTATTGCCTTCTTCGCCTCAAAATCTGTCATATATTTTACACCTTGAAGCATAACCATATAGTTTCACCTCCTGTTTCGAATTTGCAATTTGCATTTCGGTTATAACAATTTTATTTCTATTTTATTATTTTGTCAATGTTTTATGTTACGTTTATTTCATTTTTATTTCGATTGAAACATATTGGGGGACGGGGTAAAATGAATTTTACCCCGTCCCCAACCTTTACTCCTCCTTTATTTTAAGCTATAATAAATTTAATATAACATACATTAAGGAGGCTGTTATGAGCAAAAAATTATACTTTGGAAGTAACTTAAAGATGTACAAAACTATCAAGGATACTGTTGACTATCTCCAGGCACTAGTAGAAAATACTAAAGATATCAGCCGTGAAGAAATCGAATTATTCATTATCCCGTCTTACACTACCCTGGAAAGTGCAACCAAAAATATAGACCGCAATTATGTTAAGCTGGGTGCACAGAATATGTGCTGGGAGGATGAAGGACAGTTCACCGGCGAGATTTCTCCGGTTATGCTTAAAGAATTAGGGCTCGACTTAGTTATGATCGGCCACTCAGAAAGAAGACATGTCTTTGGAGAGAGTGATATTGAAGAAAATAAAAAAGTGAAAGCCGCTCTAAATCACGGTTTCACTACTCTGCTGTGTATTGGAGAAACAGCCGAAGAGAAGAATTTCGGCATCAGCGCCGAGGTACTGCGGACACAGCTCAAGGTTGGTTTCCACGACGTACCGGCATCTCAGATTTCAAATATCTGGGTTGCCTATGAGCCGGTATGGTCTATCGGAGTAAATGGAACACCTGCTTCTGCTGATTATGCCGAGGAAATGCATAAGGTTATAAAAGGATGCTTAAGGGAAATTTTTGGAGATACTGCCGATACAATTCCGGTATTATACGGCGGGAGTGTAAATCCGGGCAATGCTAATGAATTGATTGTCCAGCCTTCTATCGACGGACTCTTCACCGGACGCGCTGCATGGCAGGCAGATAAGTTTGACAAGCTGATCCGTGATGCAAAGGCTACATACGAAGCACAGTAAAAGTCAATTGGGGACAGGGCAAATATGAATTGGGGACGGGGTATTTTGAGAAATACCCCGTCCCCAATTCACGATTCAGCTTTATAACTCTGTTACTGCAAATACTACCTTAATCGGCTTTGCCTCAAAATTCACTAACTGATATTTTGTTCCTGCCGGAAGGAAGAAGGTGTCTTCCGGCTCCAGCACGAAGCTTTCCTGAAGGTCTACAAGATTTACTGTCACTGGTCCGTCTACACAGTACAGTGCGCCGTCGCCTGCATGTGAATCTGGGTCAGAGCATCTTGGGCCATATCCTCCTGCCGGAAGAATCATCTCGCCGAAGTGGCCGTAATTATTGCTTGTGATGAATCTTAACAGCATCGGATGTGTAGTCCCGTGTACATTATTCAGCTTCTCAAAATCGCGTACTGCATATACAGCGCCCGTCTTTCTTGCCTCTTCCGGGTCTACCGGCCAGCAGCCGATGTCATCGGTACAGCCCTGTCTGGAGATATCCTTGATCGCTCCTCTCATATCTGGAAGCTTGTCATTATTTGGTCCTTTATAGAATTTTGTCTCTTCCTCTGTCGGAATAACTGCCGGCGGAATAGACTCGCTCCATGCCTTTGGTGTGATAAAGTAAAGGATTCTTGCCTTCTTATCAGAGAAGTTATGACAGCAGTGCCATGCACCCTCCGGCATAAATAAGCCTTCGCCAGTCTCAAGGTATGCAAACTGTCCGTTTCCGCTTCTCTGTACAACCGGACCGTTTAAGATATAGTAGGACTCGTCTCCCGGATGGATATCAAGAGGTGCAAACACACCGCCTGGACCCAGCTCGTAGATTCCCAGCATAAATGTATCTGTCGTAATCATAGTAAATGTGTTATCGGATGTAAACGCATTGTTCGGCGGATACAGCGCTGTTGAGTAATCCTGCTTGCGGATTAACATCGGTTTCTTTTTGTCTGGTTCAAATGGAAATTTTCCCATAATATCAAATAATTTTGCCATTTTAAATCTCTCCCTTTTTATTGTATTATCTCATCTTTTTCCAGCCGGATATCCTGCTTTCGGCCGAATTTTTAACTCACCCGCAGGCCTTTTTCGTACACTATCCCTCAAGCAGCTCCTTAACTTCCTTCGCTGATGATTTCGAAATAACCTGGTCTGCAAGCTTCTTTGCTTCCTCATAGCTAGTATTACGCAGGCGGTACTTTACAGTCTTAATGGAACCGGCCGACATACTAAACTCATCAAGTCCCATACCGAGAAGAATGGGCGATGCTTTTTCATTACTTGCAAATTCTCCGCACATACCAGCCTTAATTCCATGCGCGTGCGCCCTGTCAATAACATGATGAATCGCCCGCAGTACCGTCGGATGGAAAGAATCATAAAGCCTTGCTATAGACTCATTTCCCCGGTCTACTGCAAGCAGATACTGCGTCAAATCATTCGTTCCGATACTAAAGAAATCTACTCTCTGCGCAAACTCGTCCGCCATCATAACGGATGATGGGGTCTCAATCATCATGCCGACCTCCACATCCTTCCGATACTCTATGCCGGCCTCGTCAAGCTCCTTCTTACACTCTGCAAGCAGCCGGTTTGCTTCATCAAGCTCTTCTACTGCTATAAGCATCGGATACATAATCCTGATGTTCCCATATACACTCGCCCGAAGAAGCGCCCGAAGCTGTGTTTTGAACATTTCAGGCATGTTCAGACACAAACGGATTGCACGGCATCCCAAAAATGGATTCTCTTCCTTTTCAAAAGCAAAATAATCCAATCCCTTGTCTCCGCCTATATCCAAAGTCCGAATCGTGAGTTCTTTCTCCTTTGTCAGAAGCGCAGCCTCCTTGTAAATTTCAAACTGCTCTTCCTCTGTCGGGAACCCATCCTTCTTCATCATATACACAAATTCACTTCTGAAAAGTCCGATTCCCTCCATCTGACTGCTCAGCGCGTCTTTGATGTCTTCAATATTTCCCACATTTGCACACAGCATAAACTTGCGGCCGTCTTTCGTCACTGATGGATTCTTACTTTCCTCTTCCATCATGCGTTCCTGCTCCTCAAACTGTGCCTTCTTCTTCATAAATTCTGCAACGACATCTTCCTCAGGCTCCAGATAGATTTCTCCGGTTCCGGCATCCATCGCCGCCACTGTGTTTTCCTCCACAAGCGTACAGATTTTCTTTACTCCTGTAAGACATGGAATCCCGCGGCCCTTCGCAATAATAGATACATGGCTTGTCACTCCGCCGACTTCGGTCAGAAAACCTAACACGTTCTTAAAATCCATATTCGCCGTATCCGACGGTGTCAGCTCCTCTGCAACGATAATAGACGGTACTTTAAGCTCCAGAAATGGATTCTCTTCAATTCCGGCAAGCGCATACTGCAGACGCTTTTTAATATCCTTTAAGTCTGCTGCACGCTCCTTCATGTAAGCATCTTCCATGCTCTCAAAAATCATAATAAATTCGTCTGCCGCATCCTCTACTGCCGCCTCTGCATTGCTCCCGTTCTTAATCTTTCCAATAACTCCTGCTATCAATGCCTCATCCTGAACCAGCTGTATGTACGCCTCAAAAATCTCCGAATCGTCTGCGATCTGCTCCAGCTGCGACGCTGCTGTCTCTACTGCCGCCTGATAGCGCTTGATTTCTGCCTCTGTCTCCTCCGCAGATATACTTCTGCGCTCAATTACTAATTCCTGACGCTTCACCAGATATACCGGACCAACTGCATATCCCTTTGAAGCTGTCTGGGCTGCTGAAATCTTCTTCATACTACTCACCCTTTATTCTTCTCCAAGTCCGCTGTCAATCGCCTCAACAAGCCTGCGAAGATCTTCTTCTTCATTTTCGCCTTCACAGATAATCTCAATCTCTGTACCCTGAGTAATCCCTGCGCTCATCAGAATCAATACGCTTTTAGGATTTACCCTTTTTTCTCCGGCTACAATCGTAATCTCTGAAGTCATAGTAGATGCCAGCTTTGACAAATCTGCAGCCGGTCTTAAATGTAATCCCGATTTGTTTACCACGGTTGTTTTCTGACTAACCATCTCAATGTTCTCCTTTTTTCTTCACATCATATTTGCAAAAGGAGCCGGCCTTTTATGCCGGCTCCCCAACAGAAAATCTTATTCTTCTCCCTCTTCCGGTGCTTTTTTAAGTACAATGATTAATCCTGCACTTACTGCTGCACCTACAAGCAGAGCTACAAGAAGCAACGGAATATTGTTGCACAGCATTGCCACAAACAATCCGCCGTGAGGTGCCTGCATTGTCAGTCCAAATGCATATGCCAGAGCAGCACTTACTGCACCGCCTGCTACAAAGCAAGGTACATAAAGCTGCGGACGTCCTGCTGCGAACGGAATCGCAAACTCAGAAATCATAGCGAACGCTCCGACAATACAGCCTGCTGTTGAGCTTCTCTCTTCTTCTGTAAATTTCTTCTTAGCAACGAGCATTGCAATACCGATTGCAAGCGGAGGAACCATAGATGCTACGAAGTTTGCTGCCATAGGAGCATAATTTCCAGCTTCCATTGTAGCGAGTGCGAATGCATAAGCTGCCTTATTAACCGGTCCGCCCAAGTCAAATGCAAGCATAGCGCCCTGGATAATTCCAAGAAGAATTAAGCTGCTTCCGCTCATTCCGCTTAAGAACTCAAGCATTCCCTGATTAAGAGCTGCAAATGGTTTTCCGATTACAATATCCATAAGGAATCCAATTACCAGTACTGAGATTACCGGAATAATAACTGTCGGCATCAAAGAACGTAACATTGCAGGAATCGGAAGCTTCTTTAATGCTTTTACAAGATAACCTGCAATCAGACCGCCGATAATAGCTGCGATAAATCCGCCGCCGATAGAATCAGCAATTACACCAGATACCATACCTGCTGCCAGCGCCGGCTTATCACCAATTGAATATGCTACATATGCTGCAAAGATCGGTACCATAAGACCAAATGCATCTTTGCCCCACCAGAAGATTCTGGACCAGAAACCTGTCTCAGACTCTGTAACTGCTACAGCACCGCCTCCTGCGAAGCCGATTGCTACCAGGATACCGCCTGCTACTACAAAAGGTAACATATAAGACACGCCGCTGAGCAACGCGCTTTTAATTTCTTTTCCTGTTTCTTTCATCTCGTATTCCTCTCTTTCATTCTCTCAGATTAATTTTCTACTGTCCAATTAATTGTAAAACAATTTCAGGATTCTTAATGACTTCATGCGGAGAAGTCTGTTTAATCTTATCCTGATAAGCGTCAAAACGCTCTGACTTACTTACCTTAACATCATTTGCAAAGATAATATAATCTGCTGTCTCAATATCCTTTGCTGACAACTGATTCTCAAGCCCCATTGCGCCCTGAGTCTCTACTTTCGCTTTATGGCCGTTCTTTTTGCAGATTTTCTTAATTGCCTCTGCCGCCATATAAGTGTGCGCAATTCCCGTCGCACAAGATGTTACCGCAACAATAAACATATCTACACCTCCTGTTCTATTTTATTTATTTCTTCTATGATTTCCTCATAGCTTTGAACTTTTCCAAGAGCCTCCAGGAATTCATCATGTGCCAGTATTCCTGCCAGTGCTGCCAGTATTCTCAGATGCTCCATCTTTCCTTCTTCCCCGACAACTGCCATCGTGAAGATATATTTTACCTCTCCTTCTTCTCCGTGGGAGCGGTATACAAACGGTGTCTTTACTCTGCAGAAGCCGACTCCCGGCTTTACTACTGCGTCACAGATACCATGTGGTATCGCAAGAAGATTTCCGATGTAGGTCGGTCCCTCCTCTTCTCTTGCATGCAGAGCCTCCTCAAATTTTTTAGCGTCTGTAACGATTCCATTTTCTGCAAACTTCTCGGACATGAATGCAAATACTTCATCCTTATCTGCAAATGTCTCTTTATCAAGTATGGTCATTTCCGGAAGCAGCACTTTAGATATGTCTACTTTTTCCATGTTCTATCTCCTATTTACCATTTCTGAATGCCTTTAAGACATCTCTTGCATACCCGCGCATAAATCCACTGGCTGCCTCAGCAAGCTCATGATATGCAATCGCACCCTTTGTCTCGGCAATCTTATCTGCACAGAACTGTGTAGCACCCTTTGCCATATAAGAGTAATAATTTACCTTTGAACAGCCGGCATCAATTGCTTTCTGTACCTGTGAAAACTCTACACCAGAAGCTCCGTGCATAACAATTCTGCAGTCATCCTTTACTGCACTTCTTATCTCTTTTACTCTGTCAATGTCCAGAACCGGCGGCTCTGCATAAATTCCATGCATAGTACCGAAGCATACTGCAAGTGCGTCACAGCCTGTTCTCTCAGCAAATTCACCTGCCTCTTTCGGCTCTGTAAAGAACTTGCGGATATCTGCATTTGTCAGAACACGCTTCTCTGCATCTTCGCCGGCATGAGTATCTTCCATCGCAGACGCCATAACGCCAAGCTCTGCCTCCACAGTGATTCCTCTGGAATGAGCAAACTCCGTAAACTCTTTTACACGCTTAACATTCTCTTCAAACGGCAGTGAGCTGCAGTCAAACATAATGGATGAAAATCCAGCTTCAAGAGCCTTCATCAAAAATGTATAGCTTACACCATGATCCAGATGTACACAAACAGGAACCTTTGATGCTTTTGCTGCCTTAACCATCTCTGGACCCATACGCTCAATTGGAATCAAAGAATTATGTACCTCTGCATGGTCAATGATAACCGGTGTATCCAGGTCCTCTGCTGCAGAAATAACTGCTCTTAATGTCTCCATATTAGGTGTGTTGATACACGGAATTGCATACCCTACCTTCTCTGCCTCTGCTAAAATGTCTTTTAAATTTACTAACATAAGCTCCTCCTTCTTATCTTGTGGACTTTATTATTTATGAATGGCGCGCACCATATTCACCAATTAGCTTGTGCTGGTTAAAACCAGCTGCAGAATTTCTTTTTTACTTTCTGCTTTTCTGATTTTCTCTATCTGTTCGGCTTCCATTAAGATGTGATACATATGATTAAATATTTTCTTAATGTCTCTTGCATCCTCCTCGCCGATTGCAAAGAGAAAAATTAAACCTGCTCTCTCTTCATCTGACCATTTCACGCTGTTTTTAAGGCGTATAACTGCAACGCCGCTTTTCAAAACATGCTTTCTATACACATGCGGAATTGCCACTTCATTTCCGATAGATGTTGTAAGAACCGCTTCTCTTGCCAGGACCTCTTCTAAAAAGCCTTCCTCTACATACTCATGTTCAATCAGCTTTTCTGTCCCTTTTCTAAGAACATCTTCTTTATTTTTCGCCGTCATGTCATAAATCAGACTTTCACAAAATACCTCTTCTAATATCTCCTGCTTAAATATACCATTATTTGTAAGTTTCTGCCGAATCGCTTCGATATCAACACTGCTTACATGCTTTGTAACACAAATTAAGTTAGGCGCTTCCTCTTTTAAAACGACTGTAGATACAACCAGAGCCCTCTCATAATCCTCAAGTCTGAATTTCCGGTAATCCACCACTTCTCTAAAATGTATGTACGGAAATTCCTCTACAAGCTTTGCGAGGTTATAATAACTCTCCTCTTGATTAGAGGCCGTTACCAGGATTGCCTCCTTGCGCTTTTTATCCATATGGTTCTGGAGAAGAAGCGTAATTCTTGCGATATCATCTTCCTGAAATGTAAGCCCTGTCTCCTCCTCAAGTATGTAAATCTGCATCATACAAATCGCATACAATCCTGCAAGGCGCTCCTTTATATATTTACCCAAATCTGTCCAGTCATAGATATGATAGTTTTCACGATACCGCATCGCAGTAATCAAATCTTCTACATTCTCGACCAGTTCTTTGTCATCTCCGCTGTAATAGCGCCGCACAACATTTTTTACCTCTCCCAGGTACTGCTCAACCGCTTCTCTATAACCGCTTGAACGTCTTCGGCACTCTATCGTGCTTGCCTCACACAGTCTTGCCGCCAGATATGTTCTCTCATATTTCCAGCCTGCGTCTTCTTCACTCATATAAAGCGACAAAAAAATCTCCGCTGCCTTTAAATATCTTTTTCCAATCGTCAGACGCTCTTCCTGTGCGTAGGACAAAATATATTTCCCCTGTTTCATTCTCTCTCTGGTAATGGCCAGATACTCCATAAGCCTTCCAAAGGAAATGTCTGTAAAAGCCAGCTCCGTCTGTTTTTCCATCTCAAGCAGCGCATTTTGTATCTCCCAGATTTCTTCTATGCTTTCCGGATAAAAATTTGATAAGAATGTCCATGCCCGGCTGCTGATTCTGACATCCAGCTCTTTCGGCGTTTCCAGATAAGTCTCTTTCCACCATTTCTGGTTGTTATATAATATTAAAGCCTGCCGTATTTCAAATTCATGGCCTTCAACAATAATCCCTTTATTTTTCTTCGCGGCAATCTTTATATGAAACATCTCTAGAAATTTATTCAAATATTGCAGATCTTTTGAAATCGCATTCCTGCTCACATACAATTCTTCTGCCAAAAGCTGCAGCGTATAACCACCTTGATAACGGAATACTGTCTGAAATATGTAATCTCTTCGAAACCCCTCCGAAATCGGATTATGGTTTGCAAACCGCAGAAGTATATTATCAATTTCTTCTCTCTGTTCATCCGTCGCCTCAATATACAGCCCCTTCTGCGGAACACTCATGAGGTTCACTCCCTGTTCTCTAAACAAGGCTCTGACAGAAGCCAGATTATGCTTGATACTGCTGGCTGAGACACCCAGGCGCTCCGCAAGTTCCTGTGTAGATATGTTGCCGTGAATATTGATGAGCTCTTTCGCCATTTTTTCAACAATACCCTCTATTGCTCTCTACCCCTTCCCATTTTGTCTAGATGTCTGTCTCCTGCGTTTTCTTAATAATAAATTATATTTGAACAAATGTACACAGCCTAAAAGTTCGTCTTTTGCACTTTCCGCTGATTTGTCCGTGCATTTTTGAGATTTATTGTCGTTATTTTGTACGTTTTACCAATATATTACCCTATATTATTGTGCAACTTTACATATAAATGACATTTTTTAAACAATGTCAGACTTTTCATCCGGCCTCTCTAGGCAAACCTCTTAACCCTATAATATTCTATCCACATCACAAATATCAATATTTCTGCCGTATTTAATTTCTAAACTGTAATGCCCCGCACATGCATAATAAAACCAGCCGGGAAAATTCACTATTTTAATTTCCCCCGGCCGGTTCCTTCAGTCTCTATGCTTTTATTACATTTTCTCCTGCTGCCTTTTTGCATCCTGAAACGCCCTGTCCAATATCCGGGCATTCATTAATGTCTCTTCCTTTGATACCAACGGTTTCTCACCCTCCATGATACAGCGTCCAAACTGCTCTATCTCCATCATGTAATTATCCGGACACATCACGGTATATTCTGTCTTTTTCTCTTCGAGCACCTCAACATTATTTACAACACCCTCAGATGTTACGGTAAACTTGCAGATATTCCGGCAGTTGAAATTACAAGGCACTTCGATCCGGCCTTTTTCACCAACCACAGCATAATAACCTCTGGCATAGGAATTCAGTGAAGAGTATCCTGAAGCCTGCACTCCATCCTCGTACTGGAGAAGGAATGTATTGCTCACATCCACACCATACTCCTCATCCATCTCCGCAAATGCCTTTACCTTTACCGGCTCCTTACCAGCCAGGTAACTGACGGCGCTCACATTGTAACAAGCCATATCGTAAAATGCACCGCCGCCCAGATTCTTATTCATACGGATATTGCTCATGTCAGTCAATAAATCAGTCAAATGAGATTCCAGGTATTTTACCTTCCCGACCGCGCCTTCATCAAGCAGTTCCTTCACCTTCTGAATCAGTGGCGCATGCCGGTATGCAAACGCCTCCATAAGAAGCACTCCTTCTGATTCACATATTTTATACATTTTTTCTGCCTCTTCTGCATTCAAAGCAAGAGGCTTCTCACATAAGATATGCTTGCCTGCCCTTGCCGCCTTCTCTACCCATTCATAATGCATAGAATTCGGAAGCGGAATATAAACCGCCTCTACCGCCTTGTCCGCCAAAAGCGCTTCATAGCTGCCATACGCCTTCTCAGCCCCAAACAACTCTCTGAATTCCTCCGCTTTCGCGTCCCCTCTGCTCGCAACTGCATACAGGCTGGCATTATCTGCCTTTAATAATCCCGGAATTGTTCTTACTTTCGCGATTCCCGCACAGCCCAGGATTCCCCAGTTTACTTTTCTGCTCATATATTATCTCCTTTTAGTCGGGGACGGGGTATTTTTAATTTTACCCCGTCCCCAATTAATTTATTTTCCTTCCACGAATTCTCTCATTCCCTGGAAGATAAGCCATACGGAGGTTGCTCCTGCATCCTGATGTCCGATTGCTCTCTCCATCAGCGATTTTGCACGTCCGAATTTTGCTACGTATTTCTTTGTATCTTCCATACCCTGTCTCGCCGCTTCTTCTGCTGCCTTCAGCATCTCAAGAAGGCTCTTGTCACGGTTTGCCTCTAATGCCTCTACTGCAGGTGCCAGCGCATCTACCATCGTCTTATCGCCGACCTCTGCTTTTCCTCTTTCCTGGATTGCTGTGAGGCTCTTGCGTTCCATGCCCGCAAGATCATCTGCCGTAAGTACCTCTTTTGGCTCCATACCCTTTGCGCCGGCCAGGTAAAGGCTTCCGAATATTACTCCTGACGCACCGCCCATAGACATCAGCATCGCCTGTCCTGCCGTCTCAAATACAGCATATGCGTTTTCCTCTCCCTGCATCTTGAGAAGCTTTTTCTTTGCCTTCTGCATGCCGCCTGCCATGCCGATTCCATGGTCGCCGTCACCGATGACACTGTCAATCTCTGTCAGATACGGCTTTTTTGCAATTACCTTATCCGCTATGTAAAGAAGCATATTTCTTGCATCCTCTGCATTAAGCTCGGTAAGCTCTCCTTCCCTGCTCCTTACAATCTCAGCTTCCTCTACATCATTTTCATCAAATTCAGGCTCTTCCTCTTCGTCCTCATCCTCAGTCTGATAAGAAGCGCCGGTAAGCTCTCCCTTTGCATAATACGGGGAGTAACACGGTGCGTCAAGATAAGTCTTAAGCTCATCATCAAGCTTCAGAATGGTAATAGAAAATCCACCCATCTCCATACAGGTACAGTAGGTCTTTACCTCTGCATCATGTACCTTCAATCCATCCTTATGGAAATGCTTACTCAGCTCGTGATATACAAGATTCAGCTCCAGAAGCGGAGTAGATCCAAGCCCATTTACAAGTACTGCGATCTCATCGCCTTCCTTTAAGCCCATCTCTGCCTTAATCTCGCTGTACATTCTGTCTACAAGCTCATTACACGGCTTCATCTTGGTACGCTCAATTCCCGGTTCGCCGTGAAGGCCCATGCCGAATTCTATCTCGTCATCGCCAAGATGGAAGGTAGGCTCGTCGTTTCCCGGAAGCGTTCCCGGAGAGGTTGCAAGTCCGATTGTATTGATATTGTCTCTTGCCTTCTCTGTGATCCGCACCACTTCGTCAAAATCAAGTCCGGCATCGCACGCTGCTCCTGCTACCTTGATTACAAATACATCTCCGGCGATTCCGCGTCTGTCCGTGATTCTCTCCTTCGGTGCAGAAGCAAAATCATCCCATACGCGCACATGCGCCGTCTTCATCCCCTCTGCCTGACAGATTTCCTCTGCCATATCAAAGTTCAGATTGTCTCCCGCATAACAGCCATAGATGAAGAGAACTCCCTTTCCCTGATCTACCGCCTTTGCCGCCTCGCTGATCAACTCTGGATTCGGGGAAGCACAGATATTGCCGCATGCAACTGCATCTGCAAGTCCCGCTCCGCAGTATCCGGAAAATAACGGCTCGTGTCCGCTTCCGCCTCCGATAACAAGAGCTACCTTATCCTTTCGGTGACCCTTGTACATAAACGCATTATAATCTCCGATTTTCTTATAATAGCGCTTATATGCGGACAAATACCCCGCCAGCATCTCCTCGACAACATTTGATACATCTGCATTCAAAATCTTTTTTACACCCATTGTAAATCTGCCTCCTTATTCAACATTTCTATGGCGTCCGGACATTTTCTCAAAGGACAGCCCCGGCGTCTCGTCTACGATTATCATAACAATGATGTCAAATAAAATCAATAGACACTGTTCAAATAAGTTTCCCATCGGCTGGAAGGACGGCACAACATCATCGGTTCCTCTGTATACGGCTGCGGGGACAAAAAATACCTTGTCTGCTATATTTTTTGCGGTGCTTCCGCTTGGCGAACCTGTTACCACATAAATCATGGCTCCTGCCTCTTTCGCCCGCTCGCAGATATAATTGATATGTCCGATACAGCCGTCTCCCAAAGTAGCAATCAGGAGATCTCCTTCACCGATAGAGGGGGTCGTATCATCCCATATCCAGTGGATTTCCTTTCCCATATGCATCAGTCTCATGGCAAATGCTCTCGTCGCCATACCCTCTCTCCCGACGCCAATCAGAAAAATACGTTCATGTACCTTCACCTCGTCGATAAACTCACGCATGCCTGACTGGTCTACCTTTTCAAATACCTGCTTGTATTCTCCCAAGATTTTTTCATACATTTCCTTATATTCCATTTACAAAAACCTCCTTCCATTTTGTCCTTAAAGCACGCTTTTTTAATGCATCCAAACCCCGTGCTCCAGATTTTCAATCAAGCTCTTTGTGCAGATAATCCATAGTTTTCTTCATGCCGTCATAAACTGCGTCATCATCATCCTCAAAAATCGTTACAACCTCCAGATACTGTACAATATCATCAAGTCCTGCATCCTTTGTCGCACGCTTAATCAGCTCCGGGGTAATGATACCTTCCTTTGTAAAATCCCAGTGTCTGTCCCACTCTCCGTCCGTCTGCTGCAGATGTATGGATCCGATATACGGTGCACATTCATGAAACCACAGCTCTATGTCTGCCTCTTCCTTAAGAAGCGGCTTATATAATGCATGCCCCCAGTCTATAAGAAGCTTTATCGGAATATCCGTTCCCTCCAGGTCCTTCATCATCTGAATGCACACACCGGGACTGTGGGGAAATTCTGTAATCAGCGGAGTCGCCTCAATGTGAATCTCTTCAAGTCCTTTTGATTTTCCGTAAGCGGCAAGCTTCCTTAAATATTCAAGCATTTCCTGGTATAACTCTTCTCTTTTTTCCGGATTCCTTGCGTCATCATAATTCATACCGCCAACTGGTGTTCCCATTACCTTTGCACCCATATCTACCGTAAGGTCAACCGCCCTTTTAAAAAATAAAAATGCCGCCTCTCTCTGTTCCTTCGCCGGGGCAAGAAGATGCGCATAGGAATAGGAGGCCAGTCCTCCAAAGGTTGCATCAATCTCTACACCTGCTTCTTCGAACGCTTCTCTATACTCCCTTACCATCGGATCTCTTAATTCCTTCGGCCACCAGGGATCAATCAGATCCCAGCTAAACTGCACATGCTCCACGCCAAAATCATTCTTACACATAGCTGCAAGCTGTGCCGGCTTCATCCATCTTTTTACTGCAAAGGACATATTCAAACCTAATTTCATATTCATTTCTCCCTTCTGCTGCTAAGAATATCTCAATCATTTTCTCAAAATTAACAATCCATATAACAGATATTTCCGCCTGCCAAAACGATTCGAAACATTAACCAAGTTTAATTTTTCTCTGCTTTCTCTCACGTACAATCTCAGATATAGAGCTGAATGAGATCGCAATAACTACTACAATACCGCTGACCGCTGACTGCCAGTATACATTAACACCGAACAGAACAATCATATTCTGAATGATACTGATAATCGCCGCACCGATAAGCGCACCTGCCGGATTACCGATACCTCCTGTCAATGATACGCCTCCGATAACGGAGGCTGCGATAGAGTTCATCGGCCAGTTCTCTCCAATCGCAGACTGAGCAGATCCAAGTCTTGCCACATACAAAATACCTGCAAGAGACGAAATAAGTCCGACGATAGAGTAAATCATCATACGAATCTTATCCACCTTAATACCAAGAATCTTTGCTGCCTCGCGGCTGTTTCCAATCGCATAAATGTAACGTCCGGTCTTCGTTTTCTTTACCATAAAAAGTACAAGAATCAAAACAATAACACAGAAAATAAATGGGAAGGGAATCGGTCCTACATTTCCCTTTCCAAGTATGTATATATTTTCGGGTACTCCTGTAATCGCTTTTCCTTTTGTCAGTACAAGGTTAATACCCCCGTACAGACCCTGCATACCAATTGTAGCAACCATAGAATTCAGTCTCAGCTTTGTAATAATCAGGCCGTTGATTCCTCCGAATACAAGTCCCATAAACATTGCAAGCGCAAGGGAAAGCCACGGATTCAAACCATAATTTACCATCATCATACCGGAAAGGATTCCGCACAGAGAGGCAATCTTTCCTACTGAAAGATCCAGCTCTCCAACCAGCAGAAGCAGCGACTGCGCAATACCAATCATGCCGACAAAGGCCAGGTCTCTGAGCAATGACTGCAGGTTATAGATATCCAGAAAGTATGGAGATGCTACACTTGCAATAATGACCATCAAAAGCAGTACGGCACCGATCGCGGTCATATTACTTTTCTTCAATGCACTGATAAAAGCATTGTTTGTTTTAGTTTTTTCTTTACTCATAATATACGACTCCTCTTTATCTAAGAATTTACTCCAATAATAGCACCTAATATAGCTTCTTTATCTGCCTTTGCATCATACTCTCCGGCCTTTCTGCCCTCATACAATGCAATAATTCTATTTGAACATTTCTTGATTTCTTCCATTTCTGAGGAAATGAGTATAATTCCGATTTCCTTTTCCTCAGCCAGCTCCTTCATAAGACGGTATATCTCTGCCTTTGTCCCTACATCAATACCTTTCGTCGGCTCATCAAATACAAGAACCTTTGGATGGCAGCTCATGGCACGCCCGATAATAACCTTCTGCTGATTGCCTCCGCTTAGGAACTGAATCTCTTTATCTGTCCCCGGAGTTTTTACATCATAAGTGTCGATGACCTTCTGCGCAAGCTCATCTTCCTTTTTCTTTGAAATATTGAGCCCGCTTTTAAGCTCATCAAGAACGGATATTGAAATGTTTTCCCGAATCGACAACACCGGAAGAATTCCCTGCTTTTTCCGCTCCTCCGGAAGATAAATAAACCCATGATTTACAGAATAATTCGTATCTCCCAGCTTCCATTCCTTTCCGTCTAGTGTTACACTTCCCGAATAGACCGGAAGATAACCGAAAATTGCCTGCATCAGCTCACTCCGGCCTGCACCTACCAGCCCTGAAAATCCAAGAATCTCGCCCTTTTTAAGCTCAAAGCTTATATCTGTAAAACGTTCCCCCGTCAGATTTTTTACCTCCAGGAGAACCTCATCGGTAACCTTATCGGAATAAAATACCTGCTCCTGATTAACTTCCCGCCCTGTCATCTGCTTGATAACCCACGGAATATCTATTTCCTCCAGTTTGGAATAAGCAACCTTCTTTCCATTTCTGAATACCGTCAGCACATCTCCGAGCGCAAAGATTTCTTCCAGTTTATGAGAAATAAAAATAACCGCCTTATTTTCTGCTTTAATCTCTTTCACAATTTCAAATAATATCTGCGTATCACTCGTTGTCAGACTTGTTGTCGGCTCATCTAACATCAATACCTCATATTCCTCATGCACGGTAGCTCTTGCAATCTGAAGAAGCTGCTGCGAGGATACGGAAATATCTTTTACTAATTCTTCCGGTTTTACCGGAATTCTGAATTTCTCCAATATGGGAACTGCCTTTTTCTGCAGCTCCTTCTGATTAACAGTCCCTTTTATGCCCGACTTTTCATAAGGCAGGAACAGATTTTCCGCAACAGACATATAACCAAATAAGTCAATCTCCTGCGGTACATACGCCACCTTATCAAAGAGAGATTTATTTTTCATTGCATTTTCGCCGCCGACAAGTACTTCGCCTTCCTCCGGCTCATACACGCCTGTCAGACATTTTATCAACGTACTCTTTCCGGCTCCGTTCTCTCCAATCACACAATGAATCTCACCCGGCTCAAAGGATACATCTACCGAATCCAGGGCGACTACGCCGGGAAACAGCTTTGTAATATTATGTGCCTCTAATATCTTCATAGACATGCTCCTTTTTATAAAGTGAGGGCCGGTGACTTGAATTAATTCAGTCACAAGCCCTCATTTCTAAGTCATACTAAATTATTATCATCTGACAATACATTATTTAACGATTTCTTTCCATTCCTCGATGTTCTCCTCGTCAATTACAGCAATACCTGTATCAACAGCCTGTGGAATATCCAGTCCCAGATGTGACTGCCACATCATTAATACTGCATACTGTCCCTGCATCTGCGGCATTGTTGAAGATGTAGCTGTGATTGTCTGCGGAATGTAATCAAGAATCTCAATCAGGTTATCCATTGCTACGAATGTAACCTGTCCCTGCTTACCGGCTTCCTCGATTGCTGCTGCAACACCAGAACCACATGCGTCACAGTTTAAGTAACCTTTAAGATCTGGATTTGCTGCAAGAACTGCCGCTGCCTGAGATTGAGCTTCCTCAATGTTGTCATTGTCAATACCACCGTCGATTACTTCAATGTTTGGATATTTTGCCAATGCATCTAAGTGAGCCTGATATCTCTCTGCATGGTTTGGAGCTGACGGGAATCCCTGCATAACTGCAACCTTTCCTTCTTCTCCAATCAGTTCAGCTAATCTATCTGCTGCGATTGTTGCCTGCTCAGCAAAATCGTTGCCGACACTTGTAAGTCCGCTTCCCTCTGGCGACGGAGCGTCAAACAAAACTACCGGAATACCCTGATTCTGGATTTCCTCGATAACTGCCTTGCTTCCCTCATAATCTACCGGGTCAAGTGCAATACCATCCGGCTTTGTAGCTGCTGCCTGCTCAAGTGTTGAGTTCTGCTCTGCAACGTCAGACTGTGACGGAGCACGGTAATCAATCTTAACCTCTACTCCCAGCTGCTCAGACAATGCTTCTGCCTGAAGTACGGCGCCTTTGTTTACCTCATCAAACCATGCGTGTACACATTTCGGAACAATAACAAATGTCAGATCCTCACCCTTCTTTGCTGTACCGCCATCCTCTGATGAACCGCCGCCTTCGGATGAGCCGCCGCCGGAATTACATCCTACAGCCATTGCTGCGATCATTGCCACACATAACAGAATAGCAAAAACTTTCTTCTTCATTTACATTTCCTCCTTCTTTTTTATGTTTTCCTATTGGATAGCTTTATTTTATAAAAAAAAGTTTAAAAATCCAATGGGGGAAAATTTAGAATAGGTGGGAGAATTTTTAGACAAATGAGAATCTATCAATCCAGGCTGATAATCTGATCGGAAATATCTTCTACATACTCTTCTCTGGATTTTAAAATAATGACTGCCGTCCCCTTATTGGCAAATTTTTTTATATAGGATTTTACAATAGATACACCATACACATCACACAATGCAAAGGGCTCAAACAGCACCAGAACTCTGGGATTGTACACATACCACCGCTCCAGCGTAAGACTGATAAGATCATTGACTCCCAGCTCCTGTGCCGGCATACCGGCTAATATTTCGCTGCTGTCCATATTACTGCCCAGCATTTTGAGCATTTTTTTTGCCGAAGCAATATATTCTAACGAGGATATCTTCTGAAGAGAGGGAAGAAGCAGATTTTCTCCAACCGACATGCTGGAAAACACCTCCTCCTGACTTCCCAGATGCATAACTGATACCACCTTTTCTTCCACAAACCCGGTAAAATGAACATTGTCATATCTTTTGGAGTTCAAAATGCAGTAACTTCCTTCTTCATTCTTCCTTCCTGACAAAAGCATAAAGATTCTCTCCTTTTCTTTTCCATTCAGAATCAAAAAGGTAGTCACTTCGCCTCTGACAAAATTAAATTCTTCTTTTCTGCCATTCCTAAGCCTTAATTCCCTGACCTTGTAAATAGAATCTTTTTGCTCCTTTTCCTCCAGTACATAGCTGTCCAGACTTCTTTTGCTTGATATGGCAGTATCCCCCATAAGAAATTTTTCCAAATGCGCGCTGCTTTTTATATAATTCTTTTGACATTTTTTAACAATACGCCCTTTTTTAAAAATAATATATTTGTCAGACAGCATAGACAATACCATATCAGAATGGCTATTCACAACTACAGCCATTCTCCCCTTAATAATCCTCCTCATTACCCTTGCAAATTTCTGTATTGATTCCGGACGCATTCCCTCAAATTCGTCCTCGATGATAACGATTTTTTTACCGTGCCTGCACGCTTTTACAAGATCTGCCAGTCTTTTTTCAAGTTCGGAGAGCTCACGCATCTTACAGGATACGTCGAAGGGAAGCTCAAGCTCGTCAAAATATGCGGAGGTCTCCTCCTCCAGTATGTGCCTGCCCCATATCATTTTGAACCATCCGGCATCTACAAGTCCTATATATTCTGCAACTGTCCAGTCATCAATTACATAATTCGACGAAGTAATCCGGTACACCTTTTTAACAAGCTCTGTATTGCCGGTTACTTTTCTTCCTTCTATATAAACGCTGTAATCTCCGATATCCTCCCCTGTATCTCCGTTCAAAATCTGTACCAGCAGTTCCTTCCCGGAATAGGTAAGTCCTCTGAAGCCGACACATTCGCCTTCCAGAATACACAAAGATATATGCTCCAGCCTTTTCGCCTGCCCGTAATCCAAGCTTAGATTGTTAATCCGCAGTATTTCCTTCTTCATCCTTCAGGCCTCCGACTCTTTCATTAATAACCGGAATTGTAATTTCAACGTCTGTTCCCTGTCCTAATGTACTGTATATATTTACCCCGTATTCCTCACCAAACAAAAGCTGAATTCTCTTATGAATATTTGGCAGCGCAATTCCTGTGTTTCTCTGCCGTTCTGCTCCGCCCTCCTCAAGCTGCATACTGGAGGACTGAATTCTTGTATTCAGCTCCTTAAGCTTTCTGCTCTCAATCCCTTTACCATTGTCAGATATGGTAAGAATCAGATTCCTTTCTGTTACGATCACCTCAATCACAACCTCTCCTGACTCAAGCCTTTCTTCCAGTCCATGAAAGATAGCATTTTCTACCACCGGCTGTATAATCAATCTTGGAATCAGAAAATCATATGCCGCCTCATCCTCTTCATCCACTATAATTTCCAGAGAAAACCGATTGTTGAAACGGTATCTTTGAATCATCATATAATTATGAATATTGGCAAGCTCGTCCCGCAGCGTAACAAGATTTCCCTTTCGGCTGATGCTGTATCTGAAAAATGCGCCAAGCGCTTCTACCATCTTGGCTATTTCATCGTTGTCATCCATAAGCGCCTGGCCTCTTATAGACTCAAGCGTATTGTAGAGAAAATGCGGATTAATCTGACTCTGCAGAGCCGTGAGTTCCGTCTGCTTGTCAAAGATCTGTGCAGAGTTCTCTCTCGTTCTCCGGGAGGCGTATTTATCTACCAGACGCTCTACCTGCGCCATATAGATGATTTCCCTTGCCGCCTTCTGCAGCTCCTCTTCCGTTCCCTCTTCCTCCATAAGCCTGCTCATGGTTTCTTCAAATCGTTTTGCAGGCAATACCGCTAATGAAAATACACTGAAAAGAATACTCAACTGTAAAATCACAACCACCGTTACCAGCCACATCGGATATCTGCCCCACTCCAGTACAGCAAACAGAACTATAACAAAGAGACACTCTGCAGCCGCTATCATCCTTATTCTTCCTGACAGCTTCATATCCTCCTCCTATGAGTGCAGCTTTCGGTACAACGCCGGTTTCACACCGACTGTTTTCATAAATATCTGGCTGAAATATCTAGAATCCTTATACCCGACCCGCTCCCCGATAGCTGCAATCGTCTCATTTGTATTGCAGATCATTTCCTTTGCCTTTTCCATCCGTACATTCACAAGATATGCGCTGAAATTAATCCCCAGCTCCTTCTTAAAAAGCACGCTGAAATAAACCGGGTTGAGTCCTACTATCTCTGCAATATCCTCTAGAACTATTTTTTCATTGTAATGACTGTCAATATACTGCTCAGCCTGCCGAATCGGCTTTGTCGATTCCGCCTCCATTACCTCCCGGTTCATATCAAGATATGAACCCAGGCTTGTCTTAAGAAGGCTTTTCAGACTCATAACAGAGGAACAATGCTGACATTTTCCAAGAAGCTCCTTTTTCACCTGACGGAAATCCTCCTGCTGTGCATCAATATGCTCAAAGAAAATAGATACCAGCTCCTCCGCAAACTCATAGCAGTCAGAAAAATCCACATCCTCCCGCAGCATAAACTCACTGTAGATCTGATTCACACACTGCTCCAGATTATCCCTGGAATAACTCTCAATACTTGCAAGTATCTGATCTCTGCACTCCTCTGTCGGACTCTTCTCCCGCTTTTTGTCCGGGCGGGGAATGGAGTCTGCATATATAAGTCTTCCGGTTCCAAATTTAATACGGTTTCCAGCGGCTCGATTCGCCTCCTTTATGGAGAATCGGATTTCTCCAAATTCTCTTCGCTCTGTTCCTACCCCAATCGTCACCTCATACTGCTCAAACCCAATCAAATATTCCTGAATCTCCGAAAGAATATCATTGATACGGTTTCTTATCACCTTAGACCGGCTGCAGTCATAGTTAAAAAGACAATAGATATGCAGGTTCTCTTTCTCACAGATCAAAACCTCTTCCGTCTCCGTCTTCAGGATTTTTTCCACCGTAGAAATGATTCTTTCTACGGTAAGCTTATCCTGTTTTTTATCACTTCTTCCGAAATCCATATAATCAAGCTTAATATCAATTCCCCGGTATATTTCCCCTTCCAGAGAAACCTTTGAATCCTCTGCACTGATTTCCTCTTCCTGCTCAATAATATTTTTCAGAAAATCACGCTTGATAATCTGTCTGCTTTCTGAAACAGTCTCCTGAAGCTCTTTTCTCTCTTTCTGCTGCTCCTCCTTTTTAAGAAGCTCATGATATATTTTACCCAACACCTCATTTAACTCAGATTCATTGATCGGCTTCAAAAGATAATCGTCCACTCCATATTGAAGCGCACGGTGCGCATACTCGAACTCCTTATAACCGCTCACGACAATAAACTTCGTCTCCTTAGCTGTTTCCCGTGCCATGCAGATTAAATCAAGCCCGTTGATCTTCGGCATGCGTATGTCTGTGATAACAATATCCGGCCTCTCCTCCCGGATAATTCGAAGCGCTGCCTCGCCATTGTCAACCACATTTACACATTCCATAGAAAACTTGTCCCAATGAATCAGTTTTTTTATCAACATAGCAATTCTGAACTCATCGTCAACAATCAAAACACGCCATCTCTTCATCCGCATACTCCTCCTTCACCGCAAAACCGGGAACCCTTTTGACAGGATTCCCGGCTGGTCTTATCCTTTTACCTTTTTATTATCGTGCATTGTCATAAGAAACAAATGCATCTACCTTCGGCTGTGATGAACAGCCCGGCACAAATTCATTTGTAAGGAAAGCATCCGTCATAAGCTCCCTCTCCTTGCTTCCTGTCGTAAACGCACCCATACATGCTACATTCGCATCATTGCTAAGACGCGCTCTCTGTGCAGAATACACATCAGAAAGCAGTGCCGCATATGCTCCCTTTACTTTATTCGCTGCTATAGATACACCGATTCCAGTACCACATATCAGAATTCCCCGGTCATATTCCTTTGAAGCTACAGCTTCACCAACCTTGATTGCAACATTTGCATAAATAGGATCCTCACTGCCGAAATCCGTAACCTCGCCATATCCTTTCGCCTCAATATACTTGATAAGCTCTTCCTTTGCTGCCTGCGCGTTCGGGTCACAGCCAATTGCTATTTTCATGATAATCTCCTCCTCGCATCTTAATTACTTTAGTCATATTCTAGCATTCGTATTTCGTTTTGTCTATAGTTAGGGACAGGGTATTTTGAATTGGGGACGGGGTATTTCTCAAAATACCCCGTCCCCAATTACAGTTCGCATATTCCATCAGCCATCGCTTCCAGTATAATACAGCAGGATGTCGCTCCCGCATCCAACACGCCTCTGGACCGCTCACCCAGTCTGCTGGACCGTCCGAATTTTGCAACCATATCTTTTGTGGAATCTCTTCCTGTCCTGGCTGCCTGCTTCATCTCTTCCAACGCTTCTTTAAAATCTTTTCCTTCCTCTGCCGCCTGCTTAAGTGTCTCTACTGCCGGAGACAGCGTATCGACCAGGGTCTTATCCCCTACCTGCGCCTCTACAATCTCGCAGAGTCCTGACAGTCCTGCCGCAAGCATATCCGCCAATTCCCTGGTTCCAATCTCCTCCAGCTCCTCACCGGCCTCTGCCATATCCATAAAGATGGTTCCGTAAATCGGTCCCATAGAACCGCCGATTTCATTAAGAAGAATCATTCCCAGCTCATCGAGTCCTTCGGTAAAGCCGATGTCCTCGTCCTTAAACCTTGTCTCGAAAACAGTGAAGCCTTTATTCATATTCATCCCGTGGTCGCCGTCTCCAATCAAGCCGTCCACCTCGCCTAAATATGCCTTATTGTCTTGAACTGCCTTTACCATCTTAAGCAGTACGGATTTTCCATCTGCGTTTTTAAATCCACTCATATACTCCGACCTCCTACAGCTGCTTAAGCCCCATGCTGACTGCCGGCATATCAACCAGCTCTTTCAGCTCATCGTCTACCTTCATAACCGTGAGCGTTGCACCCATCATTTCCAGGGAAGTAAAATAATCTCCGACATACGCCTTATAGGTCTTAATGCCCTTTGCCGTCAAAGCTCTGTCAATCTCATCATACAATACATATAACTCCATAACCGGCGTTGCTCCAAGTCCGGATACAAGCACGACAACCTCGTCCCCTTCCTTGAAGGGATAATCCGGCACTACAATATCCACCATCCGCTTCGCCATCTGCGCTGCGCTCTCCAGTGCGCACACCTCAATCCCCGGCTCTCCGTGGTGGCCGATTCCTACCTCCATCATACCATCCGGAATCTCAAAATTCGGATGCCCGACCGCCGGGAGCGTACACGGTGTAAGGCCGATTCCTACACTTCTTGTGTTGTCAATTGCCTTCTGCGCTGCGGCAATTACCTCATCTAAGTCGCCGCCCTTTGCTGCCTTGGCCCCGCCGATCTTCCACATGAGTACCTCTCCTGCGACTCCTCTTCGTTTCTCGCGCTGATCCTTCGGCGCCGACGCCGCATCGTCGTTGGCAACTACTGTCTTTACAGTAATTCCTGCCTTCTTTGCCATCTTGACTGCCATCTTGACATTCATATTGTCCCCGGAATAGTTTCCATACAGGCATGCCACACCCTTTCCCTGGTCTGCCGCCTTAAAGGCATCTAAAAATGCAGCTGCTGTCGGGGAGGAGCATATCTCCCCCACTGCCGCAGCATCGCACATATTCTTTCCCACATATCCGACGAATGCCGGCTTATGTCCTGAGCCTCCTCCGGTCACAACTCCAACCTTCCCTCCCGGGATATCTTTTGCTTTCACGACTCTGGGATTTTCCGTAGACTCTACTATATCTGCATGAACCTTCAGAAAGCCTTTCAGCATCTCATCTACAATATCATCTGGATTATTTAATATTCTCTGCATAAGCCTTCTCCTGTCATCTATACGGTTTCCGGTACTTCCGGATTATTATTGGCAAAATTCTGCAGGATTACCAGCGGCTGGTAAGCGCTTGTATTTGTAATCTTCACGCCCTTCTTTGCAGCCTTCTCAGATACAAAATACTCATCACCGGTAATATCCTCATAGCGGACCAGCTCCGGCGCCTCACACTCGAATACACCAAAGCTTCCGTGTCCCTGAACTACTACTGCACAGTAGCATGCCTGATCTGTAAGCACATATGTCTCACCAGGCATAACGGTAACTTCCTTTGCTGCAACCCAGTCATTTGCATATGCAACCCATTTTTCCACTGCCTGCGCAGACTCACATTTCATCTTCGGCATTCTGAAATAGGTCTCTTTATAATCCGGTCTTGTACTTTCTTCCCAGTCAATCTGTTTAAAGATAGCTTCCAGATCATTCTTTTCCTCTTCCGGAGCACAGTCTGTAAGCAGGTTATGCGGATTCACCTCACCCATCGTAACATTTTCCATAATAGTATTTACATCACTGTTCCACTGCGGCTCAAAGGTTACGAGTGATGCTGGCGCATGAATCACGCCTGCCGGTGTATACCAGCCTGTACCAAGCTGAATGCGATAAGCTCTGGAAAGCTCTGTGATACGATTATCCTTTTTATCATAATCCTCTAAGCACTGCATTACCTGCTCCTTTGTAGTAGACGGGTCAAATCCAAAATAGGTAAGCGGCATTCTTCCCAGATAACCGCTGTTATACTGCGGCGGGAAATAATAGGATTCCGGCTTTCCGTGCATACCGATTTTATTTGCCATCTCCTCTGTCAGATGCAGGTGATGGAACAGCGGCTTATCATAATCATAAAGCTTTGCAAAGGTCGGCCATGTGCCGTATCTTTCCATCAAGCCATCACCAATGAGATCTGCTCCAAGCTCATCTACATAATCCTTAAAAAGACGAGTTGTCTTTGTCTTCACATCCTCCAATACGTAACTCATTCCTTCTGTCTCACCTGTCTTCGGCCCGTTCAGTGCCTTTGCAAGAGAGCCAAGCCACCGCTCACAGATTCCGCCTCTGTCCATGCCCAGTGCAAAATAATCATCCGGATGCAGTCTGAGTCTTCTTCCCGGCTCATTGAATCCTCTCGGAACCCATGTAGGCATCAGATGCAGGATACCTTCTCCACGTTCAAATACTTCCTTAATTGCTGACATAATTCATTACCTCCTGTCATATATTCATTCTGCAGCGTTTCTTCCTGCTGCATTTCTATCGTATTTATACTATGCACTCTTATTCCCACAATATTTTTGCAGATGATATGTGCATACACCAAGCTTCTAACCCAGCATCTCCACATCAATTTCCAGCATTTCACAGATCATCTTAAGCTCCTCCACATGATCGCCGTATACTGCATGGCAGTGATTTGCATCAAATTTATCCAGGAAAATATGGTGATCAAACGGCAGCTTCGCAAATACATGCGGCCATTCCTTTGTTGTTTCCGCTTCTTTTTCCTTCGGAAGCTCAACAAAATCTGCCGGTATTATCGTCATACGGTATTTACCCTCATACCGGTTCAGCCGTGCGATCGTTGCATGTCCCGGCTTTGTCTGTAGGTTTACATGGCATCCGCCGCCTGCATAGATCTCCAGACACGGATAAAGCGTCGTCTTTGCCAGATTTGCTTTATAGTCATTGGTTCCTGTCGCATAATAGGTTGACTGAGAACCGCAGTTACAGAATACCATAACGTCATTTTCAGCATCATAATGGCGGACATCCATGAAAATAACCGGATCATTCGTCAAAAGCTTTAGTATCTGCATGGTAAGTGCGGCATCGGAGTCCGCCTCACAGGCACATACTACCGGCTCCTTCTCGCCGTCCCAGTCATACGGATCATTCATAAATGCAGCGCTTAAACACTCAGTACAATGATGACGGCTCATTTCATAATGACATTTCACTCCGATAAAATCATAGTTGTTTTCTTTAACGATTGCCTTCGTAGCCTCATAATGACGAATCTGCTCCTTTAGCTTCTCCTCTGTCAGGCGGTTTCCGTCAAACTCAATAGAGCCTACATTTTCCTTAAGCCATGCAAATGCCTTCTCCACCTGCGCATCATCTATCTCGGCAGCTTTACGTACAATCTCAGATTGATCCATATGGTCTACATCTACACCGAAAAGACGCTCCCAATCCTGCATACTTACTGTACTGCTGTACATACCGAGACTTCTGCCTCCCAAAAGTCCATATTTCTGTCCGTTTAAGGAGGATACAACCTTAGCACATTTTCCAAACTGAATAATTTTTCCAAGAACCTCCGGATCTTTAAAATCTCCCGCTGCGCGGAAATGCTCAATTCCCAGATGATGTAGCGCTCCGCCTGCTGCCAGCATAGCAACCATACCCGGCCAGTCTGGATTTAAGTTTGCTGCAAGCAGAAACGGGCCTTTGCCGTTCTTTGCCGCAATTGCCGAAAAATTCGGAAACGCAAACACACCGTAGGAGAAAATTGTCCCGTCTACGCCCTTTGCCTTAAGCTTTTCAGCCTCTTCCTTTGCACCTTCTGCCGAGCTTACAAGTCTGTCTGCAACGAGAACATCTACTGTACCGTCTCTCTTAAGCTCCGCTTCAATCACATCCACCTGCGCCTGCACAATATCCTTTAACTGCTCATGCACCTCCGGGTCTCCGTCAGAAAATCCAATTAATCCCAATAATGGTTTCCTCATGATATTCACCTCTTTTTATTTCTTCGACTCTTGTCTAATTTCTTATTTAATTATATGTCTCTCGATAAAATTTTTGATGTATGCTTTACTTAATAACACCCATACGCTTTCTGTCAACTGTCATACAGACTGCGAAAATAAGAATAATTCCTTTTACAACTTTCTGAATATCCGCCGACAGACCGATGATATTCATACCATTACTTAAAATACAAATAATCAATGTACCTAACACTGTCGTCAGAACGCTTCCGATACCGCCTGACATTGGTGTGCCTCCAAGCACAACGGCTGCAATTACGTCCATTTCCATTCCGTCACCCATTGTAGGCGTCGCAGCGTAGGAACGGGCAGACTGGAAGCATCCGGCAATACCTGCCATGATACCGCAGAGCACAAATACACCCATTTTGATCTTATTAATCTTAATTCCGGCCAGTGTCGCTACCTTTTCTGCTCCTCCGACTGCTCTTACCTCTCTGGCAAATGCAAAATTTTTGAATACATACCACACAATTGCAGTAATAATGATTACCATAATTACGTTGTTGTTTACTCCGTCAATATATTGTCCGTTATAAAAATTCAGGAACGGACGGTTGGTAATCATAATCTGTGAACCGCCTGTAAGAATCAGTACAAGTCCTCTGAAGGAGGTCATCGTGCCCATCGTTACGATAAAGGTCGGTATTTTCAAAAATGTGAAGCAGCAGCCATTGATAAGACCGCAGACAACACCTACCAGCATGGCCGGAATAATTGCAAATGCTCCAAGCTGATCAACGGTCATTGTAACCGCAATCGCAGAAAGTGCAACAATACCGCCCACAGACAAATCAATACTTCCCTCTACAATTACAAACAGCATACCAAGCGCGGCAATCAGTGTAACTACCATCTGCTGTGCTATAACCATGAAATTCTGGAATGTCAAAAATCGTGAATTACCTGTCGTAAATATTGCCACTAATATAATTAATAAAATAAACGGAAAATATTTTTTCAGCTTACCCATCTTTTCATTCATTTTCCAATCCCTTCCTTCCTCTAGACAATGTAACTAATAACGTCTTCTTCTGTCAGTCCGTTATTTTCTTCAAATATCTTACTGATTGCATTATGCCTGGTTATGATAATCCGGTCACTCATGCCTAAAAGCTCCAGCAAATCCTCCGTCAGCATAATAATCGCAAGTCCCTCGTTCGCAAGCCCCCGGATTAAAGAATATATCTCCTGTCTTGCGCTGATGTCGATACCTCGCGTCGGATTGTTGAGAAGTAATATTTTCGGCTCCGTGGCCAGACATTTTCCTATTACAACCTTCTGCATATTGCCGCCGCTAAGTGACGAGGCAGGATTGTTCGGATTGTCTGTCTTGATCTTCACCTGTTCAACGTATTTTCCAATCAGTTCTTTTTCTTTCTTCTTATCCCTGAGCAGACCCTTTTTGGGGCCGGCAGACATAACAATATTGTCGCCGATGCTGAAGTTCACAATCAATCCCTCCAGCGTACGCTCGCCGGGCAGCAGAGAAACCTTTCTCCTAAGGCTTGCCGCCGGTACGGTTGAAGTATAGGATTCTCCTTCTATCTCAACCTTTCCTTTCTTTATCGGCACCGCCCCAAAGATTGCATTGATAATCGCGTCTCCGCCGGATTCCTTTAAGCCTCCGATTCCAAGTATCTCTCCTTTGTGAAGGTTAAAGGAAGCAGCCTCCAGCTGATTCTCTACCTCCAGGTTCTCTACTTTAAGAATTACCTCCTCGGCAGGAGCCGTACGCTTCTCCGGATATAGCTTATCGCCGATATTTCTGCCTACCATCGCCGCCTCCAGGCGTTCTTGGTTGACTTCACTGCGCTCCATCTCCATAATGAAATTGCCGTCCCGCATAATTGTAATACGGTCAGCCAGGTCGTATACCTCCTGCATATGATGAGATACGAACCCGATAGCCATTCCTTTTTCACGCAGCTTCTTTACAGATTCCACAAAGCTTACTGCCTCGTTGTGATTTAAGAACGCCGTAGACTCGTCAAGAAGAAGAATCTTCGGATTATATGCCAGCGCTCTGGCCACTTCAATCAGCTTCCACTGGCCCAGATTCAAGGCTCTGATATCTTTTTTCACATCTATATCGGACTCCATGGAATCTAATATTTCCTGCGCATCCTGATTTATCTTCTTCCAGTTGATTCCTCTGAGTGGTTTTCCATATTCGTGTAGTCTGTCAATAAAAATATTTTCTGCAATACTGATAAACGGGTCGATTGTACTTTCCTGAAATACAATACTTATCCCGTTTGCATAGGCATCTTTCATATTTCCTATCTTAATTTCCTTGTCGTCAATCGTAATACTTCCACTGTCAATATTATGTACTCCGGCAATTGCCTTCAGTATTGTAGATTTTCCTGCGCCATTTTCGCCGACCAGCGCATTGACCTCTCCAGAACGCAGCTGGACATACGCGTCGCTTAACGCTACCGTCGCACCAAATGTCTTGCAGATATTGCGTGCTTCTAAAATCATTGTTTTCCCTCCAGTCTTTGGAGATATTCTCATATTTTCATCTGTTTTAACAAAGGGGCCTTACCAAAAACCCTTTCAGTAAAGCCCCTCCTTTAAATTTATTCGCTGAACTTAAATTCAAATGAAGAATAATTAGCGTCTCCGCCGTTCATCTGGCTTGCAGCCTTAATATCAAAGTTCTTCGGAATATTATCCGGATAATCTGTATAGAATTTGTCTACAGTATCCTTTGTAATTGGTAATAACTTAAGGATTGTCTTTGGTGTCTCAATCTTCTTGCCGTTCAGATAATCATACATCTGGATAACGCCGTATCCGCCTACTAGCCAGTGTCCGCCAATATCATACTGAAGCTCGCCGTTTTCTACAGCTTCAACATTAGATGAGTTCAAATCCATACCTACGATTGTGATATCTTTTCCCGGTGTCAGCCCTGCGTTCTTACATGCTGCCATAACACCTGTAGCAGTTCCGCCGTTTGCAGACCAAATACCATTTACTTTTTCAGATGACTGAAGAAGGTCCTCTGTAGCCGGAAGGGAAGTCTCAGCTGCGAAGTCGCCGTTTACACGTCCAACAACCTCAATCTTCATACCTTTTCCTTCATACTCTTCCAGAGCCTTGTCAAATCCTTTTTCACGATTGATTGCAACTGCTGTACCAGGAGTTCCCTGTACAACGCCTACATATAATGTGCCGTCTGCATCCGGTGTCGCATTTTCAAAAAGGTTGCATGCCATGTTGTAGCCTGCATCTGCATCGTCTGGTCCGATAAAGCTGATGTACTGCTTGTAATCACCCTGCGGATCAAACTCTTCAATATCGGAGTCAAATGCAATCATCGGAATCCCCTGTGCTTCGCACATCTCGGCACATTTTGTTCCAGATGCATAATACGGGTCAATCAGAATACCATCAATACCTGCTGCCATTGCATCTTCTACGTTTTTGTTCATTGTATCAGCGTTATTGTCTGCACTGTATACATCAATTGTACATCCAAGCTCTTTTGCACACTGCTCAGCAAACTCTACACAGTTCTCAAAATACTCATGATTCATAGTCGGAACCAGCATTGCAAACTTATATCCGCCGCCTGATGAATCTTCACTTTTCTCTTCCTTCTTGTCACCGTCACCGGAGCTCTCTCCGCCGCCTGATGAACCACAGCCAACTGCTAATGCTGCTACCATTGCAGCACACAAAAGTATACTTAGAATCTTTCTTCTCATAATGTCTCCTCCTTTTGTAGGGTTAAATTATTTTATTACAAATAAGTATTAGGCCTAACTTATTTATTAACCATTCTAGTTTTGTGCAATTTGTACAGTTTATCTGTGTTTTCAATAATTTACTTGTATTATATACCCCTCCTCCATCCCTTGTCAACAGATTTTTTCCATATTTGCTAATTTAATTTTCATATATGAAAATATTGATTTTTAAATCCAGATTTGATATATTATGGATAAAATAAGAACAACGAAAGGTATAGAAAGAATTCCTATGGAAAATAAAAATGAAAGCCAGAATTTCCCGCCTGCTGCGGAACGGACATTACAGATCTTAGATTACTTCGCCGACGACCCCTCAGCCAAAACATTAAAAACAATTGCAGATAAATTGTCAATTCCCTTGACTTCTCTATATCGGATTATCAACTGCATGCAGGAGTACCGCTATATCGTCGAGGATCCAAAACGGCCGAACTACTTTAAACCAGGATATAAGCTCTCACAATTTTCCAATATTATTTCGACAGAAAGAGATCTAATTAAGCTGGCCAGGCCCTTCATGGAAGAACTGGCTAGAAAATCAAGCCAGGCATGCCAGCTCTGCACTCTGACAGAAAGCGGAATCTGTACGATTGATCAATGTCTCCCCCATTCCGGCATTATCTATATCACAGAACTAGGCGAGACTCTTCCTGTCAACGTAAGCGCCTCCGGAAAGCTCTTGACTGCGCTTCTTCCTTCCAAGAAGCAAAAATCCTTCCTGAAAAGAGCCACAAGATTATTCCGGCAGCGTACGCCAAATACAATTATAGATGTAGAAGAGTTCCAGAAAGAACTGGATAGAATAAAAAAGCTGAGATACGGAACTGATGTTGAAGAATATGCCGTCGGAATCGGCTGCATAGCAGTACCGATCCACAATGCAAATAAAGAACCGATTGCCGCAATCGGAGTAACCGGACCAATTGAATTTTATCAGAATATGAACAATTTTAATACGACGCTGGAGGATCTGCTTGATATCAGCGGGAAGATAGAGGTGCTGCTGTAAGGGTTTCGCGGGAGGGAGGACGCACAGGAAAGGAGGATTGTCCGCGTCACCCCGCTCTCGCTTCGCATAAAGCGCAGCAGTACTAAGCTCGTGAAAACCCTCGCTAAGTACTGGCGCTTTATGAGAGGTTCCTTTGGACAATCCTCCTTTCCTGTGCTGACTTCGTGCCGCGAAATACAGGCTGGCGAAGGGATTTTGACTGTAAGAGGAAGCTCACATATATGAGAGGTTCCTTTGGATAATCCTTCGTTCCTGTGCTGGCTCTGCGGCCGCGAAATACAGGCTGGCGAAGGGATTTTGACTGTAAGAGGAAGCTCACATATATGAGAGGTTCCTTTGGATAATCCTTCGTTCCTGTGCTGGCTCTGCGGCCGCGAAATACAGGCTGGCGAAGGGATTTTGACTGTAAGAGGAAGTTCACATATATGAGAGGTTCCTTTGGACAATCCTCCTTTCCTGTGCTGACTTTGCGGCCGCGAAATATAGGCCGGCGAGGGGATTTGGGGCTGCGAGGAGCATTCCATATATGGATATGGAAAGTTCCTTTGGACAATCCTCTATTCCCAGGCTGACTTTACACCGCGAAATACAGGCTGGCGAAAGGATTTGGGGCTGCGAGGGGCATTTCATACATAAATATAACAAGGTGTCATATTTTGTCTTTCTTGTATAAAAAGACTGAGCCGCAGGCGGCAGTCCGCCTGCGCTCAGTCTCTCTACCTTAAGCACGCTATATTTTACGGGCCGTGAAGTCAGCTCAGTTGGCGGTAATTGTCCAAAGGAACCTCTCAAACGACGCCGGCACTTAGCGAGGTTTTTCACGAGCTTAGTACCGTTGCGCCGTTTGCGAAGCGAGAGCGGGGTGACGCGGACAATTACCGCCAACTGAGCGTCCCCGCCCCGCTAAAACTATACCCACAACCCTTTAACCGCCGGATACAGCTTTTTAAACTCCTGATATCTTTCTTCGTATTTCGCGGCCAGCTCTTCTTCCGGTTCCACGGTATCTACTACCTTCACAAGCTTTTCTGCAATGGTCTTGACATCCGGATATTCTCCGCAGCCTACTGCGGCCAGCATAGCTCCGCCAAGAGCCGGACCCTCCTCACTTTCAATAACATCCACCTTTAAATTCATGACATTGGCAATAATTTTTTTCCATAGAGGGCTCTTTGCTCCGCCGCCGCAGATTTTCGTACGCTCAATCTGAATTCCCAGGCTTCTTGCAATCTCCAGAGAATCTCTGAGACCAAATGCAACACCCTCCAGTACCGCCTGAGTCATATCCTCCCTCGTGGTATCCATGGTCATACCGATGAACATCGCTCTCGCATTCGGATTATTATGAGGGGAGCGCTCACCCATCAGATACGGAAGATAGAATACCTGATTCTCTCCCAGCTTCTCTATTCCCGCCTGCTCCGCGGCAAAATCCTTTGTCTTCAATATCTCTTCATTCCACCATTTATTACAGGAGGCCGCGCTTAACATACAGCCCATCAGATGATAGCTTCCGTCAGCATGAGCAAAGGAATGCAGTGCATTATTCTCATCTACTCCGAAACTCTTGCTGGAAATGAAGATCGTACCGGAGGTTCCCAGTGAGATATTGCACATTCCGTCTCCTACTGTTCCTGTTCCTACGGCTGCCGCCGCATTGTCTCCGGCTCCTGCAATTACCTTTACTGTCTCAGGCAGTTTCAGCTCTTCGGCAATCTCCTTTTTCAATACCCCTACTGCCTCAAAGCTCTCATACAGCTTTGGAAGCTGTTCCTCTGAAATCCCGCATATCTCCAGCATCTCCTTCGACCAGCATCTATTCTTTACATCCATAAGCAGCATACCGGAGGCATCCGACACATCACTGCAGAATACGCTGGAAAGCCTGTATGCAAGGTAATCCTTTGGAAGCATGATTTTTTTAATCCTTGCAAAATTCTGCGGTTCATGCTCCCTAAGCCACAGAAGCTTTGGGGCTGTAAAGCCTGCAAATGCAATATTAGCCGTGTACTCTGACAGCTTGTCTTTCCCGATAATCCGATTCAAATATTCTGTCTCTTCTCCGGTTCTTCCGTCATTCCAAAGAATAGCGGGACGAATCACATGATCTGATTCGTCTAACGCTACCAGTCCATGCATCTGACCACCGAAGCTGATTCCCGCCACCTTTGATCTGTCACAGTCAGCTGTAAGCTCCTTTAACCCTTCTATAGACTGTGCAAACCAATCCTCCGGATTCTGCTCCGACCAGCCCGGATTCGGAAAGCACAGGGAATATTCTCTGGATACGATTTTTTTGATTTCTCCTTTTTCATCCATCAGCAGAAGCTTTACCGCCGAGGTTCCAAGATCAACACCTACATACAACATTTTCTCTTCCTCCTTAGATTTATATAGAATGTTAAAGCCTGCCAAGACATGTATCTATACTTTATCCGCTCAGATGACTACACGGATATATTTTCTCCCCTAAGTCCACAGAAGGCTCCTTCAATTCCTGCTTCCTCATGCGCCAGAAGCCATTTATTCTTTGCTGTCATAAGCCGGTCCTCGCCTGCGCCTTCATGTCCTCTGTCAAGCTCCGTATTTGTACACTCAGGAAGAATGATCACACATCGAAAGCCTTCTTTTCCGGTTCTGCACGGAGCATAATGAAGAGTCGTAGCATACAGCTCAACGACGGTTCCTGCCGGCACCAGGAATGCCTGAACCTTCGAGGTATCATAAAAATATTCTTCCGTAACATCTTGCTGTCTTCCTACCAAAAGAATCAACTCTGTTACCGCGGCGTCTATTTCTGAAGAACGATGATATTCCAACGCATTCAGCATGTTATTATGCCCATTACAATATCCCACCTGTATCGGCAGCCCGCCGAATCCTTTCTCCCGGAAGGCTTTTGCTGCCTCCAGCTCCTCCAGCTCCTTCAGAGACGGTTCATAAACTACCCCGGCTTCCGGAAGAGGTGTCTTCTCCATCACACGCACCATCTCCGAAATATCATAGCCCTCAAGCACACGCCCGTAGGGAGTAAATTCCTTATCTGTTATATTATAAATCTTCATTTTCTTTCCTCCTTCACTCTACAGCCCGGAATCCATTCACTCTGCTGTTTTTAATCCAACCACTCTGCTGCTTTTAATCCAGCCATTCTGCTGCTTTTAGTCCAGCCATTCTGCTGCTTTTAATCCAGCCGTTCTGCTGCTTTTAGTCCAGCCATTCTGCTGCACCGGCCATACTTACTGCTCTCGCTCCACATAGATTTGCAAACTCGGCGCACTCCCTTAAACTATATTTTTCCGACAGCCTATACAAAAACCCTGCTGCGAAGCTGTCTCCGGCTCCGGTCGTATCCACGCATACAGCCTCCGCCGCGGGACTCCAGAATTCCTCTTTTCTGCTTCTCACGTAACATCCTCTTGCACCGCACTTGATAACTACACAGCCGGCCCCGGCCTTTAATAAGACAGCCCCGGCCTCCTCTGCAGTATCGGTTTCCGTTCTTGGCATACCGTCTTCCACTTTTTTCCCGGAAGCTCCCCATACAAGCAACGCCGCTTCCTCCTCATTTGCAAACAAATAATCTACATATCGAAGAGCCGGCGCCAAATCCTCCGCTCTCTCCCCATTCTTACATTTGGTCATATCCGCACATACCGTTATTCCCTGGCTCTTTGCCTGAAAAAATAATGCCTCAAGCTTTGGCGGCCCCATATGCGGAGACACAAAAATACTCGCAAAGCATAAAAGCTTTGTCCCTTCCGGAAACGGCACTGTAATATCTGATAGCTGAAGAGCTCTAAGGCTTCCGTTTCGGTTCGTGAGAAAGCTCCTCTGTCCATCCTCTCCTACCAGAACTACATTGATGCCTGTTGTGACAGAGGCTTTGCTGCAGCTTTCCGAAAGCTCAATTCCCTTTTCTCTGCAATACCCCGTCAGATATTTACCCGCTCTATCCTTGCCGATCACCGTCTCAAGACGGACGGATTTTCCAAGCCCTGCAAGCACCGCCGCCTCATTCAGCGCATCTCCGCCCGGCGACATGCGGATATCCTCCGCCGGATATGAACCTGTTTGAAATACTTTTTCATCAGCCGGACGTACAAGTATGTCCAGAATCGCAGCGCCAATAATCATGATTTCCGGCATTTTTCTATTCTCCCAAAGAAAAGTCAGATTTGTATAAATAATTTTCGAATATCTGCTTTAAATATTATAACATTCATGCTTCTATAACTCAATCATTGGATTGCAGCTCTTTCTCAAAATCTGCCGTCGTCTTAGTAAGCTGCCCGTCTGCATTGGATTTTCATTCGATTGACATATCTCATAAATGGACTTATACTGATTCTGAAATGGGGGAAGACAATCTATGGATTACTCATATTATTTTCCAATATGGAAAAAACTTACACCCGAACAACAGAATCTTATTTCCGAGAATATCCTTTACCGCAGCGTAAAAAAGGGAACGAGGCTTCATAACGGCAGCACAGAATGCACCGGACTTTTCCTCATACAATCAGGCCAGCTTCGGGCTTATATTCTGTCTGACAAGGGACACGAAATTACACTTTATCGTCTGTTTGATATGGATATCTGCTTATTTTCAGCTTCCTGTATCATGCGTTCCATTCAGTTTGAAATTACAATAGAAGCCGAGAAGGATACAACGCTTTGGCTGATTCCTCCAGAAATATACAAAAAAATCATGGAAGAATCTGCTCCCGCTGCCAACTACACGAATGAAATCATGGCATCACGCTTTTCTGAAGTTATGTGGCTGATTGAACAGATCATGTGGAAAAGTCTGGACAAACGCGTCGCTGCATTTTTACTTAACGAAGCCTCTATTGAACATACAAGGCAGCTGAAAACCACCCATGAATCCATTGCCAGGCATCTGGGAACGCATCGTGAGGTAGTAACCCGGATGCTCCGGTACTTCCAGGATGAAAACATGGTGAAATTAAGCCGGGGAACAATAGAAATTATAGATGAGCAAAGGCTGAAAGCCTTAGATGATGATGAATAAATCTGCATCCTTTTATTGCAACAGGGCTATTGCAAATGCAAGGCTTTCACAACGTATAGTAATAATGTGGTCAATATCTGTACTATATGCAACTGAAAGTTCTCATTTGACAATAACCCTGTTTTACGTTTAGCAGCCCGGAAGGATATTTTTACGGCTGATCCATGCCGCAGGCCGCCGCTGTTTCTATCAGACAGCGGTCATTTTTCACCGCATCATAAAAACGGAATCCGCCGGAGAAATTATAAGCATCATATCCATTTCCAACAAGAATCCGTACCGCGATATAGCTGCGCAGCCCGCTTTGGCACATAACATAGACCGGCCTGCCTTTCTGGATTCTATCCAGTCTTTCCCTCAGCTCATCTACAGGAATATTAACAAATCCATCTATATGGCCTCTTTCATATTCCCCTTTCGTCCGAACATCAAGCAGCGTAACACTTCCATCACGCGGAAGCGTCTCTATATCTTCCAGATGGAATTGCTTTAACAGCCCGTCGGAGATGTTATCTATCATAAATCCGGCCATATTCACCGGATCCTTTGCGGAAGAATACGGAGGCGCATAGGCAAGATCAAGCTCCTTCAAATCAACCGCCCTAAGTCCGGCATGAATGGACGCTGCTATAACATCTATTCTCTTATCTACTCCTTCATATCCAACAATCTGTGCACCCAGCAGACGATACGTTTCTTTTTCAAAAACCACCTTCATTGTCATAACTTTTCCGCCCGGATAATAACCTGCATGGCTCATAGGAGACAAAATTACTTTATCTACTTTCAAACCTGCCTTTTTCGCATTTGTCTCATTAACACCAGTAACCGCAGCAGTCATTGTAAAAACCTTAATAACGGAACTTCCCTGAGAGCCAGAGTACCGGCTGTCCCCTCCGCATATATTATCTGCCGCGATGCGTCCCTGTCTATTGGCAGGACCGGCAAGAGAAATTAACGAATCCTGCCCGGTAACAGAATGTCTTACCTGTACTGCATCACCGACTGCATATATATTCGGAACAGAAGTTTCCATCCGTTCATTTACGACAATACTCCCCTTTATACCCAGTTTCAGGCCCGCTTCCGCTGCCAGCTTTGTATCTGGCGTAACCCCGATAGCCAAAATCACCATATCGGCACAAAGCGGCGCTTCATCCTTTAACAGCACCTCTACGCCGTCTCCTTTTTCTGCAAATCCTTCTACCGTGCGGCCAAGTACAAGCTTTACACCATATCTACGCATTTCACTATGAATAAATGCTGCCATATCCGGATCAAAGGGATTCATCAGCTGCTTCGGACGCTGAACAATTGTGACGTCTATTCCAATCTTTTGAAGATTTTCCGCAAGCTCCAGGCCGATAAACCCTCCGCCTGCAAGCACTGCCGATTTTGGATGGTTTTTATCTATATATTCCTTGATACGGAATGTATCCTCAACCGTCCGGAGAGTGAATATTTTGTCCATTCCTGTTCCCGGAAGCCTGGGCTGAGTAGGTTTTGCTCCTGGAGAAAGAAGCAGCTTATCATACATTTCCTCAAATTCCTCGCCCGTTTTTAAATTCCTGACAGATATTGTATTTCTTTCAGGATGAAGGGCCGTAACTTCATGATGTACCTTCATCGTCACGCGAAATCTTTCCCAAAAGCTTTCCGGTGTCTGAAGTGTCAGTTCCTCCGGGTCCGTAATAACCTCCCCTATATAATACGGTAGTCCGCAATTTGCATAAGAAACGAATCCAGATCGTTCAAAAACAAGGATTTCCGCCTGTTCATTAAGTCTGCGGATTCTGGCTGCAGCAGTTGCCCCTCCTGCCACACCGCCTACAATTACAACCTTCATATTATCTTTCCACCTTTCCTGTATAGGCAGCAATACCGCCCAGATTTCTTACATTGGTATATCCCATTCTTTTTAACTTCTCCACTGCCTGACGGCTCCTGCCCCCGGAATAGCAATATACAAAAATCGGGATATCCTTTCTGTCAGCCGCCGTCTTTACCTTGTCAAGCGATTGAAGAGGAATATTTTTACTGTCTGGAATATGGCCTTCCCGATACTCCTTAGGCGTACGAACATCCAAAAGCAGCGCACCTGATGTATCATTATAATCTCTGATTCCCTGATTAATGTCAGGACTCTTTAAAAAATCGAGTAATCCCATCTGATCTGACCTCCTTTTTTTCAACCAATGCACGGTGCTTCTTTATAATACACAGCACCGAATCGTTACTGTATAAATTCTACCAGAATTCCGTCTCTTTTTCTGTGATATTATCACCAAAGACAGAAAAAACCGAGGCGACAGCAAAAATTCTCATTTTGCGGCAGTCTCGGTTCTCTTTCTTCTTTATCTTCCGTATCTTTTCTTTTTGCTTTATTTACTCAGTAATTTTTCTATACTTACCAACTTTACGCTGAGTACAAATATCTCCGTCGCCTGAGATAATTCCTCTATGGTAGGAAATGTCGGCGCAATCCTTATGTTGGTGTCACGGGGATCCTTCCCGTAAGGATAGGTCGCTCCCGCACTGGTCATTACAAGGCCGGCTTCCTTTGCTTTCGCGACAATCGCCTTTGCGCAGCCTTCCATAGAATCGAAGGAGATAAAGTAGCCTCCCAGAGGCTTCGTCCATGTGCCGATTCCTAATCCACCGATTTCCCGCTCCAGAACTTCCTCTACCTTTTCAAATTTAGGACGAATAATATCTGCATGTCTGCGCATCTGGTTATACATGCCCTGCATATCTTTAAAGTAACGTACATGTCTTAATTGGTTCAGCTTATCATGACCAATCGTCTGAAATTGCATATAATGCTTGGCATCCTCCAGATTGGCCCTCGATGCTGCCAGAGCTGCGATACCAGAACCCGGAAACGAAACCTTCGATGTAGATATAAACTTAAACACCATATCTGGATTTCCTTCTTTAATACACTCATTCAACAATTCCAGAATTACATCCCTCTTATCATCATAAAGATGGTGGATAGAATATGCATTATCCCAGAAGATACGAAAATCCTTCGCAGCAGGCTTTAATCTTGCAAATCTTCTCACAGTGTCATCTGAATAAGAAATTCCTGTAGGATTTGCATACTTCGGCACGCACCAGATGCCTTTTACAGCTTCGTCTTCGTGCACCAGCTTTTCCACCATATCCATATCCGGTCCGGTCTCCAAAAGCGGGATATTAATCATCTCGATTCCAAAAGACTCTGTAATCGCAAAATGACGATCATAGCCCGGAACCGGACATAAAAATTTGACCTTTTTAAGCCGGCACCACGGTGTATTTCCCATAATTCCATGTGTCATCGCCCGCGATACTGTATCAAACATTACATTCAGGCTCGAATTACCATATATCAAAATATTTCTTTCCGGAACCTCCGACATATCTGCCAGCAGCTTTCTGGCTTCCGCAATCCCGTCTAATACTCCGTAGTTTCTGCAGTCGGCTCCGTCAGAGCTTGTCATATCCGCATCGCCAGGCAGAACATCCATAAGCCCCTTGCTTAAGTCAAGCTGTGCCTTTGACGGCTTCCCGCGGGACATATCAAATTTTAATCCCTGTGCTTTTATTTTATCAAATCTTCCCTGAAGCTCCTGCTTTAACTTTTCCAATTCTTCTTTGCTTAGCTTGCTGTATGGCTTCATAAAACCCCTCCTGCTGTTATTTTGAATTTTTCAAAATGCCACTTTTGCTATTTTACCGCAATTTTGCATAATTGGCAAGTATAACTTGCAGTTTTTTGGGTTTTTTATTGGACAAATCTTGATTGTTTCGTTTATATGTGCAGTTTAACTATATAATTCCATCATTTTTTGAATTTGGGATATAGTATTTTCTCTCAAAAGCTGCGCGGGAATATTTTGTGCATGTTATGGCAAAATACCTCGGCTTAATTTATCTACAATCTTCCGAACTCATCCATCTCAAGAAGATTCAAATATCTTACTGCCCATTTACCCAGAGAATAATATGTGCTCCAATCAGATTCTTTTGTCTCATATTTCTTTATTATCCCTTCTATAAAAAATTTTTCTGCTGTAGACACTCTTCTTCATCAAATTCAGATATTATAATCTGTTCTATGTATTCTAAATAGTCTACGACAGAGCCATCAAGATGAGCCATAAACTAATTGAACTTCTCCTGCTTCTCATCCGCCTCTATGCAGGAAAGAAGCTCAATCCATAGCTGGAAAATCTGTTCTGCAAGCATCTCCGTACCGCCGTCAGAATCATCCTTATCCACGTCACCTATCAGTACAAAAATATGATTCATCAGCTTAAATGCACTCATGTATTTCTCATGATCCATCATACGACGTACATCTTCAGCCAATATATCTTCCAATTTAGATATAAAACCATGGGCTTTATAATAATTTATAAAATGCTCTCTTCCGAGATAATGCTTGGCAATATCATCAATTTGATTCACATATCTCTCGATATCCTCTTCTTTCATCTTCCCGCCGGCAATACGATTAAAATGGACCAACAACTTTTCATTTTCAACCAAAACAACTGTAAGAAAATCTCTTACAGCCGATATATCCGCTTCTTCAACAAGCTTCCGAACTGCTTCTTTCTTTTTTTCATATGTCTGTACTGTGTGCACCCGAATAAACAAATTATCATCTGTATTCCCTTTTTCCTTCCATTCATATAACACTGCCGCCATGTGCTTGCAGTTTCTGCCATTTTCGACATATGGACAGGAGCAGTACATATCAGAGATTTTTCCCTCATCTAAAAAGATTTCCACCTCATAATCCTCTGCCGATAACATCTGCGCTTATAATATCAGCAGAAATTTTTAAATTCTCTACGTATTTTAGCAATAATAATCATATCCTCTCTCGAAAATAAGATTTTGAAATAGATTTTTCCAATTCATGTGTTTTGACCTTTCCTTATTTTCTATGTCGCTTCAAAAATACATTTTCTCAACTCCCTGTCTTTACCCTAATATTTATCAATACCCTTGAAGACTAATTTAAACCATTCTTTTAATTTCTCCCCGAGCTTTCTTACCAGACAAATTCAATTGATACCCTGATGCATAATTCCATCATCTATCCCCTGCGGAGAGAAGCCATCCTTACCTTACTTGTTTGACAATTATCAGATAATACGCTTCCACATTTTTTGATTTTACTGCTCATTCCATTTACTTTACTCTATAAAATAGTTTACTCCTGTCTGAAAATATCATATATTCATTTCTTATGAATTCCTTTTTCAATCGCTGATGCCAGTGCTTTTAAATGATTGATTGCCATTTCCGCTCCCTTCAACACATACCTCGCATTTTCTGGTGAACTTTTTATATCAACCATTTGCAATATAGCGATTTCCCCCTTAGTAAGCGTTTCAAATACACCTATCAACTCATCCATGGAGGGACACTCATCAGATTTTCTCAATAATAAAAACAAATCTCGCGGAGAAAGGGCTCCCAACAGCTCTTGCTCACTCAAAAATTTTGAAATAACCACCGAAATAATATCCAGTTCTCTTTTTTTCTTAGAAATAAGTTCTTCCAATTGAGAAAATCCATCTGGTACTTGGAATGCAAACGCAATCTCCTGTAAACTCAATCCCAATTCCTTAAAAGCATCTGCGATTCCTATCAATTGGCCTACAGTAATAAGTGCAAAACCCTTCTTTCTAGCATGGTTTCGAATCGTATCACCGCTAAATCCAGGCCCTACAATTGCAACATAATCTGCACTATTTTTTTCTTTATGAGTATCTATTGCAACATCACTTATATCGCTGTGTGATACCTGTCCATTAGATTTAGATTTTCCATCTATAATCGCAACGATATACCTATCTTCCTCATTCTTCCACTTAACAACAACATCTGTGTCACCAGAGCCTCCGATTCGCTCCGCTTTAAATCCCATAAAACAAAATATTTCCGCAATAGCTTCTTCAAACGCAACTCCTGAACCTTTTCCCTCCGCCCCTGGGTCTGTTGATGCACTATACAATCGATTGCATAGTATTTCAAATTCACTTAAAAAAGCATCTCCTGCCATTTTCGTATTATCAACTGTATCTGTCTGTTCAGTTATCTCTTGACCAATTTCAGCCAGCGGCAAGCTGGCAACCAAACGTCTCCCCATATAAGTTGCCTTTAAATGAAGGTATCTAGGCTCCTCCAATAAACCGGCCTCTAGTAAAAAACCAGCAATCCATCGCGCTTTTTCTGCATTTAAACCATACAACTTCGCTTGTGCATACATATCATTACGAACAATATCATTCTTAGCAGCTTCAATCATCTCTCCTACAAACTGCATTTTTGCATGCAGAATCCTAATAAAGTCTAAATCGCTTCCTGTTTCCAGCCATGCCTTCGCAGCCGGCGTTGCCATATAAATATTTCGTCCGATTTCTTCTAGAAGACCTGACGCTTTTAAAAAAGGCAACATAGACTCAACACTGCTCAATCTTAAATGAAATTTATTTTCTATAAATTCAAATAATTCCGATCTTTCAATTTGATCAGATGCTACCTGAATAATTACTCGAAGATTTTCTATACGATTTGGACTTGGAACCCATATATTATAGGTACATCTTTTCTTATGCATTTCAGGTGAATCTGCCAAATGCTGCAACAATACAGCGATTTCCTCTGGAGGATCATTTATTTCTATTGCTTTCGAATCAGATTCCATAGCTTCAATTGCTTCAGGACTGACCAAACACCAATCTTTCAGTGCTTCACGGCCACAATCCGTTATTTCCCACCTGCGATTGCCGATTGCCTGTATCAATCCCAAAACTTCCAACCAATCCATACGCCTTCGAATGTTGTTTAGATTCTTCCAATTCAGCCCATATCTCTCGCAAAGCTGCTTATTTGTTTCTTCCACCGTTGCCGGTTCCATCTCTAGTATGCCAAGCACTTCGCCAAATAGCCGAAGCTTATCTTGTATCTGGTCAGCCAGATTTTTTTGTGTTGGCTCAGATAAGAATCTCATACCAGCACTCGATAGAATCAACCGTCCCGCCTCGTTCTTTACAAGCCCGACACCTTTTAAGAATGCCGCATAAGTTCGCCATGATTGAGGCTGTGTTATATCATGAATATCCGGAAATAAATCCAAATCACATGCTTCCCCTTCATTCACCAACTCAATCAGTTTCCTTATCAGTTCGTACCATATTTGTTTACTACCCCTGATATCTGGTATAGACCAGCCTTTTTTTTCTCCATTCATTTTTCTGTCTTTGAATATCCGTAGAAATAATATTTAATTCACTGCTCATACTTTTTCATCATATACCTTTCTCTTTTATTGCAATCTATAACCTCCTAGTTCACAACGGTTATTACTTTTCAGGATAATTCTTCTTTAGTTCTATTTAATTGCCTTCTTACTTGCATTTTTATACATTTCTCAGGCTGTCATCGCAGCCATATACAGCTATTATCGCGATCTCTTCCCGTTCACTTTTCAAGATTATTTTTCAGATCAACCAAAAATCTTGGTATTTCTTTTATGACATAAAATACTGAAAAAGCGTTCATACCTGCTTTCTTTACGCTGTTTTTATCTTTTTCAAGTTTATCACATCTTCTATAATTTTAAAATAACATATTAGCAAGAAATCTTTCCTTTTTATTTAACATACACCCTTAATTTCTTATAAGATTGACTTCAATAATTTTCCCAGAGGTATTCTCCTCTTTCTGATTGAAAACGGCTCATAAATACATTATATTCCATTTACAATACATACATTTTCATCTCTTTATGTATCACTTAACAACCAAGATAATTAATTTTGAATATCAAATAGTAAATTTTGCATATTAATATTAATTTCATGAAAACAAACATAGACTATAGCCGTTGGATAGAATAATAAAATCTACTAAAAGGCTGATAAACTCGTAAATACAGAAAAACATGAATGCTCTGGAGGGCGCCATAACTACCGTTTCATCCATTATAATCGATATATCCAGACAACAGCAGGTAAAGCAAAATTAGAAACTCATAATTTTACAGGTGTTTATCTAAAGTGTACTCTTTGTCAAGGACATTTTAGGTTTTTCCTTTTCAGCTTTCTATTCTATATTTGTTTGTTGTGTAGAGTCATCACTTTGATGACCAGGATTGTTTGTTTCCCCCTTTTGATTTTGGGGTTATCAGTGGATAAACTCCCGTTGTCAGATATTGATAATATTCAACAGGTGAAAGCTTTGCTAAGTCCCATTGACAGCGTTCTGTATTATAGTATTCTGTCCAATCAATAACTGCGTTTAATATCTCCTCATAGTGTAACACTCTGATAAATCCAATTTGTTCTTCATATGACCAAAGAATGATTCCTGGGGAGCATTGTCCCAACAGCTTGCTCTGCGAGATACGGACTGCCTCAGTTCATTATCCTTTAATAGCCGGATAAATTAATGCTGGTATAGTGGGATTCTTGATCGCTACGGATTAATGTTTCTGTACTTAAATCAGTTCCTTGTTTTTCTACTAACTGATTTATTGTTTCCAGTACAAAATCAATTTCCAATGATTCGCTGAGAACCCATGATAGCAACTCCCTGGTACAGGCATTTATAATTGTTGACATATAGCACCAGGGCACCTTCCCGTTTATAATACATGTGATATCTGTTAACAGGATTTTTCTTAGCCTATCTTCCCCGAATTCACGGTTCACTATATCGGAGACGATATATGCCGTTTCCATTGCTTTTGCTATCCGTCGGTAGGGAGGCGCTTTGCGGATGAGACACCGTAAGTTATACTTCTTCATCAGACGCCAGGCCTTTTTTATATTCATCACAATCAGCGGTTCCATGTGCAACAGCCGCATATATATGCTACGGGCACCTTTATGGTATCCACGGTACTGGTATGCTTTCAGGATTAAAAGAAAATCCTGCCTGTCCTATTTTTCCCTTTCCATTCGCTAGTCTTCTGTTAAGAGATAATGGTAATATCCCGAACGGGATACCCCTGCAATTTCGCACATAACTGTTACATTCAATAGATCATCGCTTTTTTGCATGGTATCATAAATAACCTGATACTTTGCATGGGCTGGTATTTTCATCATTCCAGAGCCTCCGGATCTATAGATACAATTTTTTAGAAACTCTATCTCCTGATTTTTATATGCCAACTGCATTTCCAGATATTTTATCCGATTTTCAACAGAAAGATATCTGTTGCAGCCCTGTGCATAAGTATTAAGATCACGAAAACCATTTCCCTTTTTTACTTCATTTCCAATCAAGGTTTTCAAGCCATTAATCCTTGAATCCCCTAGGATATTCGGATCTATCCCGAGACTCGAAACAATCTCTCGTGGAAGTCTCCTCTTTGACAGTTCCTCCCAAAACAGCTTTTTAAATTCTGCCGAGAAATGCACAATGCTTGGTGATACATCCAGAACATGTTTACTATTTCTCAGCGTGAGTATTTCTTGTTCTTTAAATTTTTTGTTTGCCATAATTTTCTTCAATTCATTTTTATTGTAAAATTACACTTGCAGGCAGTAAATGATTAAGTATACTCCAATGAAAACGATGTCAATTTTCATCGGAGTTCTTTTTTGGGCACCGATTTCCACTTTTTCACTGCTGCAAAGTTTCAAAAAGGGCTTCCCAATTTCTCGGAAAGCCCCATAAAATCTAGCTTTTTATTGACTACTCAATGATAGTAGCAACCCTTCCAGAACCTACAGCCCTGCCACCCTCACGAGCTTTCGGAAATGAAATCTAAATGTTTTTCCTTGTTTTCGTTACTTATTCTTCATCATATTATCTAATTTGACACTATATTTTTATTGTTCTGAAAAATTTTAGAGTCAAAATAGAGACAGTGGAAAAATACCGATTTTCTCCTTATCCAACCTTATTACATGATGCTAGCACCATGTATAAATAACATTAACAAGGAAAATATCAATTCGTTGTCCTCCACCACTCTAATCAACAAACCGGAAGTTGCTTCTCTATCAGCGGTTATATTTTGCTCCTGCATAAATCAGCAACCCCAATCCCACAACAAATCCCAATGCAAAAGCGATAAAACTTAATGCTGAATCTGTTATACCGATTATTATAGCAGTCACCAAAAGACCAATTCCAATAAAGATAAGACCCCAACCTGATATTTTACAAAAAACCTTTTTATCACTTGGAGAGACTTTGTCATAATGATAACTATGAAGCAAAGTGATTTTTTCCTTTTTCCACATCAAACAACCAAGATATATAAAAACAAGTGCAAATACACTTATTCCAACCGCAACACCCATCGTTTCTGTCATAACAATCCCTTCCAAATCCCGATTTGTTCATTTCATTATATCACTTCCGTTCCTCATTTACTACAAAAATATAAAGTGCAGCAATCACCGCACCCCACATTTATGATACTCCGAAATGAACATTTAGGGCGGCAATTTAAGAAAAATCAGAGTGACAGCGAATAAAAATAGAGCCATTTTAGAGCCACAAGCCACTTTTCCATGAAATGTGATATGGTGGCTCCCAAGCTTGATAATAATCAGTTTGCCTTAAAACCTTATGAAATAAAACAGAGCCAACGAACTGTGATTTTATTTCACAAGTTCATCGGCTCTGCGTCTATGCGTCTGGTTCTTTGATGACAGTTATCTGTAATTCTTTGACATTTACTAAAGTTTCCTTCTTACACTTAGGGCAATAAAGAGGAAAATTTTTCAATTCGGTATTTTCCCGTATCTGTAATCTTGTCTTACTCTTACAAATCGGGCAACATATCCATATATTTTCTTTCATCGACACCTCTTTACTAATCTTCATTTCTTATTCTTTCTACTAAAGAAATGCTATTTTGCCTTTTTAGGCAACCAAGAGAAATCAACATAGGAATACCTATCATACCGATAATATAAAAAACAACTGCAATAATTGGAAAATGATATTCCAAATAGGTTGCCGATTTTTTCATAAACGAAATAAAAGCAAATCCTGTTATCGTACCGAAAGTCAAGGTTATTAGAATATTCGGCAATGCAAGAAGAAAGCTTTCCCCAAACAGCATATTACGAACCTGTCTTTCTTCCATGCCAATGGATTCCAACATGGACAGCTCTTTCTTACGGCTTACAATGCTGCTGATAACCGTATTAATCAAATTAAAGATACTGAACAGGATTATAAATATAGAAATTCCGTATATTTGCATTTGTAATTTCTCAATTTGTCCAGTCAACTCAATTTTTCTTTCTCGCAATGTATAAAGGGACAAATCTTCATAATCATCAAGTAATGTCCGTAATGCGCTTTCTACTTGTTCTCCGTTCTTCTCATAATTTTCGACAGATATAGAAAACTCTGCCGCAGTATTCATAGCTTTCCATAATTTTTCCATCGTCTTGTCTGCCATGCAGAAATTTGACCTATTTCCGATTCCTTCGATACTTTCTGCTGATACGGCTGCTATTTCCAATTCTACCGTATGTTCTTCTCCATCAAAATAGTGAAACTCTATTTTATCTCCTAGCTGAAAGTTTACTCCGTTCATATTTTCGCTAAGAGTGCTATCCGTAATAAAAATAGCGTCGTGTTCTACCATATATTCATAGCTATTGTTTCCTTTAGCGGGAAGCTGATAATACTCCGTATCATCTGCACTAAGCGGGTAAAATGCTTGCAGGAATGTAGCCCCTTTGTATTCAATATCTCCAAACGCTGCTTTTTCAACGTAAATGTCTTTCACATTTGGTATCTCTCGAATGCTATTTTCCAACTCACTCCCAAGATGACCTGTCAACTGAAATTCGGTTATTCCATACGGTTTTGGTGTACTGTGGTCATAAAGGTAAGAAATATAACACTCTCCATTTGTGAATATTCCCTCTCTTGCATACTGCTCCTCATTCCACGAAGCAACCCAAGTCGTTGCAACCATGAAAATAATTCCTCCAAGGGCAAGTGAAATCGTTGTAAACCACCATCTTTTACGATTGTTTTTACTTTCCATTTGAGCTAAGACATAGGGTGTTAATATCTTGTGCTTGTCGTTAGGTCGTTCCTTTTCGGACGCAACTACATTTCTTGACGCTTCTATCGGCGAAAATTTTGACGCAATCTTAGCAGGTTTGCTTACCGAAAGCTGCACAATCAGAACGCCTAGAATACCGATAACCAAAGATATTATGCCGTAATTTTTAAGTGTCCACCCATCTGGAATTAAAATATAGGAAACAATACCGCTTATCAGTAAGCCTATTGGAATTGACAACATACTCAGCAGCAGCCCCTCCCGACGTATCATCTGCTTTACCTGTTTCTCTGTCATACCAATGGTCTGTAATTGCCCAATCTGTTGCACACGGGCTGTAATTGAAAGATAAAAAATGCTGTATATCACGATACTGCTTGCAATAAAAAGTATGACAGAAACAAAAAGAGTGGTATAAATTCCACTATTTCCTCTTTGGAGAGATTGTTCAAATTTGCCATTCACATTTACATTTGGACGTTCAATCCCATAATCCATTGCTATTTGATAAGCTATGGTTGTAAATGTAGAAGCGGGAACATCTGTAATATCATTGATTCGTACAAGTGCAGTATAAGGCAAATCTTTCATTAACGGGCTTTGTTCTGCAAATGCTTTTGACACATGGATAAAATGTGTTCCAACAGGAGTGTTCTTATCTGTATAGCCACTAATGATAAAGTTTTGCGTTTCTCCATCTATATCTAAATCAATGCTTTCCCCAATGACAGCCTCTTTGCCGAGGGCTTGCATAAACGCCTTATCTACAAGAATTTCATTATAGCTTTCTGGGTCTTTTCCTTCGATAGACACATAGCTTTCTTGACTTTTTGCATAGTTTCCATAATAAGACAGAAAATATTTTATATTTTGGCTCTGAAATGTTTTCTCCAGTTCTTTATAAGGGTCACATCTTTCAATTCTGCTATCGGAAGTCATTTTTTGTATTTGCTCATTTGTTACATTCATATACATGACATGCTGCATGTGTTCTAACGTATTTTTTTCAAAAGTCTGTGTTCCAACAATAAAAAGCGAAAGAGTAGATACCAGAGTAATTGCTAACAAAATAGACAGCCCTGCAAAGAAACTCGACATTTTCTTTGCCATTAAATTGTTTTTCGCAATGCGGTAAATGGTTTTTCCATTATTGTTTTTATTCAAACTCATACTTACCACCTGCTTTCCACGATTTTTCCATCTTCAATGCGGACGGTGCGGTCAGCCGATTGTGCAATTTCCTCATTATGAGTAATCATAACAATCGTTTGATGGAACATCCCGCTTGTCGTTTTCAATAAGCCAATGACTTCTTGACTGGTATGACTGTCCAGATTTCCCGTCGGCTCGTCTGCCAAAATAATCGCAGGTTTTGCTGCCAAAGCTCTTGCAATAGCAACTCTTTGCTGCTGTCCACCAGACAATTTATTGGGTTTTCGGTTTAACTTATCCTCTAATCCCAAAGTTTTTGCGATTGTAGTTAAATATTCTTTATCGACACTTCGCCCATCCAACTCCACAGGAAGAACAATATTATCATATACCGTAAGGTTTGGCATAAGATTATAATTCTGAAAAATAAAGCCTATCTTTCTTCTCCGAAAAATAGCAAGCTCGTTTTTTCCCATGCCGCTCAATTCCTGTCCATCGACACATACACTTCCGCTGGTCGGAGTATCTAATCCGCCAAGCATGTGGAGCAGCGTACTTTTACCCGAACCCGACGTTCCTACGATTGCTGTAAAAGTCCCTTGTTCAATTTCTAAGGTAATTCCGTCAAGTGCTTTTACCAATAACGGCTCTGCACCATAGTGTTTTGTCAAATTCTTCGCACTTAAAATGTTCATTCGTTTTCCGTCCCTTTCCTCTTGATACTTTTATCATAAAGCCAAATTCTATCAATCTGGTTTCAATTTTCAAATAAAAAGTATCAATACCGAAACAATTTATTTAGGGGTACGATTCGACAGGCAAACAGAAAAATTGCTGCCTTTTCCCAAAGAGGAATGAACAGAAATATATCCTCCTTGTAAGTTTATAATGTTCCTTGCAAGATATAGCCCCAAACCTAATCCCTCGTCTTTAGATGATGATTTTTCCCTATAAAATCTTTTGAAAATATCATTGATATGTGCAGCTTCAATTCCTTTTCCTGTATCCTTGATTTTAATTACCGTATACATTTCTCCAACCTCTACGAAAATCAAGACCTTTCCATTTTCGGGAGTATATTTAATTGCATTATCCAAAATATTCTCGATTGCTTCCGCAGTCCATTTCATATCGTGATAAACTTGAATAGCGGGTCTGCACGAAACGGAAATGTCAATTCTCTTATATTCTGCTTTCTGCATCACACTATTTACTGCAACAGCTAATGTTTCAATAAGTCTGCTGTTTTCCATTTGAAGATTTATCATATCATTTTCAAGTCGTGCAGATTTCACAAGCACATTAAGTAAAAACTCCAATTTCCCTAATTGCTGCTTGATAACTGATACAAATTGTTTTGCTTCTTCTGAGGAAATATCTGGGGCAGAAAACATTTCGCAATACATTTGAATATTGGAAGCAGGGGTCTTAATTTGGTGTGTAAGTTCAGAAATCATTTCCTGCAACTCTCTTTTTTCATTCTGGCTCTCCGCAAGTTGAAAAGAGAAAATATCCTCTATTTTCTCTAATTCCATTATCATTTTAGAGGTAAGCGTTTCCTTATTTTGTTGTTCTTTGATGGAATGACCACGCAATATTTCTTCGGTATTCCGACACACTTCATTTGAAAAGCAAATAAATCTTCTACGGAAATAGAAATAACTTCCCAAATTTGTCAGCATGAAAGATAGGATTATAAATACGAGCATATATTGTACCTTAATTTCTTCTACCATTGTCAGCACTATGTACATACCTGTGAAAAGCAATAGTACATCCAAGAAAATTAACATATATTTGCATAGTTTCATTTAATCTTCACTCCATTTATAACCTAACCCATAGATAGTCTTGATGTAGTCAAATTCTTCATCAGCTATTTTATTTCGTAACCTGCTTACGTTCAAAGACAGGGTATGTTCATTCACAAAATTACCTTTTCTATCCCATATCTTTTCTAACAGCAAATCCTTCGTTAAAATCTGTCCTCTGTTTTCAACAAAAACCTCTAAGATTTCAAATTCTGTCGGTGTTAAGGACAGTCTTTTATCCCTTCTCATCACAATATGATTTTTTATATCAATAAGCAGATTTCCGCAGGAATAGCTTTCCATCCCCCGCCCACTATAACACCGCCTTAATACCACTTGAATTTTTTCCATAACCACCTTAATACTAAAAGGTTTTACAATATAATCATCTGCCCCTAACTGTAAGCCTTTAATAATTTCTTCTTCCAAATTATGAGCTGTTAGAAAAATAAAAGGCGTGTTATATTTGGGCATTGCTTCTTTTGCAAAATCAAATCCGTTTCCATCTGGAAGATTTACATCAAGCAATATTAAATCAAAAGTTTCTTTTTTCAGTTTTTCTTTTGCATCCTTAATGCTATAAACAGATACAGGCAGCATCTCCTTTTTTTGAATGTTATAGCACAAACCCGCATTAAGGATTTCATCATCTTCCATTACTAATATCTTTTTCACAATGTTTCAACTCCGTTCTTTTTTATTCACCTTATATCTGCCATCAGCTGGCTTTTTCGCATCTTTAGGAATTAGCCATACTCTGCTTAAACGCACAATACCCTCAATCCTATTTTCAGAACATAAGGTCTGTATTCTTCGTTCTGAAATTTTCCATTTAATTGCGGCTTCCTGAACCGTCATATATTCAAACATACAAACCTCCATATTATCAGTAGGTAAATTATACTCGTTCAAACGAATAATATCAAGAAATGAATTATGAATAGTATCCTCTATGAGCCTTTCAAAGCGTTCCTGTGCCTGCTTATTGATGTCGGCAAGGTAAGAATTAAGCCTGCCGCTTGTGAGCAGATTGGTGTATGTAACTTTGTGGTACTGTTTCAGATAGTCCAGATGCCGCCGTCCCCATGTGCCTATCGGCTGTTCTTCTTCGGCGGGTACAGTCAAGCGCGGTAGTAAGTAATCGCCTTGCTGTTCATATTTGCCGCCCAGTTCCTCAAAAATCGTTTTTGCCATTGTCTGTTACCTCCACATTCTTTTTTATTTTGAATGTCCGCAAAATTCGTTCTACATATGTGCATCAGCATATGCCATCATTTCTGACGTCAACTTCTCATATCCGGGGTTCAAACTAAAATAAATATCCGTCATAGGATTTTCGTAAAAGCAAAATGCAACAATCTTGCCGTTACCCTCCCAAATGCGATTTATATAAGAATAAGTAATATCCATCCAATACGCGATGAAAAAGCATGTTCAAAAAAATGGGGCAGGCACACCATTTCTCCAATCACGTTCATAAATATCCAGCATAAACTGATAGATTTTACCGCAGTCTGCCAGCACACTAAACTGTCTTGTTGTTATATGTTTCACTTTTATCTCCTTTCGCATGAACTTTAGTCTTTAAAATTATTGTAAAAATAAAGCACTGTCATGCAAGCAGCAAGAACAGTCATAATTAATATGGAACCAAAAAGACGCCTGTCATCCATTTATGCAAGCGTCTTAAATTATCCATATATTATTTTTTTAATTGTACTATATGCCAGTCCATATTGCCCGGATAATACATTTATAGAATAACCTTCATGAAACTGTTTTTGTATTTCTCTATTTCGCTCCTGATAAAATGTACGAGTGCCGCTCGTTGCTCCCCGCTCCTTCTTTGTCGAAGTTTTCGCAACATAGAGCACGCTTCCATCAATGCATGTCTGAAACTCTTTTAATAATTGTTTTGGCAATATTTTCGCTGCATTTACATATTTTATATCTGCCACTCCTTATTTATATACTTATAAATAAAGTGCAGAAACAGCAGAACATATAGTGTTACTTACCCATACAGAATTAATTCTAAATGCCTGCTACTCTGCATGGGCAAAAGCGTTCTTGACTCCATTTTTATATAATGCACATATTTTTCTCCTCATACCCTTTCCTCCTGCCTTTTTATTAGTGAAACAAGCCCATTCTTTCTACCAATATCACATTAACCAGTCAAATATAACTTTTATGGCACCGCTTTACATATTTTCACTGTTGCAAAGTTTCAAAAAGGGCTTCCCGATTTCTCGGAAAGCCCCATAAAATCTAGCTTTTTACTGATTACTCAATGATTGTAGCAACCCTTCCAGAACCTACTGTACGACCACCCTCACGGATAGCGAATGTAAGACCCTGCTCCATAGCTACCGGATGAATCAGCTCAACTGACATCTCTACGTTATCACCAGGCATACACATCTCTACACCCTCTGGGAGGTTGCAGACACCTGTAACGTCTGTTGTTCTGAAGTAGAACTGCGGTCTGTAGTTATTGAAGAATGGTGTATGACGGCCGCCCTCGTCCTTTGTCAGTACGTAAACCTGAGCCGTAAATTTCTTATGGCACTTAACTGTACCTGGTTTAATAAGAACCTGGCCTCTTTCAATCTCTGTTCTCTGAACACCACGAAGAAGTGCACCGATGTTATCGCCAGCCTGAGCCTCATCAAGAAGCTTACGGAACATCTCAACACCTGTTACAACAGTCTTTCTTGTCTCCTCATGAATACCGATAATTTCTACTTCATCAGATACATGAAGAACACCACGCTCTACTCTGCCAGTAGCAACTGTTCCACGTCCTGTGATAGAGAATACATCCTCTACAGGCATAAGGAACGGCTGATCTGTTGCACGCTGTGGATCTGGAATATACTCATCAACTGTTGCCATGAGCTCCATGATCTTGTCGCCCCACTCTCCTGACGGATCCTCAAGAGCCTTAAGAGCAGAACCCTTAATAATCGGGCAGTCTGTGAATTCATATTCCTCTAACTGCTCTGTTACTTCCATCTCTACTAACTCAATAAGTTCCTCGTCATCAACCATATCACACTTATTAAGGAATACAACGATATAAGGAACACCTACCTGACGTGAAAGCAGGATGTGCTCTTTTGTCTGAGCCATAACACCATCAGTAGCAGCAACTACAAGAATAGCACCATCCATCTGAGCAGCACCAGTAATCATGTTCTTAACGTAGTCAGCATGTCCCGGACAGTCAACGTGTGCATAGTGGCGATTCTCTGTCTCATACTCAACGTGTGCAGTAGAAATTGTAATACCACGCTCTCTCTCTTCCGGAGCTTTATCAATATTTTCAAAATCTACTACTGCATTACCCTCAACTCTTTCTGCAAGCACCTTTGTGATAGCAGCTGTAAGAGTTGTTTTACCGTGGTCAACGTGACCAATAGTACCGATATTACAATGCGGTTTGTTTCTTTCAAATTTAGCTTTTGCCATTTTGAATATCCTCCTTAATCATAGCCTTCTAAGGCAATTTTAATATTTACGTTTGCTCGGCTAACATTGATTATATTTCAAATCCTGCTGTTTTTCAAGCCTTTTTACTATTTAATTAATTTTTATTAGATAATACTTTTTCCTGTACAGATTTCGGAACCTGCTCATATCTTTCAAAGAACATGGAGTAGTTTCCGCGTCCCTGTGTCCTGGATCGAAGATCTGTAGAATATCCGAACATCTCGGACAACGGTACAAATCCACGTACGATCTTACCGCCGCCTAAGTCGTCCATACCTTCAATACGGCCTCGGCGGGAATTGATATCGCCGATAACATCTCCCATATACTCCTCCGGCATCGTTACCTCTACCTTCATAATAGGCTCAAGAAGTACCGGCTCAGCCTTCTTCATAGCATCCTTAAATGCCAATGAACCTGCGATATGGAATGCCATCTCACTGGAATCGACCTCATGGTAGGAACCGTCGTATACATTGGCCTTAACGCCGACAACCGGAAATCCGCCAAGAATACCTGACTGCATAGCTTCCTCAATACCTTCGCCGACCTTCGGGATATATTCCTTTGGAATCGCTCCGCCGACTACCGTAGACTCAAACTGGAAGGTCTCCTCGCCGTTAATATCCATAGGCTCAAACTTAACCTTACAATGCCCATACTGTCCGCGTCCGCCGGACTGCTTTGCATACTTGCTGTCAACATCAACCGCTTTGGTGAATGCTTCCTTATATGCAACCTGAGGCGCACCTACATTTGCCTCAACCTTAAATTCACGAAGAAGTCTGTCTACGATAATCTCAAGATGAAGCTCACCCATTCCGGCTATGATTGTCTGTCCTGTCTCCTGATCCGTATGAGCACGGAATGTCGGGTCCTCCTCAGCAAGCTTTGCAAGAGACTCACCGAGCTTACCCTGGGAAGCCTTTGTCTTAGGCTCAATTGCCAGTTCAATAACTGGCTCCGGGAATTCCATAGACTCCAGGATTACCGGATGCTGCTCATCACAGATTGTATCGCCTGTTGTAGTGAATTTGAATCCGATTGCTGCAGCAATATCTCCCGAATATACTTTGGAAAGCTCTTCCCTCTTATTCGCATGCATCTGAAGGATACGTCCGACACGCTCCTTCTTGCCCTTCGTAGCATTCAATACATAGGAACCAGAGTTCATTGTACCGGAGTACACTCTGAAATATGCAAGCTTACCTACGAACGGGTCTGTCATAATTTTAAATGCAAGCGCTGAAAACGGCTCTTCATCAGAAGAATGTCTCTCAGCCTCATTGCCATCCATATCTGTACCCTTGATAGCCGGAATATCCGTCGGAGCAGGCATATACTCAAGAACTGCGTCAAGAAGCTTCTGTACTCCTTTATTCCTGTAAGCAGAACCGCAGCATACAGGAACCGCTGTACACTCACAAGTCGCTTTTCTGAGCGCCTTCTTCATATCCTCTACTGAAGGCTCATTTCCCTCCAGATATTCCATCATCAGGTCATCATCCAAATCGCAGATCTTCTCTACCAGATCTGAACGGTAGAGCTCTGCGTCATCCTGCATATCCTCCGGAATCTCTGTGACAGAAATATCATCCCCCTTATCATCATTATAGATGTAGGCTTTCATCTCCATCAAATCAATGATTCCTTTGAAATTATCTTCCTTACCAATTGGCAGCTGAAGAACAATCGCATTTTTTCCAAGTCTTGTCTTAATCTGCTCAACGGCATTGTAAAAATCCGCACCCAGGATATCCATCTTATTGATGAATGCCATTCTTGGTACATTGTAAGTGTCTGCCTGGCGCCATACATTTTCTGACTGCGGCTCAACACCGCCCTTAGCACAGAATACACCTACCGCTCCGTCAAGTACACGCAGTGAACGCTCAACCTCCACCGTAAAATCTACGTGTCCCGGAGTATCAATAATATTAATACGATGCTCTAATGCACCCGGTTTCGGCTTACAATTTTCTTCCAATGTCCAGTGGCATGTTGTAGCTGCGGAAGTAATTGTGATACCTCTCTCCTGCTCCTGTTCCATCCAGTCCATAGTTGCAGTACCTTCATGAGTATCACCAATCTTATAGTTTACACCGGTATAGTAGAGAATACGCTCTGTAAGCGTAGTCTTACCAGCATCAATATGAGCCATGATACCGATATTTCTTGTTCTGTCTAATGGATATTCTCTTCCAGCCATTATTGCCTCCTAGAATCTGTAGTGAGCAAATGCTTTATTTGCTTCAGCCATTTTGTGCATGTCTTCTTTCTTCTTTACTGATGCACCTGTGTTGTTAGCTGCATCAAGAATCTCATTCGCCAGTCTTTCCTGCATTGTCTTCTCGCCTCTCTTGCGTGAATACAATGTCAGCCAGCGAAGTGCAAGAGCCTGTCTTCTGTCAGCTCTTACCTCAATCGGAACCTGGTATGTTGCACCGCCGATACGTCTTGCCTTTACTTCGAGAACAGGCATGATATTATTCATAGCCTCCTCAAATACCTCGATTGCAGGCTTATCGGATTTTGCTCCGACTCTTTCAAATGCTCCATATACAATCTTCTGTGCAACACCCTTCTTACCGTCTAACATAATGTTATTGATAAGCTTTGTTACCACTTTATTATTGTATAATGGATCTGCTAATACGTCTCTTTTTTGAGTATGTCCTTTACGTGGCACGGTCCTTCCCTCCTTAAACATATTTGTGTGACATCTCACACTGATTAATTCATCGGTACTCACATGTGTCGTTCTAATGATACTGTGCAGTGCATGGACATATATAACAATCTATGTCTTGCAACTTACTTCATCATAGTTCTGTTTGTGAATAGTTTTTTCATGAAATGAAGTTCTTCTGCGCTTCGTTTAGAAGAACAAAGTAATCTCTAACCTCGCGTGCGCTTTCGCTTACGCTCGCTAAGAGCTTACTTTTTAGCGTCTTTAGGTCTCTTAGCACCGTATTTTGAACGTGCCTGTCTTCTCTTTGCAACACCTGCTGTATCAAGAGTTCCTCTGATAATATGGTATCTTGTACCTGGAAGGTCTTTTACTCTTCCGCCGCGAATCAGAACAACACTATGCTCCTGAAGGTTGTGGCCTTCTCCCGGAATATAGCTTGTCACCTCGATACCGTTAGAAAGACGAACTCTGGCGATTTTTCTAAGCGCTGAGTTAGGCTTCTTCGGTGTTGCAGTCTTAACTGCTGTACATACGCCTCTCTTCTGCGGTGCGGACTCATTGGTCGCTTTCTTTCTAAGAGAGTTGTAGCCTTTCTGAAGAGCCGGAGCTGTAGACTTCTTTACAGATGTCTGACGTCCTTTTTTTACTAACTGGTTAAATGTTGGCATTCTCTTTCACCTCCTATGATAATAATAAGCTGCATTCATATTAAAATGAATACGCACACAAAAAGAATATGCATTTTCATGCACGCTAGACCAGTGTATTACGAAACTTTGCACTTGTCAAGGGGTTTTTGCTATGATTTTCCTAATCCCTGCTCCTAACAATTTATAATCCTAGCTTATCTGCAATCGCAGTCATTTCCTCTAACGCCACGTCGATCAAATCATCGAGGCTGAGTCCTGTGAATTCAATACTCTCCATGTAATCCCGGTTGGCTCCTGCCGCAAACCGTCCTTCATTAAAACGCTTCATTACAGACTTATGCTTCACGCTTGCCACCTTCTTATCAGGATATATCTGCGCTACTGCCTTTACAAAACCACTCATCGGATCTGCTGCCAAAATCGAATATTGAAGCTTCGTCTTTGCCTTCACGCCGCTTTTAGGATTGTGGGCACAGATCGCATCAAATAATACCTTGTCCTCAATCCCTTCCTTTTTCAATATCTCCACCGATGCAGGACCATGCACTCCCATATCATGCTGCCAGTCGCACTGCTCCTCGTCAAGGTCATGAAGCAGACCCACAATTCCCCAGTATTCCACCTCATCCGGTGCAAGGCGCTTCGCCAGTCCCCGCATAATCGCCTCTACTGCATAAGAATGAGTGATGTAGTTTTCACCCTTCATATACTTCATTAAAATCTCATGTGCCTGTTCTCTGTTCATACCGAATTTCCTCCTTGTTCTTATCTATGCTTTTTCCTAACCAAACCTGCAATAATGATCAATGCCAATGCATCAGCAAAAAGAAATACATACAATAATATATGGCTGTTATCTCCCGTAAGCGCACCAGACAAAGCTCCCTGGCCCCCGGAGCTGCTTCCCGAACCGCTGGACACTCCGCCTCCAGATGTCCCGCTCCCGGAGGCACTACCTGCAGAGCCTCCTCCGTTTCCGGATGTCCCATCTGCCTTGTTGATACCTGTTATGCCTTGATTTCCAGAATCTGTATCCCCCGGCCTGCTGTCATTTCCATTTGGACTGTCCGTTCCTGGATCACCAGCTCCCGGATCGTCTGTCCCTGGATCTGCTGCCTGTCCCTCTGCCCAGCCGACTCCCACCGGGGACAAGGCATGAACTGTAAAACAGAGGCCGTCTTCATGCTTTGCTGTCGTTTTTGTCATATCCTCTATATCACCCGGTTGATTTTCATATACTGCATCATCAAACATATGTACCGCCGTGTAATCATCTGTATCCGGGTCGGATTTTTTTGGATATGGAATCATAACCGAAAGGCCATCCCTAGGAAATTCTTCGTCCTCCACTAATTCCCATTCCCATTCATTATCTCTGCGGACCATCAGCTTAATATCATAAACCGCAATATTTTTTTCCTTTATTTCCGGCTCAATCTCCTGAATCCTTTCTCTCAGACAATTTTCTATCTTGTCCCCTGTATCGAGCTCCAGATCTGTATTGTCTTTAAGTTCCTTTGATACCTGAGATACTCCAGTCTCTATTTCCAGCTTATACTCGTCATTTTCTATATTCCCCTGCTCTACAAGAATAACCGTATGCTTCTCCGGCACGATCGTAAGGGTACATTTAGCTGTCTTCTCATCATATTCATCTGTCTTAGACGCCGTGGCTGTCAATTCTACAGTACCTTCAGCGACAGCATTTATCTTTCCATTCTCATCAATGGTAACGATATCCTCCCTTAGACTCTTGTAGGTTACAACACTGTTCTCGGCATTGCCTGTCACTTCGATTACATCCGTGTTTCCTACCGGCTTCCTCAAGGCTTCATGAACAAACTTAAAATCCTGCTCACTTTTTTCCGCCACCGTAACTGTAAATATAATCGAATAATCCAAATAATTATCTGCATTTTCTACCGGAATTGTGATTTCTGCCGTTTGTCCCTTAAGTGCCGGATCATTCATTATCTGGTATTCCAGCGTCATATTACTGACTGCCGGAGCCGTCTCAAAAATATCCGTATGTACCGAGGTCACATTTAAAACATCAATTCTTCCCCCTGGTGCAACAAGTCCCCGGTTATTCAGGTCAAAACTCCCTTTTTTACCGTATCTGGTTACTGCTTTGTCCTTTCGCTTCTCCTCCGGCCATTCGGCCTTATCAATCTCAAAGGCGGCTTCCGCCTTACCTGCCCACGTATATGGACTGCCTTCCTTCGAGGTCACTACAACAGAAGCTGTTCCTGCATTTATATTATCTATATATTCTACCTCGTAATTGTCCTCTGACAAAAGCTGCCCGTTCACCTTCACCGTAACAAGAGGACGGTGTTCCTGATTATTATAAATATAGGTTCCATCAGCAACCTTCACTTCCACATCTCCTGCATCAACCTCAAGGTGTTGATCGTACGGAACGAACAGCTCCGTATGCCATTGTGGATAACTCTCGCTAAAACAATACCTGCTGCTCGCGACATTCACAGGTTTCAAACTAAGCATAACCTTAATCCTTCCATCAATAGGAGTCACTACATCTGTCGGTATAATTTCCACCTCTGTTCCTATCTCAAGCTTCTCGCCGAACACGAGACCACTAAACTCTGGCAGACCTTCTACCACAGTATCTCCGTTATCCTTCTTAATAACCTTCAGGGTTCCTTCAGTCACTTTAAGCAATGCTGCTTTTACAGGTACTCTTAGTGCATCTGCACCGTCTATCTGATAGCGGTACTGCACGCCGCCATATTCCCAGTACATATTAATACGATTATTGCTGTCTATAATTGACATTCTTTCTTCCGGATCTACCTCATTCCCGTCTACCCTTTTAAAGAAAAAACGTCCGTCATTTCCGTCAAGATAAGTATCCTCTGTATTATGTCCGTCAACAGAAACCACAAGATTATTTCGGATATTATCAAATGAGCGATAATCCTTCCAATAGCTTCCATATGTCGGTATTTGTACTTTATCTCCTAAGAAAAAATCATCAATGCTGCGGACCTTCGTATAAGTATCATACGCTAAATCATGAATATAGACTTCCATCTGCTTATCATCTGCGGCCGCTATACGGCTGCTGACCGCTGCTTTAACATTCCGAAGCGCCGGGCGCGCTGCCTCTGTACCTTCATCCGGAGATTTTCTGTCTGCATCCGCATAGTTCTGGACACGATCTGTCCCCTCTTCTCCAGCATTGGATACGATATCTTCCTCATTCTTTACAGTTCCAGCCTCATCCTTTGAGATCTCGGCCTCCTTACACCACTCACTCTCCAGCATTACATATGCTTCAAGCTTCCCGCTCTTCCCTGATGCCAGCACACATGGAATCCCCGCCAAATCACACAACACCTTTAATGCACACGAGGAGTACTCCTTATCTCCTCCCATATACTTTTCTGCGGTACCGCGCGCACGTTTAAAATACGATACCGTCTCAGCTGCATTCTTCCCCTCTGCTTCCTTCAGTACCTTCTGAATCCACAGATTCTGCATCTCAAGATCCTCTCGGATCGCCTCTTCACTTTGATATTCACTGTTTCGAATATCAAACTTATTACCTTTGTCACAGCTCTTTAATTTAAAATACACTTTATATTCATAGCTTTTTGTGCCTTCTGCAGCCTCCTGCACGGTACATACTCTGATAACCTCAGGATTCTCATTTAACCAGAAAACCCCTGGATAATCCCGTCGAAATGCCTGATATGCGCAGCGCAGATTGTCCTGAATATCACTCCACTCCTCCGATGACATCCTGACATCTTTAACTGTATCCAGCACCTCTACAGCATTAAATATTTTCTTCCTTCCGTCTTTGTACTCTACTGTAAAGGCGGCTTCTTCTGAAAAGCTGATGTCCTCAATCAATACATCCTGCACACCGTTATTGTCGGTTCCCTCCACCAGCATATAGTATAAATCAACAGCATAATCCGGCAGACTCATACGCTCAAGCCAGCTCATGCTTTCACTACCGTCATTAAAAAAATCCCACGTCAGAGCACCAGACGATTCTGCACAGTCCAACACCGCTTCAGTCCCAGTAACATCTGTTTTTATCTCCTGCGTATCGGCTGTGGCATTTTCATTTTGTGCCGATACAGCAAGCTCTGTTGTCGCTCCCGCTACAGCTAAAATCAGTATGAATGCCAGTATTCTTTTTACAGCCATTTTCGTCTTCATATTTGATGATAACCCGCTTCCCTAAATATTTCTTCCTAAAACCCAACCGTTCTATTTCCATGCTTATTATATAAAGAGATAAATACGGTGTCAACACTCTGCTTCATACCGACAGCTAAAATAAAGAAAGACGGTTGGGAATCCGGCATTTCCCAACCGCTCACTTATCGATGCTCTATATGGAGATATTTTTCTCTCGTAGCAAGTCCGCCCCTAATATGCCGCTCGGATTTATTGATGTCCAGTACTGTCCGCGCTTTTGCAGCAAGAGCCGGATTAATCTTTTGGAGACGTTCGGTTACATCTTTATGTATGGTACTTTTACTAACCCCAAATGCTTTCGCAGTCTGCCTTACCGTCGCTTTATGCTCAATAATATAATAAGCGATTTCTACTGCCCGCTCCTCAATATAATCTTTCATACAAAACCCCTGCACTCATTGTTTTTACAATGTATGCAGAGGTTTATTTTCATATTCCTTTTTTCACAGTTTCATAACTATGTCTGCCATTTTGTTCTGATCTTGTCCTTTTCCAAACCGCACCTCGCAATTCTTCCATATATCTTTTATCTTAGATCTGCTTCAGCGCCTTTTCTCCACGAAACAAATCAAAAAGTATGAGGATATTATCCATGATAAGATTACTCCAAGTATCCATATGCTAATAATTGCGATATGGCAATACCGAAATGAAACTCACCCTCATGAAATCATAATCAACGTAAGTATTTCTATTACACTTTAATTTCTATAATCCTGACAGTGTTCTCATGACCAAATCTACATCTTTATTTTCAAGTTCCTGAATAATGTGCAAATATGTTTTCTGTGTGGTCGTCATACTCGCATGTCCTAGCCTTCTGGCCACGCTTGCAATCGATACTCCTGCAAACAATAGCAATGAAGCATGTGTATGCCGTAAACCATGAATTGAAATTTCAGAAATTCCGCATGCTTTGCAATGCCTGGTAAGCACATCATTTACTGTTGAATTGTATATTTTTGATTCACCAGCAAAAATGGGTTTATCCGGCGGAAGCTCCTTAGTCAAAACTGAAAATTTTACTACAATCTGCCAGTCAATTTGAATTTTTCTAACCGATGATTTATTTTTTGTCGGCAAAAAACCCCCGTCTCCTTTATAATCCCATGTTTTACTGATAGACAAAGTCTGCCTGGCAAAATCGAAATCTTCCGGAGTAATTGCCAATGCCTCTGAGAAACGCATCCCTGTTTTTGCAACCAACAGAATGAACCAATCCCAATTTGGTGTATCTTTAATATCAAGATTCGCAATCAATGTATGTAATTCAAACTGATTTAGATATTTAATTTTCTTTGTTTTTGGTGCTTTTCCCTTAATAATTGCCTTTCTGGTCGGGTCTCTCGAAAGCAATCCTTCATCAACTGCATCAAGAACTGCCCCTTTCAATTGATGATGAAAATCCAATGTTGTCTGTCTTTCATGTTCCTTTGCATATTCATTTAAAAGCTGTTGATATACGGTTCTTGTTAATTCAGAAACTTTCACTTCCGGGATCAATTTTTCCACCCATTTTTGTGTCATCAAATATTTTGCTAAGGTTGCTTCCCTTATTGCACCTTTTTTATATACCTCAATCCACTGAGCATAATACTCATAAAATAATGTTGTTCTGTTCATATCGCAGAGCATAAGTTCCCTCTCTTTCCGAAATACTTACGCTGATATAAACAATCAAAAAGCAACTTTCAAGTCATACAACCATTAAAAGCGGTTTTATTTCTTCATCCAGAAGTTTTCTTAACTCCGCCATCATTTTTGTATAATATTTAAACTTTGGAAGTGCTTTTTCCTGAGATGATTTATAGCTTGTATAATCCACATTCATTTTAATTGCGCTTTCGTTTGGAATTTCTCCGTTTTGATAATGTGTTGCCGCATACATCACATCATCCTTAGATGCATGCCAGGTAATACAAAAATCAGAAATTACTCGCTCGATACAATCCTGTTTCATATTTTCCACAATATGAAGAATGGACCGACCCCTATATTTTGTATCATCTATTTCAATTTCTGCAATCAAATTTGACATAATATCTGCAACTTTTGGATTCTCTTTCCGCAAATCTCCCACATATTGTTTCACTTCATCAATTTTTTTCTGACGTTCTTTTGGCGTAATTTCTTCCATTTCGTCATAAGGTGTAACAATATTCTGAATCAGGTGAATAATATACTCATAATCAATCTTTGTATTGCTGTATGCCATCAGCTCATAGTCTTGATCAATTTCTATATCATCTCCGCCATCTTTCTCATCCAAACCATCAGCTTCTTCTCCTTTTGCATCTTTGATTTCCCGTACTACATTTTTATAATGTCCCACATAGTCATCATATTCTTCTTCAGAAATTCCATATTCTTCTAACATGCTGTCATCATATACAGTAAACGACTTTAACTGTGCAAACAAAGAGTCAAACTCCTGAAATATTTTTGCAAATATTTTCCTCTCATTCAAAGACAGGGTTGGAATTACTTCCGGTTTATCAGCAGAAACGCGAAGCGCTGCAAGCGCTTTCCTGAATGCAGGCTCCACCTCGTTCCATTCTGCCATAAGCGTCTCTTTTGTTCCTCCGGCAGAATATAATTTAACTGCATTGTCAACTGCTTCCTTAAAAAGGACCGGCGCCTGAAATGTAACGATCTGTCCATATGTTTTATTCTTATCAAAAATTCGATTTGTTCTTGAAAATGCCTGAATCAGGTCATGCGGACCCATCGGCTGTCTGTCCATAAAAATCGTAGACATACACGGAGCGTCGAATCCTGTCAGTAAGCGGTCTACCACAATCACTAAATCCAACTGTTCATTTCTGCTTTTATATCTGGGATCTTTTCTTGCAAGACGCTTATTTAAGTTTCCATTATATCCCTGTATCTGAGACAATTCATATTTCGTGCCAAACATTCCATTATAGTCATCCAGAGATTTTTGCATTTTCTCCTGATTAACCTGAGAACCTTCTTCATTTTCTGTTACAGAATAGGTAATTGCAAATTTCGGGAAATCCGGCAGAACCTGTTTGATTCGCTCATCAATTGTAAGAGATGTTTCTCCATTTTTTACCCTCATCAATAATTCATAATACTGCTGCGCTCTCTGAATCGAACTTGTGGTAAGAAATCCCTCATAAGTCTGTCCTTTCCCATTTTGAAAACCTAGTTTGTGACAAGACTTATTCAAAATGATATCCAGTACTTTTAACATATGTGTTTCGTTGTCATATACACTGCTGTCCGTTTCATTTTCCACATCTTTCGGCCCATTATGCTCTACCTGAAATCCCAGCACTGCCTTATCATGAATTGCATTTTGAATCGTATATTTGTGCAGACGTTCTCCATATAAATCTTCTGTCGTTCTTGGAAGGTCTCCTTTTTGCAGATATGGATTTTCTGCAAATCTTGGCGTACCCGTAAATCCATACCACAAAGACCGGTTAAAAAACCGCTCCAACTCTCTTTTTGTTCCCGGACTAACCGCACGATGGCACTCATCCACAACAAATGCAATTCTAAGATTCTTAATTTTTCGATATTCCGATGTTTCCTCTTTTAATTTCTTTGTAATTAGAATATGTAGTTTCTGAATGGTAGTAACAATCACCTGTCTGTCATCAGATTTTAATTTTTTCTTTAAATCATTTACATTATCCGTTTCATCTACATCTACCAAATCATTATTTGCATAAGCCTGAAATGCCATGGTCGTCTGCGTGTCCAAATCTTTGCGGTCTATCAGGAAAATCGCTTTGTCAATAGACGGAATATCCATCAGCAGATTCCTGGTTGCTTTATAAGATGTCAATGTTTTCCCAGAGCCTGTTGTATGCCATACGTATCCTGATTTCCCCTGTTTAGATGCTTCTCTAATTGCCTCGATTGCATGAATCTGATATGGGCGCAGCAATATTAAACGCTTTGCATCTTCGTCTAATACTGTATATCTCGAAATCATCTCATGTGCTTCCGGAATACGGAGTACACTCTTAGCAAAATCAAGATAATCCGAAACTGGATAATTCTCACGATCCAGCCATCCACTAATGAACTTGGAATTTAATTCTGTATCACCAGCGGCTGAAAAATATTTTGTGTCCACACCATTGCTGATTACAAACATCTGCACTGCTGAAAAAATTCCGGTAAATTTACCTTCTCCAATATATTTTTTAATCTGCCAGAACCCATCCATATATGAGTGTTGCTTATTTTTCAATTCTATATGAATCATCGGAAGACCATTGATCATCAATGTCACATCGAATCGTCTATCTCTTCCCGGAATTGCTTTGTCATCATCTGACTTCAATGTGCTATATTGATTGATTACTTCATAAACACTGCTGCCACCAGCAATGTGTTCATGATTCATTACTACAAGATGCAATCGCTCAGTATCACGCTGTACATGAACCTGAACCTTTCCATTTTCTCCAACCAGCCATTCCCCCGCTTTATAAAACGATGAAAACTGTAACTGGTTTTTTACCTGTTCAAATTCTGCATCAGATAATTTTTCTCCATTTAAACGGTCTTTATTATTTTGCTCCAAAATATACTTGAAATTTCCCCATAAATCTTCTTCTGTTTTCAAATCTTCTCTATATACCCATTGAGAATCTCCATAGACCAGCTCCTCAATCAATTTCTGCTCTATCATCGACTCTAATTCTGGCATAATATTTTCCTCCTTTGTTTCAATTAGTGAAATTTCATATGATATATTGTATTTTTGCATAAAACAGCTTCCGCTGGTGAAGGGTGATGAGGTGGTCGAGGTGCATAAAATAAGCACCAATTTTTTCCTGTTCATCAAAAGATTTAGGATAAACAATATCTGTATTTTGCATTGCAGATTTAGAAATTGACGTTACTTTTATCCCCTGCATAAGAGGTATAAGTTGCTGATGAAAAGCACTTGCATTCAAATAATATCCCAAATATCCTGTAGCAAATTTCATCTGTGGTCTATATGGAATTGTATGCAGTCCAGATAATACCGTTTCATCTGTCAAACCTGCTATTTCACTACATTTCCCTACAGTTTCATCTTCTGCTGTATCCGCAAAAATCACATCGCCATTTTGTAAAAAAGAAGCTTTGTATTTCTCGGCAACAGAGGCATCTATAATATTAGGGATTTGTTCATTTTTTACATCTAATACTTCTCCATATTTAACAAGAATATCTCCATAATGAACATTCTTTATAGTGCCTTCTTCATATGTCAATTCAGCTCTTGACAAAGTATTATTTTGCAAGCTACATAGCGCATCCCCTAGCTTACGCTGTTCCCAATCGTTTCTCTCTCTTTTTTATAATCTCCAACACTTACGATGATAAGGAGTTATAACCCTTTATACTTATATCTCTGCCTGAATAATATGCCCAAAATTCATCTCGTCTTTAAAAAGATCGTATATATATTCTGAACTTTCCAAATACAAACCTGTTTCCTTATCTTGCAACTTTTCAAATACTTCCGAATTATAAAATTTATTCATTGCTTCATCGTATTCAATATTCTGATCTGTGGCAATCATATCAACAATATCCTGAACTATATATTCTATTAATTGGTCTTGTTTACTCATACTAATCATCCACCTTTCGCAAAAGCCTAATACCCTTTTCCGTATGAAACGAATATTGTGAAGATGTTTTCTTATATATCATTCCTTTCAGTAATGTTTCAAAATCAATAATTTCATTTTCATACTGCCGAAATAGTAATGCCATATTATCATCTGCGACAGGACCGATAACAATATCGTATTTATTATCTTTGTTACACAGAGTATTCGCTTCATCCGTAAATGTTCTATTCCTATTATTCATTACAAATTTTGCCCATTCTTCTGTCGTTTGTATTCCAAAATCCATAATTTTAATATCTGACGTTTTTCTAAAGTCATCCTGTATTTCAAAAGTATTTATGACTGGAGAACCTCCATAAAGCCTAGACACTCTTTTCGCCATTTGTTTTGCTTGTTCTTCTATATCTGTTAAATAAAAGCCCTTTCCAAAATCTTTATAAGGTCTACACATTGCTAAGTTGATACTTTCTATCACAACATTACTTCCATGATATAATCTCAAAGCACACCTCCGTTTTTACGGCATAACATTCCCAAATCTTCCACTATTGTTCCAAAATCTAATGTATGTTCCACTTCATAATTTTCTTTTATAAAAGCAATGCCTTTAAATTGAAAAAGATAACGGAATGATTCTTGTATACTGAGATTATGCTGTTGAGCAAATTCATTTACACACGCAACGGTAAAACCAATCTTTTTTTCTGTTCACTCATTCAAAACCTCCCACTTTTCTATTCTTTTTACTATTCACATCCATTCAAAGTACACCGAAACATATCGTAAGCCATACCATTTTTTATATCATCACTCTGCGTATAATTTATTCTTTTGCCAATCTGATTTTTCTTCAAAATCTTGTCAATTATTTAAGCAAACATATTTTGCAACATATATTTCTTGATTTTCACTAATTCATCACACTTCCGCTGGTGAAGGGTGATGAGGTGGTCGAGGCTCTTAAAATATGAACCTATCTTCTTTTGCTCATTAATATCTGGCATAGATACAGCAATACTTTTTAATTCTGTTTTATTGAATTTTGGTTGTCCACTTGAACCAACATTTTCAAATAATTGTTTTTGAAAAACATTTGAACTAAGCAATATGAATATAAAATATTTATCCTCATTTGTCCTAAGCAAAATGGCATTCGGTCCTAAAACATTATTTTTTTCAGGCAACTCAGAAGGTTCTACATAGTAGACTTCTCCTATATTTGCGCCGATGTTTGGTAAAACAATACACGCCTCATTCAAGTTAACTCTCCACAAATATTTGAAAGCATTTTCATCAACAAAAACAAAATCATCATTAGTAAATTTTTTCTTCAAATCTACGGTTCTGACTAACTGCGCATATCCATTTTCATTTAGATAAGTAACATTCTCCCTTATATCCGCAAACGAACCAGCCGCAACATAATCAGTAATACAACTCATTATATCTTCAACCTTACGCTGTTCCCAATCGCCAGTAAATCCTTCAAATCGAATTTCTGGGACTTTCATCCCATTTTGTGGAAACATTTTTTGAAGCATATATTTTTTTAATTTTTTTGTCTCATTACACTTACGCTGGTGAAGGGTGATGAGGTTATCAAGGTTGCGGAAAACAGCAATAATTTTATCTTGCTCAGTTCTTGTCGGGTATGAAATAGATAGCTCTTGTATGTCTGAATTATGGATATGCACCACCGACTTACCCTGCGCCCTTTTTGCCAGTTCTTTTTGTGGTTCCCCATTTGAAATAGCAAGTGCCAAAAACAACGGATTTATAAAATCAAATGGACGGAGAATATTAAGGTCGCCGCCAAGCAAAACCCCTGACTTTTCAACGGCTGACGCTCTTGCAATATCTCCTGCCGTTTCTCCCGAAGCGGGAACGATCACTTCATTTCCTTCACTATAAACAGCACCCTTTTTGGGGACAGCAAAAGTATCTACTTCATTAATCACAAATTGATACTTCGTATAAAGCCTGCCATATAAAATTATCGGCGTTCCAATCTCCGTCAAATCACTTTTAGAATAACCGTTTCCTTTTGAGTATTCCGCAATATCCGCAGCCTTACGCTGTTCCCAATCTTCTGTAAATTCTTTAAAGCGAATTTTTGGTTTCCCCATATTTATCACCCCTCAATCATTTCAACAAGACAGTTTATAGATAACATAATATCCTGATCAGAAGATGTTAAATCCTTTAAGCAAGATAACACTTCATTCTGTGCCTTCTTTATCTCGTCATCAGTCTGTTTCATTTCTGTCAAAAGTTCATTTAAATTAATCTCTTCTTCTTTTTCAAAATTATCTACATACCTTGGAATATTAAGGTTGAAATCGTTCTTCTCAATATCTTCAAAACTGGCAAGATAAGATTTTTTGTCTATTGTTTCTCGTTTGTAATACAAATCTACAATGTCATCTATATGCCTGTCCGTCATTGTATTTTGTTTTTTACCCTTTTCAAATTTTTTCGAAGCATCTATAAATAAGACATCTCTTCCATCTCTGTGTTTCTTTAAAACAACGATACAAGTTGGAATTGATGTATTATAAAATAAATTTGCGGGTAATCCGATTATTGCATAAATATTTCCAGAACGTAATAATTTTTCTCGAATTTTTCCTTCTGCCGCTCCTCTGAATAACACACCATGCGGTAATACAATTGCCATCGTTCCATTATTTTTCAGATGATACAGACCATGTAACAGGAAAGCATAATCAGCTTTTGACTTCGGTGCCAGAACCCCATAATCGCTAAAGCGTTCATCTTGCAGAAAACCAGCGGCTGCACTCCATTTCGCTGAATATGGCGGATTCATCAATACCATATTAAAATCAGTTTCTTCATCCGTTGGCCAATCACTGTCTAAAGTATCACCATTTCTCAATCTTTGATTTTCTGGTGCAATACCATGCAAAAACATGTTCATGCGCGCCAGATTATATGTAGATGTCATCAATTCTTGTCCGTAATATTTAATATAAATTGGCTCTAATGCATATTTTTTAGCATTCAATAAAAGAGAACCTGAACCCATACACGGATCATAAACGGACAAACCTTTATTGCTCTCCTGTCCCAAAATAGCAATTCTGGTTAATATTTTGGAAACCGCCTGCGGTGTGTAAAATTCACCAGCTTTTTTCCCGGTTTCAGACGCAAATTGACCAATCAAATACTCATAAGCATTTCCTAAAACATCTGTATCTGTATTCAATAAATCTGCTTTATCAATTTCTTTTAACAGACTGGCAATTGTGTCACTTTGCTTTTGATCACCTGTTCCCAAGCGATTGGAATACAAATCAATATCTGTAAATAAATCCGCAAATAATGGATCACTTTGTTCGATATTATTAAATGCTTTTTGTAATTGTTCACGATTAAAAGAATTATTTCGCGCTGCCTCTGCAAAATTTGTGTAAGTTAATTCCGGATCAATCACATAATGACAAGATGATTTTATTTCATCTTTTAATTCTTCTGCACTTTCATCTTTCAAAGCATCAATGTATACATTCAAAGCAATTTTTAATGTTTCTGGTTTTTCATCATAAATCAAATCATAGACCTTTATTAAAAAGGAATCTGATAAATACTTATAAAAAACAATCCCTAAAAGATAGTCTTTATATTCATTTGCATCCATCTTTGAACGTAATATATCTGCTCCGCTCCATAATACGCTAATCAAATCTTTACTGTTTTCCTGCTCCGCCATTCTATTATCCTCCGTTTACTTGTATCTAATTGAAATATAGTGTTATAGTAGAAACATATTATTTCTGCACTTTTCATCGATAGATTTCTTTTCTACACGTCCAATTCAAACTATTTTCATACCCTTGTTTTTATTATACAATAAGAACTGGAATATAAAAAGACCCTCTAAAATGCTGAATCATTAAATATTCCATATTTTCATATGCAAAAGGTCCGGTCTGCACCGAGCTTTTCTGCCATATATTTGATTCTATGAATACCTATCTGCAAACACTATCTGCATACCCCGAATTTTTCTGCCGTCTGCCATACTATCGCTTTATGCTCCTCATTTTTATTCGCCTCTCCCGTATCTTCATAAAAATATCTAAGCACGCTAAAATTTAACATTTTCCATATTATAACCCTTCCTTTTCTATTTCACAGGCATAAAAAAACCACTTCCCAGTCACGATCTATACTCTAAGAAGTGGTTTGTTCTATTTAATTCTCCAAATCAACCGCTCTATTTTGTTACTACCATATGTATTGTACTTTTACTAACCCCAAATGCTTTCGCAGTCTGCCTTACCGTTGCCTTATTCTCAATAATATAATATGCTATTTCCACTGCCCTTTCTTCAATATAATCCTTCATATATAAACCCCTGCACTCATTGTTTTTACAATGTATGCAGGGGTTTGTTTTCTTATTCCCCAAGAATAAAATATACGGCAGACAATCCATGCATCCATTCTCCAGACGGACAACCTATTTTCACCGTTTTCCTCTTATCCTTCTATACTCGCATCCGTCAGCATCCCGTCAGCTGTTCCACAGACAACAATCCAATGCCCGGCAAACATATCATCGTCATTATACACCGCCTCAAAGTCTCCCCTATTATCTATAGAAAGCGATGGACTGCCGATTCTCTCTGCAAATTCCTCCTTTGTTATATCCGTAATTCCTTCAGCCTCCTGCCAGTCATTTGCAAGCTCTGTCAATTCCTCTGCTGCATATTGCCGGAATTTACTGTCCCAGCCTGAAGCATCCGACATCAGCATATGTAATGTCTTCAGCGCCGATTCTGCAGCGTCGGCATCCTCATCCTTTTTAAGCGATACGCATTCCATATTCCCAAGCCAATCAATCTCGCCTTCAAACCAATCATATCTCCTGTCCAGCTTAAATTCTCCTAAGCTGTTTTTTATAAAAACAGGCTTCAGATATTCGGTACGGATTTTTTCAAGCTGCGGCTCTTTTATTTCTTTCCCTAAAATCTTCACAACATAATAGCGGTTCCTAAAGGGTTCTCCCAACGGATTTAATATACCCGGCTTCATTTTCCTTACCAGAATTTTATAAATCCCATAATCCTTAAACTTATGAATATAATTACTTGAAGCTCTTCGTATCACCCAGCACAGCGTTCCCTTCTCACGAACTGCTTTTCCACTTTCTCTGTCAATATATGCCAGAAAGGATACTGCCGGAAAAAGAAAATCTCCCTGCACCATACCGCCTTTTGTAAACTCCTTAACCAACACCGTCAATTCCTGCTCCTCTTGCTCATAGTCCTCTAAAAACTGTGCGGCCGGACTTGGTGTCCCCTTCTCATCTTTAAAAATCTCTTCCGTTTTTTCTCTTTTTCTAAATAAAGACTTCCTCTTCCACATAAAGGCTTCCTCTCTAAATTTATTTCATGTTTCCAGTATATCTGTTTCCTTCCGGAAAAGCAACTTACTCACAGCATCTGCACAAATTATTGCGTCGGTTTCACTATCTCCCATACAATATAATATTTCCGCCCTGTCACACTGCCTATTTGATTGATATAGTTTTCTATTAAATCTTTAGCCTGCTGTTTTGCAGTATTCAAAAGTGATGAATTATTTTCCACCTCCTTCTTCATTTCCGTCTGAGCTTCTTCGATTGCTTTTGTCTGGTCAGCCGCAGTGATCGGATTCTTCTGAAACCACTGGTCTTTTGAAATGACATAAGAATCTGCATTCCATGAGTTCTGCTCCACCATACATACAACCTGCGGCGGCGGCAATGTAATCCTGATTTCGCTTCCGTCTGACTCTATCTCTATCAGCTCTGCCTGAAAGCTTATCTCCACGATTCCCGTATATTCTATCCAAAAGACACGATCTTTTTCGCCTAAATGAAAAAGTCCTGTCCCTGATTCTTTTACCGACTTTGCCACATTATGATAATAACATCTCAAAGCTGCAAGCTCACATATACTTTTAATCTTGTTTATGTCCGGAACAGCCTCTTTTTCTGCATCTCTCTCAGAGACAGAATGTAGATCAGCCTTGCTCCCATTATCTGTCTCTAAAGCATTCGGCGAACATCCACTCATCATACTGACAATAAAAAGTACACACCATACAACAAATATATTTCTTAAATTAATCATCATTATTTCAGGTCATATCTCCTTATTCTTTCTCCACATATGCCAATACCTTAACTGTATATTTATTCTCCCCGCTGATCTGACTGACCCAGGGCTCTACCAGTGCTTTTGCCGCCGTCTTTGCCGTCTCTCTCGCAGTAGTTATAATGCTGGCATCCTTTCCGGCTTTTAGTGACAAGTCTTCGTTAGCCGCCTTATATGCTTCCTGCGCGACTGTCTCCGTATTATATTTTTCATCAGCAAATATGTATTCCATCGTACCGGCATCAACTATAGGAGTCGTAACTTCAATTTCCGGAAGAAGTATAATAATCGTACCGGAGCCTTCCTCCAATGAGACGCTTATCTTACTTACATCAATTCCGGCTTTAACCGTCCCTTCATACGCTACATAATATTTTATATCTCCGGTATCCTCATCGTACACTGCTGTATATCCATTATATGGATACTCCGCCGTATACAGCCTGCTTATCCTCACAGCTTCCTCTAAGGCCGTCTCTGTAACTGTTTCAACCCTTCCATTTTCTCCTGCCACCATATTTTCAGCCTTTTTTATCAAATTCGGAGCTGACAGATTCCGAACAAACGGAACAGTGAACATAACTGCTGCAGCTATAAATACATACACCGGCAGTCGTCCCCAGCTCTTTTTACGATAAAAATCCATTTCCCGGTTCTTCATTCTCCCGCTGTCCTTTCCCAGTCCAATACTCTAAGTCAAGCCGTCCTCTAAAACATTTTAGTCTCAACATCATTTTATGTTCCCAATCCTTTCGATAATCCGGGAAATGAAAAATTCTGTGTGTACAGCGGCATAGAAACAGCTGTACACACAGAATTTATTTTAACTGGTCTAAAAACCTTTTCGTACGTTCATGCTCCGGACCTGAAAATATCTTTTCCGGCGTTCCTTCTTCCAGAATCACACCACCGTCCATAAATAAAACTCTGTCTGCTATATCCCTGGCGAAACGCATCTCGTGTGTCACAATCAGCATAGTACGTTCATGCTCCTTTGCAAGCCTGCGGATGATCTCCAGAATTCCGGCAACCAGCTCAGGGTCCAGAGATGATGTCGGCTCATCAAACAGAATAACCTTTGGATTGACTGCCATAGCTCTTGCGATTCCTACCCGCTGCTGCTGTCCGCCCGACAGTCTTGACGGATACTCATTTGTCTTATCCATAAGTCCCACCTGTTCAAGATATCCCAGTGCCCTTTCCTGCGCAGCCTGCTTGTCCATATTTTGTACGGACAGCATAGGAAGCATCACATTCTGCAGTACAGTTTTATTTTTGAATACATTATAGTTCTGAAAAACCATAGAGCTTTTCATTCTAACTGCCCGGATTTCTTTTTCCTTACAGCTTTCTGCATCAACCCTCACTCCGTCTATTTCAAGCCTTCCTTTTTCCGGTCTTTCGATGAAATTAATACATCTGAGAAAGGTGGACTTTCCCATCCCAGAAGGCCCGATTATGGCAACGACCTCTCCTTTTTTTGCCGCAAAATCTATTCCCTTAAGAACGTGCAGATCTCCAAAACTTTTATGAAGGTTCTCTACTCTAATCATTTTAATTCCTCATTTCTCAGCTGCTCATACTTCTGCGGGTTTACATACGCTTTGCCTTCCTTTCCATAATGAATATGATCATCAATTGCAAAGCCCAGCTCATCAGGACTTACCAGTCTTTCTCGGATCGCCTGTTTTCTCTCCGGATATTCGATGTAATTCAACGTTGCAAGAATTCCTTCCGTCAAGGGTGCGAGCTGCTGAATCGGCACACCCACCCCCATCTCATCATCTGTCCAGCCGCACATTTTCCTCGTTCCTGCACATAATACAGAAAAATTCAAATCGTTTTTCTCAAACGGACTCGCCGTCAAATCTGCACAAACACCTTGATTTCCTGCCATGCACAAATGCTTCGGTATGCCATACTTATAAGAATATCCCTCCACCACTCTCATAAGCTGATATGCATTTACCATAAACAGAGCGACATCTGCAGCCTCAAGCTCCTCAAGCGGCCCAATCTCAACCCCGTATATTCTCTGCTGTATACGGGATATATCCCTTGTGACTGCCTTCGCAACTGCACGGGTTTCATACAGCTTAATACTATAATAGCGCTCACCGGACACTACACATTCCATCTCCTCATCAAGCCCCAGTGCCTCCAAAGCACACCGGCAGCCGAAGTGCTCTGCACACGCCTTAAAATGTCCGCCGGACATTGCTTTGTGAACCATCATGCAGTAGCTTGTTTTTCTGCCGTAATCCTCAATATCTAAACCTTGATATTCAGATTTAAAATATAAAAACCTGACACCGATGATTCTCCGCTTTAACCCTAAAGCTTTATTAAGACAATTCACATTATATTCTTCCATCTTGCGCATACTCCTTACCTATTTTTCATTTCCTATAATACCACAAACTGCTCTGTACAGCTTTTATACACACTCTATAACACAGCAGGCCGTTCCCTATTCCGATATCACAAATATTTACATATTTTAGTTTCCATCATCTTCAGCAGTCTGTCAATCACAACCAAAACCACCCAGTAAACAATACCTACAGCTATGTATGCCTCAAAAAAGTTCAGACTTGACCCTCCCAGCATTTTTGCCTGAGACAAAAGCTCCACAACTCCAATCGTAAATCCGATTGCCGTATTTTTTATCATTGTGATAAAGGCATTGCCAAGCGACGGAAAAGCTGCCACAAAGGCCTGCGGCAGAATGATCTCCTTATACATTGCAAATGTACTTAAGCCTATCGACAATCCTGCCTCCTTCTGCCCCCTGTCAACGGAAAGCAGTCCTCCGCGGATGGTCTCCGCAATAAACGCTGATGAATTCATCGCGATCGTAATAATAAGCGCAGCGCTTCCCGTAACACTCTTCATAAAGTCAAACACCTGCGGCAGTCCAAAATAAAATATGAAGAGCTGTGTAATATATGGTGTAGAACGAAAATAAGAAATATAAATACCTGCCAATCCTTTTACAATTCGATTCTTGGACGTATAGCAGATCTCCAGAAAAAGCCCTAATATAAATGCCGCAAGGAAGGCAATTATCCCAAGCCACAAAGTATACGGCACCTTTAATATAAGCTTGGGAAAACACGAAACAAAAAACTCATTATCAAATCTCATCTAAATCTATCCTTTTTATATCGTATTTCGGTTTTAAAAAGGCAGTCTCTAAATCAAGACTGCCTTCTGCCCGCACACCTGACAGCGCACGTTACCTTTTTACTCTACAGTATCTGTTACGTCTCTCTTATAATATTGTTCGGATAATTCTGCAAGCGTGCCATCCTCTCTCATCTCTTTGATAGCATTATTAAATGCTTCCACCTTCTCGGAATCTGCATCCTTAGCAAATGGAAATGCCTGGTAATCTACAATAATCGGCTCTCCGACTAATTTGAAATTATACTCACCCTTTTCATTGATAGAATCAAAGGAAAGCTCCGTAATCGGAAATGCATCATAGTGGCCGACCGACAGCTCATCATATATATTTCCTGACGTTACAACCAACTCAATCTTTTTATCATCCGCAAGCTCTGCATTATACTCATTAAAAAATGTTTCCAAAACCGTTCCATATTCAATACATACTTTTCTGCCCTGAAGATCGTCTACCGACTCTGCCGGGTCATCTCCGCGGACCGCCATGCGGATTTTGTTCGCTGCATATTTCTCTGTAAATGTATAGGTCTCTTCTCTCTCCGGCGTCACAGAAATCTGCGCGGCAATCGTATCATACTTTCCGCTGTCAAGACCTGAAAACATTGCGCCGTAATCATCTGAAAGCTCCCATGTCACCTCATAGCCCGCACGCTTTGCAATTTCCTCAATAACATCATGCTCAAATCCTGTTAAATCTCCGTTATCATCGGTATAAATTACCGGGAAAAAGCTTCCTGTTCCTACAACTGTAAGCTCCTTCTTCTCCTCGGTGCCTTCTGTTTTCTCCTCTGTCTCTTTTTTCTCAGATGAATCCGAACCACATCCTACTGCCAGCGTTACACCCATTGCAGCACATAACAGCATGCTGATCAACCTTCTTTTCATAAACCTTCTCCTTTGTTATATTATGATGTTGAGGTCAAAAAATCTTTTGCCCCCATGATGATACTCTCAGTTACACGCGGTTCTGAGAGTATCAATCTGTAAAATAATATACCATCTTGTATACACGGAGACAAATTGATATTCCAAATAATTATAATCATTTATTTATTTTACCTATATAATTATCTACATTTTATTCCCGCGAAACAACGAACCAAGCAGCCATGCTTGCATAGATATTTGACTTACAGGCTTACCTCCATCCGCCTCTTCACACATTTCCTCTACTCGTATTTCTTATTCAGTGAAAAGCCTCTTCCCTTCACTTCGCTCACTCTGCTTACTACCATAAAGCTTACCGGATCAATCCCTCTGACAATCTTCTCTACTCTCGGAAGCTCCCGGTTCGAAATTACGCTGAATATCATCTGTGTCTTATTGTGGAGATAGCCGCTCTCTCCTTCCAGCATCGTCACGCCCCTGTCTAACTCCTTCAATATCGCATCTCGTATCTCTGCGGATTTCTCACTGATAATTCTGACCTCTGTCCTTGTCGTTCCCATAAGCAGCATCTTATCGAGAACAAGTGTGTAGACCAGTACCAGAACAATGCCGTACAATATATTTTCTGGTTTGCGGAATATAGCCTGCGACAGCAGAATACACACATCAAATACATACATGCTTATTGAAACTGGAATTCGAAAATACTGCTTAAGCACCAGCGGAGGAATATCCATACCCCCTGTAGACGCCCCTGAACGAATGACAATTCCCAGTGCGATTCCGATCCCCAGTCCTGAGAACAGTGTGCACAAAAATATATCCTCCGTCAGCACAACCCCTTCCAGCATTCTGTCAAATATTTCAAGCGCCATCGGGTATAAAAATGTACTGGCAAGTGTCGTAGATGCAAAAGCCTTCCCCAAAACTTTATATCCTAAGGCAAGCATAACGATGTTGAAAATAAGCACAAAGCCCGATATCGATATGCCCGTCAAATAATTTACAGTCAGCGCCATACCTGTCGTTCCTCCTGTCACAAGACCGGCAGGGAGCAGAAAAAGCTTAACTGTCAATGCATATAAAAAATTTCCCGCAACAACAGCAACCAGCGGCATGACAGTCTGATATACGTCTCTTTTTTTCTTCATAATCTTCATACCTCTCATGTTCCATACATAATATACCGCCTGCAGAATACTCCACCGGTATATTCCCCAGATTTTCATCAAAAAAATCCACGTCTGCTAAAGAATGTTCCCTAACAAACGTGGATCTGGAAGCTTACTCTGCTGCCTTTTGAATACAATGCTCTGCAAGCCACTCCATTACCAGGTTTCCAAGCGCCATTTCCTTTAACTCTTCTTCCGACGCCATCTTCTTTAATTCCTCTACATCTTTTATCCCGTTATTTTGGGCAATTACTTCGAGCTGCTCCTCATAAGCAGAATCATCCAGCTTAATATTCTCCTTCTTGGCAATCGCCTCGGCAATCATATTCTGCTTTACGCGGTCCTTTACCACTTCATCTACCCGCTTTTCAAAAGTCTCAACATCCATCCCGGTCTGCACTTCCAAAAACTCCTCGTACTCCATTCCAGAGGTATCTGCCGCTGACTTGTAGCTGTCAATCAAATCACCGGAGAGCTTTTCTACCTTCTCCTTCGGATACTTGCTCACCTCAGTATTGTTCACAACTTCTTCCCATACTTTCGATGCCAGCTCATCGCTGTACGCTGTCTCATTCTCCTTCTCAAGCTGCTTTCTGATCTCTTTTTTATACTCGTCTATCGTCTTAGATTCTTCAGATACATTCTTTACAAATTCATCGGTAAGCTCCGGCACCTGCGATTCGGTAATGCTATTCACCGTAATCGTAAATACTACATCCTTGCCGGCATATTCTGCATTGCCGTAATTATCCGGAAATGCTCCATTCCAGTCATATGTCTCTCCCGTCTTATGGCCGACTACACTATCCTCAAAGCCTTCAATAAATGCACCGGAACCGATTGTCAGAGGATAGTCCTCCCCGGCTCCTCCTTCAAACTCTACACCGTCAATCTTACCTACAAAATCAATATTAACCGTATCGCCGTTTTCCACTGCACGGTCTGTAATCTCGTTAACCTGAGAATTACTTTCCAGGACAGCCTGAATCATATTATCCACATTTTCATCCGTAACTTCCTCCGGCTTACTGACTTGCTCCACCTCAACATCCTTATACTGCGTAATTTTCAGACTGTCCGTCTCAAGTCCCTTGCTCGCCTGACAGCCGGATAAAATCATAGAAAATAACATCACTCCCGCCGCTGCCGCCGCTAATCTTCTCTTCATACTACACCTCATCTATTCAATAATCTGCCGCTATCTCACTGCAACTCTTATGTTATAACACATATCTGCCCGCTTGAAAATACTTTTCACACATATTTCACTAAAGAATATTGTTTGCTCCGGATCATATCCGTGCCCGTACCAAAGGGCGCCGCCGGTATACAAGGCCTTCATGCCCAAACCGGAAGGATATCAGTCTCACAAAACCGGCGAAAAAAGCCTGCAGAACTGTTCCTTCGCTCTGACCTCCAGACTTCTCTGCTCGTAACTTTTTTTCGTGATCATCGTACTTTTGGCAATGTCACTCTCAAATGCTTTCATAAGCCTCCCGGTAGTCCGGGCGCTGTAGATAACCGCATTTACCTCAAAATTCAGACTGAAGCTGCGGATATCCATATTTGCCGTTCCTATACAGCTGACAAGCCCATCCACACAGAGACATTTTGTATGAAGAAAGCCATTGTCGTAAGTATAGCACCTGGCTCCTGCCTCCACCATCTCTCCCACATAAGAATACGTAGCCCAATAGACAAACGGATGGTCCGGCTTGCAGGGAATCATAATCCGGACATCAATTCCCGACTTCGCGGCAATCATCAATGCATTTCTTATATCATCGTCAGGTATAAAATAAGGAGTCTGAATATAGACGCTTTTTCTCGCCATATGAATCATGCGCAGATAGTTATCCCTGATAACCTGGCTTCCCGAATCCGGTCCGCTGGATACGATCTGCACCAGATCTTTTCCTTCTCTTACATAGTCTGGAATCTCAAAAAGCCTGTCTTCTAAAAACAGGTTTTCCTTCGCCGCATAATTCCAATCCAGCACAAACCGAACGGCCAGTGAGGTTACAGCTGAACCCTCGATACAGATGTGTGTATCTCTCCAGTATCCGTATCTTGCCTCCTTTCCAATATACTCCCGTCCGATATTAAATCCTCCGACAAAACCAAGCCTTCCATCAATCACTACTATTTTTCTGTGATTGCGGTAATTAATCCGAAACTGCAGCTTTCCAAATACTGCCGGAAAAAACTCTGCTGTCTGTATCTCGGCTGCTCTGAGACGCCGCCAGTCGGCATACCTCATACCTTTCCTTCCCCTGCAGCCCATACTGTCAAAAAGTATCCTGACCTCGACACCCTGACGTGCTTTTTTAATCAGAACCTCCTCTATCTCTTTCCACAGCTCGTCTCCGCGGATAATGTAATACTGTATATGAATATAATTCTTCGCATGCTCCATTTCCTCAAGAAGTGCACGGAATTTTTCTTCTCCGTCCGTATAGATCCGGACATCATTGTTATCTGTAAGTACCGCCTCTCCTTCGTTTAGATTATAAAGAATAAGCCTTTTGAATCTGTCAAGCTCCGGGTCTTTTAACTTCAGTTTTTTCCGATAAATGGATTCCTCCTGCCGGCGTACTGCATACTTTATCTCTCCTTCAATCTCCTTCATACGAAACATTCTGTCTTTACGGAAATTCTGTCCCAGAATCAAATATAGCACAAAACCCAGCACCGGAATAAAATAAAGAAGTAAAAGCCACGCCCACACAGTAGTTGGATTTCTCCTTTGAAAAAAAATAATCAATATAGAAAATACTATATTAATAAACCAGATATGCTCCATAATCCAGATATAACTGTTAAGAATTTCTTCTGCCCCCATCTGCAGCATTTGTCTTCACCTCATAATTATTATATCCTTTACAGCCTGCTCGTCAACGGTAACTACAAAATTGCTTGCACTTCCCCACAAACAATGATACAATAAATTTTACGAAATGGCTTAAGAAAGAGAAATAGGAGGGGTTCCCGTGAGTACACTTACAATTGTTCTGTTAGTGATATTAGTCATATTAATTGCTGCATGTATTGCATTATATTTTCTTGGTAAAAGAGCAGAAAAAAAGCAGGCCGAACAGCAGGAGCAGCTTGACGCCGCAGCACAGACTGTATCCATGCTGATCATAGATAAAGGCAGACTGAAGCTTAGAGATGCCGGCTTTCCGCCTGTTGTTATCGAAAACACACCAAAATATCTCCGCCGCTCTAAAGTACCGGTTGTAAAGGCCAAGATAGGTCCTAAGATTATGACTTTGATGTGCGATGCTCAGATTTTCCCGCTGATTCCGGTGAAAAAAGAAGTGAAAGCAACCGTAAGCGGAATCTATATTACCGCGGTCAAGGGTCTCAGAGGGCCTTTAGAGGTTCCTCAAAAAAAGAAGGGCTTCTTCGCAAAACTTCGCGGCAAATAAAAACAGACTGTTAAATCAGGGACGGGGTAAACTTTAATACCCCGTCCCTGATTTTGCTTCTATCTTAATATGAATCTCACATTCTGCAATCTCTTCACCGCCCACATCAAGCGAATACCTGACATACACAGCTATCAGATCCTCTCCAGACTGCACATCGAATTCCTTCGTATACGTTCCTACTACAAGCTCTCCATAAGCCGTCTTATAATTGGTAACATGCATCCGGCCCTTCTCAAAAAGCATCTGGGTATTTGTGATGCCGGTCTTTATAACCTCCAGCATCTCACCCTCTTTTATCTTAATCTTATTTCTAATAGAGCCTGATCTTCCCTCTGCCAGCTCCTCAAAAAGAACATAGTGCTTTCCGTTTTTATAATAATATTCAGCCGGCGTAATTACCTCAATCGGTTCCTGATCATCACGGCTCATCACGTTCTCATCGTAATGAAGTCCAGATATGGTTACTAATACTTCCTTTGTCATAGGCATACATCCGCTGCTCTACAGAGCCAGCTGCTTTGCAATTTCGTACTGATACTCCGGAATTGCCTTCTTCATTGTAATTGCCTCGTCAATGTCGAAATCCACATACTCACCATGCTTATATCCAACCACACGATTTGATTTGCCCTCCAGAAGCAAGTCTACTGCCATCGCACCCATAATGGAGGCATATACTCTATCCTTACAACTCGGACTCCCGCCGCGCTGCATGTAGCCGATAATAGTCGCTCTTGTCTCCATGCCTGTAGCTTCCTCAATTCTTTTAGCCATATTCACGGAATCTCCGATACCCTCTGCATTGATGATAATATAGTTTTTCTTTCCGCGCTTTCTGGACTCCTGAATATCCGCTATAATTGCATCCTCATCGTAATCATGCTCTTCAGGCATCAGAATACGCTCCGCACCATTGGCAATACCGCACCACAGCGCAAGATATCCTGCATCTCTTCCCATAACCTCAATGATAGAGCACCTCTCATGAGAGGTAGACGTATCACGAATCTTATCGATCGCTTCCATAGCTGTATTCACCGCTGTATCAAATCCGATTGTATACTCTGTACAAGCGATATCAAGATCAATCGTGCCCGGAATACCGATTGTATTAACCCCATAATTAGCAAGTCTCTGCGCTCCCGCAAAGGAACCGTCTCCGCCGATAACTACAAGGCCGTCAATGCCGTACTTTTTACAGATTGCCGCTGCCTTCTGCTGCCCTTCCTCTGTCCTCATCTCTTCACATCTTGCAGTCTGAAGGATTGTACCTCCCCGCTGAATGGTTTCAGATACATCTCTTGCAGACAAATCAATAATCTCTTCATTCAAGAGTCCCTGATAACCTCTCCTGATGCCTCTTACCTTCAGTCCTTTTCCCAGTGCTGTTCTTACTACGGAACGAATCGCCGCATTCATTCCCGGAGCATCTCCTCCACTTGTCAAAACACCAATCGTACGAATTATTTTTCCTGCCATGATTTTTCTCCTCCATTGTATCCTGCATTTTCTTTCCATGCATACTCATACGAGTATCTCACAACACACGCCCCATTTTACAGGAATTATCAGATGTTTTCAATTGATTTTTCTATTACTTTTATACAAGATTCTCCCAGATAATTCGTCAATCTGCTCAACAGTCCCGGTTCGGCATGAACATTTCGATTTGCCGGAAGACGTTTCACTGCACGTTCCGCTTTACAGAAAATAACTACCTGGTCATCACCGTCCGAGCTTCCTATCATTTCATACAGCATCTGTTCTTCTTTAAGAAATGTCTCTTTATCCACATATTGAAGCCATATTTCCTTTCTCGTCTGCTCAAATGGCGTTATAGACTCACAAATCAGCTTACTCGGAGCATCATCCTCCTCCGATACCCGTCCTCTGATGAACACCTTACTTTCTTCTTCAAGATAAGCCCGGTACATTTCATAATATCTCGGAAAGACTACGATTTCAAGAGTTCCCAGAAGGTCCTCCAGCATCAGAAAGCACATAGTTTTATTATTCTTTGTATATTTTATCGTCCTTCCCGCTATGATCCCGCCTACTGTTTCATATGCCCCGTCACGTACCTTTGCCCGGCCGTTTTCCTCATCAATCTGAAAATCCATTGTAGTCCGTGTGATATTTTTTTTCCATTTTTCCTCATAGTCTTCCATCGGATGCCCCGTAAGGTAGATACCCAGCACTTCTTTTTCAAATGCAAGCTTTGTCTCCTTCTCATATTCTCCTACATCAGGAAGCGGAATATCAAACTCTGCCTTCTGCTCCTCATCCACCATATCAAACAGTGACAGCTGGCCTGCCATAGAATGCTTTCTTTCCTGGTTTACCTGTTCAAGAACCTGGATATAAATTATCATAAACTGCTTCCTTGTTCCTCCCAGGCCGTCAAAAGCCCCTGATTTGATAAAGTTTTCAATCGTCCTTTTATTCAGTTCCTTTCCCGACATTCTTTCCGCAAAATCCTTTAAAGATCTGAACTCTCCCCTTACCTTACGTTCCTCAAGAATGGCCTCTATTACAGGCCTTCCGATACTTTTTATAGCCGCCAGTCCGTATCTTATATCCCCGTTATCTACAGAAAAGTTTCCCACGCCCTTATTTATATCTGGAGGAAGAATACGGATACCCATCTGCCGGCAGCTATAAATGTATTCCGAAACCTTTCCGGGATTATCAATCACAGAAGTCATAAGAGCTGCCATAAATTCTACCGGATAATAATACTTAAGCCATGCCGTCTGATAGGATACAACCGCATAGGCAGCCGCATGAGATTTGTTGAATGCGTACTTCGCAAAGTCAATCATTTCATCATAAATCTTATTCGCTGTTTTCTCATCTATTCCATTAGCGATACATCCCGGAACGTGCTCCTGCGGATTCCCATAGACAAAGCTCTGGCGTTCTTTTCGCATCACGTCTCCCTTTTTCTTTGACATGGCACGTCTTAAAAGATCACTGCGGCCCAATGTATATCCTGCCAGATCACGCACAATCTGCATAACCTGCTCCTGATATACGATACAGCCATAAGTAGGCGCCAGAATCGGTTCCAGCTGCGGACAATCGTAAGTTATCGTTTCGGCATGGTTTTTTCCTTTGATATACTGGGGGATAAAATCCATCGGACCGGGACGATACAGAGAAATTCCGGCAATAATATCCTCCAGGCTTTCCGGCTTCAGCTCCTTCATGAAACTCTTCATGCCGGCGCTTTCCAGCTGGAATACCCCGTCTGTCCTGCCGCTTCCGATCAATTCAAGCACATCTTTGTCTCCATAATCAATTTGATCAATATGAATTTCTTTTCCGCTGCTTCTGCCGGCAAGCTCTGCCGCATCCCGGATAACGGTCAGCGTGCGAAGTCCCAGAAAGTCCATTTTTAACAAGCCCAGCTCCTCAAGCGTTGTCATCGTAAACTGAGTAGTTACAGATCCGTCTGAGCCGAGAGAAAGAGGAACATATTCATCTACCGCCTTCTGGCTGATCACAACTCCCGCCGCGTGCATAGAGGTATGCCGGGGCAGTCCCTCCAGACGTCTGGACATATCGAGAAGCTCCTTAACCTGTGGATCTTCCTCGTAGGATTTTTTTAAATCAGCGCTCGCCTGAAGCGCCCGGTCCAGCGTAATATTCAGCTCCTTCGGCACCATCTTTGCAATAGAATCCACAAATGCATAGGGAAGATCCATAACCCTTCCTACATCTCTTATAACTCCTCTGGCGGCCATCGTTCCAAATGTGACGATCTGAACAACCCGGTCCTTTCCGTATTTCTCCACGACATAGTCAATCACCTCCTGCCTTCTTTCAAAGCAGAAGTCCACATCTATATCCGGCATAGATACACGCTCCGGATTCAGAAAACGCTCGAAGAGAAGCTGATATTTAAGTGGGTCAATCGTCGTAATCTCCAGACAATAGGAGACGATACTTCCCGCTGCTGAGCCTCTTCCCGGTCCTACCATGATCTTACGGTCCTTCGCATACTTAATAAAATCCCACACGATCAGGAAATAATCTACATACCCCATCGACCGAATTACTGACAGCTCATATTCCAGACGCTCATTAATCTCCTTAGAAGGATTCGGATAATGCTTATTTAAGCCGTCGTAACACAGCTTATTCAGATACTCCCAGGAATTATATCCTTCCGGAACATCATATTGGGGGAGCTTCGTCACTCCAAACTCTATCTCTACATTACATCTGTCCGCGATCTTCTGTGTATTTTCCAGAGCCTCCAGTGCATATGGAAAAAGCTTCCTCATCTCTTCCTCGGACTTGATATAATATTGGCCTCCCTCGTAACGCATACGATTTTCATCTGCAAGCTTTTTTCCGGTCTGAATACAAAGCAGAATATCATGAGCCTTCTCATCTTCCGCATAAGTATAATGCACATCATTTGTAGCCACAAGCTCAAGTCCCGTCTCCTGAGCCATCCTAAGAAGAGACTGATTCACCATCTGCTGCTGCGGCATCCCGTGGTCCTGAAGCTCCAGAAAGAAATTTCCTTTCCCGAAAAGTTCCTCATACCGAAGCGCCGCCGCTTTCCCTTCACTGTACATCCCCCTTGCAATGTTCCTCTGAACTTCGCCCGCAAGGCATGCGCTCAAAGCGATGATTCCCTCGTGGTATTCCTCCAGTACCTCCATGTCTACACGCGGCTTATAGTAGTATCCTTCCGTGTAGCCCTTTGACACGATCTTTATGAGATTTTGATAACCCAGATTATTTTCTGCAAGCAGAACCAGATGATAGTATCTATCATCACCGCTTCCTGCTGCTTCTTTATCAAGTCTTGACCCTGGCGCCACATATACCTCGCAGCCAAGCACAGGCTTGACTCCCGCCGTCTTTGCAGCCTTGTAAAAATCAATCACGCCGAACATGCAGCCGTGATCCGTGATCGCCACGCTGTTCATTCCCAGCTCCTTTACCCGTGCCGTACATTCCTTAATTTTATTCGAGCCGTCCAGCAGACTATATTCTGTATGGACATGCAAGTGTGCAAAACTCATAATTTCTCCTTTTTAAAAAATGCGCCAGCGGATAAAATTCCGCTGACGCTGTCTCTTATCGTCGATGTATCAGCCGTTAATCATAAACGATACCAAACGGTCAATATCTTCCTTTTCATGTGCTACAATTTCCAGCTCCGGAATCTCTCCATTGGAAAAAATATTGGCCATAGATACATACTGAGACAGCTTAGACTTAAGATTCAATCTGTCTCCCTCACCGGTTACCAGCTCAACCCTTCCCTTGCAGGCATCTACTACCTCAAAAAATTTTTCAATATCTGTAATGTTCTGTACCTTCATTTCAATATCTCTCCTTTCTTTTCATATCTATACACAGCGCCAACCTTGTACTTGTGTATGGGCTGTCCGTCTACGCCCATTATTATAACCTATTTTTCATAGATTTCAATAGATTTCTCTGTAATTTGTATCTTCTGTCCTTTAAGAAGCCTTCCGACAGCACGCTTAAAGGCATTTTTACTAATACCAAATTCCTTCTCGATAAGCTCAGGACTGGCTTTATCCGTAAACGGAAGTTTCCCGCCGCACTCTTTGATACGATTGTAAATCATCTGAGCGTCTGAATCCATCTGGATAAAAGCTTTCTCACGAACACTTAAATCCAGCTTTCCATCCTCCTTTACCTTGATTACTCTCGCATACACTGTGTCTCCTACCTTCATGCTTCCATGCACTTCACGTCTAGGAATCAACGCAGAGTAACAGCCGTCTACAGCAACAAATACTCCGAAATTATCACTCTTTTCATAGATAATTCCCTCCACCTTATCGTCCTTTTTATAAGGAGAATCCTTTCGGAGCCTGTCATATACCTTCATCGTCGCACACAGCCTTCCCGTCTTATCGACATACAGCGCCGCAAGCACATGATCGCCTTTTTTTACCTTTGCCGTCTGTTCACGAAACGGCAGCAAAAGCTCCTTTTCAAGCCCCCAGTCTAAAAAAGCTCCTATCTTTCCTGTATCTGTAACCGTAAGCACAGCCAAAGCTCCAAGTGTAAGCTTCGGAACCCTCGTGGTCGCAATCAGCCTGTCACTGGAATCCTTGTACAGAAATACCTCGACCGGATCCCCCGGCTCTATCCCTTTCGGAACCTCTTTTTTGGGAAGAAGCACCCGCTCTTCATTTGTCCCAAGATACACGCCGAAATCTACCTTTTTTACTACCGTCAGCATTCGTCTTTTTCCTAATTCTTCGATTAATCTCATACTCTTCTCCTGATCCTCTACTCGTACTGAAACTCTACAACTGCATACGCTTTTCCTTCTGTACTCCCAAGCTCTACAACCGTGCGTCCCTCTTCTTCTGCCGCTTTGGGAACTATTATGTCCTTATACACCGCAGACCTCTTATATTCCGCTCTCATCCGGCATATCCTTTTCTCCCCCTCCAGCATCTCCATTGCCATCTGGATATACTGGCAGTTATTCACATGCTCATTCGTATCAATGTGATATCTCCTCACTGGAAATGCCGGAAATTCTGTAAGGTTCTCTGGAAGTGCAATTTTACGCGGCGCATACTCCATCTCAATCGCCCTTCCTGTGCCATACGCCTCTACCTCTCTCTCATCCGGTTTCACCGGCCGCCCCTTTTCTATATCCATATATACCCACTGAGAATTTGCATATGCCAGAATCTGGCCGTTCTTATCCTCCATACAAAAATTACGATCGCCCAGCATCCCTTTAAACCCCGTCGCCCAGCTGCTTACCCTTATCTTCTCGGTAAGCCTGGGATATCTCTTTACAACAACCTGCCAGGAGGACAATACCCACGCCTTCTTGTGCACCGCCAGATAGTCAATACCAAGCCCCAAAGCCTCTGACTGAAAGATACTGCAGTCCTGAAAATAATTTATAATTCCCGGCAGCGTAATCCGTTTCGTATGATCTGCCTCGCTGAAACGGATAACACTTTCAAAGCTATATTTGTTATTCTCCCGCATCTGCCATATAACTCCTCTCTACTGTAATTACACATTGATAGCGCTCATCTGAAAGCTTTAAAAGCTTTATCAAGGTACCCGTCAGTTCCTTCTGTCTCCTCTCGTCATAATCAAAAGGAACCTCCATGTCAAAAATTAAATTAATCTGCTTTACTCCGGCCACCATCCGAAAATCATGAATACTGGCTCCGGAATTTAAGGCTTCAAGGATATCCTCTATCTGTTTTTTCACCGCCAGCACATGTTCATCCTTTGTCTCTACCGGATCCATATGAATCACCAAAAAGATGCCCAGCTTCTTTGCGGCATCCCGTTCTATTCTGTCAATAATCTCATGAGATATTTCAATATCTACATCATTAGGCACTTCCGCATGAATTGATGCCATGCTTCTTCCCGGCCCATAATTATGTACAATCAGATCATGGCTTCCTAAAATCCCGTCATATCTTTCTACAAATCTTGTAATCTTTTTATATTCCTCCGGGTCCACCGCCTCTCCGATGAGCGGCTCCAGCGTATCCCTCGCAATCCCTACGCCTGCCCACATAACTACAAGCGAAACACCTGCACCTACAAAGCCGTCAATATTCATACCCGTTATCTGACAGAAAACAATTGAAAAAATTGTCGCAGAGGTAGTAATGACATCCCCTGCCGCATCTGCCGCCACAGCCATCATCACTTTCGAGTCAATCCGACGTCCTAATTTTCGGTTAAAAAGTCCAAGCCAAAGCTTCACCCCCACTGACAAAATCAAAATTACAGCGGGAACTATCTGAAACCGGAGCTCTTCCGGACTCTTTATTTTAACAATCGAGTCCTTAAAAAGAGTAAACCCCACCTCCATGACCAAAAACGCCACAATGAGTGCTGCTATATATTCAATCCGCCCGTGTCCAAAGGGATGATCTTTATCTGCAGGCTTCTCTGCCATCTTCACTCCGATAAGTCCTACTATAGATGAACCGGCATCCGACAGATTATTAAATGCATCTGCGGTAACTGAGATACTGTGCAGAAAATATCCGGACAGGCCCTTCACAATAAATAAAACTATATTACAAAAGATGCCCACCGCACTCGACAATACACCATATGCCGTCCGGACAGACACCTTTTCTATCTCTTCATAATTCTTAACAAAATGCTTCACCAAAAACTCGGTCATTAAAAGCTCCACCTCATGTTTTCTTACTTCTCTTTTGTTTTGTCCCCGAAGAAAAACCATTTAATCTTGAAATCCGAGGCTGCAGTAATCATCTCATATTCATCATCCTCAAGGACTCCTTCAAGCTCTTCCTTCCCTTCCTCGCTTACAACTGCACAAGCCGTATCTATAAAGCAAAGATTCGGATACAGAACGCACCACCAGTTATGTCCCTTGGCCTCTCCAAGCCTGATTCGGAGCGCCTCATACTCCCCTTCCGGAAATGTGACATCACCATATCTTTTTTCCGGGAAATAACAGCTTGCAACTTCCGCCTCTGCATGATAGTCAAATCCTTCCTCTGAAAGAATCTCATTAGAAATCTCTTCAATCCTGTCCAGATTTTCTCCGGCCCATCTCTTCGTCTTCTCGGCAGAGACATCTTCTTTGCTGTTTCCCATACTTTCCTTCATATAAGAAAGAACTGCATCTCTTACCTTAAGCTTAACCGCCTGATCCTCATCGCTGTCGCTGTCAGCCAGCACATGAAAACGAAACACCTCCTGCGCAATCCCCTTCTGAAGCTCCTTTGTCTTCGCCTCCACAAAAGCGGCCCTGTCATAAAGAATATATCCTGTCAGACACGCAGCTGTACAGATTCCTAGTATAACACAGACTCCCTTCCGGAATCTATCCTTTTTCTTAAAAAACTTATTTAACCCTTCTAAGCTCTTTCCAAATATTTCTCCCGTTTTACTTCTCTCAGCCATCTATGTACTCTCCTCACCTTTATATGATGCAAGAAGTATGCACATCCCCAGCCCAATCTATTCCAAATTCTAATAAAAAATACTACAATTCAATAAAATTCCATAATACAATCTTAAATGATCGTCCAGTACACAGCAATTTACCCCTCCCCCTTCTTCGTCCGAATCACATCACTGACTGCCGTCACCTGATTATCAATATGCTCACACATAATCTTGACCGCACTTTCTTTTTCATGATTTTTAATATATCTGATAATCTTCTCATGCTCTGTCAAAAGCTTCCTGTGCACATCAGGATTCTTCAGATACTCTACCCGGTACCGGTACATCTGCTCTCCGAGATTATTCAAAAGCTGCATCAATCTCTGGTTATCTGCTGCCTTATAGATAACATCGTGAAAATGTACATCCGCTTCTGCAATCTCCGTAATATCATCACTTTTAAGAATCTGCTCGAATTCCTCCGCTGCGTGCTCAAGCTCCTCAAGCTGTTTTTCTGTAATCCTGTCGCAGGCAAGCTCTACCGACAGCTCTTCCAGAACTTTGCGCACCTCCAGGACATCTCGAAGACTTTTCTCTGTAATCTCTGCAACCTCTGCTCCCTTTCTTGGAATCATAAGCACCAGTCCCTCAAGCTCCAGCTTGCGGATAGCTTCACGAATAGGCGTACGGCTCACTCCCAGCTTATTTGCAAGCTGTATCTCCATCAGGCGCTCACCTGGCTTTAATTCCCCTCTCAGAATCGCCTGCCTTAGTGTTTTAAATACAACATCACGAAGCGGCAGATATTCGTCCATGCTGACTTTAAAGTTTGGTTCCATCCTAATATTTCCTCCTCGCATGGTGCATGCTTGTCACATACACCTGCTTTGCTAATTTATCTTCCCTTATCCTATCTGCTGCTGCCCGTGCCCTGACGCGCTCATCATATATTCCAAACACAGTAGGCCCGCTGCCGCTCATCATTGCATTCAAAGCACCATACTTCTTCATAACCTGCTTTATCTCGTCAATAACAGGATATTCTGCGGTCGTGACACTTTCCAATACATTTCCCATACATGCAGCTACTTTTTGTATATCCTGCTTTTCCAGTCCCTTAAGAATGCCGTCGATGTCAGGATGCTCTGCAATCTCGCAGGAATCCAGCTTGTCATAAACTGTCTTTGTAGAAACATTGACAGGAGGCTTAGCTATCAAAACATGACATCTGGGGCACTGAGGAAGCGGAGTCAGAACCTCCCCGATTCCCTCCGCCAGGACCGTCCCCCTCATAATACAGTATGGAACATCTGCTCCCAGACTTACACCTCTCCTTCTAAGTTCCTCTTCAGAAAGTCCCAAAGCAAACATCCGATTTATACCAAAGAGAACTGCCGCTGCATCGGCGCTCCCCCCTGCCATTCCTGCCGATACAGGAATCCGCTTATTAAGCGTAATATAAACTCCTTCTTCAATTTCAAACTCATCCATCAAAAGCTTTGCTGCCTTATAAGCAAGATTGCTTTCATCCGCCGGTAGAAAAAACAGGTTGCTCTCAAGCTGTATTCCAGGCTTTCTCGTCTTAGTTATCATAACTTTATCATAAAGATACACGGTCTGCATAACCATCCGGATATCATGGTAGCCATTCTCCCTTTTTCCTAATACGTCAAGTCCTAGATTAATCTTTCCCATTGCCTTCAATTCTAATCTGTCCATTTTTATCTCCCTGTATTTTGCACCCTGTATTCTGTACTCTGTATCTTGTATACAATATACTTATAGTATACTCATATTTTCCTTAAAAATCAATATTTTATCCCCAGGTTTTATGACTTCTGAATCTAATCCATTTACTTCCATGATTCCTTCTGTAGTTGTACTATAATTTTTTGCAAGACTCCACAAATCATCTCCTTCTTTCACTGTATAGCCTACAATACCCGGACGTTTCTCCATCTCTTCCATGTCAATCGGCATATAATCTACCTCTTCAATATTACGGATAACGAAAGCTTTTCTCAGGAAGCTGTTAAATGCGAGAACTGCCTTTACCTCTATCTCATCACTGCCGAGAAGTCCGATTGTGAGCTGCTCAACTGCACATGTAATATCATAATTCATATCCTCCGAAGTCTCATTACTTTCAAGCAGATAAGAAAACGGCACCATCCCCTGCCATACATCAAAGGGTACGGCATCATCCGATTTAATATACAGAAAATAAAGATGAAGAACACCTTCAATCTGAATTCCTCTCTCTTCTACCTCTGTATGCTCAATCTGGATTCTGGCGCTGCTATGACAAATTTGAAGGATATCGTCCTTAATCTCCGGAAGAGAAACTCTCTCTGACACCTTACATTTCAAATGATTCTGCATTAAAAGACGTTCCGCAGTCTGTTCCTTAATCCGCGGCCTGCAGTCCTGAGAAAGAGAATAAATATCCTCTAAAACATCAACTGTCTCCTCTTCACATACAAGAAGCCTCGCCTCAAGCGTCGCTTCCACTCCAAGAATTCTCATTTCCCCGTCCTCATCCATCCGGGTGTCAATATTTACATCTGTAAGCGTCGGATATATCTGATGATACATATGGTCCCCGGCGCCATAGCATTCCATACGTCCTTCATACGGAATTGTCTGTTCTACCCAGTCTGTCTTACCGTCCAGCGATTCATAGAAGCAAAACAGGAGAAGTTCACCCTGAAGAAGAAGCTCATCGCCGGAAAGCCTTGTGTCAAGTCTGCGGCTTACTACCTCTGTCCACAGAAGAGAACCTATACTCTCTTTTGTCCCTCCTACAGACACCTCCTCTTTGATTCGGTAAGTATCCTTTTTTACAATAAAAAGTCTCAAAATCTGCTGCTTTTTGTATTTTTTATAAAGCGGTTCATCTCCTGTGATATCACTGGTAATCCCAATTTCTTCTTTACCTTCCGAACAAATCTGAAGCTCAGCCAGAGTCTTGATATTCAGCTTTCTGGAGTGAATCATTGTAACAGTCAGATCTGCCTGTGCTGCTTTAACAAATAAACTCCCCTCCTGCTCCTCTTCCATATATATCATTTCTTCAAACGGAAGTCTTCCCTCCAGTGTACTGAGCCTTGCCTCTTCTCCTTCTGCCGCATAAAGTATCTTAAATACAAGCTTTCCAGATACTCGTATGTAATTTTCCACCGTCTTCATATCTTCAACAAGAAGACTTCCTTCTCCAAGAATGACGCTTTTTACGTCGCTCTTAGCATCCGGTACATTATAATCGTCGTCAATATAGAACTGATCTGTCAATACCTTCCCCTGCCTGTATACTTCCATCTCCCTTTTATCACATTCCATGCTCATTTCCCTCCTCTAATTCAAACATACAAATATTTACTTAAATACTACGTTTTTATCTACATATTCTGTTTTGATTACCACATAAGGGCAGGTACTTTTTTCCAGTATCTCCTCATCCTTTGGAGGTCCTAAAAGCTCTGTCTCCATACAGATAACCTCTTTTGTCTCATAGCATGCAGATACCTCTACGCTGTATCCGCTGGTTTTGCGTTCTCCATAGCCTCTCGCAATATAAAGATAGCCTTTATCTGCATAGGTAAGTTGAAACTCCTCCTTTTTGTCCTCTTCAATCAGAGAAGCCAGCTCTTCCGGTATCTCCTCCTGACTCACAACCGTAAATTCAGCATCTCTTAATTTCTCCATATCATCCTTTCCTGCACAGCCGCCGCACGCCGTTAAAAACAGCAGCGCAGAAAGCAGACACACATACCACCTCTTCATAGAGTTCCCTCATTGTAATAGTTATCTACATTCTTATTAACATCATACACAACACCTCTAGGAAAAATTCCAAAAATGTTGTATACTCATAAGTATCACTTAGTTTAAGGAGACAGTAACATCATGAATCAAACTGAAAGACTTTCCGGGATTCTGCTTCATCCTACTTCCTTTCCCGGCCCATATGGTATCGGAGACCTGGGCGATGAGGCTTATGCCTTTATCGATTTTCTGCAGATGTCCGGACAGCATCTGTGGCAGATTCTTCCACTTACACATACCGGTTACGGAGATTCACCTTATCAGAGCTTTTCCGCCTTTGCAGGACAGCCTCTTTTAATCAGCCCGGACCACTTGATAAAGTCTGGTTTTTTAGATAAATCAGAGCTGTCCGGATGTCCTGATTCAGATCCAGAAAAGATAGATTATGGTGCAGTCATTCCCTGGAAGGAACAGATTCTTTCTCTTGCATACAAGCGCTTTCATGAGAAGAAAAAAACAGATCAGAAACTTTCGAAAGAATTCGATGTGTTCCGTCTGGAAAACAAAATCTGGCTGTCCGATTATGCACTCTTTATGTCATGCAAAAAAATGCATGATGGTGTAAGCTGGCTTGAATGGGAGGATTCCTGCCGGAAACCAGACGCCTCTTTTAAAGCCGAGCTTTTTCAAACTCTTTCTGCTGATATCGAATACTATGAATTCCTTCAATTTATTTTCTTTAAAGAGTGGAAGGCATTAAAGTCTTATGCCAATGAACGGGGAATAAAGATTATCGGTGATATTCCTATCTTTGTCTCTATGGACAGTGCAGATGTATGGGCGAATCAGCACCTGTTCCAGCTTGATGAAAAGGGATTCCCGACCAGTGTCGCCGGAGTGCCGCCGGATTACTTTTCCGCCACAGGGCAGCTCTGGGGAAATCCTCTGTACAACTGGGAAGTCCACGAAAAAGAAGACTTTTCCTGGTGGATTTCCCGAATACGTACACAGCTTGCAAACTTAGATATCCTGCGGATTGACCATTTCCGTGGATTTGAATCCTATTGGTCTATACCTTACGGTGAAGAAACCGCTGTCTGCGGCCGGTGGATAAAATCACCCGGACACAAGCTTTTTTCAGCTGTCAGCCAGGCTCTGGGGGAAGACCTTCCGATTATTGCAGAGGATTTAGGCATTATCACTCCGGAAGTAGACACACTCCGGGAAGCATTTCATTTTCCGGGTATGAAGGTCCTGCAGTTTGCCTTCGAATCCACTGGCGAAAGCAGCTATCACCCTCACCGCTTCACAAATCCGATGTGTATATGTTATACTGGAACACATGATAATGATACCTCCCTCGGCTGGTATGCCGCTCTCAGCGGCCCCTGCCGCGAAAAGCTTCGCCGTTATATAGGAAACACAGACGAAAACCAGTTCAGCTTTGATTTCCTCCGGCTATGCAGCGGAAGCATCGCCCGTTATGCCATATTTCCGCTTCAAGATGTGCTGGGACTTGGCAGCGAAGCCCGTATGAATACACCCGGAACTGCAGCCGGCAACTGGGGATGGAGATACAAAAAGAGTATGCTTCTGCCTTCTCTGGCAAAGAAGCTTAAGGAGCTGTCAATTCTATATGGCAGGTATTAACAGAAAGGAATCTGTCTAATGTTAAAATTTATTCTGATTGCATTAATTTTATTTTTATATCTTCTGCTGGGCATTCCCGTACTGGGGGCAGAATGGCTCATCAGACGCTTCAATAGAGAAAAGGCAGATCATCAGTGCCTGCGTATGGTCCAATGGGCTTTTAAGGTGATGCTCTGTGTAGCCGGGGTTCAGGTTACTGTCATAGGAGAAGAAAATGTTCCCGATGAGGCAGTCCTTTTCATTGGAAACCACAGAAGCTATTTCGATATTCTTCTTACCTATTCACGGTGTAAAAGACTGACTGGTTATGTGGCAAAAAAAGAAATGCTCCGCTACCCTCTTCTCCGCACCTGGATGAAACGGCTGTATTGTCTGTTTCTGGATCGGGATAATCCGCGTGAGGGCTTAAAATCAATCCTCCAGGCAATTGATTATATAAAGCAGGGCATTTCCATTTGTATTTTCCCGGAAGGAACGCGCAATGACGGCGAGGAGGGAAGCATGCTTCCTTTTCATACCGGTTCCTTTAAAATAGCGGAAAAAAGCGGATGTCCAATCATTCCTATCAGCATGAACAATACTGCTTCCATCTTCGAAAATCATCTGCCCAGAGTGAAAAAAACACACATTGTTATTGAGTACGGCACGCCGATATATATGAGCCGGATGGATAAAGAAGAGAAAAAACATATCAGTGAATACTGTCAGAATATTATCCGTGAAACTATCAAGAAAAATCAGGCGTTACTATAAATGATAAGGAGCACAATATCATGAACAAACAAGACTTAACATTATTGACGGACCTGTATGAGCTTACTATGATGCAGGGCTATTATGAACAAAAAACAAATGAAGTCGTAGTTTTTGACGTGTTTTTCCGCCAGAATCCCTGCAGCAACGGCTATTCTGTATGTGCAGGACTTGCCCAGGTTATTGATTATATCAAAAACCTGAACTTTACTTATGAGGACCTTGATTACCTGCGGGGTCTCGGTATCTTCAGTGAGGACTTTCTGCATTATCTGGGCGGTTTTCATTTCAGTGGAAATATCTATGCTATTCCAGAGGGAACGGTCGTATTTCCCAAAGAACCGCTTCTTAAGGTTATTGCCCCGATTATGGAGGCACAACTTGTAGAGACAGCCATTCTCAATATTATCAACCATCAGTCTCTGATTGCCACAAAAACATCCCGCATCGTATTTGCCGCTGCCGGCGACGGCATTATGGAATTCGGCCTCCGCCGTGCACAGGGTCCGGATGCAGGATTATACGGTGCAAGAGCTGCTATGATCGGCGGATGTGTCGGCACCTCCAATGTTCTTGCCGGACAGCTCTTTCATGTACCGGTGATGGGAACACATGCCCACAGCTGGATTATGAGCTTTCAGGACGAATACACGGCCTTCAGACATTATGCCGAACTCTATCCCGATAACTGCACACTTCTGGTAGATACCTACGATACTCTAAAATCCGGTGTTCCAAATGCTATACGAGTCTTCCGGGAATTCAAAGAAGCCGGAAAGCCTTTCAAGAAATTCGGAATCCGTCTGGACAGCGGAGATCTTGCCTACCTGTCCAAGCAGGCCCGCAGAATGCTTGATGAAGCCGGCTTTCCCGACGCATCCATCTGCGCGTCCAATGATCTGGACGAATATCTTCTTCATGATCTTAAGATACAAGGAGCAGCAATTGATTCCTGGGGGGTAGGTACTAATCTGATTACCTCAAAGGACTGTCCGTCCTTCGGAGGTGTCTATAAGCTGGCAGCAATCCAAAATGAAGCCGGTGAATTCGTTCCCAAGATTAAGGTTTCCGAAAATACTGAAAAAATCACGAACCCCGGAAACAAAACTATCTACCGTATTTATGATAAAAAAACCGGAAAGATGCGGGCAGATTTGATCTGTTTTGCAGATGAAGAATATGATACCAGCCAGGACCTTCTGCTCTTTGACCCTATTGATACCTGGAAAAAGACAAAGCTTCCCGGCGGTTCTTATACAATGCGTGAAATCCTCGTTCCCGTTTTCAGAAACGGAGAATGTGTCTATCAGTCACCTTCTGTCATGGAAATCGCAGAATACTGCCGCAGGGAGAAAGATACGCTGTGGGATGAGACAAAACGTCTCTTCTATCCTCACCGGGTATACGTTGATTTATCACAAAAACTGTATGATGTAAAAAAATCTTTATTAGATCACATGAGTATCACAGATTAAAAGGAGGAAAGGGTTTATGAAAAACCTAACCTTAAGAAACATCGCGAAGGCATGCCAGGGTGTCTATCACGGAGATGAAAGCCTGCTTTCCAAAGAAGCTGCCGGCGTTGTCATTGACAGCCGGAAGGTGGAAAAAGATTATCTTTTCGTAGCAATTGACGGTGCAAAGGTAAATGCCCACCGCTTCATACCAGATACAATTAAAAAAGGAGCACTGTGCGTAGTATCCCATGAAGACCTGGGCAAAACAGATTATCCTTACATACTGGTAGAATCCACCGGCCAGGCATTGCTCGATATCGCAAAGCTCTACCGGGATTCGTTCGACATGAAGGTTGTCGGCATCACCGGAAGTGTAGGAAAAACCAGTACAAAGGAAATGGTAGCTTCTGTTCTCTCACAGAAATACAAGATACATAAAACACTTGGTAATTTTAACAACGAATGGGGACTTCCGATTACTATCTTTGCGATGCCGGAGGATACGGAGGCAGCAATTCTTGAAATGGGTGTGAATCATTTTGGTGAGATGCGCCGTCTCTCCTCCGTTGCAAGCCCGGATATCTGTATCATAACAAATATCGGAGCTGCACATCTGGAATTTTTCAAGACAAAAGAGGGTATTCTGCAGGAAAAGACACAGATGATTCAGGACATGAAGAATGGAGGGACGATTCTTCTCAACGGAGACGATGAGCTTTTAAGCGAGGTCGGACCGGTGAAGGGAACAGCTCCCAAGTTTTTCGGTGCCTCAAAAGGATGCCAGTTCCGTGTTTCAAATGTACAGCCGCTCGGACTTAAAGGAACCTCCTGTACGATTCATCTGCCTTCCAGTGAGCAGTTTGACTGTATCATTCCTCTTCCCGGCTCTCATATGGTGCCGAATGCACTTGCTGGTGCGGCTGCAGGCTTCAGCCTCGGCCTTACTCCGGACGAGATTCGAGCCGGCATAGAAGGTCTTCCTTCCATGCCGGGAAGAAACCACATTATTTCCACAGACCGTCTGATTATCCTGGACGACTGTTATAATGCCAATCCTGTCTCTATGAAAGCGGCCATTGACGTACTGGATCTTGCAATCGGACGCAAGGTAGCTGTCCTGGGAGATATGGGAGAGCTGGGTGAAAATGAAAGCGAGCTTCATTATGAAACAGGCGTATATGCTGCTTCACATGAAATCGACCTTGTATGCGGAATCGGAACATTGTCAAAGGAGCTGGTGCGCGGTGCAGCTTCAGGAGCCGCCACAGAGACTCTCTGGTTCGAGTCAAAGGAGGATTTCCTTGCGCAGACAGACAGACTCTTAAAAACCGGAGATAACATCCTTGTAAAGGCTTCCCACGGAATGAACTTTCCTGTGATCGTCGATGCACTGAAAGGAGTTTAGATGGATTATCAGATTCTGGCACTGGACCTTGACGGTACGCTGACAAACTCAAAAAAAGAAATATCAAAGCCTACACTTGAGGCATTGATTGATATACAGAAAAACGGAAAAAAAGTTGTTCTTGCAAGCGGACGCCCTACAGTCGGTGTGATGCCTCTTGCCGAAGAGCTTCATCTGAAGGAATACGGCAGCTATATTCTCTCCTGCAACGGAGGCTGTATTATAGACTGCAGAAGTGAAGAGCTTATTTATAACAAAACTCTGCCCGATGATGTCTCTGCACCTCTGCATCACATCGTAAAAAAATATTCTGGAGTCGATATTCTGGCTTATAAGGAGGGTTATATTCTTTCGGGAGGCACCATAAATCAATACAGCGAGCTGGAATCGAGAATTAATCATATTCCTCTCGTTCCTGTATCGGACTTTGCAGATCACACCGCAGAGCCGGGAAATAAATTTCTGATTACCGGAGAGCCGGACATGATTGAACGGGTAAAAAAGGAGGTCTCAGAATATTTCCGCTCTTATCTGAACGTATATTGCTCCGACCCCTTTTTCCTGGAAATTATGCCTCCCGGTATAGATAAGGCCCATTCTCTCCTTCGGCTTTTGACTTCCATAGGACTAAGTGCTGACGAGATGATCTGCTGCGGAGACGGGTATAACGATCTAACCATGATAGAAACCGCCGGCCTGGGTGTCGCTATGGCAAATGCCCAGCCTCCGGTAAAGGAAAAAGCTGATTATATTACCAAATCTAATGATGAGGACGGAGTCCTGCATGTAATTAATCAATTTATGCGTTAAAGTACCCGGTACCCTTAAAACCCTGACAACACAAAATAAAACAGGGGCCGCTGCAAAATCCCTGCATTCTGCAGCAGCCCCTGCACTTTTTTCTCAACAGCTGTCTGTTCCCGGCCTATGCAATATACGGCGCTGCAATCTCCCGGAATCTCTCTTTATTTCCACTGTACCAATTCTCATAAGTCATACCGGCAGCTGCAATCTCCTCTCCCAAATCTTTAAAAAATGCCGGTATCTCTGTCTCAAGTATTGTTCCGATCTGTTCTCCAAACCGTTCCTTCCCTTCCTCATCATTTCCATTCACAGTGAGAACGAATGCCGGCTGAGGCTTTCCGTCTATCTTCTTCACGCCTCCTCTGAAACCGATTCTGCCGATCTGATGTGTCCCGCAAGAAGACGGACAGCCGGAAATATGAATTTGAGGCAGCACCCCATCTGCAAAATCCCATTTCCTCGCTGCCTTTATCAGCGTCTCCAAAAGCGCCTGAGAATCCCGTACACCTACCTGACAGATAGAGGCCCCGATGCATGCCACCGATGTTTCAAAAAGTGTCTCTCCTCCATCGCTTGTTATTTCCAACATCTTCTGAGCTTCGCCTCCGCTGCAGTTTACAATATATATAGTCTCATCTGGGGCAATACGAAGCTCTACTGCCTCCATATCCTTTAAAGCCTCATAAAGCTCACGAAATTTTCCTGGCAGAGGACAGCCTCCTATCGGATGATATGCTACTGTATAAAGCCCTTCCTGCTTCTGAGGAAGAATTCTCTTCCCCTCCGGCCTTATCCCGTCTGCCTGCTTCTTAATCTTCTCTTCCTTTACGGAAATATCCATATTCTCTTCCTGCATAGCTTCTTTAAGCTTATCTGCAAATGCTTCTGCGTATTTATCTCCCAATACCTCCTGCATATAACGGGTCCTTGCCTTCGCACGGTTCTCATAATTTCCATAGGAGACAAACATCTTTACCATAGCCTTGATATAATAGAGAATCTTGCTTCCCTCTATCTTTTCTGCCACCAGCACACCCATCTTAGGATTATTACCCAATCCTCCTGCACTGTAAACATCAAAGCAGCCGTCTTCACGCGCCGCAAAGCCCAGGTCCCGGAAGGTTGCATGTGTAGTATTTGCCGGAGAATTTGAAAAACATACCTTCAGCTTACGCGGAAGCTTAACGGTCTTAATCAGCCCCATCAAATAGTCAGAAGCCGCCTCGGCATATGGTGCCACATCAAAATACTCACCCTGTTCTACACCAGACAGGGGTGAAACCATTACGTTTCTCGGAAAATCTCCGCCTCCTCCTCTGGTTACTATCCCGTAATCCAATGCTGCAACTGCAAGATCACACACGGCATCTGCATTCAGATTGTGAAGCTGTATCGTCTGGCATGTAGTAAAATGTACCTTGTCAATCTGATATTTTTCAATACTCTCTGCAATAAATTTAAGCTTGTCCACATCTACCCGTCCGCCGGGAAGCCTAAGGCGCAGCATACTCGCTTTTCCGCCTCTCTGAGCATAGCTTCCAAATCCTCCGGAAAATCCTTTATACTGCGGAACCGAAACCTCACCCTCATAAAACTGTCTGGTCACAGTCTCAAACTCCTCGTAATCCTTCCTCCACTTCTGCGCTTCCATACCATATTCTCCTTTATTCTATCATTCAGAACCTGTCTGCTGTACTAAAATTATACCACATCCGGTCTTATGTTTCACCAGACTTTTCCAACTCTTTGCTCAGGCTCACACTTACACCGGCTATTTATACTCCTTCCTCGCCCTGTAGCTTGGAATATGTGCTGCAGTCTCATAATCTATCTTATTTCCCATATACACCCAGCCCCTGCCTTCCTCCAGACGAAGCGTCACTTCATGACGAAATGCACAGTCCATGCCCTCTTCCCTGTAAACTGCCTCTATGTACGCCGTTATCGTCCCATCCTCATGCTCCTTGCATCTTACCACTTCTGGAAACGGCTGAAACTGCGGAATACGATTCCAGCAGCCGACTGCGCTGCGCGGATATACTCCACGCTCCTTGTCATATTCTGCATACTGCTCCAGCTCCTCTGGTGTAATGTCAAAGTACCGGCATATAACAGCCTCAAATTCTTCTTTTGGAACTCCCTCCGGGTAATCCGTCTCATCAAGCTTTACCCCTTCTGACATGGCATATAAAAATTCAAATAAATCACTAAATTCTATTTTCTGCAGATTATCTTCATCCCATTCTTCCAAAAATAAGTTATTACAGAAATAACTTACCGGCCTTATACACTGCTCTGTAATTTCTCTGCACTGCTCCCCAAGTGGCAGAATCCGGCAGAATATGTGCATATCCATCTCCTGATTCCTTGACAGCGCCTTTTCCCATATAAGCCACCCTTTTTCTGTATATTCCCACCGATATGCACGAATCTTTTCCATCTGCTGTATCTGGGGCTTCATATCTTCATCAAACACGGCACTTGCAGAGGTAATATAAAGATCCCCTTCTTCAAACTCAAGATGCCTGTATCTGAATATTCCGTTTGTATTTATTACATAAAATTCTGTCTCCGTATTCTCCTGTTCTGCCTCTGTAAGACACGCATCTACCTTCTCATAGTTCAACATATCACAATCATTGCTTTCACAGGTTACTGCTTTTCCAGATTCTGCCGCAAGCGCAGCCATATCATGTACGTCCTCTTCAGACAGCGTCACATTATTGTCTTCTCCTTTGACTCTCTGCCGGTAAAGCATTCTGCAGTCTTCCATAAGGAGCCGCAGCTTTTCTATTGTCTTATTCATTTCCTCCTGTTTCATATCAATATTCTGAAGCTTATATGCAGAAGCTTCTACTTCCTGTTTTGGGACGTTCTTTCCGGCCTGACACCCTGAAAGCAGCACCAGAGATATAATTATGATGACAGCTTTGTACACCCTTTCTCTATACATACCAGCCTCCACCTCCACATACCTTACTACTTAATCATCCTATCCTCCGTTATAAGATATCTTGTCTTTTTGTAAACTCATATATAGCTATTCCCGCTGCCATCGCCAGATTCAAAGAATCAATAGCATCTGTATGCCGAATCCGCACAGGCTGTCCCAGCTCCAGATAGGAATCTGGAAGCCCGCTCGACTCATTTCCAAATATCAATGCAAAAGAACTGGACGAATCCTGCTTTAATTCGCTGAGAGAAACAGATCCCTTTAACATAAACGGATAATATGCCTTTTTGTTTCCTGCTTCCTGTCTATAAGTTTCAAATGACTTAAAGCTTTCTATATGGACGGAAAATACCGCCCCCATCGAAGCTCTGATTACCTTCGGATGAAACACATCCACACAGGGCTCAATAACAGCAATATTACGAATACCAAAACCCAGTCCCGTCCGTATAATTGTCCCCAAATTTCCCATATCACTTGGATTCACAAGAACTATATGGTTCTTATCTGCTTCTATATGGTCTTCATATTTTCTCAATACACCCGCTACAATACATGCTTCCTTTTCTCTGATTTTATCCAGTACCTTATCATTACACAGACATGGAACCTGGCTTTTTCTGCACAAAATATCAAGCTTTTCCTGGATCTCCGGCTTCGCCTGTGTACTTACAATGACCTGCTGTACGTATTCTGGATGCCGGTTTAAAAGCTCAAAGGTGGGATAAGCTCCCAGCGTATAGGTGTAATCTGCTTTTTTTGAATATCTTTTCAATGACTTTATCGAAATCATAACTGTCTCTTCTCCATCTATCAAGGTCTAGTAGAGCATTTTCTGTATCTCCTCCTTGTCCAGATTTTCTTTTGTCACCCATACAGAACCTGTATCTATATACGCTTCATTCCCCATACTAAGCGCCGCTCTGGCCGATGCAATCACAGAAGCATACCCCATGCCAAAAGGATTCTGAACCAATAAGGCTGTAATCTTTCCATTTTCTAATGCTTCCAGCTCCTCTTCATCTGCATCGTAACCGATAATCGTAAGATTCTCTTTCTCCAGACGCTCCACTGTATCTAACAGTAATTTTACACCGTCTCCACTCGTAGCATAGAAGCCCTTCAGGTCCGGATGCTTTTCAAAAATATAATCCATGATTTCTTCTTCTGTAATATCCTCTGATAAAATGTCCTCCTGCAGACTGTCCTCTGCCGCAATATCCTCCAAATCTTCAGCTGCAGCTCCCGCCGCATCTTCCTTTGCGGCCGCTTTTTGCATCTCTTCCTTCTGATCCAGATGATAGGTCTCTACAATCGAAATATCCGGATACATCTCTTTAAGGCGGTCCACAAATCCACTTTCCCGCTCCTCGGCCGATTTTGATTTGGAATCATGAACAATTACGGCTACTTCTCCGGTTTTGCCTAACGCTTCTGCCATCTTGTCCGCCGCCTCTGCCGCAGTTGTTCTGTTGTCTGTAGAAACAGTTGCCATCAGTCCCGGATAATCACTTCCGGAATCAAACGCTACAACCGGAATTCCACTCTCTGCAGCCAAATCAAACTGTACCCCGCACGCCTGAGCATCCACAATCGATATACTAAGCGCTGCCGGATATCTCGCAAGCTCTTCGTCCAAAATATTCACCTGTTCATCCACACTGTCCTGAACTGACGGACCGCTGTACGTCACCTTTACCTCGTCTTTTCCTTTATACCCCAGCTCTTCATTGATATCTGCTGCAGCCTGCTCTGCGCCTCTCTTTACCTCCGCCCAGTATTCACCGTCAGCATTTTTTCCGATCACGGAGATATAAGAGCCTGGCTCAAGCTTCAGCCCATCTGCATTGCGGTATGCAAGAAGTGCGATAGCATCCAGCTTTCTCTGATATTTTTTTTCTTTTTTCTTCTTCTCCTTTACCGGAGCCTCTGTTTTATCATTCGTATCTGCCTGCTGTTCCTTCTCTTCATTCTTTCCAGCAGCACATGCACATAACACAATTGTCATAAGTAAGACTGCTGCAATCAAACCTTTTCTCTTTTTCATGATTCTCCACTCCCACTTGTTATAAAATTCACTGCCATCAAACATGATACACCAAAACCATGAAAAAATGTTGAAATTTTTCTTAATTTTTCACGGCAGCACAAGACACTTCCCTGTAAATTCCTCCTTGTACTCAATTTAAACCATGATTTTGCTTGTATATTTTCCCCTTTTGTATTATGATAGGGATAGACAAAATCGCTGGTATCCGGCGAACATAAAAAGGAGGTACATATTATGGCATATGTAATTAACGACGAATGTGTAAGCTGCGGAGCTTGCGAGGCTCAGTGTCCGGCAGGCGCTATTTCTCAGGGCACAGATCATTATGAAATTAATGCTGACGTTTGTGTTGAGTGCGGCGCATGTGAAGCTCAGTGCCCGACGGGAGCTATTTCCCAGGGCTAATCCTATTGCAGATGAATAAAAAAACAATGCCTGCAGGTGAAAACCTACCGGCATTGTTTTTTTAATTTTTTTGTCTGTGTGCCCCTATTTGACTTTCTTCGCATTATATCTGTGCTATGCTGTAGCTGTAACTAATATACTTCGCATTAAATCGTCTGTTTTATGCACGGTATATTAAGACAAGCACTACTAATAAGGGGGTTTTGCTATGGGTAATGCACTTGAGCAGCTAAAGAAGGAAACAAGAGATGATGCAAAATTGTATGGCTGCATCAAAGAACTATATGAGCAGGGAGTACCATTTGAAGAACTGAAAGCACTGATACCCGATATCAGACGAACAAGGGAGCAGCTGCAGATGAAGCGTATGCTAGAAAACAATAATGAAGTCCTTCTTTCTATGTTCAGTAAAGAGATGTCATTTCTTTTGGAGGCTAGAGAACGCCATGAGGAAGAACAATTCAAAAAACTGGACCAGCTTATCAGACAGCAGCAGTCCTTTCGGAAATCTGCCGCCGAAAACGGTCCAGTTGAAAAATTAAAACGGTTATTCCTGCCGGCTTAGATTTGCAAACTTCGTGTAATCTGCAAGCCATGCCAGACGAACGGTCCCGATCGGACCGTTTCTTTGTTTTGCAATAATAATTTCTGCCTGCTTTTTGTATTCTGAATCCTTATTGTAGTATTCATCGCGGTAAATGAACATAACAACATCCGCATCCTGCTCAATCGCTCCGGATTCACGAAGGTCTGAAAGCATCGGACGTTTATCCGGGCGGGACTCTACTGCACGGCTCAGCTGAGAAAGTGCAACAACCGGAACGTTCAGTTCCCTTGCCAGCGCCTTCAGCGAACGGGAAATCTCGGAAATTTCCTGCTGCCTGGACTCTGAACGCCCTCCGACACTTCCTGACATCAATTGCAGATAATCAACAATTATCAATTGTATCTGATGCTCCAGCTTATATTTCCTGCATTTCGACCGAAGCTCCGAAACCGATATTCCAGGAGTGTCATCAATAATCAAATTGGACTGCCCTATGATTCCGGCTCCCTCAATCAATTTTTCCCAATCAGAATCCTTCAAGTTTCCCGTCCTGAGCGCCTGCGAATCCACTTGCGATTCCAACGCAAAAAGGCGGTTTACCAGCTGTTCCTTTGACATTTCCAGTGAAAACACCGCTACGCCCTTATTCTTTTTAAAGGCCACATATTGTGCGATATTCAATACAAATGCCGTCTTACCCATAGATGGTCTTGCTGCAATGAGCACCAGATCGGAGGGCTGCAGACCGGACAGCTTATAATCCAAATCAATAAAGCCTGTCGGAATACCTGTAACAGCTCCTTTATTTTTCGACGCCTTTTCGATTCTGTCAAGCGAATTCAGTACTATATCCTTAATTGGAACATAGTCTCCCCTGTTTCTTCTCTGCAAAAGATCAAATACCGACTTTTCTGTTGTCTCAAGTATAGTCTCTAACGGCTCCTTTCCTGCATAGCAGGTGTTGGATATCTCATTGTTCAGCTTAATAAGCTTTCGCATCATGGATTTATCCGCAACAATAGCCGCATGATACTGTACATTCGCCGACGTATAAACCGACGACATCAAATCTCTGACAAATTCCAAACCAGCAATCTCCGGGGGAACATCCTTCTCCTTCAATCGGTCCTGAAGTGTAACCAAATCAACCGGTTTTCCCTCATTAAACAATTCAACCATTGAATCAAAAACAACTCCATAGGCCGTCTGATAAAAATCCTGCCCGCTGATAATCTCAGATGCTGCAAGAATCGCCTCCTTGTCCATGAGCATAGCGCCTACAACCGACTGCTCCGCCTCAATACTGTGAGGCATAACTCTTTTAATAAGCGCCTCTTCCATCTGCGGTTTCCTCCTACGCTTCCTCTGTCACAATTACCTTAAGCTTTGCCGTAACCTTCGGATGCAGCTTAACCGGCACCTGGTGTGTTCCGAGAACCTTAATAGTCTCTTTCAGCTGCACCTTCTTTTTATCTATCTCTAGCTCCATCTGTGACTTAACCTCTGCTGCAATTTCCTTTGAGGAAATAGAGCCGAACGCCCTGCCTCCCTCTCCGGTCTTAATAGACACCCGAATTTCTCCTGCCTCCAGCTTCTTTCCAAGCTCTTTTGCAGCCTCATACTGCTCCTGCGCATGCTTTTCCTCGCTGGCCTTCTTAAGCTTTAGATCATTCAGGTTCTTACTGTTAGCTTCCACGCCTTTCTTCGTCTTCAGAATAAAATTTCTGGCGTAGCCGTCACTTACCTCTACAATCTCACCTTTTTTTCCAAGAGACCTTACATCCTCTGTCAATATTACCTTCATCTATATATCTCCTTCTCTAATCATATCATCAATTACATGTTTCAGCTCCGCCACCGCTCGATTCATATCCGTATGGTCGAACTGCGCGCCTGCCGCATTCATGTGTCCGCCTCCGCCAAGACGCTCCATAATAATCTGTACATTTACTTCATCAATAGAACGAGCGCTGACATATATCCTTCCGCTGTATTCCGTAAGAACGAAAGAAGCCTTAATCCTATTAATGTCCAGCAGCTCATCTGCCGCCTGAGCGCCGATAATTGTAGGACTTTCAATCTCCAGACCTACCCCCTTCGCAATTGCAAACTTCCGGTAAAATACTTCTGCACTGCTGATAATCTCGGCCTTAGCTCTATAGGACTCTATATCATCCCGGAACATTTTACGCACCAGGGTAATGTCTGCTCCGCTTCTTCTAAGAAATGCGGCTGCCTCAAATGTACGCACCCCGGTACGATTCACAAAATTATTCGTGTCAATCATAATACCGGCATACATACTGCTCGCCTCCAGCTTGGGAATCTTAATCTCATCCACAATATACTGCAGAACCTCGGACACCATCTCACACGCTGAAGAAGCATACGGCTCAATATAAGACAGCAGTGCATTTTCAATATTATCACTGCTCTGCCTGTGATGATCCAGTACTACCAATGTCTTAGTAACACTCAAAAGCTCTTCACACTCTGTCATCTTCGGACGATTCGTGTCTACAACAATTACAAGCGAATCCTCATCTGCTATCTTGAGCGCCTCTTCCGAATTCAAAAACAAATCTTCGGGGTAGGAGGAGTCCTCCATATATTGAGTATACAGCGGGCGCAGCGATGCAGATACTTCATTGATAACAATGTGTGCATACTTTCCCAGTGCTTTGGCTGCGCGGCAGATTCCAATTGACGCGCCAAAGGAATCCACATCCGTAAGCTTATGCCCCATGACAAAAATCTTGTCCTTTACTGTAATAAATTCGCGGAGCGCCTCAGCTTTTACACGTGCTTTTACACGTGTATTCTTTGATGTCTGCTCTCTCTTTCCGCCGAAATAAGTAATTCCGTGGCAATCCTTGATAACTGCCTGATCTCCTCCTCTGGCCAGCGCCAAATCAATAGCCGACCGTGCAAAATTATAACTCTGTGCATAAGAATCCTTACTCAGTCCCAGACCAATACTCAACGTAGCCGGAATACCATTTCCTATATTGACTGATTTTACATCCTCAAGTAAAGAAAATTTATCTGCCTCTAGTTCTCTGAAATACCGCTTTTTAACTGCAATAAAATATTTATCTGATTCAAGCTTCTTTACGATTCCGTCAACTCCGGCAACATATTGATTTATCTTCCTGTCTACGAGTGCCATCAAAAGTGACTGGCGGACCTCCTCCACACTGTTCATCACTTCATCATAGTTATCAATATAGAGAAGTCCCGCAATCAGCCGCTGTTCCTCTGTTTCCTTAATATAACGGTTCAGCTCCGTCACATCCTGAAGATATACCGCAATAAAGTATTCCCGCTCCTTCGGAAGCTTCAGAAGCTTCTCCGTCTCACTGAATCCCTCAACAGATACACGCCGCAGCTCTGCCTTATATTCACGGTCCTCATAATAAACATCCATCTCAACTACATCATTTTCCTCTTTTGGAAATATACTCCGGTTCAGCTCCGGAATATATTTGCTGAGATATGGCTCTTTCAGATTTTTCTCTCCAAGTATTTTCTCAAACTGATCATTTCTCCAGACAGTTTTTCCATCCTCCAGAAGAATTGCATACGGCACCGCCAGCTCTTTAAGAAGCGTATTCTGAACTACTCCGTACTGAGCTGCAAACTCCACCAAGTCCTTCATAACCAGAGATTTGCTGTACAGATACATAATCCCTACTGCAATGATATAAATCATTACAAAGATGAACATAAGCGTTCCGGCTCTTTTGTCAATACGGTAAATCCAGATATTCATCGCAAGCAGCAGTACTGCCATAGCTGCAGGCCAGCGCATATACACACGCAGCGGGCCTTTGAGCTCTACTTTCTGTTTTTCCTTCATATCTTTCAATCCTCTATAACCTGTCTACTGTCACAATAGAATTATTATAGCACTTTTTGATAGAAATTAAAAGCAAAAAAGAAGAGGCGTTAAAGCCCCTTCCTATCAGCCTCTTCTTTGCTTTCAGCTGTTATATCCGTTGGGATTCTGAGACTGCCATCTCCAAGTATCCTCACACATTTCTTCCAGGCCGCGCTCCGCTTTCCATCCAAGTACCCTGAGAGCTTTACCCGGATCGGCATAGCACATAGCGATATCTCCGTCCCGTCTGGGCTTAATCTCATAAGGAATCTCCTTACCACAAGCCTTACCAAATGCTTTTGCCATATCAAGTACGGAATATCCCACACCGGTTCCTAAATTAATAATATCCAGTCCCGGATTGGTAAAGATATAATTGATCGCCTTTACGTGGCCCACAGCCAGATCAACAACATGAATATAGTCTCTTACACCCGTTCCATCCGGGGTGTCATAGTCATCACCGAATACTCCCAGCTTCTCAAGCTTTCCTACTGCCACCTGTGAGATATAAGGCATCAAATTATTCGGAATTCCCTTCGGATCTTCACCGATTCTTCCGCTTTTGTGTGCTCCCACCGGATTAAAATAACGGAGAAGAATAACATTCCACTGAGGATCTGCTTTCTGAGTGTCCGTCATAATCTGCTCCATCATAGATTTTGTCCAGCCATAAGGATTCGTACACTGCCCCTTCGGACATTCCTCAGTAATCGGAATTATCTCCGGACTTCCATAGACGGTCGCAGAAGAACTGAACACAATATTCTTTATTCCTGCACTGCGCATTACCCGCATAAGTGTCAGCGTTCCTGTTATATTGTTATGATAGTACTCTAATGGCTTCTGTACAGACTCACCTACCGCCTTAAGTGCCGCGCAGTGGATTACCGCGTCAATGCCCTCTTCCCGGAACATCTCCTCAAGCGCTTTCTCATCCAGCACATCACCCTCATAAAATTTTATCTTCTTTCCCGTCAGTTCCTCTACTCTGTTTATTGATTCTCTAGAAGAATTACTAAGATTATCATAGACGACAACCTCATACCCTTCATTCAGAAGCTCCAGCGCTGTATGACTTCCAATATATCCTGCTCCGCCTGTAATTAATATCTTTGCCATAATTTTCTGCCTCCTAACCATTATACTTATTAATAATTTTCTGCATTGTATGCCACTTCTTCTCCATATCTTCAACTAGCTTAAACTGTGTCCGGCATCTGTCCAGATTTTGATTTTCCCTGTGTATCCTAAAGTAATGGTCCCCTTTCAGATAATCTGTAAGAAAACGCATCCCACATTCAAAGGTTATCGTCTTAGCGCCCATCGGCATAAGGTCAATTTCCTTTCTTGTAAGTCTTCCGCCGCAGCCCTCAATATATCCCTTTGCATATAAATCAAACAGCTCCATGCTGCAGGACACCTTACTAAGATCCTGCTCATCCTCCGCAGCCGTACTCGCCCCAAAGCGAATTGCATCTCCAAAATCGTTCATTGCAAGTCCCGGCATGACTGTATCCAGATCAATTACACAGATGCCCTTTCCGGTCTTGTCATCAATCATAATATTATTCAGCTTCGTATCATTATGTGTAACGCGTAAAGGAAGCTCTCCGGCTGACAAAAGATCTATAAAGTAATCGGCCACATCTTCATGCCCCAATACAAACTCTATCTCTTTTTGTACAGATGCCGCTCTCCCCATCACATCTTCTGAAACAGCTCTCTTAAACACTGCAAATCTTGCCTTCGTATCATGGAAACCTTCAATAGTCTCATGAAGTGTATCTGCCGGATAATCTGCAAGCAGACGCTGGAAATTTCCAAAAGCTAATGCACTTTCATAAAAATGCTCCGGCTTTTCTACCTTATCATAGCAGGTAGTTCCCTTAATATATCTATAGGAACGCCAATACTCTCCTTTGGAATCTATAAAATATGGCTTTCCTTCTACCGTAGGAATAATATTTAATGTCTCTCTCTCCGGATCTCCGCCATTTTCCTTAATCCGTTCCTGCAGATAAGTTGTCACATTCATAACATTTTCCATGACTTCTTCTGGTTTGACGAACACTTCCTTATTCAATCTTTGGAGGATAATTTTCTTCTTTTCAGGCTCCCCGGTCTCAAAGGTAAGAAGATAGGTATCATTGATATGGCCGCTGCCATAAGGCCTTTCATCAACCAATATTCCCTCATACTGAAAATTCTCAACCGCTTCTGTTCTCTCTTCATTTGTTACATGTACCATCACATATCCTCCCAAAGATGCCGGGGATAGCTTCCCTCAGCCTTCATTCTCTGTACTGCTGCTTCTACAACCGGCTTGTCTTCCCTGTAAGTCACTCCGTACCACTTATCCGCCGACTTAAGTACCGCTACTGACGCCTTTTCTTCTTTCACAAGCGCACTCACAACAGCCGGAAGGAAGTACTCACACTTCATAGGATCACTTTTAAGACCCTTGTCAAGAAAAGCCGGGAAACCTTTCTTAATTTCCTCCAGTATACTATGAGTGAATCCCCACATATTCATAGAAACCGTTGTCTGCGCTGAAACCTGCGTCCACGTCTTTCCGTCATCCTCTGTAAATGCAATTCCTCCGTCACGCTTCTCAATCCGCGTCCTTTCGTGAATTGCAGTCAATTGTCCATCTGCACTCATATCACAGATTCCACGCGCCACATGTCCATTGTCCGTCACAGTGTTGCCAAGCTGGTAACCAACCATTGTATATCGGTATTTTTCATCATCTTCGTGTGCTGACAAATAATCGTAGATAAGCCGGAAAGCTTCCCTTCCATAATAATCATCTGCATTGATCACTGCAAACGGCCCTGCAATCTCATTCATACAACACAATACTGCGTGGGCGGTCCCCCAGGGCTTTACCCGTCCCTCTGGAATTTTATAACCCTCTGGCAGATTCCCAAGCTCCTGATATACATAAGACACTTCCATATATTTTGAGACACGGTCTCCGACAGCCTTTTTAAAATCCTCTTCATTTTCTTTCTTAATGATAAAAACTGCCTTTTCAAACCCTGCCCGCTTTGCATCATATATAGAAAAATCCATAATAATGTGGCCCTCGCCGTCTACCGGGTCAATCTGCTTGAGTCCTCCATAGCGGCTTCCCATTCCGGCTGCCATAATCACCAGCACTGGCTTATTCATCACGCTTCCTCCTCATTTTGTCTGATCTATCTTGCTTTCTGTCCTTCTGCATTACGCTCCGGTATCTATTCTATTGTAGAGAAAAACCAGACATTCTGCAAGTGGAAAATGACGAATCGGGAACAGACACTCTCGCCGATTCGTCATTTTTCTATTCACATCTCATACCAGATAATCTCATTTGCCTTCAATTCCACTTGGAAACTGCTTTTATCACCCCGGTATATCGTCGCACTCTGAGGCTCATAAGTATTGTTCACCACACAATATTTTCTATTCTTTATATATGCATGTACTTCCACATAATAGTTGCTGCTGAACCACTCATGCAGTTTATCTTCCGAACCAGAAGCCCATAATACAGCCCTGTACAAAAGTCTGCTATTCGCAAAATTGTATGGAAGGCCGCTGATATAAACACCTCTTCCTTTCCCAAAGCTATTTGCTGCAAGCTGAACACTTCCGTCTCTCTTCTCTAATACTGTTGTCCCATCAAGCGCATAGATATTTTTCTTACCTTCTCCAAAATCTATCTCCTCCCGACAGTCCGCTGTGATAAAATGCTCATGCTCTTCCCAATTATACTTATCTACATTCAGTGTAAGTCCCGTCTCCTTCTCAACACCAAGTATCCCTGAAAGCTGAAAAAATCTTCCTTCCCATTGATATGCTGCCGGCTCTCCTACTCCGATGAAACCCCCTCCACGGTATACAAAACGCTTTACAGCTGTAAGTACCGTCTCATCCTTCCAATTTTCCCCGCCGGTATAGGCTGTATATGCATCTCCTACATTTAAAATAACGTCTATGTCATTAAATACCGCCGGATCAGCTTTTATATCCTCAAATGAAATATACTTCACATCGAAAGGTGCACCGCTTAACGTCTCTATAACGCCTGAATAAGAATAATTCTTCTGATGATAGATGGCATGATGTACCATATGATTTCCCCAGGCACGCATTCTTCCCCAGCAATTCAGTACTGCCACTTTCTTAACACAATAAGGAGTTGTCCCTTTGATATTTTCATACAGAGTCCGGAATTCATTACAGACACTTTCCACATAATCTACAAATTCCGGAAACTGCACAGCCAGTTTCAAATAGCCGCCATATCCTATTCTGTCAATCGGCTTCCTAAGGATAGCTCTTCTTGCTGTCACCCAGTTCACCTTTGCTTCTTTTACCGGGTCGCCTCCCTCATAAAAGGTATCTGGAAAAAAGTAGGGCAGAAAACGTCCTTCTATATAACGCACTCCTTCTATATCACTTAAAAGCCTCAGCGTTGCACCATTTCCCACACTTCCGACAACTGCATCCAGTCCGATTTCTTTGAATTCATCCATGAACGGCTCCATACCGATCCAGTGATCTCCTAAGAACATCATGGCTTCTCTGCCGTATTCATGAGTAATATCAACCATTTCTTTTGCAAGCTTTGCAACTTCTTTTCTCTGAAATGCCATAAAATCCTTAAATTCTTTGGAGGGTACACGGTATGTATTATTCATATATCCTTGATCGATAATGAACTCCGGCCGGAATTTATAACCAGCCTCCTTCTCAAACTGTTCCAGAATATAAGGACTTACCGAAGCCGAATACCCGTACCAGTCCACATACTTTTCTCTTGCAAGCTCATCGAAAATCAAAGTAAACTGATGGAAAAAAGTTGTATAACGAATCACGTCTACATGAGGATTGTCCTCAATATATTTTCTCAGACGCTTCATAGAATACGCCTTCGTCTTTGGCTGGCGTACATCAAAGGTCATCTGCTTTTCAACGTTTTTCCAGTCATTGGTCACTGCATTGTACATATGCACCGGATCCCACATAATATATGCGAGAAAGCTCACTGTATAATCATGAAATTCCCTTGCATTAAAAAGAATCACCTCTCCTGCTTCCTCATCATAGCCCCATTCCTCTGGAGATACTGCCTCGCCTGTAGTACGGTCTATAACCTCCCACCATCTCTTAATATCATCCCGGCAGTTTACCTTCAGCATATCTGGATATAAATGATTCATCAAAGGAATTCTCAAAGGATTCTCTGATGCATTATAAAATGGAGTCATTATATACATTTGCTGTATTTCATCCGGATTGGCTTTTGCCCACTCATTATCCTTTCTAGTCGTATAATAAGTAGAATACACCTTAGCATCCACACCGCGCAGCTCCTCCGGATATTCTGTACCATCGCAGTCCCTGACAGCATCTGCACCCCACTGTTTCATAAGCGCAAGTGTCTCCGGCACCACATCTATATCTGTAGGGATTGTAACTCTTCCTGCTGTCTGTACACCCATTACCTTCACTCCTCATTCCATATTTTGACCATATATCAGCCGATAATTCTTCTTACCCTTTTATACCTCCTGTAATACCACCGATAATCTTTTCAGACAGGAACAGATATAAGATAAACGTAGGTAAAAATACGATCATAACTGCTGCAAACATTCCGGCCCAGTTACCCGTATACTGCATAGATTCCAGCATTCCGTAAAGTCCTACTGCAACCGGACGAAGCTGGTCATTATTGGCAAAAATAAGGGACAGGAAATATTCATTCCAGATATTGATGAAATTGAAAATCGTCACTGTCACAATACCTGACTGTGCCATTGGAAACATAATCTTCCAGAATGTCTTCGAAGGAGGACAGCCGTCAATCGCTGCTGCTTCCTCGTAAGTTCGTGATAAATTTGCAAAAAAGGTTAACAGGAAAATAATTGTATACGGAATATTAATACCAACATACAAAAAGATAAGTGTTACCTTACTTGCTGAAATATTATTTAAAATTCCCATGTTCGCTACTACACCAAACAGCGGAAGCACAATCATTGTAATTGGAACACCCATTGCCGATACAAAGCTTGTCTGTATAATTTTATTTCCTAAAAATGTAAACCTTGCCAGAACATACGCCGCCGGTGCACAGATAAGAACCAAAAGCACACAAGAAACCAACGAATATAATAATGAATTCATAAAAAAAGTCTGTACGCCGCCGGAGCCCCATGCCTGAATGTAATTCTCAAAATGCAGGCCTGTTGGAAATTTCAATGCATCTCCTGCAAAAATATCTGCCGTTGTAGACATACTCGCTGCCAAAATCCAGCCCAAAAGTACGAATATAAATAATGTCCATAAAATAATAATTATATATCCGGGAGCAAGCTTTAATTCTTTTTTTAAATTAAATTTTGTTTTTATTTTGTTTTCTTTCGCCATAACTGCTCCTCTCTGTTAAAATTCCAAATCATCATCTTTAATTACTGCATTACAAACTGTAAAAATAATAACAATACACAGGCACAATATAATACCAATCGCCGCCGCATATCCTGCGTTACGCTCAGTTACCGCGTTTCCTCCTCCGAAGGTATTCATATACATATACTGCGCCGGAACAATCGTTGCCTTATTTGCGGTAACAGATGAAAATAACTGCGACCATACAAAGAATGCTGCCGTACTTATCGACCACATCGTAATATTAGTCTTAAACACCCCTTTTAAAAGCGGCAGTGTTATATACCTGAACTGCTGTATCTTATTAGAACCATCAATGGTAGCCGCCTCATAATATTCGGGGCTGATTCTCTCAATTCCGCTCATCCAGATCAACATATGATATCCAACCATACCAAAACAATACGCAAACAACAACGCCCAAAATACATTTTCCGGGGCTAGCCACTGAGTTTTAGCCAATTCATGGAATCCCAGCGTATCTAAAATACCTTTCAAAAGTCCAAACTTAGGACTAAACACATATTGCTTCCACATCGTTGCCAGCGCTACGGCACTTACAATATTCGGAAGATAAATGATTGCCCGGAAAAACTTTTTCCCCCGGATTCCGCTCGTAAGAATTACACCAAAAAGCAGTGACAATACCAAAACAATAATACCGCCCAGTAACCATATCCGGCCGATATTGAACATAGCCGTTTTGAAAATATCTGTAGTAAACAGCTTCTGATAATTACCGATTCCCACAAACTGCCATGTATCTGCCGTAGATGTTACCGCATCTATCTTAAAAAAGCTCATGGCAACAGTCCGGCAGATAGGATATAAAAATACGAGCAAAAACATTATTACTGCCGGCGCAAGAAACCCAATTATCATTCCTTTATTTCTTTTCATCCGAACGCCTCCTCTTTGATAAAAATATGGTGGCAATGCGTGCCACCATATTCACACTTATTCTCATTTACTTACAGTAAATATTTCAATGCCTATTCACCGGATGCCGCTTTACATGCAGAGATAAATTCATCAGCAGTCATAGTTCCCGCCATGAGTTTACATACACTCTCATTCAAGACAGGTGTTAAGTCAACATTAGTCTCCGCCCCAACTGCCTCATCGTAAAATGTAACTGTTGAATCAAAACCTTCCTTAGCTCCTGCAAGCTCTGCCGGCCAAGCATCCCCATTTGCCTTATCTGTCGGAATACACATAGCTTCTTCCGTCATCTTTTTATCAAATTCGCCCGCTGTAATATAAGTAATCAGTTCAAATGCTTCTTTTGCCATCTTGGAATCTTTATTAATCGCCAGTACCTGCGCGCCTACATTATTAGCCGTCTCATCATCTACTCCGCCCGGTACAGAAGGATAACAGAAGAATCCCCACTCAAAATCTTCTGCTACGGCATTCTTAAGCTCATTTGGAAGCCATGAACCACACCATATCATTGCCGCCTCACCCGGAGCAAACTCCTGGTTCTGTCCTGCCGGATATACGTTTGCAGACATATTTTCAGAGTAATATCCCTTAGATGCAAAATCCTCTATAGCTTTCACTGCCTCTGCAACCTTTGGATCATCCCATGTTATATCTTCTATCTCACCGGATTCAACTTTTTCTGCAACTGCAGGATCATTTACAAGCGTTTTCACACCATCTTGTCCGACAAAACGTGCCATATGATGTCCAAACGCATTATTCTGATATGCCGTATCTCCTGTAATCGGAGTAATTCCTGCCTCTTTTAACTTCGCACAGGCAGCGTCAAGCTCTTCCCATGTCTTAGGAGCAGCATCAATTCCTGCCTCTTTAAACAATGCCTTGTTATAGAAAAATCCATATATGTATGGCTGATAAGGAATGGACTTCAAAGTCCCGCCTGCTGTCTCACGGCATATCTTGAATAACAGCTCATTTCCATGCTCTGCCTCATAATCCTTTGCCATCTCCTCTATGTCCATAGGATAAGCTCCCCATGCACGGTTTACACGATCAGCGCTCTCATCAAAAATGTCAATATTCTGCTTTGCGCCAAGCGCTGCTTCAATACCTTCTCTCTGTCCGGTACGTCCCTTAAACTGAACATCAACCTCAACACCTGTATCAGCTGTATACTTTTCAACTGCTTCCTGGATAATCTTAGCCTGCGGCTCCTCCTCACTCCACATAGCCCAGTATACAAGCTTGTTACCGCCATCTGAGCCTCCATCACTGCTCTTGCTGTCACCGCCGCCACCGCAGCCGATAAGCATAGTTCCTACCATTGCTGCACATAACAGTGCGCTAATGAGTTTTCTCTTCATACTTTTTACCTCCTATATATTTTATAAAGTATTTTATTTATAAATATTTTATAATAATATTGCACAAAAATATTTATCTTATAATCTTATTTATTTGCACAATCTGCACTCTTCCATTGATTTATTCAAAAATAAATGATATTATATTATTAATATTTCACAAATGTATTGGGAGGATTTTTATGGGCTATAATGGTGTTAATTTAAAGAGCTCAATTTCTATTGGGAAAATATATAGTATTCATTATTTTGAATACATGAACGATTTTTCTTTTGAGGGGGAGGCACATAACTTTTGGGAATTTATATGTGTAGATAAGGGAGAGGTCAGCGTAACTGCAGGCAAAAATCTTACCATTTTAAAAAAACGAGATATTATATTTCATCAGCCAAATGAATTTCACAATGTGAAGGCTATCGGAACTATTGCACCTAATCTTGTTGTAATTTCTTTTGACTGTCGAAATAAGGCGATGAATTTCTTTCGCAAAGGTCATTTTAAGGTTGACGATTTAGAACAAAACCTGCTGGCAAATATAATTAATGAAGCAAGGCACTGTTTTGACTGCCGCCTGGATGACCCTTATCTTCAAAATATGCCGCAGAAGGAGTCCTTGGTTTTTGGCTCAGAGCAGATGATTCTCAACTACCTGGAGCAATTTCTTGTTCATATGATAAGACGATATTCTTCCCCTATTATATCTACATCCAATTTTACTTCTCCTCACGCAGTTCAGGCCTTTCATCACAAAACCAGTGCAGAAGTTTTCAGCCGAATTATAGATTATCTTGAAAACAATATTAATAATAATCTTACTATTGATCAAATCTGCCATGACAATCTGATAGGCCGTTCCCAGCTTCAAAAAATATTTAAAGAGCACTGCAATATGGGAGTTATTGAATATTTTTCACAGATGAAAATAAATGCGGCCAAAGAAATGATTCGTACACAATGCATGAACTTTACACAGGTTTCCGAAAAATTAGGTTATTCCTCTATCCATTATTTTTCCCGCCGGTTCAAAATAGAAACTGGTATGACGCCGTCTGAGTATACTTCCTCAATTAAAGCTATGGCAGATGCAAAATTATAAGGAGCAGCTATCCTGTGAATATTGCAAATAAAAAACGGCCGCCCTGTCTTTTGCAAGAATCAGCAGCCGTTTTATTATTTCCAGCATTTATTTTTAAAAAAATCCATAGCCGGTCCAAAAATCAATGAGGCGATAATCGTTCCTTCTCTAAGCGTCCATCCTGACTTTGTAATCAGAATAAGAATTATCGTAATGATTACAAGAAAAATATCTACTCTGCGCCTAAGAGTTCCCATTGTAATTCCCATTCGTTCCGCCACAAGCTGAATAAAGCCTTCCATAGAAGTTCTCACAAAATGAGTCTCTAAAACAAGAGTACAGCCAAACGCACCTGCCAGAAATGCTGTTATTGAAAAAACAAGCTTAAGCAGATAATGGGTCACCGTGAAGTTTTTCAGGAGAGTATATAGAAAAAAGTTTAATACAGTTCCTCCAAAAGTAATATTAATAATCTGTAAAAATTCTATTTTTCTAAAATCCCTCTTTTCCAAAATAATCTGCCCTGCCAGAAAACTTCCATGAAAAAATATAGCCATAGTTCCTACTTTAATGTGAAAAATACCAGCCAGAGTAGTAATCGCCGCATCCACCGGAAGTACCCCTAAACCACATTTAACTGCCACTCCGACAGAACCATAAATCAAGAAAATTCCAGCAAGTGTTATTAGTATTTTTTTCAACATTTTCAACGTCTCCTCTATGTCGGAGCAAATCCTGTGATTAAGAAATTCCGATTACAGCAGCTCAATATTTCTTTTCTAAAGGGCAGCAAAATTATACATAGATGGAATCTTTCCTTCTTCTCCATACACTCTCTTGTAGCTCTCGCTCCATACCGTCCCAAGTGTCTCCTCACACTCGCGCAGATCGTCTAACACAAACTTCTCCCTCTCTAAACAATCCAATACTTCTTTTGCATGTCCAGTGCGAGAACGGGCTAAAAGATAACCAAATCGAATCCGGCTTTCTTCTGCAGCCTCCTTCGGAAGCGCATCATATATAGAAACCAATGTATCATAAGATCTACAACCCAATAAAATCTTCCATGTTTCTTTTAAATAAGATAAATCTTCTTTTACATAAGAATATCCTAACGTAATATAAGAAACTGCCTGTTCAAAATTCTCATTTTTCACCGCTATTACAGCCAAAGCATGAAGCGCCCACGGATTCTCGCTTATAGAATTAGAGATACTAAAATGTTTTTCAGCACTTTCGAAATCCTCCTTTTCAAAGAAGCTTAAGCCCAGCTGATAATGCGCGTACCAATTATTCTTATTGACACCGTCAATTGTTTCCGCCAGCCTGCAGTGAAGCGTCTCATCTAAGATAAAATCATGCGGACAGTCTCCAGACACGTAATCCGGAAAAACACCATCCTCCAAAAATGCTGCCAGCTTTTTATACTCTTCTGAAATTTCTGAAAAATCTAAATGTTCCGAAAGAACGGGTTCTTTTTTGTAGCTGCGGACAGCATTTTCAAAAGCAGCATATTCACTGCCCTGATAAAGCAATTCCCCTTTCTTTTTAGCAAGCTCTTTCGTATCTTTCAATTTTTGTTCAGGTGCTATTGTTTTAAAATGATTCCGTACAACAGAGCTCATCTCTTCTACAGCCTGCTCATAAGGAGCATTGCAGGCATCAGCGGCAACCTGCACCGGCCCATAGAGCTCCAGCCATTCCCATGCTGTATTAGGCGCCATAGGAATACAGCCATATTGAGTTTTTCCTAAACCAGCCTGGATTTCCACATAACGTCCTGCGTCCTCTGTCAGAAAGTCCTGCCAGTTATCAGAGGCTTCGTTATTTCCCCAAGAAAATAATTTCCGGCTCTGAAGACGTGAGGTAGACATCTGTAAAAGTCCATATCCCTTTTTATTAATATTGGCAATATATTTTGGAGATTCCTTCGGAATGTCGAAAAAGTAATCTACCTGACACGGAATATTCTTGTACTTAGTGACGTCAACACCCTCTACATAAGGTATAGAAACCTTGTATACATCATCAATGCGGTTGGTGTATGCCTCCTCTGCCGGAACAACAACGCGTCCCCCCTCATACTCTGGGACAGCCATGTTACTCCACCAGTACATAGGAACAACCTCCTTTGTCTGATTGAAAATACGCATACGGCAGTTCAAAAACCTGCTTTCCTCCTCCAGCCAGAAATCCATCTGATATGCAACTTTACGAACCCGTTCATATTCATACATACGGAGTATCGGATTATCATTGTCATCTTTAAGTCTGGCCGTAAAAATCTGATCCATTGTAAACGGCGTATGTCCGATCATACTAATATTCCACTCTACACCACCGCTTACCCACGCATTCCGAATTGCAACATTACTGGGCCTGATGACATCATTTGTGTATAAAAGATTTTCTCCGGTCTGCTTATCTAAAAGAATCCACAGTCTTCCGCCCATCTCAGGAAGAAAAACAGCTTTTAAATAGTCATTCTCCAAAATAGCCGTCTTCATATCTTTATCTTTTAATTTACGGTTATAACAGTTGTATTCGCGATAAGGATAAGCTGTATCGCGCTTTCCATATCCCTCATAAATTTCCTCATCCTCACCCAGATGAAAATTCGTTTTGTTCTGCACATTTGAACTCCCCATTAAATCAGGAACACTGGAAACAGGACCACAGTCACTGACTTTAAATGATTCTGTTTTAAATGTCAGATTTGGTTTCATAAGCTTTTCCTCCTTACATATTTTTAAATAATTATAATATACTTTTCACAGAGAAGTATTTATCCTATAAGATGCATAATTTGTACTATTATTATACCTTGCCGGACGTTAGTCCGCCCGCCCACAATGGGGCATGTGTTACGGGATGCTCGCAGGAGTATACCTTGCCGGACGTTAGTCCGCCTGCCCACAATGGGGCATGTGTTACGGGATGCTCGCAGGAGTATACCTTGCCGGACGTTAGTCCGCCTGCCCACAATGGGGCATGTGTTACGGGATGCTCGTAGGAGTATATGTTTATGACATGTTTAATCTTCCGACAATTTCCTGCATAATCTCCCATTTTTCTTCCATATCTTTTACCAGCTTAAACTGCGTCCGGCATCTGTCCAGATTCTGATTCTCCCGGTGGATTTTAAAATATGTATCTCCCTCCAGATAATCCGTCAAAAAACGCATTCCACACTCAAAAGTCATCGTCTTTGCCCCCATCGGCATAAGCTCGATTTCCTTTCTCGTAAGCTTCCCGCCGCAGCCCTTGATATACCCCTTTGCATACAGCTCAAATAATTCCATACTGCAGGATACCTTACTCAGATCCTGTTCATCCTCTGCTGCCGTACTTGCCCCAAAGCGGACGGCATCTCCAAAATCGTTCATGGCGAGCCCCGGCATAACCGTATCTAGATCAATCACACAGATCCCTTTATCTGAATCGTTATCAATCATAATATTATTCAGCTTCGTATCATTGTGCGTAACGCGAATCGGCAGCTCACCTGCCGCCAGAAGATCCATAAAATAATCGGCGATATTCTCCCTGTCCAGTACAAACTGTATTTCCTCCTGCACATCCGCTGCCCGTCCCACTCTGTCGTTTTTCACTGCATTCTTAAAGACTGCAAATCTCGCCTTTGTATCATGAAATCCCTTAATTGTCTCATGAAGTGTATCTGCCGGATAATCTGCAAGCAGCCGCTGGAAATTTCCAAAGGCTACTGCACTTTCATAGAAATGCTCTGGCTTTTCCACCTTATCATAACTAACAGAGTCCGTAATAAATACATAGGAACGCCAATAGTCCCCCTTCGAATCCACACAATACGAGCCTCCGGCCTTTGTCGGGATCACATTCATCGTCTCTCTGTCTGGATTCCCTCCGCTCTTCACAATCTGTTCCCGCAGATAAGTGGTCACATTCACTATGTTTTCCATAAGCTCTTCCGGCTTTGTAAAGACCTCTTTGTTCATTCTCTGAAGAATCGCGTATTTTTCTTCTCCGCCCTCTGTTTCAATGGTAAGCAGAAACGTATCGTTAATGTGTCCGCTCCCATAAGCTCTTATATCCGTCACTCTGCCTTCAAATCTATAATTCTCAATTACCTCTTCTCTCTGTTCTTTTGTTGTCTCTATCATGACTTACCCTCCCAAAGATGTACTGGATAAATTCCTTTTTCTTTCATCTCCTGAACTGCCTGCTCTACTACCGGTTTATCCTCCTTATAGGTGACGCCGTACCATTTGTCTGCCGACTTAAGTACCGCTACTGCTGCACGGTCTTCCTCTACAAGCCGGCTCACCACAGATGGAAGAAAATATTCACACTTCATGGGATTACTCTTAAGTCCCTCATTCAGAAACGCTGGAAATGCTTCCTTAATTTCTTTTAATATACTGTAGGTAAAGCCCCACATGTTCATAGAAACTGTCGTCTCTGCCGGGACATCTACCCATGTAGCCCCGTCATCTTCTGTATATGCAATTCCCCCTTTACGCTTCTCAATCCGGGTTCTTTCATGTACTGCAGCCAATTCTCCGTCTTCATTCACTTCACAGATTCCACGCGCCACATGTCCATTATCTGTCACTGTATTACCAAGCTGGTAGCCCACCATTGCATACCGATACTTCTCATCATCCGGATGTTCTGACAGATAATCATAAATAAGTTTAAAAGCTTCTCTTCCATAATAATCATCTGCGTTAATGACCGCAAACGGTCCATCCAGCTTATCAATACAACTTAATACCGCATGTGCCGTCCCCCAGGGCTTCACTCGTCCGTCTGGAACATCATAACCCTGCGGAAGATTTTCAAGCTCCTGATACGCATAGAATACTTCCACATATTTTGACAGTCGATTTCCTACTGTCTCCTTAAATTCTGCCTCCATCTCTCTTTTAATAATAAAAACTACCTGCTCGAACCCTGCCTGCTTTGCATCATATATAGAAAAGTCCATAATGATGTGTCCTTCTCTGTCTACAGGGTCAATCTGTTTCAAACCACCGTAGCGGCTTCCCATTCCGGCCGCCATAATAACTAATACAGGTTTCTTCATCACTTTCCCTCCTTGTTCCTCCCAATGTTTCTGTCTATTTGCACTAAAATCATTATAATACACTCCTAAAAATAAATATTTACACGATAAGACTCTTAATTTACACTATATTATATTGTAAAAAATAAATACAGCCAGGATATTTCCGCGAAATAATATGTACATTCTGCACATATTCTTCAAATACCCTGACTGTATGTTTTTTCTCTCAGCTATGTAAACTATCCTGCTCTGATATAGTTATCTGGTAATTACCGCCTCCGCAAAAAATTCCGGCATATGAAAGCTGGGGGTCTTAGACTTGATAGGAGAATAAGACGCATAATGCTCTATCTCCTTCGTCTCTGATATCTTGTAAAAGTTACAGGAAAAGGTGCTTCCCTCCTCAAGACATATCGATCCGTAGATTCTCCCTAATACCTTTACCGGTATACGAAGGGAAAATGACCATCTGTCTTCTTCAATTCTGGCTTTACAATTAAACGCTTTATAATCAGCCTTCGAAAAATACGAACGATACAAACGCTCCTTCCCATAGGAAGCAATCAATGCCCCATTCGCATTAGACTCAAAATTAAGATAAACCGGTGGTTCCACTTTTGCTCTTTCCGGTTCAAAAAGCAAAAACACTTCCATCGCACTGTCCCTGTAAACAGGATCTCTCTGCTTCGTATATCTGCGAAGCGGTTCTTTTTCCTCACATACCATCTTCACATAAAACGCATCCTCCGGCACAAAACCTATATAAGCGTAGGTTTTTGGAATCTGCTTCGTTCCCCACAGAAGCTTCTCCACATAAAATGGTGTCGTCTTTTCCAGATCATGTACATTGTGAATCATCTTAACTTCCATAGATAACTTACCTCCTGTTATAAATATAACAGAACGGCTGTGGAAATACAAGCTCATAGCCGTAAAGCTTAAAAAGACCGTACTATTTCGAGCATATATAAAAAAACAGTCTGATTACAGACCAGTATCTGCATTCAGACCGCTTTTTTCTGCTGTTACTCCTGTACATACGGCATCAAAGCGATATGGCGCGCCCTTTTAATTGCCACAGTAAGCGCCCTCTGATGCTTTGCACAGTTGCCTGTGATTCTTCTTGGAAGAATCTTTCCTCTTTCCGAGATGTATTTTCTCAATTTTGCTACATCCTTGTAATCGATCTCGTTATTCTCTTTTCCACAGAATACACATACTTTCTTTCTTCTTCGTCCGCCGCTTCTTCTTTTGAAGCCGCTCTCTGGACGACTGCCCTTATCGTAAGCCATCTTGCCCTACCTCCTATACACAATAACACTCTAGTTAAACGGTAATTCCTCATCAATTCCATCCGGAATATTCATGAAGCCGTCCCCTGCATCAGATATCGGCGCTGGTGCCGGAGCCGGTGCGGGAGCTGACTGATAACGTCCTGCGTTCGCATCACTTGCCACTTTGCTTTCAGCAAATTCCTGATCCTCTACCACCACATCTGTCGTATATACTTTCTGCCCGTCTCTGTTTGTATAGCTTCCTGTCTGAATACGTCCAGTAACAATAACCTTCAGTCCTTGACGGAAATACTTCTCGGCAAATTCTGCACTTCTTCCAAAAGCTACACATCCGATGAAATCCGCAGTCTGATCTCCGTCATTACTGCGTCTGAACCTGCGGTCAACCGCTAATGTATATCTTGCAACAGCCATAGAGCTATCTCCCTGTGAATATCTTACCTCAGGGTCCCTGGTCAAGCGTCCCATCAAAATTACTTTATTCATACAATTACCTCTTCTTCCTGCTTATGCTTCCTGTCTAACGCATAAATACCTGATGACATTGTCCATAATGCGGATTCTCTGTTCAATCTCGCCCGGAACCTCTGCATCAGCCTCGAAGTGGATGAAATAGTAATATGCTTCTTTCATCTTCTGAATCTCGTAAGTTAATCTTCTCTTACCCCATTCATCAACGTCTGAGATCTGGCCGCCGAAACGTTCTACTAATGCTTTTACTTTTTCGATAACCTGTGCTCTTTCGTCGTCTTCGATTTTTGCACTGACAACAACAGCTAATTCATATTTGTTCATGTCGTCTCTGCACCTCCTTCTGGTCTTTTGGCTCTGCCTGATTTCAGGCAGAACAAGGATTTTTCCCGATTATAAACCGGAGAAAAATAATGTATCACGAATTGATATAATACCATAATCTGACACTTGTTTCAAGCCCTTTTTTGCAAATCCTTCGTGTTTTTTTCTACCAGTCTGCGGGCAACCATAATCTGATGTCCACAGCCCATACATTTCAACCGGAAATCTGCTCCTACACGTAATATTTCCCACTCCTTGCTTCCGCACGGATGAGGCTTTTTCAGCGTAACAATATCTCCGACCTCATAATCATATACCGACTTCATATTTTCCTGACCTCCTAGAAAATCCTTCTTTACTTCAGCTCTGTCGTCTCCTCCAATATTCCCCGTACTACAAACCGGTGATTGTCATTGGCACTTGTACAAGTCGAAAGCGTCATAATCTTATCGTACACTTCAGGCTCCACTCCTGTATCATACATGGAGATTTCCTTTGTCATATTCAAAAAGGACCGAAACGCATCATCCGACTCAAATTCTGTCAGATAAGTATCTGTCATATCCTCGACCTGGCCGACAGAATATATATGATATTTATGCCTGCAGTTATCCGGCGTATAAATATAAAAATACGGATTCTCCTCCCAGAATTTCTCATCCTCATAATCTGACAAATGCCGGAACATAGAGCCATCCTTCATGCGGTGTCCGTATACGATAGAGTTTCTGTCTGTAAAAGCAGCACTATTGTCTGCGCTCAGGAAAATGGCGCCCATGGTATTCTCATTTGCCGAAAAGGTTTTGTGCAGATATTCCTGATTATCCGCACCCTGCACGATAGGATAGTTGATGCCTGACGGCTCCGGATAGAATCTAATCCAGCCGATTGTGTCCTCATTTACGTTCAGGAGCTCTTCAAAATTCACACGAAACTTATCTGGATTTCCTTTCGTAACTGCCAGCTCTTCAAGCTTCTTATATTCGCTGCGACCGCTCACATACCCCTTTCCAATCTTAAACAACTGAAAACCAGACACACAAAATACAGCAGCTGCAATAACAAGAATCAGATTGGCCAGCACACTGCCCTTTTTCTTTTTTCTCCGCCCTCTATGGCGCTTCTTTTTTTCTTTTATCTCAGCCATATTTCCTCCTTCGGGTTATTTCCGCTCCATAATCTCTACAATCACCCGCTCGGTCTCCGCCATTCCTGGAGATGCAATCAGCCCCATATGATGCATAGTATCCTCCGGGGTTCTCCCATTAATCCCATGTATTCCTTCAATACATATCCTCTCCATTGCCAGCTCTGACGAACGAAATGCAGCATCCACCGCAACTATTCCTTTCATCGCACAGCCGTGATTACCACCGTCGCAGATCATTCCTGTAATCCCGCTTGCCATATTCTGTATCACCATCGTAATCTGCTCTTCATCCGCTCCCTGCATATAAGCAAGACCGCAGGCCGTCCCTGTCCCTGCTGCTATACCACAGCCGCAGAAGGCCGAAAGCTTCCCTGAATATTCCTTAATATACATCGTAACCAAACAACTGAGCGCAGCTGCGCGCAGAAGAATCTCCTCTGCCTCTCCTTCTGTTGTCTTACCCCGTTCTGATTCATAGCAGGCATAAAGAGGCATTACAGCAATAATCCCATGTGCACCGCTCCCTGTAATACTCATCGCGGGACGGTCAAGTCCCAGAACTCTCGCCTCGATTGCCCCGCTGCTAAGAAGCTGTGCGGTCCTTCTTACATCCTCCGATATAAGCCTTCCGCCATTTTCCCTAAGAAGCTTTGCCGCAATCACTGCCCGCCCCGATCTAAGCCCTTCCTTCAGAAGTTCTAGATTCATCAGAAATGCTTTTCTAATAAAATCCAGCTCTTCTGCCGGTACACGATCCACATATTCTAGGATTTGATGAAGGGTATAACGATGTATGCATGCTTCCGGCGCGGCTGACTTCTCCGAAATCCCTTCTGGTATGCCGCCCTTCTGTCCAGCCGGACTTTCCAAAGTACTTATTCCGCTTTTATCCTCGTAAATACTTATCCCATTCTTCTCTATACTGCTGATATGAGTGTGAGAGCCGCGTATATGAACCTCGCAGCGGTCTCCCCCTGCCTCTACGGCAGCATCTATCGTAATCTCTGAGCCGATATGATCAAGCCTTACCTTTACTTTTCCTTCCTCCACCAGACGGGCTGCCTCCTCGTCATCCTCCGGCGTAATCTCCGCCAAAGCTTCCAGTCCCAGCTCTGCTTTTGCTGCAGCCGCACCAAGCGCCGCCGCATATAGATTTCCATACCGGGTGGAATTGGGAATACCGCAGGTAAAAGCATTCTTATACATACCGGAATTCAAAGCCACTTCAACCTTCTCTATCCTGCCCGCTGTATGCTCTCTTGCCTTGGCCGCCGCATAAGCAATCGCCCCCGGCTCTGTCACACCCAATGCGGGCTTCATATCATCCTTTATTAATTTCGTCAATGCCTCCATCTGTTTACTCTCCACGACTTGCTATATTATATTTCAGTTCACTTATCAGCAATATTGATATTATAACATATATTTTATATTTTTTTAATTAGAAGTTTATTGACTTTATTGTCCTGCGGCGTATCATGATTAGTATTAGAAAGGATGATTAGCTTGAAAGAAAAATTAATACGCTTTATGTATGGTCGCTATGGAGTAGATTCTCTTGGAAAATGTACACTCGGTCTCGGACTTGCAGCTGCAGTCATAACATGGTTTTCTGACAATGCTGTTTTTCCTGTGCTTTCCTGGGTTCTCATTATCTATACTTACTTTCGTATCCTCTCCAGGAATATCTATAAGCGTTCTGCAGAAAACCGTGCATATCTTAATAAAACCTATAAGCTGAGATGTGTTTTTGCACGTCAGAAAAACATGCTTGCACAAAGAAGGACACACCACATTTATAAATGTCCCTCCTGCCGCCAGAAAATCCGCATCCCACGTGGAAAGGGACGTATTGAAATCCGCTGTCCGAAATGCAGCGCTACATTTATTAAAAACAGCTGAAAGGAAAGGAAGTCTGCATGTTCGGATATATCGTAATTAATAAAGCTGAAATGAAATTCAAAGACTACGATATGTACCATTCGTACTATTGTGGTCTTTGCAAACGTCTAAAAGCATGTTATGGTAGGAGGGGACAGATGACATTATCCTTCGACATGACATTTCTCATTGTGCTTCTCACCGGATTATACGAGCCAGAGACCACTTTGGAAACCGTAAGCTGCATCGCTCATCCCCTGGAAAAGCATCAGGCGCGGACAAATATATTTACAGATTATGCAGCAGCAATGAATCTGGTCCTTTCTTATTACAAGTGCAAGGATGACTGGCACGATGAAGGACACCGCAAGAGCTATCTGGCAGCAAGGGTTTTACATTCTAAGATGACTGCTGTTAAAAATCAGTTCCCTGAAAAAGTTTCCCGCATTGCGGCAACTCTAAAAAAGCTTTCTTTTTATGAGCAGGAACAGGAAATGAATCTTGATAAAATGGCGGGACTCTTTGGAGATATCATGGCTGAAATATTTGCATACCGCAAAGATGAATGGGAAATTTCCCTCCGTAAGGCCGGATTTTTTCTCGGCAAATTCATTTATCTTATGGATGCATATGAAGATGTTGAAAAGGATATTAAGTCAGGAAGCTACAATCCATTAAAAACAGCCTTTCAGACAGATGACGATTTTGCCGAAAACTGTAAGCAGCTTCTCACTCTCATGATAGCCGAATGTTCCCGTGAGTTTGAAAAGCTTCCGATTCTGCTTCATGCAGATATTCTGCGCAACATTCTCTATTCCGGTGTGTGGTGCAGGTACACGGCCGTCACTGCCAAAAGGAATGAAGTGCCAAAAAGCCAAATCAATGCAGAAAATATTTCTGCCGAAACTACAGGAGAAAAACAACCATGACAGATCCATACAGTGTCTTAGGCATAGCCAGAAACGCATCTGATGAAGAAATAAAAAAAGCATACCGCAGTCTAAGTCGAAAATATCATCCGGATGCCAATATCAATAATCCTAATAAAGACCAGGCGGAAGCACGGTTTAAGGAGGTTCAGCAGGCCTACCAGCAGATTATGCGTGAGAAAGAATACGGAGGTGCTGCGGCAGGCGGAGGTGGTTACCAGTCCGATCCGTTTGAAGACTTCGGAGGATTCGGAAGCTTTGGAGGATTTGGAACCTTCCGGGGATTTGGCGCCGAATATCGTCAGGCAGGACCCGGAAGTACAGAAAATGAAGAAGACCTTCACATGAGAGCTGCCGCCAACTTTATTAACAGCAGGCATTATCAGGAGGCTATAAATCTGTTAAACAACATCCCGACTAGAAATGCACAGTGGTATTATTACAGTGCAATTGCAAATTCCGGAGTCGGGAACAATGTCATGGCCCTGCAGTATGCCAGAGAAGCTCTGAAGCTGGATCCGGATAATTTCCAATACCAAATGCTGGTAAACCGCTTTGAGAGCGGCGGAACCTGGTACAGACAGCAGCAGGGCCCTTACCAGACCACTTTTATGGGCGGTAATAATTTCTGTATGAAGCTGTGTATCGCAAACCTTATATGCAATCTCTGCTGCGGCAGCGGCGGAATGTGCTGTACAGGCGGAGGCGTGCCTGGAGGATATATCTAAGTCTCCAGGTACTTTTCTTTACAAAAGTGTACGTTCTCCTGGCAGGCCCGGATTTCTAAAACCGGCTGAGAACATTTCTGCAGCTAATATCAGCTTTCTGCACTCGGAAGGTTCCTAAATGCCGACGGATGCTTGGAGATCACAAATATATACACCAGCACATAGATCGGATAGATAAGAAGTATCAGGCAGAAGGTGGTCTGATAAGAAAAGAGGGTTATCAGCACACCTGAAATCAATCCGCCGAATGCGGCGCACACATCCCAGCTGCTGCTATAAGTAGCTGACGCCGCTCCCCTTCTGTCTTCCGAAACAATCCGCACAGACATGATCTGAAATCCGGCATTTGTAAGCCCATAGCCAAGTCCAATCAAAAATGCTCCCGCAAGTATAAGCGCCGGCGATGTTGAAAAAATCATTCCCAGGCTCCCCGCCGTAAAGAAAACTGCACTGCTGTACACAATCGGCGCCTCTCCATAATACTTACTGATTTTTCCCACAAATAATCTTGCACTGAATGTACCGCAGGCCTGCGCCGTATAGAAAAACCCCGGAGCCTCTAAAATATCCCTTTGAAGCAGAAACACAGACAAATATGGATTAACCGCACCATATGCCAATGACACAAAACCTTCTAATATAGAAGCCGGAAGTGCATTTTTCTCATAGACTAGATCTCTAAGCTTTTCCTTTCGAAATGGTACCCTCTTCTCTGCCGGAATCTCATGAAAATTAAACTTACGAAGCAAGAGATAAGCCACAAGCGTTGAAACCGAAAGCATGCCGAACACACCCGCCGCTCCATATTCCAGCCAAAGCCAAAGCCCCACTCCAGGCGCAATTGCATTGGACACGGAGTTGCTGAACCCAAAAAACCCGACTCCTTCTGCAAAAGATTCCTCTGAGAGAGAGTCATAGGCATTTGTCATCACTCCGGTCGTCGCAACGGCAGTAAGCACGGAATTAACAAAACGGATAAATTGAACCAATACAAGTGATATAGCAAAAACATAACCAAACTGGACAAAAATAAGCGAAAACACGGCCAGCATAAGTATTGACCTGCGGCTTCTGTGGTCTAAAAACCAGCCGGCAAGAGGGCGGGTGAGAAGACATGCGACAGCCTGAATATAAGAGCTGATGCCGACATCCAGCTCTGTACCTCCTCTCGTAAAAATATAAAGCGAAAACATACTGCCCATCGCATTTCCCGCCACCAGAAGAAGCAGATTTGCCAGAAATACTCTACAGTAATCCGGTGTCCAGAGTCGTGAATTTGCCGTTTTCATATGTATGATTATCCTCCAATATCTGTAACATAATAAAAAACTGCCCCTTGTCAGAGCAGTTTTTTCCACATTCTGTAAACCGGATTATTCCGCCCAGTGAACCAACGCCATCTGCTCAAGTCTCGCATCCTCCATCGTAAGCTGGTCACTATGTGCAATCGCGTTGATAACCGCGTACATGGCAACAGAAGGAACATCCTCCATGTAAAGCTCCATCAAATCCTTATAATAGGACTTACGTACCTCCTCATCAATACTGCTGTTGCCCAATGTAACAAGCTCATCGGCCTTTGGATTGGAATAACGGCCATAGTTGCCGGAAACCGGCATGTTCGCAGAACTCATATAGATCGCAGCTCCTGCACCAAAATCAAAAGAGTTATTCGACCAGCTGAACGGACAGATCTCTACCTCACCATTGGTACACTGCTCCAGGAACGCAGAACGCTCCATCGTATCTACTTTAGCATCAAGGCCAATCTCATTCAAAGCGCCCTGAAGCCATACAGAAAGTGTCGCATACGGCTCTGTGTTATAAGATTTAATTGTGCAGACAGCTCCGACATTCCCGCACTCCTCCACAAGAGCCTTAGCCTTATCTACATTATACTCATAAGTGATAGACGGTGTAAAGTCCGGATTTGCAGTCACCTTGTCACCCAGATCACATGGATAGGTAACAACTTGGCCCTGTCCACTTCCGCACACCTCAAGAGCCTCCTCTTTGTTAATAGCATAAGCAACTGCCTTACGCATGCGCACGTCTGTGAACAATCCCGTCTCACAATTCATGTAAACAGACTCATTTCTACAGGTAAGTGCTTCACTGATAGCAACATTATCAGCTGCTTTCAAATTGTCAAGTGCAACTCCGGAAACCGGATTGAAATACAGATCCAGTTCTCCAGTCTGAAGAGCAACAACTGCTGCATTCATATCTGCAATCGCAACATATTTTAACTTTTTAAGATCTACCTCTTTTCCGTAATAGTCATCGCGTGCTTCAAAGCTTACGGAAACATTCTCCTCCCAGTCCGTAGCAACATAAGGCCCAGAAGATACAATCTTATCTACTGAAGTACCATACTCCTCACCGTACTCTTCATAAGCCTTTTTGGAAAAGACCCCGCCATACTGGACATACGTCATCCCTGATATAAGAGAAGCATCTGGCACACTGTAGTGAAGAATACAGGTATAATCATCTACAATTTCCACATCTGCCAGATTCTTATGAATCCAGGACCACTGACTGCATTCATCGCGGACAAATTCTACAGAAAACTTTACATCCTCTGCCGTAATCGGATCACCATTACTGAAGACTGCATCCTTTCTCAGATGGAAAGTATAATCCTTACCATCCTCAGATATATCCCAATCTTCTGCAATATAACCGACAATTTCTCCGTTTATTTTCCGCACAAGCGTATCGTACACCTGATCCGCCGCCGCGATATCAGCCGCAGAGGTTATATACTTTACATTAAAATTAACAATCATACTGGCGCTTCCGTAAACTACCTCTCTATCGTGATCAATCTTTGCTTCCTTGTCTTTATTCTTATCATTCTTTCCTCCGCAGGCGGCAAGCGACAGCACCATGCAGAACATAAGAACTGCTGCAATTAACTTTTTCATCTATTTCCTCTCCTATTTTTTTATACAACGCGAATTTTACAAAAAGACTGTCCCTTGTGGGAACAGTCTTTCCTTCATTTTATAAGTCAAATCAATCAGCCCAGTGAACAAGTGCCATCTGCTCAAGACCAGCATCTTCCATTGTCAGCTGATCACTGTGAGCAATCGCATTGATAACCGCATACATAGCAACTGATGGTACATCTTCCATATAAAGCTCCATCAAATCCTTATAATAGGACTTGCGCACTTCTTCATCTGTACTGCTGTTACCCAGTGCAACAAGTTCATCAGCCTCTGGATTGGAATAACGGCCATAGTTACCGGAAACCGGCATATTCGCAGAGTTCATGTAAATAGCAGCTCCTGCGCCAAAATCAAAGGAATTATTTGACCAGCTGAATGGACAGATCTCCACTTCGCCATTCGTGCACTGCTCAAGGAACGCAGAACGCTCCATTGTATCTACCTTAGCATCCAGACCAATCTCATTCAAAGCACCCTGAAGCCATACAGAAAGTGTTGCATAAGGTTCCGTGTTATAAGATTTGATTGTACAGGTAGCCCCGACATTTCCACATTCTTCTACAAGCGCCTTAGCCTTTTCTACATCATACTCATAAGTGGTAGACGGTGTAAAGTCCGGATTTCCAATTACCTTGTCACCCAGGTCACATGGATAGGTTACAATCTGTCCCTGACCGCTTCCGCACACCTCAAGAGCTTCCTCTTTATTGATGGCATAAGCAACTGCCTTACGCATACGCACATCTGTGAACAGTCCCGTCTCACAGTTCATATAAACAGATTCATTTCTACAGGTTAATGCTTCACTGATGGCAACATTATCAGCTGCCTTCAGATTATCAAGTGCAACTCCGGAAACCGGATTAAAATACAGGTCAAGCTCTCCTGTCTGAAGAGCAACAACTGCTGCATTCATATCTGCAATTGCAACGTATTTCAGCTTTTTAAGATCCGGCGCTTCTCCATAATAGTCATCACGTGCTTCAAATTTTACAGAAACATTTTCTTCCCAGTCCGTTGCAACATAAGGACCGGAAGATACAATCTTGTCTACAGAAGTACCATATTCCTCACCATATTCCTCATAAGCCTTCTTGGAAAATACACCGCCGTACTGAACATAGGTCATTCCAGAGATAAGAGACGCATCCGGTACATTATAGTGGAAAATACAGGTATGATCATCTACGACCTCTATATCAGCCAGCTCCTTATGAAGCCATGACCACTGGCTGCATTCATCGCGAATATACTCGATAGAAAACTTTACGTCCTCTGCCGTAATCGGATCGCCGTTGCTGAAAACAGCATCCTTGTTCAAATGGAAAGTATAATCCTTCCCATCCTCAGATACTTCCCAATCCTCTGCAATATAACCGACAAGCTCACCATTTACCTTGCGCACAAGTGTATCATACACCTGATCTGCTGCTGCAAGATCAGCCGCAGAGGTCATATACTTTACATCAAAATTTACAATCATACTGGTGCTTGCATAAACCACTTCTCTGTCGTGGTCGGTGCCTGCTCCCTCACTCTTTTTGTCATCACTCTTTCCTCCGCAGGCGGCAAGAGCCAGCACCATACAAAGAGTAAGGACAACTGCAATTACTTTTTTTGTCTTTCTCATCTAGTTCTCCTCCTATTATTTTTTTATGCAGACTTTAAGCTGCATGTCTATATATCACCGGCCAGCGTATTACTCACAAATACAACAATATTAGCTTCTGCACTGCATGAATACTGTAATTCTTTTTATATTGACCGATAATAGCAAAATTATATCCGACAGCAAAAACCTCCGATAATCCTAACCTTTGACAACTCTAGCTGCCGGCAAGCACACAGGCAACCTTATGTTCATTGCCGACATCCACAAGCCTTATATCCCTTCCGGTACATTCCGGACGGCAATGCTCACACCTGCCGGCAAATCGACAGCCGGCAGGCGGGTCAATCGGACTTGTAACCTCGCCGCGGATCAATTTACGTTCCTTGCTGGAACCAATCACCGGCTTCAATATCGCATCAAGCAGGGCCTGCGTATAAGGATGCTTTGGATTAGCAAACAGCTCATCGGCCGGTGCAATCTCCACACACTGCCCCAGATACATAACCATAATGACATCTGAAATATGTTTCACAACTGCCAGATTATGTGTAATAAACATATATGTCAGCCCCAGATCACGCTGCATATCCATAAGCAGATTTAATATCTGCGCCTGAATAGAGACATCAAGCGCCGAAACCGGCTCATCACAAACGATAAACTTCGGATTCAAGGCCAGCGCTCTGGCAACTCCAATCCTCTGACGGCGGCCGCCGTCAAGCTCATGCGGATAAGAATTAATATAGCGCTCTGCTAGACCAACCGTATCCATCAGATTTTGAACTCTCTTTAATACTTCCTTTTTATCCTTATAAACCTTATTCATAATAAGAGGTTCTGCAATAAGCTCATAGATAGACATCCGCGGGTCAAGGGAGGAATAAGGATCCTGGAAAATCATCTGTACCTTTCTTCGGACCTGTTTAAATTCCTTTTTGGAGCAGGACACAATATCCTGTCCGTCAAAATTTATCTGGCCGGATGTAGCAGGAAGCAGTCCCATTACAACACGTCCCAGCGTAGACTTACCACAGCCGGATTCACCTACAACTCCCAGCGTCTTTCCTTCCGGGATCTCCAGATTAACGCCATCCACTGCATGCAGATAACGATTTTTACCCACTGTAAAATACTTCTTGAGGTCAACTGTTTCTACCAGATTACTCATCGGCCGCCTCCTTCTTGAACAGATTGCACATAATTCTGTGCTCTTTTTCTTCGTAAATATATGGCGTTTGGGCTTTGCAGGCTTCCGTAAAATGCGGACACCGCGGACCAAACTTACACCCTTGCGGCAGATTTGCCGGATCAGGCATCAGTCCGTCAATCGGACGCAGACGCTCTTCCTTTTCATCCAGATTCGGAATCGCATTGAAAAGTCCCACCGTATATGGATGATGTTCCTTTCCGTTAAATATATCCTCCACCGTACCGGCCTCCACAATCTCACCGGCATACATAATAGCCACCTTATCGCATGTCTCTGCCACAACGCCCAGATCATGCGTAATGATAATCATCGATGTCCCTAATTCCTCTTTAAGATTCTCCATCAGCTTTAGAACCTGTGCCTGAATCGTAACATCAAGCGCAGTAGTCGGCTCATCTGCAATCAACAGCTGAGGCGCGCAGGCCAACGCGATAGCTATCACAATACGCTGCTTCATACCCCCTGAAAACTGATGAGGATATTCTGCTTTTCTCTCTGCCGGAATTCCAACCAGATTAAACAGCTCATCTACACGTGCATTCAGCTCCTGCTTGGATTTACCCGCAGTATTATGAATCTCAAGAGACTCCAGAACCTGATCTCCTACCGTCAATGCAGGGTTTAATGCTGTCATAGGATCCTGAAAGATAATGGAGATTTCAGCCCCCCGCACACGACGCATCTCAGGAACCGACTTATCTAACAGATTTTCACCGCGGAACAAAACCTGTCCGCCCTTAATACGTCCTGTCCGCTCCGGCAGAAGCCTTAAGATCGTCAGCGCTGTAGTTGTTTTCCCTGCTCCCGTCTCACCCACTAGGCCAATCGTTTCCTTTTCATTCAACGAAAAATTAATTCCATTCACAGCATGAACAGTAGCCTCATCCGTCTGGTATATCACTTCAAGATCTTTAATTTCAAGTAATGTTTTCTTCTCTTCCATCTTGTTAGTCCCCCTTAGTTTTTCAGCTTCGGATCAAGCGCATCGCGAAGACCATCGCCCATCAGGTTCATAGATAACGCTGTAAAACCAATCGCAAGACCTGGGAACAGGACCATATAAGGATACATTGTCATATATGTCTTTGCCTCATTCAGCATAGCGCCCCACTCCGGTGCCGGAGGCTGAATTCCCATACCGACAAAGCTGATTCCTGCTGCTGAAATTATAGCGCTGCCGACTGCCATCGTTGATTCCACAATAATCGGACCAATAGCATTTGGCAGAACATGCCGCAGAATAATTTGAAAATCAGGAGTGCCGCAGGAATGTGCCGCCTCAATGTAAGTCTGTCCTGTAACACCCAATACTGAAGAGCGTATAATCCTGCAGTAGCGCGGTACATTGGAAATCGTCATGGCCATCAAAACATTCCACAGACTTGTTCCAAGCGCCGCAACAATTGCCAGCGCCAGCATTGCACTGGGTATACACATAATGGAGTCAAGAATCCGCATAACAATAGCATCAAACCTGCCTCCAAGATAGCCGCAGACCGCTCCAAGCAGACCTCCAAGCGTCACGCCGATAATAACCGAACCAAATCCTACAAGCAGCGAATTGCGCGCCCCATGTACAATACGCGCAAAAAGATCCCGCCCGTAGTTATCCGTTCCAAACCAATGTGATGAAGAAGGTCCCTGCAGACGCTCTGAAGCTACCTGTGCAACAGACACATCGTAACTGACAATTACATCAGCTAAAATCGTAATTAATAAAATGATAAAAAATAAAATCATGCCAAATACGGCCAGCTTATTTTTCTTAAACCGACGCCAGGTTTCCTGTGCCCGGCTTTTTTTCTTAACTTTTGACTGTTCTGTCTTTAGAATTTCTTTGTCTTTACTCATAGCTACCTCTTACCTTCTCAGTTCTTTATGTAACGAGCCTTAACCTGCGGATCGATGAAGCCATATAGGATATCAACAACCAACATAACCAGCGTATAGCATATTGCAAGAATAACAATGGCGCCTACAACTACCGGAACATCCTTGCTGCGGATCGATGTTAATATCAAAGTACCCACACCATTAAGAGTAAACACCGTTTCCACCGTTACTGTACCTCCAAGCAAAGTACCAAAATTCATACCTGCCATAGTGACAACCGGCATCAATGCATTACGGAGTGCATGACGGTAAATAACTACACTTTCCTTCTGTCCCTTTGCCCTGGCAGTACGAACATAATCCATGCGGATAGATTCCAGAAGAGAGGTTCTCGTCATTCTAAGCTGTGAAGCTATAAAAGCACATGCCGTAGTAAACCACGGCAGTATATAATGTGCAATGCTCCCCGTGCCATAAGATGGAAGCCATCCCAGCTCCTGCGCAAAAAGAATAACCAGCATCATGCCAATCCAAAAGGCCGGGAATGAGGCCAGTATCATCGCCAGTGTCGTCCCCGCAGCATCAAAGATACTGTACTGCTTCACTGCCGCCAGAATTCCAAGCAGCACGCCGATTACAATTCCAAGCACAGTTGCTCCGGCAGACAAGGTCACTGTAACCGGAAAGCGTGCAAAGACAGACTCCAGCACTCCCTTTCCTGTAACCCAGCTTGTTCCCAGGTCTCCCTGAAAAAGCTGTATGATGTATTTTACATAACGAACTAAAAATGGTTTATCATAGCCTAACTCTATATTTTTCGCTTCCACGGCCTCCTCCGTAGCCATCTGGCCCAGAATCAGCTGGCCCGGACTGCTTGGCGTTAAATCCAGAATAAAGTAAACCACAAACACAATAATTAAAATGGTCGGGATCAACGCCAACAAACGTTTTAATACAAATTTTCCCACGTATTTTCCTCCTGACGTTCACTTAATTCTTCTGATACTTAATATCACCTTCGCCGATCGTATACACGACATGGGCACCCATATCTGTACCAGGAACTCCTTTAAATACAGCAAAATTTGCATCCTTACCTGCTTCAACTGTACCAATGCGATCCTGAAGCCCCATTACCTTTGCAGGATGAATCGTAACCATTTTCATCACCCGCAGAGGATCTGTACCCTCACGGACTGCCTGTTCCATATGGCTTAATAAAGCATCCAGACCTTCCAGCGGTGCATCTACAGTCAGACAGCACTCTGTTCCAAGAGCATCAAGCTTAGCGACTGCATCTACATCAACAAAACGAGACTCAAAAAAGGATCTGCGTCCGCCTATAGGACCAAATACAATGCCGCATCCGCTTTCAGCGATCTCGTCAAGATAGTTTCCGGCTCCCCACGCATGCTCAATTGTAAACCATAAATTATATTTCGTCAGACACTGAATAGCTGATGCCATATCATTATGCGTACAGTGAATTCGAGCAGGAATTTCTCTCTTAAACACAGGAATTGCAACTTCATACTGCTCATTATAAGCTACTTCTTCACCGCGCTCCTTTGCTTCCATATAGGCCTTCGCATTGGCAAAATATTCTTCCAGAATAAACGTTACACCCATACGGGAATCCGGCTCCATTCCCTGAGTTTGAAAGATACCCTTCGGGTTTTCACCCAGTGAAAGCTTCAAGCACATCCCTCTTTTCAGGCACATTTCAAAAATATTGTCTCCCCATGTCCGAGTTGCAAATCCAGTACCGTCGATGATATCCATACTTCCCGGAATTACTCCCAGCGTAGTAATTCCGTTTTCCAGCGCATAACGGTATACCGGACTTTTAGGATCTGCACTGTAAATAGCCTCCATCTCAGGTTTTACCGGATGTGATGCATCCGTACTGTAAGCAATACCACCCATATCACCGGCCGGTCCAAGTCCCGCATGTGAATGGCTGTCAACTAAACCAGGAAGAAGATTCAGCCCGGTAAGATCTAAAACCTCTGCTCCCTCTTCCTCAATCCCTTTTCCAATCTGCTTAATCTTTCCGCCTTCACAAAGAACATCTCCTATAAAAGGCTCTTCTTCTGTCTGAGGATAAATTGTTGCATTTTTCAATAATAACATGTTCTTTCTGCCTCCTCTTTATGCCTGATATACCGTCTCACCATTGATAACGGTTTCTAAAAGCCTTGCGCTGCACTTCTCAACAGGATTTCCCTCGTATACAACATAATCTGCATCGAGACCTGCCTTTAACATACCTATGCGGTCAGAAACACCAAAAAGCTCTGCCGGATTCGCAGTCAGCATGCTGACAATCGTTTCACTGTTCTTACAGGTCTGCATGAGCTTGGAAGCACTCCACAAAAGCATCTCTTTCCCCCAGGCCATATCTGTTCCAAGAACTGTCAAACCGAATTTCGTACCGCTCTGCGCCATATCGGCCAGCTTTGCAAAGTCTGTTTTATGCGCCATCTGCAGAGAGCTTCTGGAGGTATCTCCAAGAACAACTGCAGCATTTCTTTCTTTTATAGATTTTTCTGCCCTGTCTGCCTCATAGGCAAGAGTTACAATAATCTTCATATCCGGATAAGATTTCGTCACATCGAAAAAACGCTCAATCTCAGATACACTTTCACACGCTGCTAAAACAGGCATCTTCCCGGTTCTTACTGCATCCATAACCTCCTTCGTTCTCTGGCTGCGGTAATCTGAAGCATAGTCTGTCCGACTCAATGCCTCCTTCAGCAGACCGGCCATAGCCATCGGAGTCTTCGGGCCGCCCTTATTCTGAAATACCCGGATAACCTCACCTGTAAAGGAGGCTTTCAGAGCTACATCTCTGCGGACCGTAATTTTATTAATATTTTTCCCTATAGTTTTAACTACAGCACAGGTTCCTCCAAGAAGTCCCTCATTGCCGGGAGTCACAACTGTACTGGTAATACCGGCCTTATAAAATTCCTGCAGAGAAAGCTCATCAGGATCCAGTGAATGCCAGATGTCCAGATATGGAGTAACCGGACTGGAATTTTCATTATAATCCTTAGCAAAATAAGCCATATCCTGTGTGCCCAAAAAATTACCAGAATCAATAAATCCCGGAAAAATATCCTTTCCTGTCATATCACATAGCTCTTCACCGGATAGGGATTCTCCGATTTCCACAATCTTTCCGTCTTCAATCTTCATATCTCCCTGAAAGACTTCTCCATTTCCTATATGGAGAGTTGCATTTTTCAAAATCATACTCGTTCTTTGCTGCCCTGTCATACCCGGCAGCGCTCCTTTCTTTTTTTATTGTGATTCATATAAAATTTATTTTGTAGAGTACATAATTCTACTCTTAAATTTTTCTTAAAAAATTAATTTTCCCTGATATTTTACAAAATACGATATATTTTGTCAATGTATTAATCGAAATTCTCACTATGTTTCCCTAAAAAAACAGAAAATTGGTCCAAAACATCAAAATAACCAGCAGACAAAAGCTGCTGGTCTCATTATATAAAACAGACTGTACTTTATTATACCTTAAACCGGTACCCCACACCCCAGATAGTTTCTATATACTGTGGATTGGAGGTGTCCATCTCCACTTTTTCGCGGATCTTTTTGATATGCACTGTCACCGTCGCAATATCTCCAATAGACTCCATATCCCATATCTCACGGAATAACTCCTCCTTTGTGTAGACATGATTTGGATGGCTGGCAAGAAATGTAAGCAGGTCAAATTCCTTTGTCGTGAAAGTCCTTTCCTCATCGTTAATCCATACCCGCCTTGCCGTAGTATCTATCTTAAGTCCTCGAATCTCAACCACCTTATTTCTTGACACTGCACTTCCGGTCAGACGGTCATATCTTGCCAGGTGAGCCTTCACTCTTGCAACCAGCTCACTCGGACTGAACGGCTTTGTCATATAATCATCGGCCCCAAGTCCAAGTCCCCGGATTTTATCAATATCATCCTTCTTCGCTGACACCATAATAATCGGCGTATCCTTCTCATCCCGGATTTTACGGCAGATTTCAAAACCATCTACACCCGGAAGCATAAGATCCAGGATAAACAAACTGTATTCCTCCGTCAGCGCCTTAGAGAGTCCCGTTTCTCCGTCATTTGCCACCTCCACCTGAAAGCCGCTGAGCTCCAGATAATCCTTTTCAAGATCTGCAATTGTCTCTTCATCTTCCACAATCAATATTCTACTCATTCACTGGTACCTCCTGATATTTTCTAAGGACAAAATACATTGTTGTCCCGGTATTCTCTCTGCTGGCAGCCCATATTTTACCTCCGTGCTCTTCGATTATCTTCTTTACAATTGAAAGCCCTATTCCGCTTCCCCCTTTGGAAGAATTTCTTGATGCATCCGTCCTGTAAAATCTATCAAAAATATTCGGCAGATCCTTTGCTGCAATCCCTTTGCCGTTGTCCTCAAGCTCTACTTGTACAAAATCCCCTACATCCTTTACGCGCAGGTTAATCTTTGCCCTCTCCTTATCCATATATTTCAGTGAATTATTAACAATATTATGAACTACCCGCTTAAGCTGCTCTGCGTCCGCAATAACACATACCTTTGCATCAACATAATTAAAGTAGCTGAACTCAATATTTTTCGATTCCATCTCAAGTGATAAATCCTCAACACAGTCATTGAAATATTCATTGACCGATAAAATACTGAAATTATAGGGTATCCGATTCGTGTCAATCTTTGAATAAAGTGTCAGCTCATTAATCAGCATATCCATCTCATTTGCTTTATTATAAATCGTACGTACATATTTATCCACCTTTTCCGGTGTATCCGCAACGCCATCCATGATTCCTTCCGCATATCCCTTAATTGTCGTTACCGGAGTCTTTAAATCATGAGAGATATTGCTGATAAGCTCTTTATTTTCTCTGTCAAAGGCGATTTTTTCTTCTGCATTATCCTTAAGCCTTTTACGCATATCCTCCAGACTGGCACACAGAATGCCAAGCTCATCGCCCGACGATGCCTTAAGCTCAAAATCAAGATTTCCTTCCTTGATATTTTTGGCTGCAGTCTGCATTTTTCCGACTGAGGACATAATCCCTTTATAAATCCAGATAAATAAGATACACGCTGTCAAAATCAATACAAGAATCACTCCAAACAGCATATCTATAAAAAACTCTTTTACTTCCGGAATCACATTACTGACATCTGTAACAATAAAAGTGCTTCCCTTTTCTCCGCCAGGAAAAAGAAAATCAACCTGTTTTACCAGAGACTGTGCTTCTCCTCCCAAATACATACCATTTTCCGATGCAAAATCCGAATCCTCATGCTCCGGAAGCTGTTCCATAACCTTCCTGGAAAGCTTGGAATTTGTTCCGATATATACCAATATGTCGTCCCGCCTCACTAATAAATACGATTTCTTTTCCAGAAGCCGCTGATTGAATTCTTCAAGCCAGGCAGCATCTATCATTTTTTCCGGTTCTGTCCGAATCATATCCTTAAGCTCATGATAAGGCTCCTCAGTTAGTCTTGCCAGCACCTGCACGGGATTCGAAAAGCTTTCCACGGTCGTTCCAGTAATTCCATATGTTTTTTCGATCGCCCCGATCTGATACCTTCCAAAAATCATTATCATTACTACAGATAACATAACCGGTATTAATATTATCGTTAAAAATGCTATAATCAGCCTCGTCTTTAACTTCATATATATGTCCTCCGTATGGATACGGGATACTCTGTGTACTGTAGTATAGCATGAAAATAGGCGCTTCACACGAAAGCGCCCATAAACTTTTATTAAAATTTTATAAATAAGACTTAAGCAGCTCTGCCTTGTCTGTCTTCTCCCACGGAAGGTCTACATCTGTACGTCCAAAATGTCCATACGCTGCTGTCTGCTTGTAAATCGGTCTTCTAAGGTCAAGCATCTTAATAATACCTGCCGGACGAAGGTCAAAATTCTCACGAATAATCCCGACAAGCTTATCCTCAGACAATACACCCGTTCCAAATGTATCCACCATAATGGAAGTGGGCTGAGCTACACCGATTGCATAAGACAGCTGGATTTCACATTTCTTTGCCAGGCCTGCTGCCACGATATTCTTTGCTACATAACGCGCGGCGTAAGCTGCGGAACGATCCACCTTCGTGCAGTCCTTTCCTGAGAATGCACCGCCGCCGTGACGTGCCATTCCGCCATATGTATCTACAATGATTTTACGTCCCGTAAGTCCGCTGTCACCGTGCGGTCCGCCGATTACAAAGCGTCCTGTCGGATTGATAAAGAACTTCGTATTTTCATCTGTCATTCCTGCCGGAATTATCTCGTCAAACACATATTTCTTAATATCTGTATGTATCTGCTCCTGTGACACCTCCGGATCATGCTGTGTAGACAGTACAACAGCATCCAGACGCGCCGGATTACCATTTTCGTCATATTCAACTGTTACCTGGGTTTTTCCATCTGGTCTTAGATATGGAAGTGTACCATCTTTTCTTACCTCTGTAAGTCTTATGGCAAGCTTATGAGCCAATGCAATTGGATACGGCATAAGCTCCGGCGTCTCGTCGGATGCATATCCAAACATCATACCCTGGTCTCCGGCCCCGATTGCTTCGATTTCTTCCTCAGACATCTTATTTTCTTTTGCCTCTAATGCCTTATCCACACCCATAGCAATATCTGCAGACTGCTCGTCAATCGCGGTAATAACTCCGCAGGTTTCTGCATCAAATCCATATTTTGCTCTGTCGTAGCCGATTTCCTTGATGGTATCTCTTACAATCTTCTGCATATCCACATATGCATTCGTTGTAATTTCACCCATAACTAATACAAGACCTGTAGTAGTGCTTGTCTCACAGGCCACACGGCTCATCGGGTCCTGTGCCATAAGTGCATCAAGAATTGCATCCGATATCTGATCGCACATTTTATCCGGATGACCTTCTGTTACTGATTCTGACGTAAATAAATACCTTTCCATTTTGTTTCCCCTTTCTTTTCTGCCGGACTTTCTCCCGTAGGATCTTGGTTATCTGCCGGAACTTTTGCTGACAGCTCCTCTCTTCAAATAACCGACAAAAAAGCAGCCCGCCATAAGCGGACTGTTTATTTTTGTATAATCAATCCTCTTATTGTTCGATTACTCGCTCAGGTTGGCACCTTCCAATTTACCGGGGTTGCCGCAGCTTCATAGATCCTTTGTATCTCCACTGCTCTGAATAAGAGAAAGTCTGATATGAATTTTTATTTTTCGTCACATATTATTTTACACTGCCGCATAAGAAAAGTCAACAGTTAGCTTACTTTTAACTTAAATTTCTGAATTTCCTTTTCTGTAGATACCTTCTCAATAATTGCTCCTATTCCTTTAAGCTTTTCTTCAAAACGTTCATATCCCCGCTGGATATATACAATATCGTCTACTGTTGTAAACCCGTCGGTTGCAAGGCCGGCAATACATAATGCCGCTCCTGCACGGAGATCAGGCGCACTTACACGAGTACCGGAAAAACGCTTTACACCCTCAATGGTTGCTGAATTGCCTTCTATCTTAATGCTCGCCCCCATTCTTGCAAGCTCATCTAAGTATTTAAACCGGTTTTCAAATATACTTTCTGTAATTGTACTTGTCCCCCGGCATAAAGCTAATGTTACGCCTATCTGAGGCTGCATATCTGTCGGGAACCCCGGATATGGAAGGGTCTTTACATGAGTGCTTCTTAAATCTCCCTTCGATACGACACGCACCGCGTCATCAAATTCCTCTACTTCACATCCGATCTCAACCAGCTTCGCAATGGTTGCCTCAAGATGCTTCGGAATAACATTGAGTACAGTTACGTCTCCCTTCGTCGCCGCGGCTGCAAACATAAAGGTTCCTGCCTCAATCTGATCGGGAATTACAGAATAATCCGTACTGTGCAGCTTGTGCACACCGCGGATTTTAATCACATCTGTCCCCGCACCTCTGATATTCGCACCCATACTATTCAAAAAATTGGCAACATCTACAACATGAGGCTCCTTTGCAACATTTTCCATAATTGTAAGACCTTCTGCCATCGTGGCCGCCATCATTACATTAATAGTTGCGCCCACACTCACCACATCAAAATAAATATGCTTTCCTACAAGGCGCTCCGCCTCCGCAATAATCTTGCCATGCTCAATATCTACATCTGCACCCAGTGCACGAAATCCCTTAATGTGCTGGTCAATCGGTCTGCTGCCGATATTGCAGCCTCCCGGAAGCGCTACCTCTGCATGCTTATATTTTCCAAGAAGTGCTCCCAGCAAATAGTAGGAAGCTCTTATTTTCTTAATATAGTCATACTCAATACTAAGCGAGTTCAGTCTCTTCCCGCTTATCTGGACTGTATGCGGATCAACACGATGAACCTTTCCGCCGATACCCGCTATAGCATCCAGCAAAACATTAATATCATTGACATCCGGAAGGTTATCTATGCGGACTGTCTCGTCTGTCATAATTGCCGCTGCGAGAATCGCAAGTGCCGCGTTTTTTGCTCCCCCAATTTCAACCTCACCTACAAGTGGATGTCCTCCCTTAATAATATACTGCTCCATAATACACCTCAAACCTATTGATATATTCCTAACTTCCGCTTACATTCAAGAACGGATATGTATTATCAAAACTAAACAAGATAACTTTTGGCAAAGATTAATATATACAAAAAATATCTGCTTGCATATTATACCATAAAATTCAGGATTGTAAAACATTTTTTACAAATATGTAACTTATCTGTAATATTTTGACATAACATAAGTGCCGCTATCTAGTTAAATGCTCCATTACCTTGTCAATCGTCTCTTCTAAATCTAGTCCCTCCTCACATACTGTAATGTCTGCATACTTCTCAAAAAGCTGTGTCCTTTCATCATACAGGTCTTTAAGCGTCTGCCCTTCTTTTAATACAACTCCCCTGTTTTTTGCATTTGTAATTCTTCTATTTATTGTTTCAAATGACACCTGTAAATATACGATCTTCCCGATTTCTTTATAATGTTCCATTGCATTTTTACAATAAATAACACTTCCACCGGGTGAAATAACTGTCCTGTCTGCCGCCACCTCCATATTCACACGATCCTCCACCTCCAGAAAACCGTCTATTCCCCTTTCTGCAATGATTTCCTTCAGCAGGCGTCCCTCCTGCTCCTGAATCAAAATATCTGTATCAACAAAACGATAACCCAGGCGCTTTGCGATGACTACACCAACCGTACTTTTCCCGGCTGCAGGCATACCAATCAGAATATAATTTTTCATATCTTTTGTTCCTTCGCTATATTTCAACACTTATTGTACCATAAATCCCTTTAGACGTCCACTCTTTAACGTCAGTATAGTTTTCTCCGGCAGCTCCGGCGTTCACAGCGCCTCCGGCACAGCTCCTGGTACGCCATCACCTCTATGAGCTCATGAAGCCATTCTCCTGCCTCATCCTCTCCTTCTTTGGCCCTGTCATAAATTCTTCTGCACATAAGACGGAGCTGAAGCCTATCTGGATATTCGTCATACATCATGCTTCCTTTGTATTCCAGACGGTCACATTCCTCTTCTACGAACGGAAGCAGACGCTTCGCCGTGTCCGGATATATACTTTTCATATAATCGTAGTCACGTCTGTTTACCCTGTCATCATCAAAAAGAAACGGCATCGGGTATGTCATATAATAAGGCAGTCGATTATCCATGTACACACTCTCCTGAATATAAGTATCTGCTTTATCATATGTGACTATGCTTAAATAGGTGAAATATACCTGCAAAAAAATAAGAAGCGGAATTCTCCGCTCCTTACCCTTTAACTAATCTCTTTCACTATAATGATGTGCTTCCTCAAGCATCATATCCTTTACCTTCATCAGACGAATCTGTGAGCTTCTTTCATTCTCATCAAGCTTCATCGTGATATATTTGATTGTTGCCTGGGCCTCCGGAATCGTCACATGCTCCAACGCATTTACACGGCGTCTTGTCTTCTCTATCTCAGCCGCCATAAGCTGGCATGCTTTTTCTGTCTCCGCAAGTTTCAGCATATCCGGCAGTATGTCTGCCAGAGATTTTACGGCACCGTCCAAATCACTGGAAGTAAATGCGAAACCATAGGAATAGATGTCATTCGCATCTGCAGTTCTGGTCTTTGTCTCGAAAACGGGGATGTTAACACTCATAACATTCTTTTCGCCCACCTCAAGACCTACTTCCTGCTTTGGTGTCATAAGTGCTGTATTCAGCGTCGCCTCGTCCATTCCAGCCTTCGCGATGACAAAGTTCTTATTTGCAGAGAGGATTCCGGCTTCTACCTTCTGGCGAAGTGCCATATTCTCCTTAACCAGCTCAAGAAACTGACGCATCAGCTCATCACGCTTATCCTTCAAAAGCTTATGACCTCTTCTGGCAGTGACAAGCTTTCTCTTTGTCTTCGTCAGCTCCATACGGGTAGGAGTTATCTGTTTAGATGCCATTTCTTTGCCTCCTTGTTAATTAGTCAAGCGTACATACGCCATGTTATGGCTCTTCGTACACAAGCCATTCCAGCTCGATTTCGCTCTGCTCCATCTCGCTGCGGGCTGACGCCCTATATTAGTCTGGCATTTCTGCCATACCCAGCTCGATTCCGCTTTGCTTCATCTCGCTGTGGGCTGACGCCCTATACATCTGCATAAAAACAGCCGTTTGTATGCAGGCATACATGTCTGTTTTTATACAGATGTGCATGGCTTACTGCTTTCCATAGTACTCATCTAAGAACTTATCGTCGATACGTTTCAGCTCCGCTCTTGGCAGCATGGATAAAAGCTTCCAGCCGATAGCCAGTGTTTCTTCGATGGAACGGTCATTATTATAGCCCTGTGATACATATTCCTTTTCAAATGCTTCTGCAAATTCCGCATATTTAAGATCAATCTCTGTAAGAGCTGCTTCACCAAGAATTGTCATAAGCTCTTTTGCATCTTTACCGCGGGAATAAGCCGCAAACAGCTGATTCATGGTATTGGAATGATCTGCTCTTGTCTTGCCCTCTCCGATACCTTTATCCTTCAAACGTGAAAGTGAAGGCAGTACATCAATCGGCGGCTGCAGGCCCTTACGATACAGCTCACGGCTTAAGATTACCTGTCCCTCTGTAATATATCCGGTGAGGTCAGGAATCGGATGCGTCTTATCGTCCTCAGGCATGGTCAAAATCGGAATCATCGTAATACTGCCGTTCTTTCCTCTTTGACGGCCGGCCCTTTCATACATTGTCGCAAGGTCTGTATACATATATCCCGGATAGCCGCGGCGGCCCGGAACTTCCTTTTTCGCAGCGGAAATCTCACGAAGAGCGTCCGCATAGTTTGTAATATCTGTCAGGATAACCAGTACATGCATATCCTTCTCAAATGCAAGGTACTCTGCTGCGGTCAGCGCCATACGAGGCGTAGAAATACGCTCAACAGCCGGATTATTTGCCAGGTTGATAAACAGTACGGTTCTGTCAATGGCTCCTGTCTCCTTGAAGGACTCGATAAAGTAGTTAGACTCCTCAAAAGTGATACCCATTGCAGCAAATACAACGGCAAAGTTCTCGTCTGTTCCACGGACCTTTGCCTGTCTTGCAATCTGAGCTGCAAGCTGTGAATGCGGCAGACCAGAACAAGAGAAGATAGGCAGCTTTTGTCCGCGGACCAGCGTGTTCAGTCCGTCAATAGCAGATACACCTGTCTGGATAAACTCTTCTGGATATACGCGAGCCGCCGGATTCATAGGCAGACCGTTGATATCTCTTCTTTCCTCCGGCAGGATCTCAGGACCGTCGTCAATCGGACGTCCAAGTCCGTCGAATACACGGCCCAGCATATCGCCGGAAACTCCAAGCTCCATGCTCTTTCCGAGGAAACGTACTTTACTGTTGCTTAAGTTAATACCGCTGGCATTCTCAAAAAGCTGTACAACTACATCACTTCCGTCTACCTCCAGTACCTTACAGCGGCGTCTCTCGCCGCTGGCAAGCTCGATTTCTCCAAGCTCGTCGTATGCGACGCCCTCTACGCCCTTCACCATCATAAGCGGTCCGGCAACTTCCTGTATGGTTCTATATTCCTTTGGCATAATTAGAAGTCCTCCTTCCCAAACGCACCTGCAATCTCTGCGTTTAATTCACTCTTAATTTTCTCGTACTCTGTCTCTATATTATCTGCCGTAGTATATTTATAACGGCCGATTCTTTCTCTTACCTCCATACCGAGGAGCGCCTTCATAGATGCTCCCTTAGAGAGTGCCTCTGAAGACTGCTCATAGAATGCAAGTACCAGCTTCATCATCAGATACTGCTTACGGAGCGGTGTATAGGTATCTACCTCATGGAAGGAATTCTGATGCAGGAAGTCCTCACGGATAGAGCGGGCTGCTTCCATCTTCAGACGATCAATCGGAGACAGAGCATCCATACCTACCATCTGCACAATCTCCTCAAGGGCTGCCTCCTCTGTCAAAAGACTCATCATCTTCTGGCGGTCATCCATCCAATCCTCTGCAACAGTTCCGTTGAACCAGTCACGCATATTATCCAGATACAGAGAATAACTTGTCAGCCAGTTGATAGCCGGGAAATGTCTCTTATATGCAAGCGCAGAATCCAATCCCCAGAATACCTTTACTATACGAAGTGTCGCCTGTGATACCGGCTCAGAGGTATCACCGCCCGGAGGCGATACGGCACCGATAACGGACAAAGCGCCCTCTCTTCCTTCTTTACCAAGAGACAGTACACGTCCGGCTCTCTCGTAGAACTCTGCAAGTCTTGAACCCAGGTATGCAGGATAACCCTCCTCACCCGGCATCTCCTCCAGACGTCCTGACATCTCACGAAGCGCCTCTGCCCAGCGTGATGTAGAGTCTGCCATCAGAGCTACGGAATATCCCATATCCCGGAAATACTCTGCAATTGTAATACCTGTATAGATAGAAGCCTCACGGGCTGCAAACGGCATATCAGAAGTATTCGCAATCAAAACGGTTCTTTCCATCAAAGAACGTCCCGTCTTCGGGTCCTTAAGCTCCGGGAACTCGTTAAGAACGTCTGTCATCTCATTTCCACGCTCGCCGCATCCGATATATACTACGATATCAGCCTCTGCCCACTTTGCAAGCTGATGCTGGATAACCGTCTTACCGCTTCCGAATGGTCCCGGAACTGCTGCAACACCGCCCTTTGCAATTGGGAAAAACATATCAACAACTCTCTGTCCTGTAACAAGCGGCGCATCAAGAGGAAGCTTCTTCACATAGGGACGTCCCTTTCGAACCGGCCACTTCTGCATCATCGTAAGTTCTTTATCCCCGTCCTTTGTCGCAACAACTGCTACAACCTCCTCAACGGTAAACTCACCCGCTTTAATTTCCTTCACTGTACCGGAAACACCGTAAGGAACCATAATTTTCTGCTCTACTACGGCAGTCTCCTGAACGGTACCGAGGATGTCTCCTGCCTCTACCTCGTCTCCGACCTTTGCCGTCGGAACAAAATCCCATTTTTTATCTCTTTTCAGAGAAGCAACCTCAACACCACGCTGCAGGTTATTTCCCGAAACCTTCATAATATCGTCAAGCGGACGCTGGATTCCATCATAAATACTTGTGATAAGACCGGGCCCAAGCTCAACAGACATCGGAGCGCCCGTAGACTCTACCGGCTCGCCAGGTCCAAGTCCTGATGTCTCCTCATATACCTGAATTGATGCCTCATCACCATGCATCTCGATGATTTCTCCAATCAGACGCTGCTTACTTACACGTACAACGTCAGACATATTGGCATCGCGCATACCAGACGCGATAACCAGCGGTCCTGCCACTTTTTTAATCGTACCTGTACTATTCATTTGGACGAATCACCCTCCTTATTATTCTTGTGAAAATAAAATATCTGAGCCTACAGCAACCTCTACCGACTTTTTAACTCCTGCAATTCCTGCACCGGTATTGCCCGCTATGCCCGGAATCTGAATAATCGCCGGAGTAATCTGCTCCTGATACTTACCTATCTCATGCTTCAGCTCAGCTGCCAGAGCTTCCGTGATATAGATGATACCGTATCCCCCGGAGGCCAGCCTTGCAAGCTTCTCTGCAGCTTCTTCGCGGGTACTTACCGGAAATGTATCAAGTCCCAATGTTGCAAAGCCGTAAATACTGTCATAGTCGCCCAATACTGCAATCTTATACATACATTTCCCTTACCCTTTCTCGGATAGAATCATCCGGCAAATCGTTTAGCTTTCCGGAAAGAATGATTCGTACCGTTTTAATCTCATTTTGTCTTGCAATTACATAGGCAATTACCGGTCCTATTGTAAATGCATTATATTTCTGCGGACTGATTGTCTGAATGATTCGGTTGTCACACCAGCGCTCGAACGCAGACGGAGACTCAGACAAAGCATCTGCTCCCTCCGCATATGCAGTTCCTTTCAGATACTCTCTTATCGCATCCATGCCGTTAAGCGCCGCTTTTGCAAGCTGCGTGACATTAACACTTTCACATTCCGCCATCGCTCTCATCATAAAATCTAATGACTTCGCGGTTTTCTGCGAACGCACAGCAATCTTGATGTCTGCAACTGCTACCGTAGACTCAGCATAATCACGGATAATCTTATCCTTCGCCTCTCTTCCGGCAGCATACACTGCATCAAGCGCTGCCCTGTCGATAATTACATCGCACAGCTGACCGTCTCTTGTGTGCAGAAGCGTATCATATGCTTCCGCCGCCGCATGCTGCATACTCTGAGGAAGCTTTCCAAAATCCTTTTCCCGGACAATCTCAAGCATAGCATCGCCCGGAATGGACACATCATCATAAAATATATGTCTGCTTTCCTCACCTGTACACACATCCTTAACTGCAGCCTTCAGATTGTGGAAAAGCTTCGGGTAGGACAGCACATCAAACTTTTCCATATCCACATGAAGATCCTTTACGACCTCCCATATCTTTTCCTCTTCTCTGCCAAGCACCGCCTCTGCCTCTGCCGGAGTATCACTGTCTCCCCAGCCTCTCTCGGCAAGAAACTGCAGGCACTGCTCATAATCAGAGCATGCAATCAGCTGTTCAATCGTTGCATTGGAAAACAATGCAACCTCCAAGGCCCGTATGCGCGCAACCGCGTAGGTATATTGTTCACTCATATTAACTTAAACCTCCTGCTTATGGATGTCTTACTTCTATCCTACGCAAATAATATCTCACGAACCTTGTCGGATAATTCTTCCTTCTTTTCGTCGAACATTGCCCTGAGCGTACAGTTTTCCTCTATACCGCCATAGGCAAGAACAAATCCATTTTCAATGTTTCTGCCTTCCCCAGATACCTTCAGCGCTCCGCCCTTTGCCCCGGCGGTTTTCTTTACCTCTGCCTCGTATCCGGCCGGCAGTCTTTTCAAATCCTCAGCCGAGAAAAATATCTCTCCCTCCTGCGGAAGTACATATTTTTCAAGGAGCTTAAGCAGCATATCAAAATACCCGGAAGCATCCATGCCTGTAAGCGACTCGTAGGATTTATCAAGAAGCTCTTTTATCAGATCCTGCTTTGCCGCAAGAATCTTCGTTCTCTTCTGCAAATCAATAGAGGACTCTACACGCTCCCTGTAATCTGCCACTTCTTTTTCAGATTTCCGGGAGATACTTTCATTTATCCTCGCCGCTTCTGTCTTCGCCTCTCCAAGCAGTTCCTCTGCCTTTGCTTCAGCTTCCTTAAGCTTTGAGTCCGCGGCCGCTTTTGCTTCGTTAAGGATTTGATCTTTCATCTTATCTAATCCAGCCATAGCTTACGCACTCCTTTTCCTATTTTTAATTACTCCTGCCGTCTTAAATCTGAACCGCGTTTACAGCCAAGATAGAAATCAGAAGTGCAAGGATTGCATATGTCTCAACCATTGCAGGGAACAGCATAGCTTTACCGAACTGATCAGGCTTCTTAGCTACGATTCCAATAGATGCTGCGGATGTCATTCCCTGATATTTACCAGAAATAAGACCTACGATACCGATAGGCATACATGCTGCAAGAATCAGAAGACCTGTCTGCGGATCAAGTGCAGCTGCACCGCCGCCTAAAAGGCCGACCTTTGACAATGTGATAAATCCAACCAGCAATCCATAGATACCCTGTGTACCTGGAAGAAGCTGCATAATAAGAACCTTCGCAAATTTGCTCGGATCCTCCGTTACAACACCTGCTGCTGCCTGACCTGCAATACCGACACCGATTGCTGATCCTGCTCCTGCAAGAAATACTGCTACTGCTGCGCCAAGTAACGCATATACAAGTCCTAAATTTTCCCAAATACTCATGATTAATTTTCCTCCTTAATATCTACATATTTTGTATCTGATTTGAATGGTTCAAATGGTTTTCCGCCGCCCTCATAAAATTTGCCGAAAAATTCTACAAACTGGAGACGGTTCGTGTGCACATAGGCACCCAGCAGGTTGATTGCAAGATTCAATGTATGTCCAACCAAGAATACAAGGACAAACCCAATCACACCTATAATTCCTTTACCAAACATACTTCCCATCTGGTTGACAACCGACGCAATAACACCTGTAGCAAGACCAAGCGCCAGCAGACGCGAATAAGACAGCACATCACTGAGCCATCCTGTAATATTGTAAATGTCATACGCTCCAAGAGCAATTCGAAGCACCGGATTCTTATTCTCACGTCCTGACATCAAAACCAGTCCCAATGCGCCTATAATTGCAAGCGCCTTTGCTATCGTGTTAAGAACCGGCGGGAACACAATCTGTGTCTGCGCAATAGAAGCAAATATGTCTGTCGGAAGAAGCATAAGAATCAATCCGATTAAGAATGCAAACCAAAGTACCACGTCACAGAAGAAATCCAGTATCCTTCCATCCTTTAATTCCATATAGCCCTTAATCCCAAGCCCCACAAACAGATGGACAACTCCAAACGCAAGGGAATACACAAGAAGACGCATCGGATCATTCAGCGGTATAAACCAAAGTGCAGGTACCGTAACTGCCTTTCCGAAAAAGACTTCTGATACAATATCCACCACATTTCCAAAATATCCGCCGAAAAGAATTCCCCACACCATCGTGGATACTCCGCAGAACATAAACATCTTAAGTGACTTATGCATGCTCCCGCTCATACGCGGAAACTTCTTTAACACTACGAAACAGGCAATTGCGATAATCGCTCCGTAAGCCGCGTCGGACAGCATCATACCAAAGAAAAATACATAAAAAAACGACATAATCGTTGTCGGGTCGAATTCTCCTTTGTGCGGCAGCCCATAGGATTCGAGTACCCCCTCTACACTGGATGAAAATCCATTGTTAGAAAGAAGTGTAGGACCTTCTTCATCCTCTTTCAGTCCCTCAATATCCAGAACACAGTCATATTTTTCTCCGATTTCTCTCTGCATTAAAGAAACCGCCTTTTCCGGCACATAGCCGCTCATAATAAATGTTCTCTGAGACTGGGGCAGCGTTCCTAAAACACTGTACTTTTCTGACCGCATGCGGAAATAATCTCCGACAAGCTTAAGCTCCTCTCTGGCCTGTGCATACTCTTTAATTTCATTTTCTTTTTCTTCAATCTGTGTATTTAGTTGTGTAATTTCAGCTTCCAGTAACGTCTTCTGGTTTGCCGGTACTTTGTCTATCATCTGTGACGGCCTTGCAAATCCACACGCTCTGAGAGCTCCTTCTATCTTCTCCGCCTCTTTTTTTAAGCAGAGTACTGTAAGATATACTGCATCTCTGTCACTGTGAATAACCTGAATATCAACACCGACAGGCTCTGGTTCTATCTTTGCAATCTCGGCATAGATGCTCTCCAGCGCTGTATCCGCTGCTACCGTACCGATCAAAAGTGCGGTCTTCTTCGTACCGGTATAATTCATCGGTACATCAAGAGCAAGCCACGGAGCAAGAGCCTCTATCTGGTTTTCAAGCTTTGCAATACCGGCCTTTGCCTCTGCAATCTCCTTACTCTTTGTCAGCAGCTGGTTTGCTGTCGAAATAACCTTTGCCTTCTCAGAAACTGCCTCATCAAACTTCTTCTTTTCGACCAGTTCCTTTCCTTCCAGGCTGGATAATAACGACTTTTTCTGAGGAGCATAGATATCCAGTACCGCCAATGCCTGCTCTGCTGTCTGAGCGCTTCGCTCAAAGCTTTGACGGGCATTCATCGTATCCATCTTTTCAAAGCCTTCTTCGTCCTCGGCAATCTGGTTCATCTCCATAATGCCTAATGACTGAACCTTCTCCAAGATGGCCTTACGGTCCTTCTTCAATCCGCAGATACTTATTCTTTGCATCTGCAATACTGCCATAGCCGCATCCCTCCTTTTCTACATATTTTCAATTTTCAGACGAGTTCGGCAATAACTGCTGCTACTACTTCACTCTCTTTTGCTCTTGCATTTTCCTTCAAGACTTCGATGTCGCCTTCTACTCCCGCAAGAGCATCTTTTATGGATTTTTCCCCAATCTCCATTTCTGCATCAAGAGCTTTACGCGATTTTTCTTTCGCGTCCGCTTCTGCCTGACTTTTCAATCTGCCGGCTTCTTTTCTGGCGTCTTCCAGAATGACAGCACATCTTTCATCGGCTTCCTTCACCAATCTCTCAGCTTCCTCCTCGGTCTCCCTGATCGTCTTGATGGTTTCCTCTACCATTGCCTCACCACCTCTCCTAAATTAATTCCTATCCATAAATTATAATATGCTTTTGTTGGAAAGTCTAGAAATTTATGGCTTTTTTCATACATTTTATCCTTTTTTTCAACAGTTTTGACAAATTTTTCATCTGAAAAAGCGTAAAGCTTATGTTACCATGAAAGCCGGTGCAGATGTCCTTTAAGGTTCATTCCGTCAAAATGATTCTGACGCAGGGCTTCATATAAGACAATTGAGACCGAATTACTCAGGTTCAAGGACCGTATATCTCCGACCATGGGTATTCTTATACATTCTTCCTTATGTTGTACCAAAATTTCCTCTGGTATTCCTGCACTTTCTTTTCCAAACATAATAAACGCATCCGGCTCATAATGAACCTCTGTATAGAGCTTCGCCGCCTTCGTTGTGGCCATATAAATCTTAGCTTCCGGATTACGTTCAACAAAATCTTCATAATTAATATATGTAGTTACATTAAGACTATCCCAGTAATCCATTCCGGCACGTTTTAGATTTTTCTCATTCAGACGAAAACCAAGCGGCTCTATCAGATGAAGTCTTGTGTTTGAAGCAGCGCAGGTTCTCCCTATATTTCCGGTATTCGCCGGAATCTCCGGCTCATACAGCACAATATTCAGCATGTTCCTTTCCACCCTTTCTCATGTATATGAATAGGCTTTCAGCTATTATTCTAACGAATATTTCCATTGCAGTCAACCACATTTTAATCACTTATTACCTAAGATACACGATACTAATATGATTTTTTATTATAACACAATAAAATGAGCAGGCTTCCTTTTATTGTTATGGAAGCCTGCCGGCTAATCAGTTTGTTTAATTAATTGTCCATTTTAATATACGGTCTTTTATTTTCTCTACAATCTGCATGACGACCACCAGTACAACTACCATAAAGATAAAGCCGCTCCAGACGGATTCAAATCTTCCCAAATCCGAATTCCACTTTACAAAATAACCCATTCCATATTCTGTACCGTACATCTCCGCATATACCAGTACCAGAAAGGAGCTTCTCATAGAAGTAATAAAGCCAGAAGCAATCGACGGCATTGCAGCAGGCAGAATAATCTTTACAAGTCTTTTCCAACCCGTAATCTGAAGTGTCGCCGCATTATCCAGGTATCTTTTATCAATGGTCATAATCCCGTTAATTGTGGCAAAAAGCGTTGCCCAGATTGTATTATAAAAAACAAGAAACAATGAAGCTGCTCTGAATGACGGCGCCAAATGAATCGCAAACGGAGAAATCAAAATCGCCGGTATTACACTGACAGAGTAAATAACAGGATGAAATGCACGGCGCACTTTTTTGTTCAGTCCCATAGGAATCCCTACCAGCAGAGCAACGAAGACCCCCGCAAACAGCCCTGGAAAAAGAAGCTCAAAGGAATATACCATATTCATCAGCATTTTAGACCAGAACTGCTTAAAGGAATCTCTGATTTCATAAGTCTTTGGAAACAGGAACTTATCCAGTATCTCATGATCTGTCCCGTACTTATATGCAAGAAACAGACCAAGAAATACTAAAATTGTCACAATATAGCTTTTAAAAAACTCTTTTAATTTTTTCATTTACTGCTTATTGTTCTCCTCATAAAACTCCTTATAATAGTCGTAAAATTCCGGGTCTTCATCATAATGCTCTTCTACGCACTCATCCAATGCAGCTTTGTAAATCTCAGAGTTAAAGTGATCCTTAATATCAACATTCTCTGCATTTTCACCCAGAAGTCCAAGCTGTCCCATATAATTCCATGCTCTCTCTACAGCAACATAATGCGGATCCAGGTTGATAACATAATGAGGCTCTGTCATGTAAGCGCTCACATGGCTTTCAGATACTTCCAGCTGCTCGGCTGTAAGAGAAATCGCATAATCCTTATCTGACTCATATACCTGAAGCGCCCTCAGCCACGCCTTTAACAATGCCTTTGCAGTATCCTGGTTACTATTCAGCCATTCTGTATTTGACACAACACGACAGCAGGAATAATCCGGCAGTACATCACTTAAATAGCTCACAATCTCAAGACCCATATCTTCAATTGTCTCAGCCTGTCCTGTACCTACAATTGCGTAATCTGCCTCTCCGCTTCTAACCGCCTCCAGTCTGTCTACATGCTGGTCCAAATCAACCCATTTGATCTCCTCTGTCGGATCATAGCCAAGATCTAATAATGGCCCGCATACTGCATAATATGTTGTATTACCTGCAATAGTCTTTCCAATCAGATCCTCAACGCCGTTCCACTTTGTTCCCGGATTTGCAACAATCGGCATTGCTCCTGTCAGCATATAGCCTGCAAAAATCGTAAGATCCTCACCCTCTCCGATATATTGAATAGGACGATTTGTACCATATGTAGACACAATATCAATTCTTCCTGCTGCCAGTGCTGTAAATGCATCCTGTGCAGTATCACAAGTAACCAGTTCAACCTTAACGCCTTCTTCCTCAAGAAAGCCTTTATCTTCAGCAATTGCCTCCAATACCTGGCCGCTGACCTGGCTGATTCCCATCTTTACTACCTTTTTTTCTTCTCCTTCGCTGCTTTCACTTTCTGTGCCTTTACTTTTGCTTCCTTCGCCGCCTTCTCCATTATCCTTTGCACAGCCTGCTGCAGCGATTATAAGCATTGCTGCACATAACAACACACTCAAAATTCTTTTTTTCATCTCTTTTTTCCTTTCCTATTATTTATTTTATGGCTCTATATGCTCCGTCACATCCTGATTAATATATCTGATTAACTGTGTACGGAGCTTCATGATTTCTGCATCTTCATACAGTGTTTCCCTGTTTGGTTTCATTTCCTCCGGAATCGTACATTCATAAATGATTTTGCTCGGCGACTGTCCGAACACGCAGATTCTGCTCGCCAGAAGCAATGCCTCATCTACATCATGTGTTACAAAAAATACGGTTTTCTTCGGCTCCCTTTTTGCCCACAGCTCTAATATCATATCTTGAAGCTTTGCTCTTGTGACGGCATCAAGTGCGCCAAAAGGCTCATCCATGAGCAGATATGGCGGATCAATGCTAAATGAACGGGCAATCGCACACCTTTGCTTCATACCCCCGGAAAGCTCTTTAGGGAGCTTCTGAAATACTTCCTCTTTAAGTCCTACCTCTGTAAGCATCTTAAGTGCAGTCTCCTTTAGCTTCCGTTTATCCTCCTTTGGAAATTTCTGCTTAAGCGCCAGCATAATATTATCTCCGGCTGTCATCCACGGAAACAGGCCATAATCCTGAAACACAACGCTTCTATCCAGACCTGCCCCGGTAATCTCCTCTCCTGCAATCTTAATTGTCCCTGCAGTGGGCCTTTCAAGTCCTGCAATCAAACGAAGAAATGTACTTTTTCCACATCCGGACTGTCCCAGCAGACATACAAAATCTCCGGGCTCCACATTGAGATCAATATGGTCCAGCACCAGCTTTTCCGGCTCATCCGGATAAGCGAAGGACAGGTTTTCTATTTTTACATTTTTCATAGCCTGTTCTCCTAAGCTTCTTCTAATGTGCGAAAAGCCTGCTGAAAATCTGCAAGAATATCCTCAATATTTTCCAAACCTGCCGATAAGCGAATCAACCCGTCTGTAATCCCCGCCGCTTCTCTGTCCTCTTTCTGAACATTTGCATGCGTCATGCTGGCCGGATGCTGCACTAGTGTCTCAGGGTCTCCCAGACTGACTGCTATAGATGCGAGCTTAAGATGATTTAAAAGCTTTCTGCATGCTTCATAGCTTGTCATTCCTCCAATACCCTCCTTAAGCTCAAACGACATCACACCGCTGAACAGATGATTCATCTGCCGGGCTGCAAGTTCATACTGCGGACTGCTCTTAAGTCCCGGATAATATACTTTGTCAACAAGCGGATTTTTTTCCAGATATTCCGCAATCGCCATCGCATTTTTACAATGCCTCTCCATCCGAAGCTCCATTGTCTGCAGACCGCGCATAACTAAAAATGAGTTAAACGGGCTCGGCGTCGTTCCGCAGATTTTCGAAGAGGCGTTTGCAGCAATGACTCCTATATCATCTGCACTGCCTATAATTGCACCACCGATAACATCACCGTGTCCGTTAATATATTTCGTAACACTATGAAGCACGATATCTGCACCCAGAACCAACGGGTACTGTACCGGAGGCGGTGCAAAGGTATTGTCAACTACTACCCTTATGTTTTTTTCCTTCGCAATTTTAGAGACAGCAGAAATATCCGTAATTGTCATCATCGGATTTGTCGGAGTTTCAAAATAAATCATAGCTGTATTATCTCTGACTGCTGCCTTTACCGCTTCCAAATCTCCTGTATCTACAAAGGATACCTCTACACCAAACTGCGGCAGTGTATTCCGCATGACAAAATCTGTACAGCCATATACGCATTCTCCACAGATTACATGGTCTCCTGCCTTTAGAAATGCTACAAGAACAGCTCCTACCGCTCCCATCCCGGAGGCCGTTGCAACACATGCCTCTCCCTTTTCCAGCATGGCAATCTTCTCCTGAAGCGCCGCTGTTGTCGGATTCCCGCCGCGCGAATACACATATCCGGGAATCTCCTTTGCAAACTTTGCAGTTCCTTCTTCTACTGTGTCAAAGCAGAAGGTAGACGTCTGATAGATAGGCATCGCCAGTGCACCTGTCAGGTCTTTTACCTGACCGGAATGAACACTTACTGTGCCAAATCCAGCTCCGTCAAGATGATTTTTCTCCAAACTTGTTCCCTCCTTGTACTTTCAGCTTCTTTGCCAGTCTTTCAAATGCCGGCAGAGAACGCCTGATTTTATTAAAAGAAACGCAGAATGATATTCTGGCATAGCCGGGATATTCAAACGCGGTTCCTCCCACAAGTAAAATATTGCAGCTATGTGCCGCCGAAAGAAATGCTTTTTCATCTCCTCCCGGTACTTTCACAAAGAGATAAAAGGCACCTTCCGGCTCCTTCATCTCAAATCCAAGCTCACATAATTTATCATATAAAAGATTCTTATTTCTCCTGTAATATTCGATATTTACCTTTTCCTCCAGGCATTCTGCCGCTACCCGCTGAAAAAGAGACGGCGCATTGACAAATCCAAGCATGCCTGTAGCAATCCGTACTGCTTTTATCAGATCCTTACTTCCCGATACCTCGTCTGGAACTACAAGATAGCCAATACGCTCGCCCGGAATTGATAAAGACTTGCTGAATGAATACGCCACTAATGTATCTGCATAATATTTTGTCCAGTAGGGCGGCTCTTTCTCTTTATATACAAGCTCTCGGTACGGTTCGTCGGAAATCAGGTATATCTCGTGTCCGTATTCTTTTTCCTTTTTCTTCATAATCCCGGCAAGTCTGATAATTGTCTCTTCTGTATATACCGCCCCTGTAGGATTATTCGGCGAGTTTACGATTACAAGCTTCGACTTCTCTGTAATCTTTTCCTCAAAATCTTCAAAATCCGGCTGAAAATCTTCTGGATCCGGCTTTACGGAAACAAGCTTTCCATTCCAGTTGTCAATGAAGCTTGCATAGCCGGGATAATAAGGCTTTATAACGATAACCTCATCCCCCGGATTAATAAGTGAGTACATTGCGATATTCATGGCTCCCGCTGCTCCAGATGACATAATAATATTATGCTCCTTAAAATCCGTTCCATATCTTGCATTAATTGTCTCTGCAATACGGATTCTTACAGTCTCATAGCCTGCATCACACATATAACTGTGAAGCTCCATAGGATTTTTATTCATCAGCTTTAGGACGGATTTCTTTATCCCTCCCGGCGCTTCAGCCCCCGGATTTCCGATACTGAAATCAAACACATTCTCCGGCCCGTATATTTTTTCCAAACGTTTTCCTTCTTCGAATGCTCTGCGGATAGGCGACTCCTTCTTAAGCTGCTTCTGCATTTTTTCTGACAGCATATTCTCACCACTTTACTCTTAAATTTTACCTGTACCTCAATATATTTCTTTCAATGCCTCTGCAACTCTTGCATAAGCCTCTTTCGTATCGTCTACAAACTCCGAACTGCACAATGCTTCACAGATCGTCTGTATCGTCCCTGGACTGCAGTCGAGTCCCAATGCATCCAGAGTCATCGGCATCCTCATCTCCTTCATATAAGCTCTCAGCTTATCTATTCCGGCGGCATCACGATTAAATCTGAGCTGGGCAAGAAGCCCTGTAGCCACAATCTCTCCGTGAATAAAAAAAATACTCTCTTTGAAATAGCATGTACGGATAGTTTCATACATACGGTGCGCCAATGCCGTCTGTCTCTTTGCCCGCATCAGCGCACTTACAATACCGGTAAGCGCAATCGTACAAAACACTACATTATGAAGAGTCTGCGTGCAGCGCTGCTTTTCCACATCTCGATACGCCTGTTTTCCATACTTTTCTAATATGTCATATACATATTCAGCCATTTTATAGGCGCTGTACTTTTCTATCGTATCTGTCTCCAGCGTAATTTCCGGCTTTCCGTTAGAAATCTCTATACATTTGGCCATTGCGTCCATGATTCCGGCAGCTAAAAGCCTGGGCGGCTGGTATGCCATAATCTCTTCATCAACCAATACAGAATTAACCTCGTAATCAAAGTGAAGATAACCAACACATTTTCCCTCATCTGTATACATGACACTTAAAGGACTATAGGAAGCACAGGTAGCTGCTGACGAAGGGACCAATACTACTGGAAGCTCCAGCTCTGCTGCCGCTGCTTTCGTAAGATCCATAATTCGTCCTCCGCCTACCCCTGCCAAGACATCACAACTGTTTAAAACAACTGCCTGTTTTAATTCCTCTACCTTTCTGTAACTCGGAAAACCATCATACTCCTCCCAGACACTATCAAGTTCTGCATTAAAAAAGCTGTTTTTCATGCGCTTTTGTACTGCTGACAGTGCATGCGGTCCTCCGATAACATATACTCTTTTTCCATAGCGTGCAATCTCTTCCCCGCTGTGATCCAGAATATTCCTTTCCTGCAGATAACGACCTGCACCAAAACGATAGCTTACGTATTCTTCCATCTTTTATCTCCTGGTTACTGAATTCTAGTTTTTCTTGCCGTCTCAAATACATATTCCGATATCTCATTTCCAATCCCTGGAAGCTCTGGTATCTCATAATACCCTTCTTCAGGCTGGTAATCATATTTGGCAAGCCTTTTATTATATTCATGCAGGTTATATACATGGTGCTCATGAATAGTAAAGTTCGGAATCGCTGCCTCCACCTGCAGCGCTGCTGCCGTAGAAAGAGGACTTGCACACACATGAAGCTGTACTCCCACATCATATACATGCGCCATGTCGCATATTTTCTTTCCTTCTGTAATTCCCCCGCAGTTCCCCAGGTCAGGCTGAATCATCTGAATAGAATGATTCTCAAAATACGGGGCAAATCCCCATCTCCCGTAAATCCTTTCTCCCTGTGCAATGGGAAGATTCAGCTTGTCACATACAAATTTATTCATGCCTGGACTAGGAGTACAGGGTTCCTCAAAACAGAAAATCCTGTATTTTCTTGCACACTCTCCCAGCTGTACCGCCGTCTGCGCATCAATATACGCATGATTCTCCATAATAATATCTATATCCGGTCCTACAGCCTCTCTTACTGCCGACAAACGCTCTATAATAAGATTGACACAGCATGCCGGCTGAAGCCTTGTCGTTCTCTCATGGTTATATCTGGTTCCATCCGGGTCAAATGTAAAAAAATCAATTTTGAGTGCATCATAGCCCTCCTGCACAGCTTTTTCGGCATTTTTTACATAATCCTCTACAGACAAAGCCGGCTTTCTTTCACTGCCCCAGCCGAACTGAAGCTGACTTGCATAACATCTGAGCCGGCTGCGCATCTTTCCCCCAAGAAGCTTGTATACCGGCGCCTGAAAGTATTTTCCCTTTATATCCCACAGTGCAGTATCCAGAGCAGATATTCCTGCAAATACTACAGGTCCGCCGTTTTGCCCCCAGAAGGAAGCCTTATACATCCGCTCCCAAAGCACTTCATGATCAAGCGGATCCATACCGATTATCATTCTGGAAAAATCCTGCACCATACCATATGCCGCTGTCGCACCAGTCCCATATGCTAAAGCTGCCTCACCATCCCCATAGATTCCTTCATCCGTATATACTCTGCACAGAATCGGACGCCATGCAGGATTATCCGCCGGTCTGTCCTCCACCAGCATCACATCTACTTTTGTAATCTTCATTGCCGTCACTGCCTTCTTTTATTATTCTGTTAGATATTTACCAATTCTATCCTTTAAAAAGCTTCGTGAAATACACCTTTGTTATTTCCCGCAAATATTTTATCCTATACCCCCCCCCCATGCAAATTGTTAATATTTATGTATCATCCTATATATTATTTTTTTCTATAAAACGTAGTTTTTCAGCACAAATAGACATTGTCTATAGTTTCAGCTTTTTATTATACTTTTCAATTACAGCAGCCGGCTGATAGGTGTTATGATATTATAAATACATATTGATGCAAATATCAGCACGAGGAGGAAACGATCATGGATATTATTAAAGACCTGCCAGAGGTATTTGAGGAATTTGCAGAACAGCGGAAAAATTCCTTTCTGGCCGTAAAGAAGTTAAAGGATCAAGGGGTGCCTGTTATCGGCTCATACTGTACCTATTTCCCGCAGGAAATTGCAACTGCTATGGGCGCGGCATCTGTAAGTCTCTGCTCCACTTCTGATGAGACAATTGCAGACGCGGAAAAAGACCTGCCAAAAAATTTATGCCCGCTAATCAAGTCCAGCTACGGGTTTGCTATTACAGATAAGTGTCCGTTTTTCTATTTTTCTGATGTAGTCGTAGGGGAAACGACCTGTGACGGAAAGAAGAAAATGTATGAATATATGTCTGAATTTAAAGATGTATTTGTTATGGAGCTGCCGAATACACAGAGCGAGGAGGCTCTTAAGCTTTGGAAGAGCGAAATAATCCGTTTTAAAGAATACCTGGAGAAAAAATTTGATATTACAATCACAGAGGATGCAATAAAAGAGGCAATTAAGATTAACAACAATGTAAGAAAGTCTCTCAGAGGCCTCTACGAGCTTATGCAGAATGACCCTGCACCGATTAACGGACAGGATTTATTCAAGGTTCTGTATGGAAGTACCTTTAAATTCGATAAAAAGGCTATCCCCGCAGAGGTAGATTCCCTTGTAGCCAAAATCAAGGCAGAATATGCCGAAGGAAAGATGCAGGAGAAAAAACCTCGTATTCTCATTACCGGATGTCCTGTAGGCGGCGCTACAGAAAAAATCATCCGTGCAGTGGAAGACAACGGCGGAATCGTAGTTACATACGAAAACTGCGGCGGAGCAAAATCTATTGACAAGCTGGTAGACGAAAGCAATCCGGATGTTTACGATGCCATCGCAAGACGCTATCTTAATATCGGCTGCTCCGTCATGACTCCGAACAAAAACCGTCTGGAACTGCTCGGCAGACTTATCGACGAATATAAGGTGGACGGTGTTATCGAGATGACCCTGCAGGCCTGCCATACCTACAACGTAGAGACAAGAGCTATCCGTAAGTTTGTAAACGAAGAAAAGAAGCTTCCTTATATTAATGTAGAGACTGATTATTCTCAGGCAGATGTGGGACAGCTGAATACAAGAATCGCAGCATTTATTGAAATGTTGTAATTGTAGTCTGGGACGGGGTATTTCTAGAAATACCCCGTCCCCAATTCATCATTATACCGCCATCCTGCTGTAAAGTTTCTTTATCGGGCGATAGAATACTATAATCGTAACCACCATAAATACCGCATTTATCACGGTTGCCGGAATCGACATGGCAGACCCTAAAACTGCCGCCCTAAACCCGCTTCCTAATATCATCATCTCTACCGCGCCCATCACCAGCTCTATAACAATGTTCATGCAGCCATAAACTATTGCGCAGATAACTGCTCCTGTGTATTCTTTATTTTTGTCTCCATCTGCTTTTCTTTTTATAACAGCAAACAGCGCTCCGATAATCAGGCATTTCACAATAGTTTCTATGAAAACCTGAGGAACATCCTGAAGGTATCCATTTAAAATGTCGAATATTATCAGGCCGAGGGTGCCGGATACGGCGCCTCTTTTTCCTCCCTGAAGCAAAACTCCTGTAACTACGAAGATATGTCCGAAGTGTACAAAGGGAGTTCCTACTGCCGCCGGAAGAGGAATCCTGAAAGACTGAATACCCAGAAATGTAATCGCTGCAAAAAATGCAGTTACTACAATAACTTTAATTCGGTCCGTCTCTGCCGTGTGTTCTTTTACTGTGTTTGTGCTCATTGTGCTGATAACCTCCTATGCTGTATGTTGGGCAGCAAATTTACTTTTCTTAATTCATCTGATGATTATCTTACCGCACAAGTGGTTCTTTATAAACAGCCAGTTTTATTGCAAATGAACAGTCCAGTTGAAAAGTAGTTCTTCCGGAACCATTTTTACCGATAACATTAATCTCTAAACTCCCTCACAACCTTCATAAATTCCTTCACCCTCTTAACATCCGTCTGATTCTCGAATTTACCGTCGTATTTAAAGGTTGTCCCGACTACCGCGCCGTCTGCGATAGACAGAAGCTTTTCTATCGTCTCTTTCCGGGACCCGGTATTCGCCAGAACAACCGTATCAGGCACACTTTTTTTCACTCGTTCAAGCACTTCTGTATCTGTCATGCTTCCGGCCGTAATTCCAGAAACGCACAGTGCGTCGGGTCTGCAGTTAAATACCGTTGTTTTGGCAATTTCTGCCGCATCACGCTGGGCCATATATCTGGCTGCTTCCGGAACAATATTAAATAGAAGCTTTACGTCCTGTGCCCCGACTGCATGCTGATGCCTTACTACATCTCCGCAGTTTGTATTCCATAATCCAAAGTCACTTGCATATACACCGGTGAAAATCTCTCTGACAAATTTTGCCTCCGTGGCCGCTGCCAAATCCAGCGATGCATACGGGTCCCAGAGCACGTTTACCCCAAAGGGTATGGATATATAGGATTTCAATTCCCCGATAATGCGTGCCATCGAAGCAACCGTCGCTTTCTCAACCTTTGTAAGATATGGCAGGCTGAACTCGTTGCTGAACATTACTGCATCCACTCCGCCTTCCTGCAATGCCTCCAAATCCTCTTTTGCTTTTTCGACCACCCAGCTCATCCCTTTTACTTCATTATATCCCGGATCTCCCGGCAGAGCCTGAAGATGACACATCGCTATAACCGCCTTCTCTGTCCCCATCACTTCTCCTAACCAGCTCATCTTTTCCTCCTGTCTATTTTCTATTTAATTCATTTACTTTTCTAAAAATCCTATTCTGACAGCAGCGCGTACTATTCTCCTTCCGTGGGCTTTCCGTTTTTAAGAACTGTACGGCTCTTCTATAGCTCTTCTATAGCCTCTCTATACATACCGCCCCTCTGCAAAGGGTCTGCTCCACCGAATAGTCCTCATTCAATACCGTTATATCCGCATCAAATCCCGGAAGCAGACGTCCCTTTCTGTCATCCATTCCAAGAAGAACTGCCGCGTTAAGCGAACACGCATCCACTACATTCACCAATTCAATCTCCGCCTCCTGCACAGCTATTCTGAATATAGCGTTCATGCCAAGAGAACAGCCCATGTACATTCCTGTTCCGATTTCTACGCAGCTTCCGTCCTCCCGGACTTCTGTATTATGGCCGCTTGTATAAAATACTCCCGGAGGCATACCCTGGCACGCAAGTGCATCCGTAACAAAAATAAGCTTCTCACGTCCTTTCATCTTTGATAATATGGCCGCTGCAGGAGCTGATACCATATGACCGTCGCAGGCACACTCGCAAAACAGTCTGTCATTCAGCATTGCCGCACCCACACAGCCCGGTGCACGGTGATGAAGCGCAGTCATACAGTTAAAGGTATGTGTTATATTTTTCAGTCCATGATTTACAGCCTTTTGAATCGTATCATAGTCCGCCGCCGTATGTCCTGCAGACGGTATCACGCCGCGGGCAGTAATATGATCCAGCAGCGCAAAAGCCCCCTCCCGCTCCGGTGCAATCGTACAGATTTTCACCAGTCCTTCCGCCGCATCGTGATAAAGATCATATTCCCGGATATCCGGGGCCTGTATCCATCTTTCTTCCATACCTCCTGCATATTCCAATCCAATAAACGGCCCTTCCAGATTAATTCCAAGAATTTCTGCTCCCTTGCCATGCTCTTTATATACATTTACTACATTTTTTATCGCTTTCAATGTTGATTTACGCGAATCGGTAAATGTAGCCGCAAGAAACGATGTAACGCCGAACTCCGGTACTCGTAATGCCCACTTTTTAATACCTGCTTCGTCTGTATCCATAATATCCACACCAAATCCTCCATGTGTATGGATATCAATAAACCCTGGCAGCAGCATTCTGCTGCCATAGTCAATATCTGCCGGCACATCGTATCCCAGACGTTCTATGATTCTTCCGTTTTCTATCTTAACCGCGTCTGGAATAAAATCCTCTTTATACCAGACCCTCTTACTCTTTATTATCATTTTATCATCACATTCCAATCTTCATTATTTATATCCACTTCCCGGCACAACGAAAAATAAACTCGTGTCCGCTTTCTTTAAAGAATTCCGACCATGGCAAGCAGAATTCCCGACGCCAGCAGACCCACCATAAGAACAATTGTGCTTACCTGCTTTTTCACAAGCTTAGACATGACAAATACGACAACTAATGAAAGCATACCCGGCATAATAGAGTCCAAAAATTCCTGCATTACGATTTCACTTCCACCTATATTAAATACCAGAGGAGTCTGTACCGAAACCATGCTGGCAGTCATCCCGCCGATTACCATAAGTCCGATAATACCGGCGCACTTGGAAAGACGCTCAAGCAATTTACTTTCACTCATGCGTGCAACCAGCTGAATACCCAGCTCATACGTCTTCATCAGACCAAAATAACGGACCAGAATATGTGGTATATTGTATACCAGTATGAATGCAATCGGTGCGAATACCGATCCCTTAAGTCCCATAGCACATGCGATTCCGGCTGCAACCGTACGCAGAATACCCCAGAAAATGGAATCTCCTATTCCGGCAAGAGGCCCCATAAGCCCGGCACGGACAGCCGTAATGGAATTCGGGTCCATGCTTTCTTTATTTTGACTGTACTGCTCCTCCATCGCACATGTAATCCCCATAACTAATGTAGAAATGTGCGGCGTGATAGATATAAATTCTGTGCCCCTTACAAGCGCGCCGGAAAGCCCTTCCTTATCATCCTTATAGAATTTTGTAAGAGCAGGAAGTACAGAATAGGTATATCCTGTCCCGTGATATCTTTCATAGGTAAAAGAGGCTTCCAGTGTCAATGACCGCCAGAATATCCGCTTTAAGTCCTTTTTTGTAAGCATAGGTGTATGGTTATTCTCACTTGAAAAGCTCGGCAGTCCCATTGGGTCAAGCGTAAAAAAGAGAACACCTATGCAGGCCGCCAGCACAGAAATCCCGATGGTATCCATTCCCAGATATGCGGCCAGAGCAAAACCGATAAAATAGAACGCAGCCGTCTGCTTATTCCAGATGGCATTAATAAGAAGCGCAAACCCAAGTGCCGGAAGGATTGCTGTACCTGCACTGATGCCGTTATTTACTGCTTCCGGCAGTGAGTTAAAGAAGTCCCCCACTACGGAGCTTCCAAACTGTATTGTCACAAAGGTTGTAACAAACCAAAATGTAGACCAAATAGCAAAACACAGGAAATGCAGCTTTGGAATCTTTTCAACCTCTGCATTCTCACATGCTGTATCAAATTTGCGGAGAATATACTGAATTCCTATATAATATATTTTTTCCACCAGTGAGAATAAAGCGCCTGCAGGAATTGCCAAAGCCAGCGCAGCCTCCACGCCCGTTCCTGTCTTTATAGCAATTGCTGTAGCAATAATCCCGCCTGCAAGCGCATTCACAGGAACTGCGCCTCCTACATACATAACTCCCATAAATGCCAGTTCTATAGAAGCTCCTACAATAATGCCCTGTGTCAGATCGCCCAGAACAAGACCCACTAAGGGACCAAGCACGATCGGGCGGTCAATCATACTTGTACCAGTTAAATATGTACACAAACCTATAACCGAAATAAGACCAATAAGTACCGATTCTAACATTCCTAACACCTCCTCATTTACTTAATCAGATTCTTTATCAACACCTTTTTTTCTTCCGGAATCATTCTGAGCTCCAGCTCGACGCCGGCATCTATGAGTTCTTTACAGATCCTTACATCTTCCGAAGTCAAAGTCATGGAGCGTGAGTATCGTACGCTGTCCTTTCTCTCACGAAGATTTCCGATATTTAAAGACTTTACTGAGGTTTCCTTAAGAATCTTTTCTGCATCTGACAGATTATTGATAATCACCATCACATTCTGCCGGGATTCCATGTTTACTTTCATGTATTTTATGGCATTTTCAACATTTTCTATCTTTAATTCTACGTCCATCGGCTTCGCCAGCCCCAGCGTCATCTTCAGAAATTCATCTGACGCTACACTGTCATTTGCTATCACAATAGTGTGTATCCCCAGATTTTTTGTCCAAACCATAGCAACCTGTCCATGTAAAAGGCGGTCATCCACTCTAAGAAGCTTAATCATTATTCTCTTCACCTCCTGTCATCCTCAGGCAGCGCATCTGCTTCTGACTGAGACTGATACATTCATTGATTCGTTCCTTGTTTATCTCCTTGTCCGGCAGTAAGCTGACTTCCAAAATCAGTGCAAGGTTAAAATCTGTTATGATGTAGGCATCTCTGTTTTTAAGCGCTATCATCGCTTCTCTGTTGACGCTTCCGCCGGCTATGTCCGTAAACACTACGATTGGTTCCTCTACACCTCCCAACATCTCCTCTAATCTTACCTGCACAGGCCGTTCATCTTCCACATAGGCATCGAGAATTAAGATTTTTCTCCTGTCTCCTATCAGAAGCTTGAGCGTGTTAAATACACCGGAAGCCATCTTTCCATGTGTAGCTATCACAAATTGCACCAGATACCCCTCCTTTCTTTTGTTTTCATACTAATTAGAACCCGGTACTTATGTCAAAGTTGCGTTTTCACTTTACTCATGCGGCTTATATCGTCAAGAAAGTTCATCTTTTTTCACTTTGCTTTTGGCGGCTTATATCATCAAAAGAATTTATCTTTTTCACCATTAACCGTGAATTAGTCTATATATGTCTGCATTTTTTCAAATTCGGTTATTAATTTTTTATAAGAAGGCTGCTGCCGGAATACAGAAACATTCTTAGGTGTAGAAAGCCACTCTGAAAGCAGAGCCAAAAGAACATTCAGCCTTTTTACCTCTTTTCTCGGTGCGTCAACCCAGAATATCATCTGCACGGCATGATTCATCATGACGACCGGCTTCCTTAAACAAAACACCTTCATAAAACAACTTTCCGGCGGAGATGCCCCGAATAATAACGCGCATCCTTCACCAATTTCAGAACAAATGCACCCATCTATGTCTGCCGCTGCTTTTTCTTCGCTTCTCTCTTGAAGTAATTTTTTTATTTCTCTGAATACTGCTCCCCGCTCTGTTCCTTTTACACCTATAAATAACGCGTTTTCCGGAAAAAAGACTTTAAAATCAATCCGCCCAAGTCTGGACAAATCTATCACTCTCTGCAGCCTTTCCGTATCAAGTGCCGCCGTATTTCCCAGGATAACCACAGGTACTGCGGTTATCTGTACAAGCTCGGTTGTAGATATAATAATATCGTAATCCTTTTCATTTATATCCTCCAATTCTGTCACGTCAATAAGGGTAATCACGTCTGGAATTCCGATTCTTGCCTGCGTAATTTTATTAAGCAGAATAATCCCTTCCGGACGTCCGCTTCCATTTGTCACCGCAATCCGCAGACCGCTTTTCATATTCATTCGATACAGGGCCAGATTAAAATACAAAATCAGAAATCCTTCCTCATTCTCCTCCACCACGATTCCATAGTTTTTCTCAATGATATCGACGGCTGTCTGCGTAAGCATTGCCGCCATAAGATATTCTCGTTTCTGCTCATATGCCTGTGCATTACGGACAGAGAAACCAATCTCAAGCCGTTCAATCATCGCCTTTAAATGCAAAAGAAGATACTTTTCAATTGTTGTATCATCGTGAAAATGCATCCCAAACCGTTTTTCTATACTGTCAAATATTTCCTTCAGAGTATTCATCAGCTTTTGTTTTTCTTCCGGGCTCTTCCATACGCCGGTTTTCACGTTGATCCTTTTGCTTTTTAAATGAAGCGCAAAATATACCGCTTCATCCCCCGGCAGGATAATACCAAATTCAGACTCCAGCTCACTGACAAGCTGTTTTCCTGCCACCTCTTCTGTCGTTCCCTTAATCTTATCTGAGGCGTTTTCACCAATTCTGACGTAGTCATACAGCATCCAGCGCCTGAGCGCCACCACGATATGTATGGACATATTTTCTACAGAGAATGCCGACAGCTGAATCGAATACTGCTTCATAACCTTTAGAAGTATTTCACGGATTTTCCTAATTTCATGCTTGCTGCTCAGACTTGAAAACATCGTACTGTCCTCTGCATGAATATAGTTCTTCATATCGTTGTGAAAAAAAAATTCGGAAATACAAATTCGTTTATGTATCTCCGAACCTTCTATAATAATCCCCTGTCTTGAATCCTTGACAATAGATAATTTATAGCTTTTCAAAATCGTTTTTATTTCTTTTAGATAAGAAAGAAGTGTTGATTTCTCAATAAACATCTCTTCGGCAAGATCATCTACATCAAGATAATAGTCTACAGTCAGCAGCTTCATGATAATATAATTTATCCGCTGGAATTTTGACTGTGGAATTCTCTTACATTCATCCCTTGATTCAAAGCGGAGCTTCATCTTAAATTCAGAAAATATGTCTGTATCTGATACTACTACTTCATAGCCTATACCCGGTTTTGCTTTTAGCTCTGCACCAAATTCCGGGAGAAACTCTGCTATTTTTTTGATATCACTTTTTATCGTTCTGGATGTCACTCCGGCAGTTACCGAAAGTTCATCACTTGTCACCGGTTCTTTGCTTTCAATGAGACGCTCCAGTATTAAGCGACACCGCTTATCCATGTCCTCCACCTTCTATTTTCTCCCTTCTTCCTGAATCATCGGAAATTCTGAAGCCTTCACATTCCGCCCTTCGGCCGCCGAGCACATAATCATAGATGTCAGCCTCTGTGCTTTATAAGCTTCTCGAAACGTTGCTGCTTCAGGATTAGTATCTTTTCCTGAGGCTGCCTCTATTACACTCTTTAAACTGGCAATATGTGCATTTAAGAAAAATCCACAGTCATGCCGGGCAGGTGGAACCATACGCGCAAGAAAAGAACTATACTTTCCAATATCTTCAAATTCGGAGATAGTTTCTATCCTTTTGGTCTGGAAGTTGAAGTGCTCAAGCACCTCCGCATGTCCCGCATCGAATTTTAAAGAACCTTTTGTTCCAAAAATTTCTATCGTTGTCCCGCTGTCTATATGCGTCGATACTCTTGAGCTTTCCAGCGTACCTGCCGCGCCGTTTTTCATACGTATAATGGAAGCACACCATTCCTCCGTGTCATTTGAAATTTTCTCTGTCCTGGAAGCATCCTGGTATCTCTCCTTTATTACAGTTCTTTGTACTGCGCTGACCTCGTCTGTCTCTCCGAACATCCAATTAATAATATCCGTAAAATGTATTCCCAAATCCAGCATAGACCCTCCGCCGGACAGGGCCGACTGCTGGCGCCATGAGGATGGTCTCTTGGGATCAAGATAGCTGTAATGATAAAATCTCATATGAAAATGTATCACTTCTCCGATACAGCCGCTTTTCACCAGCTCACGCATCGCCGCCACCGCCGGAACAAATCTGTATATGAAGGCAGTGCGATTGACCACGCCTGCATGCTCGGCAAGCTTCACCAGCTCGCCTGCTTCCTCAAGTTTTACAGCCAGCGGCTTTTCAAGATACACATGCTTTTTATGCTCTATAGCCGCTTTGGCCTGCTCAAAATGTGCATAATTAGGAGAAGGTATATCCACCAGAGAAACTCTCTCGTCATTCAGCATCTCCCGGGAATCATGGACAACCTTACCGAACAATCTCTTCTTATAATCTTCTGCCGTACGGGTGCATAACACCTCCGCACTCACCTCCGGAAGCTCCTGAAACATCACCTGCATAAGCCTTAATGCCTCAATATGTGTCTTTCCAATCATTCCCAGTCCCCAAAATCCAATTCCTACTCTCACTCTAATAACCTCCTTGACCGTTCATACAATTCCGGCAGCCATTCTTTATTTTGCGCCAGCATATCCGTAAGAAGAGCTTTTGCAGTATTTATATCACCAATTGTGCGATTCAATACGAAGCCCTTCAGGCACTTGTCCAGATCATTTTCCAGTACACCGTCAACGACAAGTCTTTCACTGGCGTATTGATTTTCTATAAGTCCCTTATAAAAATGAGGTACTTCTCCCACAAACAGCTTCCTTACTCCGTCTCTGGAAACAATACACGGAATCTCTACCGTCGCATCTCTGTCAAGATTAGGTATTGCTCCGCCATTTTTTACCGGAATTAAAAATTCTCGATTTTCGTCCGGATGTAACGTTGCCTCAATGAAATCCATAATATATTTTCCACTGCCATTTGTGCCTAGCCCGCTGCCTGCTGTTGTACTCCTATGTATAATATTACTACAGATATTCTCTACGCGTTTTTCTTTTGTCTTTTTTACTATATGTGCTCTTGTATTCTGCGGATCGGAGCTTTTTACGATTTCCTCCGGATAATAGTAATACTGAAGATATGTACTGGGAATATATCCGTCAAAATCCTTCAGCATTCTCCCAAGTCTTCGAAAGGTACTTACCCAATCCTCATCACCTTTTAGCTCAGCCGGAACCGCATCTCCTTGAATCAGCAATTTCCTTAACTCCTCAAGCCTGTCTCTTCCTGACTTATCATAAAGATTCGTAAACCATCCAAAATGATTAAGTCCAAAATACCGCGGTCTTAATTCTCCCTTCTGAAGTCCCAGCACGGACTCAAACACGTCTAACATAAGCACTGTCATATCACACAAATAAACAATCTTTCCATCATCCCAATATCTTCTTACAGCCTCTGCAAGAACTGACGCCGGATTTGAAAAATTAATAACCCAGCTGCCCGGCGAAAGCCTCCTGGCAGCATCTGTTATCTCCAGCGTATCCTTAATAGAACGCATACCATACATAAGCCCGCCTGCACCACAGGTCTCCTGGCCGACACAGCCATACAGAAGTGGAATTTTTTCATCTGCTTCCCGCATATCCAGTCCGCCGGTCCTTATCTGTACAAGTACATAATCGACATTCTTCACCGCCTTTTCCAGGCTTTCTGCCTCAAAAACCTCTGTATGAGGACTCATGTCCTTCACTAAAATCTTCGCCGCCATATACCGCGGCCGCTGTCTATCCTTGTCATTATCATACATCAGAATCCTGTCTATAGGAAAGCCGTCCCCATGAGAGCACAGCGTCTGAAGCAGAGGAAGCGTGTACAGGCTTCCTCCACCTATAATCGAAACCACATATCCCATATACTATATCCTCCTTTCCACTGTCTATGGAAATTTTCCGCCTTTGCGGCCGGAAATCTATTTTCAATCTACGGGCAGAGAATTTTCACAATCAACTCATGTCAGACATTATTCCTGTATCTTTATTATATCTAAACGAGAAATTGAATACCAATAAAAAATTTCACTTATATTAGTGAAATCCTGGAAATATCTATGTTTATTTTTTTGATTAATTTTCATAATATCCTTGCTTTTTTTAATAATTGGGTATAATATAGCTATATGCATCATGTAGTTTTTAAAACTACATATAACATTTTTCAACAGCTTAGGAGGCGGTATTATGTCACACGTAATTACAGAACATATTAAAGACCCCGGCAGCGCGATTACACATTTTATCGGAATGCTGATGGCCATATTTGCAGCGGTCCCATTACTGATAAAGGCAGCTCATGAGCCTGGACGAATCTACATTGTATCTATTTTGGTGTATGCAGTAAGCCTGATTTTATTATATGCGGCAAGCACTACCTATCACACCTTCAATAAATCAGAACGGGTCAACACTATTTTAAAAAAGGCAGACCATATGATGATAAGCGTATTGATTGCCGGAAGCTACACACCCATCTGCCTGCTGGTTCTGGGCGGAAAGACCGGCCTTATCCTTCTGGCCATCGTATGGGGCATCGCCATCGCCAGTATTTTGATTAAGGCTTTCTGGGTATATTGTCCAAAGTGGATTTCTTCTGTTCTGTATATCGGAATGGGCTGGACATGTGTACTTGCATTTACACAGATACTAAACTCCATGTCGGCGGCAGCCTTTGGATGGCTCCTGGCAGGAGGTATTATTTATACAGCAGGCGGCGTTATCTACGCACTGAAGCTCCCGCTGTTTAATAACAAACATAAATATTTTGGAAGCCATGAGATATTCCACCTGTTCGTAATGGGCGGAAGCGCATGCCATTTTGTAGTGATGTATGCATTTGTACTGTAATTGACAATTGGGGACGGGGTAAAATTCAATTTTACCCCGTCCCCAATTCACTAAAAAAACATCCTCCAAAGTACATACACCAGCGCCAGCGCCGCCAGGCATACTACCTGCGCCACCATAAAGCGCTCCCGCTTTTCTTCCTTCGGCTTTTCTTTCTGTTCTTTCCGCAGTCCTCCAGGCTTTAGAAGCTCTCCCCACAAGCTATATTTTTGTAGGTTGAGAAGCGCCGCCTTTCTTTCTTCTTCTCCGATAGACCTTAAAAAGTCCTTCCAGTTTTTCTCCAGCAGCAAAAGTCCTTTTCTCAAATCCTCCTCCAGCGTCTGGTTTTTGAGCGCCGCCTGGAAAAATCCTGCCTGTCCGGAATATGCTGCCTGTCTCTGATAGAGCTCTGATGCTTTCTTATCCAGAAACTGTCTGTAAGCATATTCCAACCCCTCCTCCACCGCCTTCTGTGCACTCCTAGTTCTCTCATAAGCATTTGTAGTCTGATAATATATTTTATAGATTCCCTTTTCTGTAAGATAATAATCTACAAACTGATTTACTGCACTTTTCATTGGAAGTTTCATTGCATTCTCTCTTGCCGAGGTTTCGGCATACATCTGGCCCTTTATTGAAGTCATCGCAGCAAGAAACCCTACTACCTCCTCATTTTTTGCGGTAATTCCCGCATTTTTAAGAAGATTCCCGCTGCCGTTCAGGTGTTCGGCAAAGCTGTCTGCCTTCTCTAACTCTTTTCCCGTGTAGGAGGCATTTTTTCCTAACGCTAAGGCACTGCTCTCCCCGCTGCCGCTTCTTCCTCCGTTTAATACCGCATTCCTTTGACTTATCTGGCGCTCTTCGGAATTTTTCTGGGCGCTGAATGCCTGATTAATCTGGACGTTTCCCTTCCCGGCACGCTGATACAGTACACCCGTATCCGTCTGAGCCGTTCCGGCTCTTTGTGCGTCTCCCGATATCCGGGACCTCCCTGTCATCTGACTGTCCCCGCTGCTTTTTGTATCCGGCATAAAAAACCTGGAACTTCCGGAGGTGCTCATCCTTCCCCTGGAAAAAAATTCGCCCGCCGCCCGGGACGAAATACTCTCTCCAGTCGTTTTCTTGTATATATCTGCCTTTATATTATCCAGAGTATCGGTCTGTCCGAATTCTTCCAGAAACTTTATAAGCTCCTTCAGGTCAATATCCAGCAGCAAATTCAACTTCTGCGCCAGCACTGCATCCAGTCTTTCCTTCTGGAATGCCTGCTCATCACCTGTTGTATGAGTCAGGACTGCTTCCAGAAGCATCATATAGAGCTCAGACAGCTCCTTCAACTGCTTTGACAGGTCCTGCCCCTGCTGCGGAAGCCAATTCAGAAACTTTTCCCACTGCTCTCTTGTAAGCTCCAGCTCCCATTTCACCTCTGCCTCTGCCAGAGCCCGGCCTTCTATCCCGTACCATTTGCTCTGCTTTGACAGCTCTGACGTATCTCTTTTTTCCCTGTATTCCTGATTCCGGTCATCCTCTTTTTTCTTTTCCTGCTCCCTGTCAAGCTCCTTTTTTGCATCCATATTCTGGCGAACTGCCGCTGTCAGAATCGCCGCGCCTGCTTCCATCTCGGCACTTTTCGCAGCGGCTCTTGCGCTCATTTCCGCCGTATGGACCGGCACAGGAGCCGGAGCGCTGCCTGCTTCTTTTACTTTTGACATATTTCCTCTCCACTTCCATTACAGAGCATCCTCTCTATAATGTATATCGGCAGAAAGAAAGAAGTTGTAACCGGAAAATCTTTGCTCTAATACCCGTTTAAATATCTGAATACAAATTCAGTCATCACTTCTATCGTCGGAATAATCATACCTTCATCAGGGCAGAACCTTGCATTGTGAAGCGGATAATTTCCCGCTCCGTTTTGTCCTGCACAGCCCGCAAGCATCAATAATGCAGGAATTCTGTCAGATACATGAGCAAAATCCTCTCCTCCACGGAAAAATACGGATTTCTTCGGAAATCCATCTATCCCGCGCATTTCCGATACAGACTCGCGCATAACCGCCGTCAGCTTTAGGGAATTATAAACCGGATTCATGGAGGTTCTGTAGGAGATCTTACATACTGCCCCTGTAGTTTTTTCTGCATCCCGGCATATTTCTTCTAATTTATTTTTAATTGTATCAGTATCTCTGTCGGAATAGGTACGCACGGTTCCTGCAAGCTCACAAGTATCCGGAATAATATTCTGAGTATTTCCTCCATGCAATATTGTCGTACATACAACTGTTTTTTCCGCTCCATGATATTTCCGTGCAAGTTTCTGAATTTCCGTATATATCTGTACGGCGGCATCCAAAGGATGTATACATTTTTCCGGCTCAGAAGCATGTCCTCCTTTTCCGGACACATGCACCTCAAACCAGGAGGGCGATGCTGTCGCCATTCCCTCATTCACACTGAAAGTTCCGGCCGGATAGTCCGGGCACACATGAATCGCACACGCGGCATCCACTCTGGGATTATCCAGGATACCTTCTTTCAGCATTTTTTCCGCTCCGCCCGGCTGCTTTTCCTCACAAGGCTGAAACATAAGCTTCAAATTTCCATGCAGCTCATCTTTCATTCGATTTACAAGTATTGCTGTGCCGACAGCACAGGCCATATGTATATCATGTCCGCAGGCATGCATCTGTCCCGGGTTTTTGGAGGAATAAGAAAGCTTTGTCTCCTCCTCAATGGGAAGCGCATCCATATCAGCGCGGTACATAAGTGTTTTTCCTGGATATCTTCCTGAAATCAATGCTGTAATACCGGTTTCACACATACTCTGCGTTTTTATCCCATTTTTTTCAAGCTCTGCTTTAATAAGATTTGAAGTATTCCATTCCTCCATGCCTGGTTCCGGACACATGTGAAGGCTTCTTCTAACCGTCGTAACATATTCCGATAAGCTCTCTGCTTCGAATTTTATTCTCTCAGTATGATTCATATCTGCTTTTGATACCCCTCTTTTTGAAATACCTCCTCTATATGCTCCAGCACACGGATAAGCCTGTCTCTCTGACATGCAATATTAAACCGAACAAACTGCTTTGCATTTCCCCTGAACTCCCTGCCCGCATTTACAACCACCCCGCATTTCTTCGTCCAAAAATCATACAATTCCTCTGTCGGCAGTTCCATCTTGCGGCAGTCTACCCACATCAAATACGTTGCCCGGCTGTCCGCCATCTGAAGCACTGGCAGACGTTCCTTTACAAAATTCTGAAATATCCTCCTGTTCTCTCCTACATAAGCCAGCATCTCCTCAAGCCATTCTCCGCTCTCCAGATATGCTCCGATTGTAACTGCCTCAGCAAATATGTGCTCAAAGGGATATGTCAGCGCCTTCATTGTTTTTTGAATTTCATCCCGAATATCTGTATTGCGGACAATCATACTGGCGCTCTGAAGACCTGCCACATTAAATGTTTTCCCTGGTGCTGTCAATGTAATCGTATCTATCCCCAGCTCTTCAGAAATTCTTGCCATCATGGTATGCTCTGCATCAAATACCAAATCATAATGAATCTCATCAGAGAGTATCTTCAGCTTATGCTTCTCACAAAATGTACACAGCGTCTTCAGCTCTTCTTTTGTCCACACCGTTCCGGTCGGATTCTGCGGATTACACAGAAGAAACAGCTTTGTCCGTCCGCACACTTTTTTCTCCATATCCTCCAGACTGAAAGTAAACCGGTTATTCACAAGCACAAGCTCACTTTCGATTACCCGGCGCCCACAGCCTTCTATCACATGAAAGAAATTTCCATAAGCCGGCGTCAGTGTCAGAATCTCATCCTGCATCTCTGTTAAGGCCTGTACGACTGCACTCAGGCCGGCCATAGTATTGGCACAATATACGACAGACTCCTTTTCCGTCTTGTACTGATGCTTCGAAAAGAGCCAATGCTGCACAGCTTCGTAATATTTCTCCGATAAAAGCTCATACCCGTAAACGCCTTCCTCTACCCTGCGAAGAAGTCTGTTTTGAATTCCTTCAGACGCTTCAAATTCCATGTCTGCAACCCACATTGGATACAACTCATTTCCGGTATTTTTCGGGATGCAGTTCCATTTGAAGGAATTCGTCTTTTCCCGTTTTGTATCTTTATCAAAATTATATTTCATAGCTGCTTTTTACCTCTCCAGATTATGCTGTATAAATTGTCTTGTACGCTCCTGTTTTGGATTCGTAAAAAATATACCCGGCGGCGCCTGTTCCACAATATGTCCGCCTTCCATGAATACAATTTCATCTGCCACATTTCGCGCAAATTTCATCTCATGTGTGACGATCAGCATTGTCGTATGCTGTCTTGCCAGCTCCTGTATAACCTCCAATACCTCTGCAACCAACTCCGGGTCCAGCGCGGAGGTCGGCTCGTCAAACAGCATAATATCCGGATTCACCGCCATCGCCCGTGCAATTCCTACCCGCTGCTTCTCTCCTCCTGACAAGGTCTCAGGAAATGCTTCTTTTTTGTCAAGCAGTCCTACTTTTTCAAGCAGTCCAAGTCCGATATCCTGCGCCTCTTTTACATCCATCTTCTGTACTAAGGTCAATGGTGTGGTAATATTTTCAAGAGCATTCTTATTCCTGTACAGATTTGAATTCTGAAATACCATGGAGGTCCTAAGACGCAGTGCCTGCATATCCTTCTTTGATATAGATGAAAAATCCACTTCCAGCCCATCTAATTTTACGCTGCCCTTCTCCGGCTTCTCCAAAAGATTCAGACAGCGCAACAGGGTGGATTTTCCTGTTCCGGAGGGTCCTATGATAACGAATACCTTTCCTTTTTCTATCCGAAGATTAATGTTATCCAACACCTGATGTCCATTAAAACTCTTACATAAATTGCTGATTTCTATCATACTTTTCTACTCCTTTAAAAATACAGAAATACCCTTATAGACTGAGGATAGGATGCTGTAAAACAACATCCTACACTGTCTATTTCTGATATGCCATACTGACCTTTCTCTCTACACTCTTCTGCACTCTTCCCAATACAACGGCCAGCAGCCAATAAAACACCGCTGCCAGTATATATGTCTCAAATGTTTTATAATATGTTGCTGCAGTCAATTGTGCTTCTCCCATAATATCCTGTATACCAATAGTCATACCAAGAGACGACATCTTGATAATATCCATACAGGAATTTGTAATTGGAGGAATAGCTGCCACGGCTGCCTGCGGAAGTATTATCTTTGTCATCATCTGAAAATGCGTCATGCCGAATGCCAGACTTGCTTCATACTGTCCCTTATCCACACTGTCGATAGCCCCTCTGATGCTTTCTGATATATATGCCGCACTATTAAGTGCCAGACATAAAATCAATGCAACATGCTTTGGGCATGCCTTCATGACATCGAACACCATAGGAAGACCATAATAAAACAAAAACAGCTGAATTAAAAGAGGGGTTCCTCTAAAATATGATATATATACTTTGGCCAGGTGATGAAGCCCCTTTATCTTAAAATGCTGAATAACTGCTAAAAGAGCTCCCAAAATAACACTCAAAACAAACGCTATCGCAGATACATATATCGTAATTCCCAGACCCTCTATCAAAAGTGGGGTCAGTATCTTGGCATAAGGAATAAATGTTTCTGTAATATACTCCATAACTATCCTTCTTTATTTGCTCTCCACGGAAATATCCTCGCCGATCCATTTCTCGGAGATCTCTTTCATCGTTCCGTCCTCCTGAAGATCTGCAAGAAATTCATTAATTGCATTTAAGAGAGTTTCATTATCCTTTGCTGTTACCAGGCATCCTACAGAACTCTCAAATGGATCCAGTACCTTCACTTTGATATTTTCGTTATTCTTCATTGCCACATAAGTCTGAATATCCTGAGCCAGAACTGCATCAATTCTCTCATATTCCAAATCTGCAAACATTGTCTCTAAAGTTGCAGAAGTATATGTTTCAAAGGTAATCTCCCCTTCCTCATACATATCCTGTACTTTCTGCTGCATATCATTTCCAGAACCCACTCCGATTACCTTGCCGGCCAAGTCGTCTACACTTTTGATGTCTTCGTTGTCCTCTGACACTACTACAGTTGACCCATAATAGGAAACCGGATTAGAAAATCCAAACTCTGCTTCTCTGTCTGGCGTCGGCGTCATCTGTGCTGCTACCACATCAGCCTTTCCCGACTGAAGAAGTCCAAGAAGCCCGCTGAAATCTGTATATTCCCACTTTACCTTAATACCTGTCCTCTCCTCAAACTCTTTCCAAATATCTACATCATACCCTTTTAATTCTCCATCTTCCTCAAATTCAAATGGTTCATACCCTGGAGAAGTTGCGATTGTAATCTCCTCCATATCCAGACCATATTTTGTATCGTCTCCCGCTTCCTCTTTGCTCTCCTCACCTTCCTTAGACGGTTCAGATGCTTCCTCCTTGCTTCCGCAGCCTGCAAGCAATGCCGCTCCCAACGAAAGACATAACAGTACACTTATAAGTTTTCTCTTCATACCTTTTCCTCCTTTGATTCTTAAAATATACAGTAAAATTTTATCATAATCCTTATTACACATACTAATCGTTTTTTTTGATATAATTATCGGTATTTTCTATAGAATAATGAATTGGGGACGGGGTAAAACTCGTTTTACCCCGTCCCCAATTCATTATTCCTTCAATTTCCCTGCATCCGTTTAATCACCTTCAGCCGGGTAAATTCTTCTCTTTCCTTCTCCTCCAGCGCATTATTTATCGTATACACCAGATTACTGTACATCGGAATCGTTATATTTTTAAGCGCGTTGGCCCTCTTTTGAGTTTTCTTGATATTTGCCGCCAGCCTGTAGGCCGAGTTTTCCACCGCAGACAGCTTTATCGTAAGGTCCTTCACTTCGCGGAATGCCTCTCTTGCTATATCAATGGCTTCCGGTGTTGTGCTGAAGGAATAGGTTAGCGCATTCTGCTTTGCATCATACTTAACATGCGGAATTTCTGTACCCATAATACTTCTTGTCTGGATACGGATGGACTCCTCGATGGGAACCGTAAATGCCAGCTCCTGAACCTTACTGATTCCCAACTCGATATTCGCGCGCTGCAGACATGCATATGCTCTGGTAAATGTCTCGTCTATCTCTTCCTGTATATCCTTAGCCTCGTCAATCAGACTCATCAGCTCTTTCAGCAGAATATTCCGTTTTTTGTCCATCAGATCATAGCCCTGATGGGCAAGTGCAAGTGAATTTTTTGCAAGCATCAGATTTCCTTTAGTCGGGAATTCTCTCGGATCCATAAAACGTCTCCTTTCCTACTTTCTCTTGATTCTACGGCTGCTCTGCTTCACGTGGATAATACAACTCTATCAGCTTCGTGTCTACCCTGTCTAATTCCTCCTTCGGCAGAAGTCCCAAAAGCTCCCAGCCCAAATCCAGTGTCTGCTGAATCGTCCGGTTCTCCGCCGGTCCCTGTCCGATATACCTTTTTTCGAACTCTTCTCCAAATTTCAAATACTGCTTATCAATCGGAGACAACTCATCCTCGCCGATAACGGACGCCAGATTTCTTGCCTCGCCCACCTTCGCGTAAGCAGAGAAAAGCTGGTTTGCAAGGTCCTGGTGATCCTCTCTTGTATAGCCCTTTCCAATGCCGTCTTTCATAAGTCTTGACAGAGAAGGCAGTATACTTATCGGCGGATATACAGACTGACCGTGAAGATTTCTGTCCAGTACGATCTGCCCCTCTGTGATATATCCGGTCAGATCCGGGATCGGGTGGGTGATATCATCATTGGGCATAGTCAGAATCGGAATCTGTGTTACAGATCCATTCGCATCCTGTACAATTCCGGCACGTTCATAAATCGTCGCCAGTTCGCTGTAAAGATAGCCCGGATATCCCTTCCTTGACGGAATCTCTCCTCGTGATGAAGAAACCTCACGCATGGCCTCAGCAAATGAAGTCATATCCGTCAAAATAACAAGGATATGCATATTACATTCAAATGCCAGATATTCTGCCACAGTAAGCGCTACCTTCGGCGTAATCAGACGCTCTACAACCGGGTCGTTAGCCAGATTCAGAAACATACAGACATGATCAGATACTCCGCTCTCCTCAAATGTCTTGCGGAAAAAATCGGCAACATCATGTTTTACACCCATTGCTCCGAAAACAATCGCAAACTCCTCATCCGAATTATCTCCAAGTGACGCCTGCTTTACAATCTGTGCTGCAAGCTGATCATGCGGAAGCCCGTTTCCTGAAAAAATCGGAAGCTTCTGACCCCGAATCAAGGTCGTAAGCCCGTCAATTGCTGAAATTCCTGTCCGGATATAGTTCCTCGGATATTCCCGGCGCACCGGATTCAGCGGCAGACCATTTACATCTCGTTTATCCGTAGAATTTAATGAGCCCAGCCCGTCAATCGGCACTCCGATTCCATTGAAGGTTCTTCCCAGCATATCCGGAGAAACCGAAACCTCCATCGTATGTCCGGATAACCTGGTATGTGTATTTTGAAGCGACATATTCTCTGTTCCTTCAAATACCTGAATAACGGCCTTATCTTCATTAAGCTCTACGATACGGCCCACCTTCTTTATATTACCCTCTACCACAAACTCCACAATCTCGTCAAAGAATGCCTCCTGCACTCCCTCCAGCACAACAAGAGGGCCGCTGATATTACTAAGCCCAAGATATTCTATTGCCATATTCGGTCCCTCCTTTTACGCATTCTTTTCTATTACTCTCTCATAAAATTCATCAATATCACGCTTATATAAGTCCAAAAGCTGCAGATTATCATTGGGAACATCATATTTTATTGCAATTACTTTTTCAAAAATACCCTCTGCCTTTAGTACAGACATCGGCATTCCCATAGCAACAAGCTTTCGTGCCTTCTTATAGAGATACAAAATCACATCCATCATCCGGAACTGTTTCTCCATAGACACACAAGTATCATCCTTGTGAAATGCATTCTGCTGCAAAAATCCCAGACGGATTACCTTCGCTATCTCCAGTATTAATTTCTGGTCATCCGGAAGTACATCGCCGCCGATCAGCTTGACAATTTCCATCAGACTGCTTTCCTGACTTAGTATCGTCATCATACGATTCCTGTAATCTACAAATTTTGGAGATACATGATCTGCATACCAGCCTGCCAGGTCCGGCAGATATTCGCTGTAACTGGTCAGCCAGTGAATCGCCGGGAAATGCCTCGCGTATGCCAGAGATTTGTCCAGACCCCAGAAGCATCTGACAAAACGCTTCGTATTCTGCGTTACAGGCTCCGAGAAATCTCCGCCCTGGGGAGATACCGCACCGATAATGGATACCGATCCCGTCTCACCGTTTAATGTCTGCATCATACCTGCACGCTCGTAAAATGCAGAAAGTCGGGAAGCCAGGTATGCCGGGAAGCCTTCCTCGGCTGGCATCTCCTCCAGACGCCCGGACAGCTCTCTAAGAGCCTCCGCCCAGCGGGAAGTAGAATCCGCCATAATCGCCACGTCATATCCCATATCCCGATAGTATTCCGCCAGAGTAAGCCCTGTATAGATAGAAGCCTCACGGGCCGCCACCGGCATGTTGGAGGTATTGGCTATCAATGTTGTTCTGTCCATCAAGGGATTCCCCGACTTCGGGTCTACCAGCTCTGAGAACTCCTCCAATACCTGCGTCATCTCATTTCCGCGCTCACCGCATCCGATATATATGATAATATCTGCATCCGACCATTTGGCAATCTGATGCTGCGTCATGGTCTTTCCTGTTCCAAAACCCCCCGGAACGGCCGCTGTTCCTCCCTTGGCAATCGGAAACATCGTATCCAGAATACGTTGTCCAGTTACGAGCGGCACACTGGCAGAATATCTGTGATGTACCGGTCTCGGCACACGGATCGGCCAGCGCTGCAGCATGGGAAGTTCTCTTCTTGAGCCGTCTGCAAGCTCCACTATTACAAGTGTATCTTGAATCGTATACTCGCCATCCGGAACAACAGATACAACCGTACCTTCAATCTCCGGCGGCGCCATACACCTGTGCACAATCGCACGTGTCTCCGGCACCTCCGCAATAACAGTTCCTCCGTGGATTACATCCCCTTCTTCCACTGTTAAATGTGTCTCCCACAGTTTTTCCATATCAAGAGAATCTACACTTACGCCTCTTGTAATAAAGGACCCGCCGCTTACTGCAATGCTTTCAAGCGGCCGCTCAATTCCGTCAAAAATATTATTCAATATACCTGGTGCAAGTACGACAGACACTGCCGCTCCCGTCGCTTCTACAGACTCTCCGGGCTTTAAACCCGACGTCTCCTCGTACACCTGAATTGTCGTCCTGTCCTTATCCAGAGATATAACCTCACCGACCAGTCTCTCTTTACCGACATAAACCATCTCCGACATCTTAAAGCCGGTTTTTCCTTTGAGATAAATAACAGGGCCGTTGATACCATATATCTTTCCAGTTTTCTTACTATCCAATTCCAGTACCTCCCTTGAATGCAAATTTCTGATACTCTCTTTCAAGTCCTCCCTTGAATGCATAGTCAATCAGAATATTGCGCTCGTGAATAACGGCCCTTACACCTCCGATAAAATCTTCCTTGCTCACGGTAAGCGAAAGTCCCGTATGTTCTTCCAGATACTGCTTCTTATCCTCGTCTGTCGGATTGATATAGATCGTCATAGCTTCGCCGTTTGCAAAACTTGCCGCCTTCTCTATATATGCAATCAGAGTTTTCTTGTACTCTTCTGTTTTCATATATTCCTGAAGTCCCTCCTCAGCCTCCCGGAACAGTGCTTTTTTTAATTTTTTCTGAGTTTTCCCCAGCTCCCGCTTCAGCTCAAGCTGTGCCTTCGACGCCGCCATATTAAGCTCCTGCTTCGCACCGGTTATCTCAGCCTTAATTCTTGTATCAGACTGACGGACAGCTTCTGCTCTGTGCTGTTCGTTGATATTCTCAAGCGCCTTCCTATGCTGCTCTACAATCTCATTGGCCTGCTTTCTTGCCTCCAGCATCGCCGAATCCTTAAGATGCTCTGTCCTCTCTTGTAATGTCAAGCATATCACCTTCTTTACTACAATTCATTACTATACTTCATATTCTATCATATCTGTCATATCAAGCATGCAGGCTCAAAACCGATATTTTTCAGCTCCTTTGCGGCTGCGGCCGCTGTGTTTTTCACTTAACAAACATTCTGCACGCCTGAACTGTTCTATAACTTTAATCCAATTGCTTCGTTTACATAGGATGTGATAAAATCTTTTTTCCGTCCGGTTCCGTGTCTGTCGGGAATCTCGATAAGAAGCGGCATTGTACGCTCCAGCCTGGCTTCATCAATCAAATCCGGAAACTCCCGCCCGAATCTCTCTGTCAGAAGAATGATGCCTACCTCTTTATCATTCATCGCATTCTCAAGAGCACTCCTTAACTCCTGTCTCTCATGGACCACAGTCCCATCTACACCGGCAAGCCGCATTCCTGTCAGAGTATCAATATTATCACTGATTAAATACATCTTCATCTTATTAAAGCTTACCCAGAATCATGAAGGAGATAATAAGTCCGTACAGACAGACACCTTCTGCAAGACCCACAAAGATAAGTGACTTACCAAGCGCGCTGGAATCCTCGCTGATTGCTCCAAGAGCTGCACTCGCTGCACTTGCAACGGCAATACCGCCGCCCACACAGGATAAACCGGTTGACAGTGCAGCTGCAATATAACCAAAGCCCGTCGCATTGCCCGATACATCTGCTGCTGTCTCTGCCGCCTGCACAGGAGACCCTCCGAACATCATAATCGCTGCAATCACAAACGCTCCAAAATAAAAGAATGCATTTGCACCAATCGCTCTTTTATAACGCTTCTTATTTTTCTCACCAATCAGATAATATCCGAAAGGAATAATGATGCTCAGCACCAGAGCTGCAATTAATAATAATTTTACTGTCATTGTCATGATTTACTTCCTCCTTGTATTCACATAAAAATATCTGCATTAAAAAATATTTATATAAATTCTGTGCTTTTCATTATCTTCCCTGCTCATTGAATGGCTTAAACTCCCGCCCGGTTCCCTTATAAAACCGGCTGAACATCTCGTAATACTCCAGACGCAGCACCTGAATCCCTACGATCAGTCCCTCCAATCCGCATACAATAATATTTCCGATAACGACTATGACCCAGTTCGTATTGCCCTCCGGGACTCCCGAAAGCATCAATACTACCTCCATCATCGCTGCATGGCTGACTGCAAATGCTCCGATCCGCACATAAGATATGGTATTGGAGAAATAACTGAGCATTGTCTCAAACAGTTCAAAAAACGCCTGGACAATGAACATCACCTTGCTCTCCTCCATCTTTTTATGTTTTTTTTGAACTGCATTTGCCAAAGGCTCCTTAAACACAAAAAGGATAATCGGAATTCCTAAGAAGATAAACATCATAATATTACCCGGAACCTTATGGCCTGTCATGTACAGCACAATGGTAATGACTAAAAAGCCGTAGAATACGAATCCAGCCAGGCCATTATGCGAGAAAAACAGGTTCTCAATATCATGCGCTTTCACTGCATTTGCAATATTGAACAACATGACCAGCAGATTAAGCAGCATACCAAAAGCAATTGCAACAATAAACACTGTATTCAGCTGCCCGATAAACGGAAGATTCGTCATAGCCTCCACCGGCCTGAGCCATCTCGCTTCTATTACATCCTCGAATCCAAACACACTTCCGAACATGAAGCCGAATATCGTCGAAAACACTCCGGCAACAGCAATAATTCCTGCAAGATTCATCTTCTTCGTCAGATACAGAAGCCCTCCTAGAACGAAAAGGCACAGCCCCTGACCGACATCACCAAACATGGCTCCAAAAATAAAGGTATACGTAAGCGCCACAAACATCGTTGGGTCCAGCTCATTATGAGCCGGCAGGCCGTACATCCGGATAAACATCTCAAAAGGCTTAAAAAATCTGGGATTCTTAAGCTTTGTCGGGGGTTCTCCAAAAAACTTCTCTCTGTTCTCCTCGACCATGATGAATATTTTATTATCATCTTTTGCCATCTCTGTAAGAGCGTCTACATCCTTTTCACTCATCCAGCCGCATAGAATGTAATAATCCTCCTGATCTTCATTCATTCTCGCTGCCATCTTTCGGACATCAAAATTATTCGACAGCTCCTCCAAACGCTTCCTCGCTCCGAGAATTCCAGAAGCATGACTGTTTACAAGCTTTTCAATATCTTGATCCACCTCATCCATATGCTTCTGGGCCTCGTCAATATCCTGCCACAGGCTCTCACATGCCTCTGCCGGAGTCCCTGCATACACACTCGGAATCACAATTCTCTCAAAATGCAGAGAGTTAAATACGGAATCCACTCTGCTGATATCTGCATTGGCAGCAAAATAGCAGCCATAGATATAGTTATCGTTGCGTGCCCCTTCAAGAAAAACCGCATTCAAGTCCTCAAACAGATATTTTTCCAATCTTCTGTAATACTCCGCACTGATTCTTCCGAATCTGACCTGCATATATTTATAATTTAAAACCTTGTGAAGATTCAGCTCCAAAGAACGGAACGGCTCCAGCACATTGACCTTTTCTGCCAGCTCCTCCTTACGCTTCTTAAGAAGCTCTTTTTTCTCGATAAAGTCCAGATAATCATGATTGATATCCCTGACAAGCGCAAGTATTTCATCCTTCTCCATCGCAAGATCTGCATGGAAATCTCCTTCCGGAAGGAGTCCTGCAAACTGCTCCGCTTTCGCAAGTGGCTCCTTATAGGGATTCACCTCTATAAACGGCATAAGACTATCTGTCGTCTTGAGCTCGGTCACTGCATTTTCGAGCTGCATCTCATATTTTGACAAATACACCTCACACACACGGTCAATATCTGTTCTCGGACCGCTGATACTGAGGAATTTCATCTTGACAATCATTGAATCACACCTCCTAAGTATCCTAACGTCTCTCCCTTTGATAAACCATAACGAATACACTCAAGGGCTGTCGTCAGCTTATTTATCTCCTCTTCCTTCAAAAACAAATATGTGTTAACGGAAGCAATTGAATATGGGTTGCGGCGGCGGTCAACCATATATATTTTTTTAAGAATCTCTTTATATTTCTGCTCCAGTGTCAGCTCTCCCTCTATCTGATACCTTCTGGCATAATATGTGTCCGCCAGCTTATGCCCGAATTCCTCCACCGTCGGAGCTTCTACCATAGCCTTAAATCTCTCTACCTTCAGCCGGTAATGGTACGGAATCGTCATGGAATATATATCCGGCGCAAGCATATGGTAGTATTTTTTTGCTCTGTATATCCATTGGATGTTCAGCAAATCTACCTTCGTCCCAAAATCTCTCTGGAAAATCTCTCTTTCCCTGTCTGTCAAAATCCGCTTCACCTTCCGCCAGAGTGTGGTAAAATAATATATATCCAGCGCCAGATCATAGTCAAACAAGGTCGCGGCGCCGGAATCCTTCAATCTTTTAAGCGGTTCATAGTATTCCGTATTCTTCAGATTCTCCACCAGCTCCTCAATATTCCTTGAAGTGACCAGTCTGTCTATCGAAATATCCGAATACCTGTCAAAAAATCGCTTTTTATACTCCAAATCAAAAGGAACATCATAATGATTAAATACAATACGCAGACAGTAATTTATCAGATCCACTTCATACCGTTTCCAGTACTCCTTCAAAAACTTTTTCTGTTTTATTCCTGAAAATTGAAAGATACGCGTATAATCATTATAAAGAGACTGGTACAATACCTTCTCCACATCGCCTCGGTGATATAAGGACTCATCAAGCTGACTGATATATTCTGCATATGCAGGCTTCCCCTTTAAATACTCAATCACCTCCGGCACGCTGTGAAGTCCCGCTATGTCCTCAAACTCACTTTCCGTCAGAAGCTTCGCCTGCATCGCGCGGACTTTTGTGACAATTCCGCTGTATGACATCAGATTGCCCATATTCTACACCTCTATAATAGATTTCAATATTTTTTCGACATACGCCGTATGGTTCTCTTCAAACTCCTTTTCCAAATCCAAAACCCGCTGACTGTTTTTTTCCCGCTGCTCAGCCAGAAGCTCTGTCATCTTTTCTTCCCGTTCCCTTCGAAGCTTTGCGAGCTTCTCCTGGGTCTTTGCCTCTGTCTCCTGATCAAATCTGTCACGCTTTTCCTGCAGTTCCTTTTCTATCTCAGATTTTCTTTCCTGAGCATGCTTTACAATCGCTTCTGCAGTCCTCTCAATCTCCTCAAGCTTTTCAATCACAGAATTCATAAACGGCCCTCATTTCTACTTATTTATGATGCAATTTATAACGTATTCTCAACACATATTATAATACACCTATTTTTTTAAAATACCATTGTTAAAATCACCAAAAAACTACTAAAATTTCTTGGAAAAAAAAGCAGAATTTGGTACAATTTAAACTATAAGAAAAAGGAGAAAGTTTATGAGACTAAGGAACATTCCCCGGGCTGAGCATGTGCTTACCGCGTGTCCATATGTAATAAAAAACGAAGCCTCTTATCGTGGAAAATGGGCCGGACAGATCTTTGCAAATACCAATCCCATCCACCTGGAAATCGGGATGGGAAAGGGCCGGTTTCTTACTGCTCTTTCAAAACAAAACCCGGATATTAACTATATTGGTATTGAGCGTTACTCCAGTGTCCTTTTAAGAGCTGTAGAAAGGCTTGGGCAGCCGGACAAACCGGAGACAGAGACATACGCATTTCCCAATCTAAGATTCGTCTGCATGAATGCCGAGGAGCTTGCGCGCGTATTCGCCCCACAGGAAATCGGCCGAATCTACCTGAATTTTTCGGATCCCTGGCCGAAGGCACGTCACGCCAGAAGACGCCTCACATCTAAAGAATATTTTGCAAGGTATGATTCTATTCTTTCCGAAAACGGACAGGTTGAATTTAAAACAGATAACCGGAGCCTTTTCGACTTCTCAATCTCTGTTCTAAAGGAATCAGAGGTGTGGAAAATTGCCGCCTGCACTTATGATCTACATCAGGATACTGTTATGAATGAAGGAAATATTATGACTGAATATGAAGAAAAATTTTCCTCTATGAATCATCCTATCTGTAAGCTCATTGCAAAAAGACAATCCGGCTGACATGACCTTTTGACCCTAACATCATATAATAATAGTAAAACATACTCCGGTGACTGCAAATGGGTAAATCATGTAAAAAAACTTTGAAACAAAAGCTATGTGAATTTACTTATCACAGAAAAAATTTATCACGTCAGTTATCATGTCTGCGGAAAGCATTTTATGAGATCTATCATATTCTGAACCCAGATACAGACTGCCGGAAGTAGAAGAGAGGAGTTTGCAGTTATGCTGCATTTAACAGTCAGAAACTTTGAAATAGAAGCAAAACAAAGTAAACTTCCGGTAGTCGTCATGTTTTACGCCGTATGGTGCGGAAAGTGCGCCATGATGAAGCCGGTGGCTGAGGACATCGAAAAAGAATACTATGGCAGAGTCAAATTCTGCGAGGTTGAAATTGAGGAATCTCCTGCACTGGCTGCAGAATACAACGCTGATATTGTGCCTACCTTTGTGTTCTTCAAGGGAACACGGATTGCCGGCATGATGCAGGGAATTGTAGACCAGGATGTTTTTGATGCACGAATGCGCAGGATACTTGGAATAAAAAAATGAAGCACAGGGACACAAAGCTACAGACAAAACGCGTACAGCGCCAAAGGCTGCTGCACGCGTTTTACAACTTAGATATCTTTCTCAAAGACTGTCTGCTCCTCAACCGGAACCTGTAATGCTTTAAGTGCTCTTCTTACCATTTTTTCGCGTATTTTTTTAGAATCTGTTTCTCCCTGTGCAGGATCGCCGAGCGGATAGGGAATCCCTATACCCGGAATAATCCTGTTAGCACCGATTGTCCTGGAAATAGGAACTACCGTTGCCATATGAACTACCGGAATACCGTATTTCTCAATTCCTTTCACCATTGTTGCACCGCAACGTGTACAGGTGCCTCATGTACTGACGAGAATAACACCATCTACATGCTCCTCCGTGAATCTCTGCCCGATGGAGTCGCCGAATTTTGCCGCCGACCCTGTCGCTGTACCTGTTCCTGTTGTCGTACAGAAATAATTCACCAATTCACCAAATTCACCTTCTTTTTCCATCTCTCTGAGAACATCAAGCGGCACTACCAGATTCGGATCTGCCATAACAAACTGCCTGTCATAGCCTCCGTGAATCGTTGTAAAATCTTCTGAAGACATTCTATCCATACCTTCGATAGAATAAACACCGTATTTTGTTGCGTTGGAGGACTCGATATGATCTGGATTTCCATGAGGTACAATACCGCCCGAAGTAACAATCGCAATTTTTGCACTTTTTATATCCTGAATCGGAGCAGCAGGAGGTACTCTGTCGAATTTCGGCATAGGAAGATCTGTTTCAAACGGCTCGCCTGCCATCTTCTTAATCAGCATGTCCATTCCCCGCGCCGCTCCTCTTTTTTCTGCAAAATAATTGACACGGATTCCCCTCTCTAAATATCCCTCTACAGAGGGTCCCAGAATTTCCCTGCCTTCAGCCAGCTTCTTTATCAAATTCACAAACTGCGGAAGCGTCTTTCTAAGCGTCGCCGCAGAATTGCCTGTTCTGACTGTTATCACATCCTTTTTAAACATATCGGCCCCGGGATTTTCCTCATACATACCTGTCAATACTGGAATTCCAAGTCTTTCCTCTACTGCCTTGCAGACCGTTCCGCATGCCACTCCATAGCGCCCCGCATTAAACGCCGGTCCGGCTATAAATACATCCGGTTCATATTTACGTATCATCTCAATAATTGTATCTGTTGCTTCGTTTAGATTCTCACCAAAATAATTATCTCCGCAGATAATCGTTGCCGCAATCTCATAATCCTCTCCTAATGCCTGCGAAACCGCGAGACCCGGACCAATCTTTTCTTCTTTTATCTCTGGTTTGAATCCAGCCATTTCTTCTCCCCCGACACCACCGAAAAACTGATTCAGATAATGCACGATTTTATACTTTGCCATAACCTGCAAATCCCCCTTTCCTAGTATCCTTTAGCAGCCAGCCTATTAAAGCCATTGGCAATTGTAGATGCTATAATAATCTGAATTTCTGCCTCAAATGACCCATCCTCATTGACACAGCCGGCCCAGCCGCCGATCTGGCTTTCAATATACTCCTGCGTGCCTATTACCTTATCCATAGCAGGGAAGTGGAGCGTCATATTCCCCTGGCCGCAGGAGGCAAGCGCTGTTGCCTCATCACATGTATCTGCAAGTGACTGAGACTTTCCATCCTTTCCAGGGAATTCATCTGTAATCAGCACTACTTTCGTTCCCCTGCGCTCAACCTTCCGACAGTTCATCATAAGATCCGTGTCGGGATTTCCATATCCTTCCTCCGTGATCAATACTCCGTCAAGACCGAGCCACTCAACAAGCTTCGCCACCATATCAGAATGTCTTTCCTTATCTGCGAGGAATACATTTTCATTTGTCAAGATTACTCCCATGAAGTTAATCTCTTTTCCATGCCTCCTGTAGCATTCATCAATAACCGGATTATGCAGATGATGATAGGTTGTAACCTTGTCACACGGAGCCACGCAGTTTCCGGAAACAATTGCTCCATCCATAATCTCTGTCGGATACATAAATGTTGGAATAAACCGCTTCGCGTCCACACCATAATAATACGTATCGTGCAAAAGTCCCTGAGACTGAAGCATATGTACATACCCCACTTTGGGAAGCTCTGGATACTCCGACGCCTGCTGAAGTATGGGCTTCGTCTCATATACATCTACCGTATCAGGCTCTATGCATCTTCCTGCTTCTCCAAGATAAGCTGCAACCTTAAGCCCCGCCAGACGTCCTGCCCTCTCATACACGTGTATCTCCAATCCTTCCTTCGGCTCAATCACCACGCACAGGTTCACGGTCTTCGAAAAAGGACAATAGTCTGCTGCCGGGCCGCTCATATCAATGACTCCCTCCTGAAAGCCCACAATTCTGCCTACCGTAACAACACAGCAGCCCTCCAGTGCATGTGTCCTGCCTTCTCCTACTGCCGGCGATACCTTTCCGATAACTCCCGGGAAAATCTCTCCGCCTCCACTTACCTTGACACGGGGCTCAATGACATCCTTTACCGGTGTGATTCTTACCGCCTCCCCCGGTCTCGTGATGTCCAGATGACATTCAAGAATCTTATCATCCTCCAGGACCAATTCTTCCACTTCCCGCTTGTTTACAAAAAGAATGTGATCCTCAATGCTTGTCCTGTCAGCAAACCGGACATCCCTAATCTCAATCTTACCGAGTTCCAATTTCATGCATATTCCCTCCTTGTACATCTTTAGTAACCGCGATAACATCTATTAGCGGTTCTATTATATAACTAACTGCAGTTATATTCAAGCCGGGGACGGGGTAAAATTCATTTTGCCCCGTCCCCCTTATATCCCTGCAGATCCGAGGCAAGCGTCCGAACCGCCAGCTCCAGGTCCGCCGTATACATATTCACCCTGGCCTCTATCTCCTCTTCCCGGATTCCTTCCTTTAAAACCGTGAAAAAATACCCTTTAAACAAAAGACACGCAATCCGATTAAGCTGAACTGCATTTTCCATACTGATTACCCCCTCCTGAACGCATCGTTTACACATCTCAAAATCCCTGCCCGTAAAATCTGCGCACTGAAGCATCGTTCGAAATATCCGGCTCGTCTCTTCGATATCCTCCGGAAACATGTTATAATACTCACCTATCGAATCTTTAAGCTTTGCATTTGTAAATTCAAAAAAGAGAAGATTATATGCCTCCGGATGTGCAAATGCCTCCCGGCTGTAGCAGTCCCATATTCCTATATATGTATCCCACACATTTTTCCATTTCTTTTCGCCTTCATTCAGTCTTCTGATATACGAAGCAAGCGTCCGAAGCTCCGCATAATATAGCAGCTCTGACAAATTCTCAAAATGCCGGTACAGACTGGCTGAAGAGCAGTCCATCTCTTTGGCTATACGCCGGATAGAAATTGCTTCCAGCCCTTCCTCCTGAATCAATTCATGAGCTTTCTGGATATAATCACGCCTGGAAAATCCTTTGATATAAGCATTCCTTTTTTTCTTTGTCATCCGTCTTCCCCCTTACTGACATGTTCAGCAGATTTCTGGTATAACATAATCAATGACAGATAAATCAATTGTCATAAAATCATATAAAACTTTGCCGCTGTATTTTTGTGGACTGGGAGCAATATTCTGCCATTGATAGTAGGTCTCCAGACATTTTTCAATCAGAAGAATATCCTTTATATTATCTTCCGTCCCTTTTGGGTAAACAATAACCGAACGATACGGCGTCTGGTTTGGTTTTAGACTGGAAGCCTGCGGATGCGTCAGCAGTATATGCTTATCATACACCATATCCCGCGTCTTAATAAGTACCTCTTCATAGGATTCTGCATACACTGCCTTCATACTGCTTTTATATTTTTCATATGCCCGGCTGTTATTGGTAATCAGCACCGCCTTCTCTATCTCCCACATGGTACATTTCTCCTTCCTCTGTATCTAATACTATAATACAAACAGACCCTTCAGGCTGTCAAACGGCCTAAAGGGTCCATTTAAAAAATATTTATCTGCGCTTCCAAACTCTTAACATCCTTTTGTTTCTCTCATAAAATACCACACTGATTATACAGCCCAGAGAAAGTATCAGGAAAAATAACCAAAGCTCCCACGGCTGTCTGTCGCCGGTATCTAGAGAATTGTCTTTATTTCCTTGTTTTCCAATCGGATCTGCCTTACCAGCGCCATCCGGCTCCGTCGGATTATCCGGTCTCTCCAATGTATTAACAAAAAGCGCCTCTGAATTTTCATCCTTTACAATAGTTCCGGTTTCTCCTGTCGATTCGACTATTCCCTCTGGCAGCGGATTTACCTCCTCCACACGATAACTTGTACCCTCCGGCAGTCCAAGAACTGTAATACTGTCGTCATGATGAAGCGGAATTGTTCCGCCGCTGCTGATATAACCAGACTTATCTGTCCCATAGAAGTAATAATCTCCGGGCAGATTCTGACCGTCTGCACCTATCAGTGTTACACGGAATGTAAAGTTGTTCAGATAATCCTTTTCCAGAAGATTTTTTCCCTCCATCAGCTTTTTAATGGTCAGCTGTCCCGTCCTTGTATCCACATCTGTCTTATCCGTTACTACTACAGCATTCTCCAGACTAAACAACGTGGTAATATCTGTAGTTCCCAGATTTGTTTTATTTGTATGAATATTTGTACTTCCGTACATCTCCCCTGTCAGAGCTGCATAATTCTGCTGTACGCGTGCACGAAGAAATCCAGTCTCAGCAACAAAAACAGGATAAAGACTTCTTCCGCCATCCTGGTCATGCAGACCATAATCCACAATAGCATTCATACCATAATGCAGATTCATCCTTCTCTTCACACTCGTTCCGGACAGATTCATGTCCTTCCAGCCATCCAGAGAAAAACCATCGCTGTCCTGAATCTGGGCAAACGCTGTAATATCCCGCAGAGTAATATCTACCTCCTCATCAGCGGCATACTGACTCATAGTCTGGGCAAGCTTACCAACACCGGCTATGACAGTTACCCCGTCATCCGCCGTACCGGCATCAGCATAAATGGAATACACTCCTACGATAACCGGAACAACGGTATCATTCACCTCATGACCGGCCGGAGCCTGGATTTCCTGGAGGTAATATCTGCTGTTCCCACGATCCTCCCAGCCAATCTGCGCATAGCCGTCTCTTCCGACAGCATCTGGAGAAAAAATCAATACACCGTCTCTGTCATCCACACGTGCCGTAGTTCCAACCGCAACAGGCGCTCCACTGCATAATTCATCATTATACAAACCGAATTCTGCCCCATTGACACCCTTTCCATCCTGATCTATCTTCCATACACGCAGCTCCCTGCGTTCATTCGGAATATGTATCAGAGAACGGAAATTCTGAACAAACTGGTCTACATTCAGAAAACGGAAAGCATTGCCTGTTCCTCCATTCACAGACAAAGCAAAAACTTCATCCACACCTTCTTTTACCGCATCATCAATACTTTTTCCATTGTTCATTTTATCTCTGATATATTCGCGGAGAGCTTCATATTTCTCACCGGCAGACTGATTCTTACCGATTCCAAGCCTGTCAAGAGCTTCCGGCTCAATCACTGCATAAATAACCCTCATATCGCCGTCTGAACCATTAATCTGATAGCGGTCTGCACCTCCCGGTAAATCCCGCAGCGTTCCTTCCAGCCGTTCCGTATTGCTGTTCCACCCCAAATACCAATGAGGAGTGGCTGCACCGTCATCTATGCACTGATGAAGTACTGCCGTCAAAGCTGCTCTTCTCCAGGCAATAACCTCTCTATCCTCCGGCTGTACCGCATGCAGTCCTGTTGAATTGCTGCCATACAGCGCTTTCCATTTCTTTATATCCTGCTCATATAAAAATGGTATGGCTACCACCAGTCCGTCACTTTGTGATGTATTCGATACAACTTCACTGCTGGGCCGAATATCGCCGCTGTCAACATCAAACGCGCCATAGGTAATATCGCTATTCCCGCTGATCGTATTAGTAAAGCTTGCAAATGCTCCTGTAGTCCATCGATTTACTACCGTCAGCATCGTAGTGGAAGGATTATACTGAAGCACTATATCCGACGGTAATTTTCGATAACCCGGCGGCGCTTTCGCTTCTCTCAAAATATAATATTGAATATTCTGCTCCGCATAACGGTCTGTAAAATTAAAAGGCTGCTTTTGCCCGTTCCCCTCCTCTTCTTCAAATCGTGCATTTCCATCTGCATCAGTGATTAAGGCTGCAAGCTTATTCCCCACTGCCGTATATACAGCGCTGTCCCCATTCCCGCTTTTCTGTGCCGCATATAAATTAAATTCCACATTTGCAATCGGGCGGCCGTTCTGATCTACCTTTTTAATCTCCTGAAACAGACGCGGCTGGAGATTGAACCGAAGCGCAATACTGGAATCATAATTGCCGCGCTCCAAATAAAACATCCGAAGAGTATGGTCACTGTTGCTGGCAAATGTACTGCCGTTCCATGCGCGGCTGTCCGCCTCGCCAACCTCATCATATAGTTTCTTAAGTGTTGTATGAGTCACCAGATTTGCCGGGTCCGCCGGATTATCCGGAATTCCCTTTGCTTCAAAAGCCCGTCCGATATAGACATCTCCCGTAGAAAAATCTATCGTACCATATATCTCACTATGTACCCCGCCCAAATCCAGCACCAGCACATCATCGATGAAAACCCAAACATCGTCGTCTCCTGAAAACTCGAATGTCATAGGTTTCTCTTCCTTACCCGTTATGATCTTTCCGTTCGTAGGCTGTCTAAACTGAATATCAACAGTCATACCCAGATGATGATTCATTTCGTTTCCAAAACATGGAACATTACTGCTCATCTTTCCATTCTTAAAACTGTCAAATACCTGAGTACCTTTGTTGAAAGGAAAAAAATTCCCTATACTCTTTTCTCCATCTGTACGTACTGTCGCCGGAGCATCATACAAGGTAAAGTGCCCTGCACTGTCACCATCCGGAGCCTGGACAAACTCTGCAAAATTTTGACGCATATCATAATAATAATAGCCTTCCTTATCCATCTGGAACAGTCCGGTTACATTTTCGTAGCTCTTTTTAGCCTTATGAACGGTCTTTGGATTAAACAGATAATCCAGAGATTCTGTGTCTGTATCAATGTTCTTGCCCCAGCGCGCTATCAGAGAGCCGCTGAGATTTTGAATATTGATGCTTTTATAATCACGCCCGCTCGGCAAAGCATGATCACTTGTAGGAGTCCCTGCCAGCATGCAGTCTCCGATTAATGTCCAGTCACGATATTTTTCTGTGCCTTCTGCTGCGCCTGTCAGCTTTTCACGCGCAAGCTTTGTATTGATAGCCGGATAATTATTAACCAATTTGGACTGTACAATATTTTCCATACCCGCATATTTCTTTCCATATGCAGTACTTTCACCTCCGCCTTTATTCCAAAGGCCTGCATGTATCACTCCGTCACCGAATATCAGCAGATGTCCTTCATTAATATTTTTCCACCAGTCCGTATCTCCGGAAAGTGCGACCGGAGCCGGCGTAAATCCATCTACATTATCCGGTTCAGTACTTGGACGGATATGCGCATCATTTTTTGTTAAAATATCTCCTTCAGGAGCCGAAGGATTTTCTCCCTTTCCATCGTCACGCACCCAATAATCAAAAAGATTAACTACAGCGCCTTCCGGGTCCGCTACTCTGTCGGTGACGATATGGTCATTGACAGCATGGAAGGATACGTTTAGTTCTGCTACTCCAAACCCTTCTCTTATCCCCCAATAAGTATCGTATACAGCCTTTAATTTATATTCTTTATTATACACGATCTCTTCATTACTCAATTCACTTAAGGAAGGTGACCAAGTTATATCTAAGGTTCCATAATGCCCCCAATCGCCAGAAGGCGCTTCTTTAACCCAAGTATATCCTGGTGCAGTTCCGCCTTGTCCCTGCCAGCAATGAATATACATCTGCTCAGGAAGCGACTCTTGCAAGAGTTTTAACATATCTGTCTTAGACAAATTCGTCTCCGTAAGTATAGTCAAACTCAGCTCTCCTGCACTATTTTGAGAAATAGAGGCCGCACCACGCTCAATAAAATTCCAATCACTGATCCATGCTGTAACATACGGTTCCCCGCCGCCCAGTTCTACCGCCACGCTCAATGCCGGAACATTTTCATCCAGTACATACCCTTCCGGCAGCCGGGCATTAAAAATATAGCCGCCCTCGCCGGCTCCTTCTTCCGGATATCCGCTGAAATCCCACTCCACTGCCAGCTCCTCAGTCCTCTCCTCCGACAGCCTGGCCAGGACAGAAGCAGGCAGTATTTCTTTCAATTGTTCCTTAGTAATCTTATCTTCTTTACTTGTTCCCGGAAGTCCGACGCCCCATAAACCGGGCTCGTCTGCCCATACAAGTACTCCCTCTTCATCAATCCATTCCCAGGAAATGATGGAAAGCATCTCCGTCTCTTCCGACTCCTGCGCCATCCCGGTTAGTGTTGCTCCTGAAAATACAGCACAAAACACGATACAACAAAGTAACACACTCAGCAGCCTTTGTCTCACTTTTATCCCCCCATAACTGGTAAGGGCCATATCAAGATATCAAGTCCTATACCTTATTATCTCACAGACCTCATCTACAGAAAATTATATCTGCAGATATTGTCGCGCTGTCATAAAAAGGATATAAATACCCTATTCCCATGTATTATAGCAGTACCTTACAAGAAACACAATAATTTAACAAAAATTTACTTTAATGAGCCGAAGGTTGTCATTAACCATCGGCCCACTATTATCAATTCTTATTTTTCCATATTACTGCTAAAATGTCCTTAAGAACAAGAAAAGAATCCAAATCATTATAGCCATATTTCTTTTTCAGGTCATCCAGCAATTTACACAATTCCTCTGCATAAAAGGAACTGTCTACATCTTTTTTGTGCTGTGCAAGAACCGGATATTTCTTACTCCATGCCTTCGTCCAATCTATCTTATCCGATACTGCTTCACTTGTTTTATCAATTATTTCCTGAATCTCTTTTACATCAATATCAAATTCAATCAATTCGTCCAACGATAATCCGTATAAAACAGCAAGCCTTTTCCACTGGCAGATATCCGGCAAGGTCTCATCTGTTTCCCATTTTGAAATAGTCTGCCTGCTTACTCCCAGCCTTTCGGCAGCCTCTTCCTGTGACAGCCCAGCTTTCTTTCTCGCATAAAATAAATGATTTCCTAAACTCATCCTGTGCCTCCTTACTACTTATTCTGCCTTTATTATAATAAATTTTTTTAAGGAAATCTGCCAGCATTTGTATGCACTTCTGCCCGTTTTATTAACATACCTTACTTTAAATCCCCGATATCAAAGCTTTCCGTTTTTAAATCACAATAATGCCTGCCCTTTACGGCCGTAAATTTCAAAACACAGTAGTCGGGGTCGGTTACTCCCTGCTTATAATACATGATATCCTCTGCACGCCAAATCTCCTGCTTTATATTATCGTCTTGTAAAACTTCCATTGTACCTGTCAGCATAATTCCTTCATACTTGAAACGTCCTCTATTATAAAAATAAATACTTGCCTTTGGATTCTTCATAAACTGCTGTGAACGCATAGCGGATGTATTCGTTGTAAAATAAAAACAATTCCCCTCTATTTTACGCGGCGCAAACATTGCTTTTATATTCGGGAAACCATCCTTATCTACAGAAGCAATAAATGCTGTCTTTTGTTTCTGAATAAATTCAATAATATGTTTTCTGTTTTTCATTAAGAACCCTCCTGGTATTTTTCTTCTAGAACACTCTCTATAGTACACCAGCTGTCAGCCAAGCGGCTTCCTATGACACCGGCATATTTTTATGTTGGAAAAGTGTTTACCTTCCATTCCACGCCTCAGATCATTCCACAGCAGCCGGAAATTTATTTATTAAATATTTTTATATAACGTGTAATAATCAGCTTCAATATCTTCCACTCGTTCCTTTAACCAACATATAGAATCATCCAACGCCTTATTATAAACAATCGGTGCTAAATGCCTGCAAAACAAATCCAGTATCTGCTGTTCTTCTATAATTCCGATTTCCTCCCCGCGGTTATCCAGATAGAATGCTTTTATTTCACCGATAAGCTGCTTCTTTTGCTTATCACTCAACTGTATTACTTCATTCAGATTTCTTTTCATAATCTCTCCCATCAATACGGTTTTCAAGTTTTATAATTCGATAACAGCTTTACTTTCTATCTGGTTTTCTTTTGATTTTCAACAATCTTATGAAGTCGTCAAACAATGAGGTATCCACTGGCTCAAACATAATCCATTTCCCATCATGGTACGTTTGAGTTTTATCATATATTTTTTGAACTTCCTCCCCGTAATTTTCTCTATCTGCTTCAAATTTTAGCCGTTCATTTTTTCCTAAAATAATCATAAAACCCACACAGTTTTCTCTTGCATATAATGCGCACAGCGTTTTACTGCCCCGACGATATTTATATTCATATTTCCATGCTTTACCGCCTTTATTCCACAAACGCTCCATATCATATCTTTCATCAACCAAAGTACATAACTTATTCCATACATCATATAGAGACTTCCCAACTAACGCTGTCATCTCTTCTTCATTAGGTATCGTATCAAGCATATCAGCCCTCCTATATAATTTTGGATTTCTTAGTCTAATTTCTTTTTCCAAGTATACACGAAATTATAAAACCTTTCAATTCCCTGAATCAGAATAACTGCTACAAAGCAATAACCATTAACACTTGGAAAAATGAAGCTATAGTATCAGCCATTTCTGTAACCGAATCCATCCTTAGTACATCATCAGGTGCTGGAACTGCAGACTACATAAAATTATCTTTTTTACAGTAAATACAACGCACTTTCATAATCTTTAACGTAATACCTGATATTCTTCCTGCCCTTTTGAATAATCGTATGTCCCTCTTTTTCAAGCATTTCTTTCTGCGCATTAATACCACCGGGGTATTTTGCATTTAATTCTCCATTTGCTTTCAATGTACGCCAATATGGAGTTTTATCATCCTTACGCTGAAAACTTGCCCATGCAGCAATTGAAACAAATATTCCTGCCGTAATCGGTTCTGTAAAATCGGCTCCCTTTACCTTTGCAAAATGCTCTCTTATTACGCCTACTGTCAACAGCTTTCCATACGGTACAAGCCGCATTACCCTGTCATAATCAATCGGCGGCGCAAAATACATTCTGTTTCCGCCATATTTTTCTATACTTTTTTCGTCCGTAATTACTTGAAATTTAGGCATATCCTTGCTATCATTCAGCATTGCGTTAAAATCTTTTTTATCTTCATCTGCCATAGAAAAACACCTCCTTCACAAGAGCATAATCCAAAAGAAAAATATAAGCAATGAGGCAGTTTGAGAAATTTATATTTTTTCTTTTCCTAGAAGTATAATTCATGTAAATCTTCCCAAGAAACTATCTGAAATGCCAGAAACACAAAATTTTTTATATTCATGAGAAAGAAAAAATATAGAAGAAAAAAGAGCGGCCGAACAAAGGAAAATATCCTCATTCAAGGTCGTTCTTCTCTGATTTTCCTAATTTGATAATCCATACTTACTCTTTTATCTCTTCTTTTAATAAAGAGTACATTTTCATATCAATTACTTTACCATTCTTCACTGCATTACTTCTCAATGTACCCTCATATTGAAATCCTGCTTTTTCAAGCACTCTGCAAGATGCTTTATTATAAGCAAACGGCTCAGCATAAATACGGACAATGTCACTTTCACTAAAAACATATTCACATATCTGCCTGACAGCTTCGGTCATAATGCCTTTACCCCAATATTCTTCGGCAACATAGTATCCCAACTCGGCGGTCTGCCTATGAATATTACCCTGGCGAAAAATGCCTACGCTGCCAATCGCTATATTATCTACTGTAATAGCAAAAGCAAAGGTTTCATTTTCATCTGCGGAAAGCATGTCAGAAATAAAATCTTTCCCATCCTGCTCGGTATAAGGATAGGGCAGACCGTCACGAAGATTATCTTGTACTTTTTTGTTTGATAGAGCCTCAGCTAAATTTTTTGCATCGGATAACTCCCATTTCCTTATTCTGCATTTCATTTTCCAACACCTCTCATGTATTATCGTATTTTACTTTTATTATTATATCATTACCTTTTTTATTTTGTTGCTCCCATAGGTTGAAAATCGCATACCTAATTCTGTCCCTGCCTTATGAAAGGCGCTTTAATTGTTTTATTCAGCAAGTCGCTGCAGCTATCTACTTTCCGAAATGTATTTCCCATCATTTCACTACTTCGATATTCTCGAATAGCATTCATTTAAACTCTCATTTCCTTAATTATGCATTACATTTACTAACGCCTTTCAAAGCGCATCGCATCTTAATCTGCTTTTAATTTTTTCTCCATAATCTCATAAACTAACCTCACATCATTTTCCAATTCGTATATCCCATGCCCCACCGTTTTATAACCTCTATGTTCATATAAACACACTGCCGGAAGCGAAGCATCTAAAACAGCTTTATCATACATTCTGTCAATTTCCTTTTCCAAACAATCCATAATATGCGAGCCACAACCCTGATTTTGATAAGATGGCAATACATATACACCCGTAATATGATTGCCATCAAAACAACCTGTCCCGGCAATTACATCATCATATATCAACACTCCCATATTCCCAGACGCTATTCCTTCTAAGATATGCTCTTTACTATGATGCTTACAAAAGAAGTCCACTACTTCTTTTGGATAATACTTAGGATATACTGTTTTAATAGCTGTATGTAAAACATGGTAAATTCCATTTACCATGTCAGAAGCTGCCTTCACATATTTCATGTCTTTCCTCCGATAAGCTATCCTCTATGTTGCAAATAAATTAGTGCATACAGTTCTTGTACAATATGTTTAACAGACACTTCTAAAACATACTCTTTCCACTACAAGGCGACCCACCTATAAAAAGAACTGTTATAACAGTTTAGTTTTCAGATGCCATCCCAATTTCCATCACTAATTACCTCCTCTCCCAATAGAATAATAGGCATTTACCATTTCGTCAACTCCCGATTGTAAACTCTTGATTTTATAGGTGTTCATCACACCTCACAGGGTTTTAATAAAATCCTCCGAATACCTTGAAAATAAAGGGTTTATCGCAGTCAGTCCACCTTATCCCTTTATATGATTTCACACAATGTTACCCTTGTTTTGATTGTTCATAAAAGCAAAATCAAGAGCAGGAAAATCTCATAACACGATATAACAAAGTGTAGCAATCGGGAAACTGTGATATATGTGCGAATAGATTATTTTGAAGGACAACACTATGGAAAAATTATTTATGACGAAACCAACGGTCTTTGGTATGAATTGCAAGGCGACTATTATATCCCGTGTCTTGTTTTACCAGCCAAAAAGGGAAACAAACCCATTGGTTTATGGGGACAGCAGCATTTGCTCTATCTCAAAGAGCATAAACGGCTTGTTTATCTCAATCTACTGACAAGCAGCAGGCTAAATGAATACCTTGCGAGTATAGACGAGCAGGCAAAAAATATGTTTTCTCATCTGGTAAAGGAATATGCTGACAGGCAGGGAATGACGGAACAGTTAAAAGCCGAAAATCAACTTTTGTGGGTACAAAAAATAAACAATATTCGGGCGTGTGTACGGGAAGTTGTAGAACATGAGATAATTTATTCATAGGCAGCAGGCGGCACTTCTACGGTGTGTAGGAGTGCCGCAGAAGTTTAAACAGAAAAAGTCAGGGGATTGAAAAAGCTTATGCTTTCATGTATAGTTGAGTAAAAATTCGAGATTTGAAGGGAGCGATATGTATGTTTACTATCCGTGATGCAACACTGGAAGATGCGGAGCGTATTTTGGAAATATATGATTACTATGTAAAAAATACGGCAATTACATTTGAATACGATACGCCGTCTCTTGAGGAATTTCAAGAACGAATGAAAAAGACTACGCAGCGCTATCCGTACATAGTCATTTTGAAAGACGGTCGAATTGAAGGATACGCATATGCAGGTTCCTTTGTTGGCAGAGCAGCCTATGACTGGTCTTGTGAAATGACAGTCTACCTTGACCACAACGTACAAAAATGTGGAATGGGTAGAATTATTTATGAAGCATTAGAGAAAGCTTTGCATAACATGGGCGTTCTCAACCTGTACGCTTGTATTGGCTACCCAGAGCATAATGACGAGTATTTGACAACGAATAGTGCAGAATTTCATGCACATTTAGGTTTTACAAAAGTTGCAGAATTTCACAAATGTGGGTATAAATTTAACCGATGGTATAACATGATTTGGATGGAAAAAGTTATTGGAGAACATGAAGTGAAACAGCCCTCGATTACTTACTATCCGGCATTAGGAAAATGTTGAAACTCCCGTTTATTGGGTATTAAATTAACCACTGTGGAGATAATCTGATTTAAAAATAGTAGTCTGTACGACACCGCCAGAGAGTAACCGCTGTGCGGTGTTTTTCTTATCGGCTATCCCTGTCAATGGATTTCCGTTTCTGTCTTTGGGGTTGTTTCTGCTTATTCCTCAGTGGTATACCCGCAGGGTATTTCCTACATGGCTGCGGTCAGACCATAGAATTTTTCTTCAAAGTATTTTGTCGGGACTTTACCGCAGATTGTCCGATAGCCCTTTGCTTTCAGTTCCTCATTCAGCCCCCGGATAATCTTGTAGGCATAACCCGTTGATACACCAAGCATTTCAGCCGCTTCCTCTGCCGTTACATACATTTTCTTTCCATTCTCCATATAGTCCTGTCCTTTCCTTTTTTATTTTAGGTACACATATGTGACCTTTGTGTTTTTATTATACGGTACACTTTTGTGAACGTCAAGTATTTATTTTAATTTTTTATACACAAATGTGTCCTGATGTGATAGAATTGAACTAAGCACTAACGAAAATCACATAAATTGGAGGTATTGGCATGACTACCGGGGAAAAGATTAAACACTTTCGGAATTTGCGCGGCATATCACAGGAAACGCTCGGTCAGCTTTCCGGCATCAATTCCGCCACAATTAAAAAGTATGAGTATGGCATCCGCAATCCCAAGCCCGACCAACTGATGAAAATTGCAAATGCTTTGGGTATCAGTATCAATGTTTTCATGGATTTTGATATAGAAACAGTGTCAGATGTATTGTCTTTGATTTTGAAAATGGACGAACAATTAGATATGAACTTTGAAGCAGAGAGATACGAGGACGGAAGTTTCAATCCCGCTACAATCAAAATATCCTTCAAGAACTCCCTGCTCAATCATAAGTTGGGCGTATACATGAAAGCAAGGGAATTGCAGGAGAACCTTTTGAATGATACGGAACGCTTCTCGTCAGAGGAAGAACACCAACGGGCGATTGAAGCACTCTCAAAGGATTTAGACGCTGTTAAGCAGAGTATTCTTGATGACAGTAAGATTGTTAAAAAAGGTGTTAGAGGTATATCTGTAAAAATATATCCCGAAAATGAATGAGAAAAATTTTGAGCAAAAAGTATTGACTTCCACGTAACGTGATACTGTATTCTTTTCTCATAGGAGCAGAATAGATATAAGCCGGCAATCTCTGTCTTGCTTCTTCACAAATTTAAGGAGCTGATAAGAATGCGAACCATAAGCCAAGTTGCAGAATTAACAGGCATAAGCACCCGAACATTACAATATTATGACGAGATTGGATTGTTAAAGCCAAGTGAATTGACCGAATCCGGCTATCGCCTGTATGATGATGAAGCCTTGCAAAAGCTGCAACAAATCCTGTTTTTTAAGGAATTGGGATTTAAGCTGAAAGAAATCAAAGAAATTCTGCAAAAACCAGACTTTGATAGAATCAAGGCTTTTAAAAGGCAGAAAGAGCTGCTTCTGTTGAAGCGCAATCGGACAGACAAACTTATACAACTTCTTAGCCGCTTAGAGAAAGGAGAACAATGTATGAGTTTTAAAGAATTTGACCTGTCTGATTACATCACCGCTTTAGAAGATTTTAAAAATAACAGCGCTGATGATGTTATCAAGCATTGGGGAAGTATTGAAAATTTTGATATGTTTATTCAGAAAATCAAAGATGATGAAGCCGAATTAGCTAAACTCGCCATTCAGCAATTTGGTAGCATTGAAAAATACACCGAAGCCATGAAACATAATTTAGAGCATTTCTCTGAACTCATGGAAACACAATTAACGGAGGAAGTGAAAGAAATCGGAAAACAATCTGATATACTGTATGGAAAACTAACCGCTGATTTGTTAGAAGATGTTTCCTCCCCTAACATACAATCCATTGTAGATGAACTGTTGCAGTTTATACAGAAAAACAGCACCAGCGTATCCCTTGATAAGCCCTATATCAATGTTCTTATCGACACATATTCAAGCGATTATATCAAAAGCATGACTGACAGAAAATATGGAAAAGGGGCCTCTGATTATATCGTAAATGCGTTTCGCTATTACTCGGAAAATAGCGCTTCCGAAAACAATTAGTGGCAACAGGTACTTTCTCAATAAAAAATATATCCCGACAACTAATCATTCTCGCTATGCCGAAAAATAATTTGTCACACTTTAGAGAGCCTTAGTGACATTTGAATTTTCTTGTGGTATAGTGGATTTCCACTTTTAGGAAACGGAGTTGATGATATATGCCACAGATGAACAAAGGCGGTAAATTTATTTTCGGAAAATCGCTGATACGAGATGACTTGACAATCCATCTCCCAACACAGGCTCTTACAGAGTACAACGCCACATCAGAGGGAAAAATCTATCTTTTTACCGGGAGCAAAGTCACTGGCGGCTTTTGTGTAACAAGAAAAGGATTGTTAGAACCGTCAAAGCTAGGACACATTCTTACTGATAATCCGGCTTTACAGAATTATCAGATCGCAGAGGGCGAATTTGTCAAATACAAAGGGCGGTCATACTGTTGGGTAAATATTTCAGAGAATGGTGTAATTCAGCTTAATCAGCAGATATTAGATTTTCTTAATCTGAAGATTGGAATGGAACTATTGTCTATCCGAAGCAGTGATATAGCTTTTACAATGGGTGCAACCGGTCCTCTATTGGAAAGAGGCGACAACTATAGGGGCGAAATCAAAATTTACTAAACAATTATCTACAATTTTTAGCGGAAATTCCTTGAAACATTTTACATTCAATGGTATTGTAACAATACAAAGGGAAAGCACCCACTCAAAAGTGGATGCTCCGAGTTTAGGTCAAAGAATGTCCTTACAGACACCGCCTATCCTGTTGGCAGACAGGATAGGTATTTTTATTTTCGCTTGTTGTTTCTCTTATCGAGAAGGACAAGCAACGCAACAATTAAGCTACCAAAGGACATCCGCAATGTTAATATTCCAATGAAAATCGAAATGATTTCAAAAGCTGTCATCGGCGCTGCCTCCCTTCCTATGTATTCCGGCACGCCGGCTTTCATAAACTCGGGAGGCTACCACCCTGTCATGGGTACTTTCCGTAGATGTATTGTAACACGAAGATATATGAATGGCAATTAGTTCTTTAAATTTGTTTGCAGGTATCACGATACCCGCCCCAAATCCAGTATTCATCAAATAATTAGAGCCATTTTAGAGCCAACAGGCATAAAGCAATCCCGGAAATGCCCATTTTATCAGCATTTCCGGGATCCTATCCGTTACTCGAACTCAATCGTCCCCGGCGGCTTCGAAGTCAGATCATACATAACCCGGTTGACCCCTTTTACTTCATTAATAATCCGGCTCATTACCTTCTGCAGCACCTCAAACGGTATCTCCGCCGCTTCTGCAGTCATGAAATCAACCGTATTCACCGCCCGGAGCGCCACTGCATAATCATAGGTTCTTTCATCCCCCATAACGCCGACGCTCTGCATATTTGTAAGCGCGGCAAAATACTGCCCTATATCTCTGGCAATACCGGCTTTTGCAATCTCCTCCCGGTAAATCGCATCCGCATCCTGCACTATCTTTACTTTCTCTGCAGTCACCTCGCCGATAATCCGAATTCCAAGCCCCGGTCCGGGAAACGGCTGACGGAATACCAGATGCTCCGGAATTCCAAGCTCTAAACCTGCTTTCCGTACCTCATCCTTAAACAAATCACGAAGCGGCTCAATAATTTCCTTAAAATCGACATAATCCGGTAATCCACCCACATTATGATGTGACTTAATCACTGCCGACTCTCCGCCCAGCCCGCTTTCTACTACATCCGGGTAAATGGTTCCCTGAACAAGAAAATCTACAGCACCGATTTTTTTAGCTTCTTCTTCAAATACACGGATAAATTCCTCTCCGATAATCTTTCTTTTCTTCTCCGGCTCTGACACGCCCGCCAGCTTACCATAAAATCTCTGCTGTGCATTTACACGGATAAAGTTCAAATCATATGAACCCTCTGTTCCGAATACCTCTTCTACCTCATCTCCTTCATTTTTACGAAGAAGCCCGTGATCCACGAATACACAAGTCAGCTGTTCGCCGACAGCCTTCGATAAAAGCACTGCGGCTACCGAAGAATCCACTCCGCCCGATAGTGCACATAGAACCTTTCCGCCGCCGACCTTTTCTCGAATCTGCCGTATTGACTCCTCCACAAATGAATCCATCCTCCAGTCTCCTGCACAGCCGCATACACCAAGTACAAAATTTGACAGCATTTTTGTTCCCTCTGCCGTATGCAGCACCTCCGGATGAAATTGTATAGCATACAACTTATTTTTTTCGTTTTCCGCAGCCGCAGCCGGGCAATCTGCAGTATGTGCCGTTATCTCAAATTCCGGCGCTGTTTTAGAAATATAATCAAAATGACTCATCCAGCATATTGTTTTTGGCGATACGTCCGCAAATATCTTAGAGTCTGACTTATCAATAAGCACCTCCGTCTTCCCATATTCCCGGACATCGGCACGCTCAACTCTTCCTCCCAGCACATGCATCATAAGCTGAGCGCCATAACAAAGCCCCAAAACAGGAATTCCCAGCTCAAATAATTCCTTAGAATACGTTGGAGAATCCTCCTCATAGCAGCTGTTCGGACCTCCGGTCAAAATAATTCCCTTCGGTTTCATTGCCTTAATCTTCTCAAGCTCTGTCTTATAAGAATAAATCTCGCAATAAACATTACACTCCCGGACTCGTCTTGCCACCAGCTGATTATATTGTCCGCCAAAATCCAGTACAATCACTAACTCTCTTTTCACCTGCGTTCCTCCTCTTAATATCTTCTGCAACTGCTTTCATTATAAGATAGACAAACCTTATTTACAATGCCCGATACTCCTTTTCATGCTTTTTCTAATAAATACAGACCTACACCAATGCCCGCTTCTTCCATCTCCCTGTAAAATATCTCACTGCAAAGCATATTGCCCGGAATGTCCAGTCAATCACCATCGCAATCCACACTCCAAACACTCCCATACCCATATATTTTCCCAGCACATAACTAAATCCTATCCTAAATATCCACATGGACAAAATTGAAATATACATACACGCCTTCGCATCTCCCGACGCGCGGAAAGTACCCGGCAGAATAAATGACAGCGGCCATATCAGTACTCCGCTGATTCCGTGAAAATGTATAATCTGTGCTGTTACCTGCGCTGTTTGTTCCGAAAGGTTATATGCCCTCAAAATCATTGGCAGCACAGAAAATACCCCTGCTACCGTTACCGCCATACTTATGTGCGTAATAATCAGAAACTTTTTATTGTAATATTTTACCTGCTCATAATCACCGGCCCCGACACATCGGGCAATTACAGTCGTTACTGCCAGCGAAACAGCCATCCCCGGAAGAATCTGAAACAATGCAATTGCATTGCTCACTGCATTTGCTGCAATTGCGTAGGTGCCAAAGGAAGATACCAGACTTAGCACCATAATCTTCCCAAGCTGAAACATACTGTTTTCCAGACTGTTCGGCACTCCAACGCTTAAGATTTTCTTCACCTGTACCCAGTCTATCCTGTAATGCAGTGTTCTTTCTATATGAAGTACCTGTTTTTCATTACAAAGCAGCACAATTATAATAAGTGCTGCGGTTATTCTGGACACGAGCGTGGGAATCGCAACTCCCTCTGTTCCTCTGTGAAATCCATAGATTAAAATGGCATTTCCGCTTACATTTATAATATTCATAACAATAGATACTCTCATGGATATCCCGGAGTTTCCCATCGCGCGGAAAATCGCCGCACCGCCATTGTACATTGCCATAAATGGAATAGAAGCTGTTACAATCAGAAGATAAGTGTTTGCGTGAGACATAACCTCTGGTTCTATATTCCCAAATACCCCGTGCAGGATAAAATACCTTCCTGCATAGACCGCTGCTGTAACAATTAATGCACTTATTGTAATAAACCACACAAGCTGTGTCGCTGATTTCCGTGCCATTTCCGGATTTTTCTGTCCAAGATACTGGCCGGCTGCTACTGCACCGCCTGTCGCCAATGCCGAAAAAATATTAATAAGCAGCACCATAATCTGATCCACCAGAGACACTCCGGACACTGCTGCTTCGCCTACACTTGCAATCATAATAGAATCCGCCATACCTACCAGAACTGCCAGAAGCTGTTCGATGATAAGCGGAATGATAAGCTTTACAAGCGCTTTATTATCAAAAAGATATTCTTTATTCATAATGCAAAACTCCTCACCGTATTATTATACGCCGAGGAGTTTTGCGAAACAAGAATTACTTTTATTACTTTCTTATGCTGCGAGATATTTCTCAATATCCTGAAGAAGATCCTGACATTCATCCTCATAGACTTTAAGCTCAATTTCTTTATTAAAGCCCAGATTCATAAGACCAAGAAGTGACTTGGCATCAACAATGCATCTTCCGCTTTTCATATCCATATCATATGGGTATTTTTCCACCACTTTTACAAAATTCATTACATCATCAGGATTTGAAAACACTACAGTTTTTCTACTCATTTTAATCCCTCCTTTTTTGTTGCAAACATATTATCATACTTTTTTGCCGAAAAAAAGGTAAATACTGTAAGAACTTTTTCCTGATTCTTCCGGATTTTTGTGCATCTTGTTTCTTGCTTTCATGCACACTTTTCCTTTACCAGTAAAATTTAGCTGATTAATAGAATGGTTCTGACAAAAAACTTAAGAGTTCTCTCCTACTTCCTTAATTGCCCTTGATTTTACTATTACACTGCCTGAAAACATATTATAGCATCCATAATCCTCTCCGCTCTCTTCTGTCCGCAGACTATATACAATAATAAAATCACATGTATTCTGCGCCTCCTTTACTATTCTGGTATCTGCCGACACTCCCAGCAGCCCGACCAGCTCCGCGTCTGCCGGATATTGTCTGTCTTCATCCGGACTGCCGGAATCCTTAACATGTATATACAAATCTGAATAATCTATTTCGCTCAGAGGAACAACCTCTTCCCATGCCGAATAATAGTATGGCTCGCTGTTTATAGAAACCAACTCCTCCAGCTCTTGAATCCTTTCATAAACTTCTATATTACCCTCCACTTTCTTTCTCTCAAAATACGCATTTGTCTTTAAGCTGCTCATAATTCCTTCTTGTGCAGTCTTTGCAAATTCTACCGCTTCCATATTCCTTAATGCTGAAAGCGCCATGAATGTCTCCTCTGTCTCAGAAGTGTCTTTTTTATTCTCTTCCGCTTCCCTTTTAACTGCTTTGTCAGCATCACTTTTTTTTAATTCCGTCTGCACCTCTGATCCCATACACCATTCGCCCCTTATTTTCACGTATCCGTCAAGCATACCGCCCAATCCAGATACCAAAACACAGGGAATCCCTGAATAATCACACAGCATCTTCAGTGCACAGGCTCTATCATTACTTTCCAGCCCGATTCCATTGACTACAATATCGAGCTTTTCATTGAAATATGCAGCCATCTCTGCCGGTCTTTCCCTTTTTACTCCGTCAAAAACCTGCTGAATACTCTGCTCACGTCTTTCAATCGCCTCTTTGACTGCCTCCGCACTCTGATAAGCCTCATTCCTTATATCATAGCTTCTGTTATGATTCTTCAACAGGAAATATACTTTGTACTCATACAGCTGTGCGCCTTCACTGGTGTCTCTTACAGTACATATACGTTCAAGCTTTGGAGTATCGCTAAGCCAGAATACCTCCGGACAGTCCAGCCTGAATGCATTGTACGCATTTTCTATATTCTCCTGTATACTGCCCCATTCCTCCTCTGTCATCTTAGCTGTGGTATTCACATTCAAGACTTCTATTCCATTAAATACATCCTCTTTTCCATTGGTGTACTCTATCTTAACTGCTGTGTCCTCAGAAAATGCACTATCTTCAATCAAAACATCCTCCTCTTCGTCATTATCTGCACCCTCAATCAATGTGAAATAAAAATCTGATGCATAATCAGGAAAATTCATACGTCCTATCCAGTCTGTCCTGCTCTCACCTTCACAAAAAAATTCCCAGCTCATATTCCGAAGCGCTTCTTCACAATCGAGTGTCGATTTTGTTCCTGTAATTTTAATAACAGCTCCTTCCGCCGTTTCAGAATCATTTTCCTCTATTTCTTGTGCATCTGATACAATTTCCACTGTACTGCCTGCCAAAAATATCGTAATAATAAGCGCCAGCAGGCGCCTTAATCTTTTTTCCATTCTCTTCTATCTCCCTGCATATACTTACGTCATATTAATCATATCATCTTTGATATTTCTATTGTGCAGGCGGACTACAAAAATGTCAAGTCATCCTTTCTTTTTACTAGCGCAAATACAATTCCCTTATAAAATATAGGAAAAGCGGTACAATCTCAAACTGTACCGCCATCCAAAATATTACTATCTATTATTTTTTCTTCGCTTTAGGTTTTTTCCTTAATGCAAACAAACCACAAATTACCGCTCCTGTCAAACCAAACAAAACTGCATAAACTAAAATCTGTGCATTATCTCCTGTTAATGCTCCTAATACTTTTCCGTTAACAGCTGTTCCCGTTCCGCCTCCGGCTGCTGTCCCGCTTCCACTTCCAGTTGTTGTGCCTGCCGCTGCCCTGGTTGCCGGGTTATTAGTAGTCGTATTAGAATTAGGGGTGTTAGGATTAGACGGGTTATTGGGGTTATTGGGGTTATTAGGGTCATCTGGATTAGTCGGATTATTAGGGTCATCTGGATTAGTCGGATTATTAGCATTTGGATCCTCTTCCCAGCCGATTGCAATCGGAGATAAGCCTGTTACTGTAAACTGAAGTCCATCAGCCGCTTTTACCAAATCCTCTTCTTCCTCATCCCAGCTTTCCGTTTTTCCCGGTTTTTTACCATTCACCTCTGTCGTGAACATATGCACTGCTGCAAACTTATTAATATTCGGATTTACCTCCTCTGGATATGGATAAGGGAATGTTACCCTTACTCCGCCCTTAGGAAATCCTATCTCATCATCCTTTGGCTCATCCTTTACTTCTTCCCACTCCCATTTTCCGTCTGGATTTTTGACCAGCAAAATTACATCATATACTACAATATTTTCTTCCGGTATTGTCGGTTTAAGTTCAAGAAGCTCTTCCCGCAGCTGTTCCTCTATCTCCTCTGCAGTCATTCCAAGCTCCTCATCCTCATATTTTCTTGAAATTCCCTCTTCAACCTCCAGCTTATATTCCTCTCCTTCGGCTGTAAATGGAAAACTGTATTTGACCGTATGAGCTTTAGGAACGACATCTACCTCATATGTCGCCTCTGCCGCCTGATAATCCTCTGTCTTAGTTGCTGTTGCAGTTATAGTTGCATGCCCTACGCTGTCGGCACTGATAGTTGCTGTACCTCCCTCGTAATCTACACTGACACTGGGATCATCACTCGTAAATTTAACATCGCTTCCTTCCACTGTCGTAAGCTGTACTTCCTGGCTGTCTCCCTTAACCATCTTTACTTTCTCGTGCTCAAATTTAAAATCAATCTGAGGCGCTTTATCAACCACGGTTACTGGGAAAGAAATTTTATAATCCTGATAATTCTTCGCATTTCCTATGCTGACAAGCACAGTAGCTGTCTGGCCTAAAAGACTCTCACTGTCTGTTATCTTATATTCTACCGTCGCACCACCGGTAGCAGCTCCTTCTCTTGGAGCTATCTCAAAAATAGAGTCATCCCCCAAAACATCTACCTTGGTAATTCTTGCTCCTGCTTCTATATACTCATTCAAGTCAATTACCGCATTCTTCCCATACTTCGTATCCTGCGCCGACAATTCTATATCCGCTTTTGGCGCCTTCGTAATCGTGAACGGGAAATTAAATAGTTTAGTTTCATCCCATGTATATCTCTGTCCTTTAGGAGATATATGTATATTAGCACTTTCACCTGTTCCTATCGTAGCATCTAGGTTATTGGTATATCGTACTTCATAATCTGTATGCAGTGTCAAGACCTCCGGAACACCGTCAACCGTAACTGTAACTTCTACCGGAGGCGTCTTATTGCTTCCATTATATTCAAGAGAATACTCCTGATCTATAGCCGCATTCAACTGGCCTGAAATAATTGTTTTCGGAGTACTTGAATAAGAAATCCTCACATCTGGTATGATTGATTCCTCCCTGTCCGCATAAACACAGTCTTCCTTACCCAGTGTATAATTATACCGGTTATTTCCTGTCAAGGTTAACTTAATCCGTACAGTCCCTCTGATTCCTCCGTCTACCTCGTGATCCCTCAAATCCTGCAAATCGTCAGCCGTCTCCAGAACCGGAAGCACTTCTACTTCAACATTGCCGGCCGGTGTACTGTCCCAGGTTATTCCCGGCTTTATCTGCGGTGTAAAATCTTCCTTCGGATTCGTTCCCTTATATTTGCGGTCATATATAAGTCCGCTTGTATATACGGTAAGCTGTTTACACTTTATCTCCGGTATCTCTCCTGTAAATTCCCCATGTACTCTTCCGTCCTGTCCATAATATCCATTATATTCTATTGTATATTTTTGCCCTGAGCCGGCTTGAGGATAAGTAGCAGCAGAACCTTGTGTAAGAGAAAATTTTAAATCTGTCACTTCCTCATTGCCGACCTTAGCATAAAGATCGGGAGAATTCATAACTGTAACTAATTGTCCAAACGAGTGTCCAAAAACTCGTTCTTTCTCATCGGCCAGCGTTACTACCTTTCCAATTATGTCTGCACTTGTGGCTACGCTGTCTCCTGCTCCGCCCTCTCCTCTTTTATAAATCGTCGCTTCTACAGGCTCTGTTGCAGCCCTGGTCATGGTCCCTGCCACTTCTGCCTTCTCAACGCTGCGCAGCGCCGGGCGGGCTGTAACAATTTCTTTTTTCTCTTCTGCTTTTTTCTCGCTGCTCTCCTGCTTCTCGGTCTTCTTTTCTTCTTTCTTCTCCTCTTCGGCCTTCTTACTTTCCTCTGCAGCCTTTACCTCATTGGCAGCATACCATACGCCGTCTATATTTACATAGGCCTCCAGAGCTCCGCCTGCACCATAAGCCAGGACACAGGGAACACCCGCATTATCACACAGCAGCTTCCAGGCGCGTGCCGGACTATCTGCATCCCCGCCCATACTCTTAGCTGCTGCCTCCAGATTCTCATTGAAGTACACAATTGCCTTTGTTACATCATCCTCTGTCACTCCGGCAAGTACTTCCTGCACACATTGATCACGCTCAGCTGCCGCTGTCCATACTGCCTCTGCACTTTGATATTCTTCTTTTCGTATATCATAATCCTTATCATGTGTCTTCAGTACAAAATATACCACATAATTATAAACTGCCGTACCATCTTCTGCTGCCTGCTCTGTACAGATACGTATAACCTTCGGGCTGTCACTCAGCCAGAATACACCTGGATAATCCCTCTGAAATGCTATATATGCACTGCTGAGATTTTCCTGTATTGTCCCCCACTCTTCATCTGTCATAGCAGCTGCAAGACTGGTATTTAAAACTTCTATTCCGTTGAAGGAGATTTCTTTTCCATTGCTGTAAGCCGCCTTGACAGCTGTCTCTTCTGAAAATGCACCGTCCTCAATAAATGCGCCGTCAAAACCACTTGACAACGTATTATATAAACCTGCCGCATAGTCTGGAAGATTCATACGCTCTATCCAGCTTCCGCATCCCTCCGCTTCAAGGAAATACTCCAAATTCATATTCTTGGACACCTCTGCACTATTAAGTGTTTCACGCGCCCCTGTGACTCTTTCTCCGGCAGATGCAGATACCCCCGTACCTTCCGCATCTGGCTCTCCTATTTCCTGTGCAAACACAGACATACTTGTCATACTTCCCACCAACACTGTTGTTAAGACTGCTGCCAGCGTCCGCTTAAGTCCTTGTCTCATCTTCATTAGAAATCACTCCCTGTTTTATACTAGACCTATCAAAACAATAGCGGCGACTTTTCAAGCCACCTAACTATTTATCGAACGTTTTCCTTATATACATAACTATTTTTATTATATAGATAAAAAAATATGCTGTCAACAGCCATAAATGACTTGTTTTAACAAAAACTCCCAAATATCTTCATGAACATTTATTTATATTTATACATAAAAGTCCCACAAAGAACCAAGCCTCAAAAAACCTGATTCCCTGCGGGACTCTTTTTACTTCTTTTCCTTTTCCATCGCCTCTGCTACAGAAGCTTCACAACTTCTCATTGCTTGGATTGTCTTATCAAAAAGCTCGTCCATCTCCCAGCCCAGTCTTTCTGCTCCCTGGGAGATAATCTCTCTTGAGCAGCCTGCTGCAAACCGCTTATCTTTAAACTTCTTTTTCAGACTTTTAACCTCCATATCCATCGTACTCTTTGACGGCCGCATCAAAGCGCAGGACCAGATTAAGCCTGTTAATTCGTCAGAAGCGAAAAGCACCTTTTCCATCTCAAGCCTCGGCTCCTCTTCGCTGCAGATTCCATAGCCGTGAGAGCAGACAGCATAGATCATATCCTCGCTTACGCCTGCCTCCCGCAGAAGCTCCGGCGCCCTTTTACAATGTTCCTCCGGATAAAGTTCAAAATCAATATCGTGGAGAAGCCCGGTAATTCCCCAGAACTCTTCCTCATCTGCATAGCCAAGCTCCTTTGCGTACCAGCGCATTACACCTTCAACCGTCAGCGCATGCTGAAGATGAAAGGACTCCTTATTGTATTTTTTAAGCAGCTTCCATGCCTGTTCACGGGTAATATTGCTTTTCTTTGCCGCATGACCTGCTTCTTTTTTCTCTGATTTTATATTATCCTTTGCAGGATTGGAGGATTTTTTATCTAAAGACTTCATTGTCGGGATTTCCGTGGGAGGAATGATACCCCCTGATTTATCCTGCTTTTCCCTGACTTTGTTTATCCAAATCGGCTTCATTGTTTCACATAACCTATCATAAATCATCGTATTCTGATTTGGTTTGTCGTAAAATCTGTCGTAAAACTCCGGGGGTGTTTACATTGTCCAGCAATGAAGCACCTTGCGGTTATGCCTGAAATACACACCCCATACCGATTGATTTCTTGTATAGTATAGCATATTTCTCTAAGAAAATCAAGGAGCCTGCCAACCCCGGCAAGCTCCTCTCTCTATCTTATTTTGATTTTCCCTTCAAGTCCGGCGAAAGATTCCATTTTCTTTTCCTTTGTCGCTTCATTATATATGTCCATCGTTGTTGTAATATCGGCGTGTCCCATAATCTCCTGAATGACCTTAAGATTTGTTTCATTCTCGCAGAAGCGTGTGCAAAAAGTATGGCGGAGATTATGGCAGCTAAAATGCGGAAGCAGCTCAGGCTTTCTTCTCTCTTTTTTCGCTGCCTGTTCTTCTTGTGTGTTGTACGCTTTGATAATGCGGTCAAGCACCCGGTTTACCCCGTGTGGGGATAAAACCGTGTTATACCGGGATTTGAAAATAAAACCGGAGTACCCGTCAATCACGCTCTCGTTAAAGCCATCTTCCAGTTGCTGCTTATATTCGGTTTTCAATGCGTCCTTTACATCTGCAAGCATAGGGATAATCCGTTCTCCCGCTTTCGTCTTTGGCGTGGTAACGGCATAATGGCAAGACTCGTCCGTGAATTTGCGATAAATCAATGTGTGGTTTACGCTGATGATATTCTGCTCAAAATCACAGTCCTCCCAACGCAGACCGAGAACTTCCCCTATACGGCAGCCCGTTCCCAGCATTGTCGTTATCAACGGAAGCCAATGGTTATATTGGTGGGACTGAGCCGTAAAATTGACGAATAGATCCTGTTGCCGTTCTGTAAGGGCGTGGCGTTTTGGTTTTTCCCAAGTGTGGCTCTTTTTAATTTCCGCCATCACGCCATCGGAGGGATTCAGCCGGATATACCCGTCACGAACCGCCGAAGTAAAAACAGGGTGTAAAATCGTATTGACGATTTCCATACTGTTCGGTTTGAAGCCCTTTTCGTAAATCAGCGACATATAAAACTTCTTGACATCGCTGTACTTAATGACCGTGATATTTTTCTGCCCGATCTCCGGTCGGATATACTTATCATACATATAGATGTAATTGCTTCTTGTAGAATCTTTGAGTTCGTGCTTCATAGCAATGTACTCGTCCCAAAAGGAATTGAGCGTCATCTTCCTTGTTTCGTACACAAGAAGATTATCCTCCAAGTCCTTTTTGATCCGCTTTTCCATATCTCGAAGCGCCTCCGTTACCTGCTTCCTCTCCGGTACACGGTCGGTTGCAACAAGCTTCCAGCTATATACCGAATGCCGTTCTCCGTTATTGTCAGCGTACTTAAATTCGTACTTCCCATCGGGACGCTGCGATTCGCCTGCCCAAAGAACTCTGCCTTTGGAATCACGCCTTTTTTCTGCCATAGTCCATACCTCCTTCTAAATCACATTGGTGCGATCCAAGAACTTTTCAAATTCCTCCCGCCTGATAAATACACGGGAATCCTTCCATTGGATAAAGTCCTCGTCTTTATGTTCTCGTGTAATCCTTCTGATATTGGATTCTCCAATTTGAAAATACTTTGCCGCTTCTACCACCGTCAACAGCGACTTTTCCCATATCGGCAATTTCTTCAGCTTTTGGTTACACATTTCAGCGTTTGGATAACTTCTCTGAAATATTGGATTGTCCTGCTTATCCATTGCTTCCTCCTTATCAAATTACATTGTTTTGGTCTAAAAACGCTTCAAACACTTTACGCTTTACTAACAGCCTTCCTCCGGCTTTCAGCACAAACGGCTTAGTTCGATTGCTCATTACGAACTCCCGCAGTCTCGTTTCAGCAATGTTGTAATACTCTGCTGCTTCCTTTATCGTCAGGGCGTATTTTTCCCATACGGGAATCCGAAAGCTGCGGTCATCAACCTTTTTATTTCTCACAACGCCGTTATCGTGCGTAGTGACAATCTTTTTGGCTGCTCCTGTTGATGTAATGAACTTATCATCTTCGGTACTGCTTGGTTCTGCTTTTCTTTCATCTTCCACAACCTCGCTAAGACCGGGAACATAAACATAGTTTTTCAATGCGGCGTCCTCCTTTTACATTTGTCCGGCTCGTGCCTTCCTCTCAATCATAGCCAGACACGAGCCTTTTAACAAATGTGCGAAGGCTGAAATCGCATACTTGACAATTAAAGTGCGTTTATCTCGTTTAGAAACTTCTCAAACAACTTTCGCTTAATTTCAACCTTCACTCCGATCCACAGCACAAAATCTGCCTGACGGTTTTCCCTTACCAATGTTCGCAGCCGATGTTCACCAATCCCGAAATACTCTGCCGCTTCATAAATCGTAAGGGCATATTTTTCCCAAACAGGCACATACGGCTTTGTAGTATTTGTATCTGCCATATGCGTTACCCCTTAGAGATACTCTTATCGTAAATCAGATAATCGTACCCCATATTCAGACACTTATCACATTTGCACTTTTCTTTTGCAAACGGATCAAGCCGCCTTACGATATAAGCTGGATTGGATTTGTAGTCATCTAAACACTTGCTGCAAAGACAGCGAATATTGCCCTTATGCTTTTGCGGCTTATCCACCCATAAACCAAGCGCTTTCTTCAAGCCGTGATTCACTTTACGGAGCAGATACTCGCTGTCAACAAATCCGATATACTCTACAAGTTCGAATTGATTGACTGTTTTCAGTTGTTCAAGCATAACCATTGAAGGCTCTTTGAGTCCAAATTTATCGCCCAAGATAATATGGGAAGGTAAGTATCTCTTTTTAATAACCGATGTAAGAGCTGCAACAATCGTTGTCGTGCTTGCCTGATTTCCCTCATCGCATTGAACTACAAGAACAGGTCTTACCCCATTCTGAATTGATCCAGCATTACTTCCAAAGTCGTGCAGATAGATTTCTCCACGCTTCACTTTTTCTTTATTCTCTGTTTGCATAGCATTGACCTCGCATTTCCAAGATTAAGTGAAGGGGAGAGCCTTTATCCGGATTCAAAGCAACCCCTTCACTAATTTGGAATCAGTCGGTCAAATGACACCCTATTTTCGGAAAAAATCTGAAAAGACTTTCTTTATCTTTTTAACAGCCGCATTCAAATGTCTGTCAATGACCTGATGAGCCACGCCTTCCTCTTTGGCAATTTCCCTTGCACTTTTATTTGCAACATAGCAAGCTATGAGGTATTTATATTGCTTCTCGGTAAGACTTGAAAGAGCCTTGTCCAACAGCTTCATCTTCAACTGATAACGATTTTCTTCGTATTCTTCTGTTATCTGTTGCTCAACAAAGCTGGGAACAACGACCTCTGAGTGGAATATTCCTATCAGATCATCGTCATATCCAAATGCGTCCTCGTTATTTAAGCTGCGCTTATAAAACTTGCTTTCATTTCTCCTGAACTCATATACTGCCTTTCCCTGTTCAACGGACAGCAGCACGAACGGTATGTGGCGGGATATAATATCAGGATATTTTTCAAACAGTTCTTTTTCGGATAGTTCTGTAATGACTGCCCATTGTTCCTCGCCTGTGTATCCCTCATACTCATACTTCAAATTGATAACCTTGCACTTGTTCTGAAACTCTTCTTTCAGAACATCAAATTGACTTTTCGCCATTTTCTTTACCTCCAGTCTGAATTTTCAAAAATGTAAAAATTCAGACTGGAAGGCGGCGAACGGCAACCGACGCTATAAAAGCTCAAAATATCGCAAAATATAAAAACGCACCTGCATAGCGACAAATTTCGCCGTGCAAGTGCGTTTGTTTCATTGTATTTATGGCATATCAGTTCAGTATGTAAGTCGAAATGCTCTGTTGTGGGGTAAGTGCTTTTTTCAATGAAATACTTTCTGATAATACCTTTGTAACAGTTTAATATTCGCTGCTCATCACAAGCAACGGAACGCCGAGAATAGTCCAGCGCATTAAAAACCCTCCGATCCAAAAAAACTCAGAATCGGAGGGTGTAGGCATATTGAATCGCCCTGTCAAAACCTCGTTTTTTTTATTTGGCAGGGTTCAAGTTTCTATATAGTTCAGTGATTTTCGAACTGACAGTCCATTTATAATTGAATTGTCGTGCCATTAGAAAGATGGCACAAATCAGTATAATTATATATGGAGGTGGACTGTAAGTGCATAACAAACCTGAAGTGCTTGGACATATCATTAAGACAGCTCGTGAAACCGCTGGTATTACCATAGAAGCGTTAGCAAACAAAGTAGATATTACCGAGCGATACCTATACAGAATTGAGAATGAGGGCAAAAAACCGAGTTTCGATGTCCTACATAAGCTCGTCCGGGAATTAAACATTTCTGCGGATTTGATTTTCTACCCTGAGAAGCCGTCCAAAGATTCCGAGGTAGAAAATCTCCTCCGTATGCTTTCAGCTTGCGATGAACGGTCGTTGGAAGTCATCAAAGCAACTGCGAAAGCTTTAATCAATACTGCACCCGAAAAGTAGCCGCAAGGCTGCTTTTTACTCTATATGAAGAACAGAGCCGATGATCTTGTGGTTGATCACAAAATCATCGGCTCTGCGTCTATGCGTCCGGCTCTTTGATGACTGTTATTTTCAATTTTTCTGCTTTAATCAATGTCTCCTGCTTACATTTTGGGCAGTACAGAGGAAAGTTTTTTAATTCTGTATCTTCCCGAATTTTGAGCCTTGTTTTGCTGTGGCATACTGGACAGTATATCCATTCTTCAATTTTCATTTTTTGCATTGAAATGCACACCCACTACAATTTCCATCACATTGATTCTTAGAATTTTTTCGTGAAAAAATAACAGCCAAAATCAAAAGACCGACTATAATACAAAGAATTGCAATACTCGCTATATTCATACTCGTGCCTCCTTACACAATCCCAATCGCTAATCCGATGCTATGAACAACAAAAGAAACAATCCAAGCGATTGCACATTGAATGATGACTGTTCCGACTGCCGCCTTTACTCCACCCATTTCCCGTTTTACTGTAGCAACAGCAGCAACACACGGTGTGTAGAGCAAGGTGAATACAAGAAATACCACCGCAGTAAACGGCGTGAATAGTGTTCCGAGCAATGATACATCTCCGCCCAAAAGAACAGTAAGAGTAGACACTACACTTTCTTTTGCGGTGAACCCGGTTATCAATGCTGTGGAAACCCGCCAGTCACCAAAGCCTAACGGTGCAAATATGGGGGCTGCAAAACCGCCTAACAATGCCAGTAGGCTATTTTCAGCAGACTCGGCAACATTTAATTTTACATCAAAAGTCTGTAAGAACCAAATAACAATAGACGCAACAAATATAATGGTAAACGCTTTCTTTGCAAAACCTTTCGCTTTTTCAACGATTAGCTGCCATACGCTTTTTGCCGATGGCAGTCGATAGTTAGGAAGTTCCATAACAAATGGAACCGGCGTTCCCCGATATTTTGTCTTTTTTAAGATAAGTGCGTATAGAATTCCGCAAATAATTCCCAAAGCGTATAATCCAATCATTACCAACGCCTGATACTTTCTTTCAAAGAAAGCTCCGACCATCATTGAATAGATTGGTAACTTAGCAGTACAACTCATAAAAGGTGTGAGTAGTATGGTCATCTTACGGTCACGCTCGCTGGAAAGTGTTCTGGTAGCCATAATAGCAGGAACGGAGCAGCCAAAACCGATCAGCATGGGAACAATACTCCTGCCTGAAAGACCAATTTTGCGTAACAGCCTGTCCATAACGAATGCGACTCTTGCCATATATCCGGTATCTTCTAAAATAGATAAGAAGAAAAATAAGGTAACAATCGTCGGTAAGAAACTGAGTACGCTGCCTACACCACTACAAATTCCGTCAATAACAAGAGAATGTACTACTGTATTGATTTCAGCTTTTGTGAGCAGGTTGTCAAGTAATACGACAATCGTATCAACGCCCATAGCCATTAAATCAGACAAAGCCGCACCAATAAAATTGAATGTCATAGAAAATACAAATGCCATAATTCCAATAAAGCATGGGATAGCGGTGTATTTGCCTGTCAAAATCCGGTCTATTGCTATACTGCGCTTATGCTCACGGCTTTCGTGTGGACGCACAACAGTTTTAGCGCATAAGGATTCTATAAATGAAAATCTCATATTTGCCAGCGCAGCTTCACAGTCAAGCCCTGTTTCCTTTTCCAGAACAGATATTAAGTGTTCAAACGCTTTTTTCTTTTCGGATGAAAGCGATAACCGTTCTTCAATTAAACGGTCATTTTCCACCAGTTTTGTAGCAGTAAAACGAAGTGGGAGTCCCTTTTCCTGTGCATTAGATTCCAGCATATGTACCGCTGCATGAATACAACGATGGACAGAGCCTACCGAGTCGTGTTCATCGCTGCTCGCAGGACAAAAATCAACTCTTCCGGGAGTTTCCTTGTATCTCGCCACATGAATTGAGTGATCGATCAGTTCTTCGATTCCCTCGTTTTTAGCAGCTGAAATAGGAACAACCGGGATTCCGAGGATTTCTTCTAACTCATTCACTCGTACAGATCCACCATTGGCTCTAACCTCGTCCATCATATTCAGCGCAAGTACCATAGGAATTTCAAGCTCCATGATCTGCATAGTAAGATACAGATTGCGTTCTATATTAGAAGCGTCAACGATATTGATAATTCCGTTTGGATAATTATTCATTAAAAAATCTCTTGTTACGATTTCCTCGCTGGAATAAGGGGAAAGAGAGTAAATACCCGGTAAATCTGTCACAACGGCTTCGGGATGATTTCTGATAACGCCATCCTTGCGGTCAACCGTAACGCCGGGAAAATTTCCAACATGCTGGTTTGCGCCGGTAAGCTGGTTAAACAAGGTTGTTTTTCCACAGTTTTGATTACCGACTAACGCAAAAGTAATCTTGCTTCCTTCAGGTATCGCTTTGGCTTTGTCATGCCTGTGATAATTTTTCGCCTTACCAAGTTCACCAACCCTTGGGTGTTCCATTGAAATTGATCGTTGTTCTGTATGGAGTATGGGTGTTTTTTTATGAACCTGTTCTATTGAAATTTTACGTGCTTCATCAAGGCGCAAGGTCAGTTCATAACCTCTCAACTCAATCTGTATCGGATCGCCCATAGGTGCAATTTTTTGAAGTGTAACTTCTGTTGTGGGGGTCAGTCCCATATCTAACAAATGGTGGCGAAGTTCACCGCTTCCGTTTATAGATTGAATATAAGCACTTTGCTTTGGTTTTAATTCGTCCAGCGTCATCCTATCTTCACCTCGATTCTATTTTTGTAAAATATATTTCATTCCTTTTTCGATAGCCAGTTTCACATTCTGATCTGTTATAGTATAAAATATCATTTTTCCTTCTCTGCGTTGTCTAATCAGTTTATTTGATTTCAAAATGTTTAATTGATGGGACACCGCAGATTGTGTATAGCACAATCTGTCCGCCAGTTCACTAACGCAGGTATCATGCTCCATCAGCAGGAGCAAAATATGAATACGGGTGGGATTCCCAAGCACTTTGAAAAATTCCGCCATCCTATACATATCGTTTTTCTGCAATATCTCTGAAAAATGCTTGCTTTTTACTGTACGCAAAGGAATACCACCCTCCTTAACTTATAATTTTTTTACAAACAGACAGCGGATTGCATTGAGTACCGCAAGAATCATAACGCCTACATCAGCGAAAATTGCCAGATACATATTGGCAATACCAAATGCGCCCAAAATAAGGCAGGCAAATTTAACAACAAGTGCCAGAACAATATTCTGGTAAACGATACGCAGACACTTACGGGAAATTCGGATTGCTTTGGAAATCTTCATCGGATCGTCATCCATCAGAACAATGTCTGCCGCTTCAATAGCAGCGTCCGAACCCATTGCGCCCATGGCAATGCCTATATCTGCTCTTGACAGTACCGGAGCGTCATTGATTCCGTCACCGACAAACGCCAATTTTGCTTTGCCTAATTTCATGCGAAGCAGTTCTTCGACTTTTTCTACCTTGCCAGCCGGGAGCAATTCGCTGTAAACCTCGTCGATACCAAGGGAATTGGCAACTTGATTTGCAACTTTTTTTGCGTCACCCGTGAGCATAACTGTCTTTTCTACACCTGACGATTTCAACGAAGCGATAGCAGCCTGTGAGTGAGGTTTCACTATATCGGAAATTACGATATGACCGGCATAAGCCCCTTTAATAGCCATATGAATAATCGTTCCAGTTTGGTGACAATCAATATAAGGAATATTCAAGTGCTTCATCAACTTGTCATTACCGGCTGCAATTTCTATGCCATCCACCTTTGCAATAACACCGTTACCGCTGATTTCCCGAATATCACTCACACGGGTACGATCCGGCTCTTTGCCATATGCACGCTGCAAACTTTTACTGATAGGATGAGATGACGCACTTTCTGCTAAAGCTGCATATTCAATTAGCTGTGCGTTCTCAAGCTCATTGTGATGGATTCCATTCACCTCAAAAACGCCCTGTGTCAGCGTACCGGTCTTATCAAATACAACCACTTTGGTTTTAGAAAGAATTTCAAGATAATTGGAGCCTTTTACTAACACGCCTTGCTGGCTTGCGCCGCCGATTCCTGCGAAAAAGCTCAAAGGAATACTGATAACAAGCGCACAAGGGCAACTGATAACAAGGAATGTCAGCGCACGGTAAATCCATACGCCCCAATCTGCGGCAAGCCCCATAAAAAGCATACGGACAAGCGGCGGCAAGATTGCCAATGCTAATGCACTGTAGCAAACAGCAGGGGTGTAGACCTTTGCAAATTTTGAGATAAAATCTTCGGATTTAGACTTGCGGGAGCTTGCGTTTTCTACCAAGTCCAAAATCTTAGAAACTGTAGATTCCCCAAATTCCTTTGTCGTCTGTATTTTCAAAACGCCTGTCATACTGATACAACCGCTTATTACTTCATCTCCCACCTTTGCTTCTCTCGGCAGGCTTTCTCCGGTAAGAGCGCTTGTGTTTAGGCTGGAATTACCCTCTACAATGATTCCGTCAATCGGCACTTTTTCGCCCGGCTGAACAACAATCACACTACCAATTCCAACCTCATCCGGATCAACCTGTTCGAGCTTTCCGTCTCTTTCAACATTTGCATAATCCGGGCGAATGTCCATGAGATTGCTGATATTGCGGCGGCTTTTACCGACAGCATAGCCTTGAAACCATTCGCCAATCTGATAAAACAACATAACAGCAATGGCTTCCAGATACTCGCCATTCTCGTAAACAGCCAACGCCATAGCGCCAATTGTTGCTACCGCCATCAGGAAATTTTCATCAAATACCTGTCTGTTTTTAATACCCTTTGCCGCTTTTTTCAGAATGTCATATCCGATAATGAAATAATCAATCAGGTAACAGGCAAATCGAATCCAGCGTCCTGCCGACGGGAATAAGTATACGTCAAGTGTATCAAACATCTCTGCCGAAACAAATTGTAGTCCTAAAAGAGCAGAAGCGGATATTAAAATACGAATCATCATTGTTCGCTGCTTTTTTGTCATACCGCCTTTACGACTGCCAATGAAAATTAGAAGCCCGGCAGCCGTTAGAATTACAACGCCAAGTAATATGTTTATAATTAGTTCCTGCATAAAAAAGAACTCCTTTCAAAATATGCTTAATTGTTTATTTGTTGTCTTGTAAAAACGGCGCCCCAGAACTGCCGAGGCATTTCAGGGCGCCGTTTTGTTATAAGGGCAGTTCTTATTACAGTTCGATTTCGCAGTCAGGTTCAACCTTTTTGCAGGCTTTCAGAACATCCTGCATAACATTTTTGGGATCAGTACCGTCAGCAAATTCAACGATCATCTTCTGTGTCATGAAATTTACGGTAGCAGATGCAACACCGGCAGTTTTGCGGGCGGCGTCCTCCATCAAGTTTGCGCAGTTAGCACAATCCACTTCAATCTTATAAGTCTTCTTCATAAAAAGTTCCTCCTAATAGAAAAATATTTTTGAATTTTATGATTAAGCACTTGTTTAATCATCTTGAGTGTAGTATAATATAGCCAGAGCGAGAAGTCAATAGATTTAGCGAGTGTTCTTCCAAACGGGCGAAAAGTATTTCCATTTGGGCGAAAAAAGAAAGGAAGCAGATGTTATGAATAATAAAGGATTACCACATCAGCACGGAGAAAAGCAAGAAAACGCTATGATACAGGAACAGATAAACCAAGTAAGTAACTTTCAAATTGTGGCGGATATATTTAAGCAGCTTGGCGATACCACCAGAATCCGCATATTCTGGCTTCTTTGTCATTGCGAGGAATGTGTCATCAATATTTCTGCAATACTGGAAATGTCAAGTCCTGCTGTGTCCCACCATCTTAGACCGTTAAAAAACAGCGGCTTAATTGTGAGCCGCCGTGATGGAAAAGAGGTCTATTACCGTGCAGCCGATACGCCACAGAGCCAGCTTCTACACCAAATGATTGAGCAGGTTATGAAAATTGCATGTCCTGAAATATGAGGTGGAACCTATGAATGATGAATTATTGAAAATTATAAAGGACATAGAGAAATCTAATAACAATGAACCGCTTGATATAACCTTTCTTTTTCCGGGTATAGGGCTTTCTTATCTTTCACTTGCGTCAAACTCTTTTTCCGTACAGCACAAACATAGTGCTATGGAGAATATTATGCAGATCAACTATTGTAAATCCGGGCAGATGGAATGGAAAATGAAAAATGGGAATTACATTTTTCTGAATCCGGGAGATTTCTCTCTGCATACGATGAAATCCTGTACGGATTCTCTTGTTTCCTTTCCTGCCGGACAATATTCGGGACTGACTATTTATATTGATTTACAGGAAGCCTCTGTTTGCCCTCCTGAATTATTGAAAGATACAAGTATTTTCGATAAAGTGCTACGGAAAGGGATTTGTCCGGATGATACAATCTCTTTTCTTGCGGGAAACGAGCAGACAGAAAGTATTTTTTCCGCCTTCTATGACCAACCGGAAAATGTAAAACTGTCGTACCAGAAAATAAAGGTTTTGGAGTTGCTTCTTTACCTTATCAAATTGGATTTCACACCACAGAAACAACTGACAGCGTATCAATCTGAACAGATTGATATTATACGGGAAATTCACGACAGCTTAACGGAACGCATGGGAGAAAGAATTACCATCGAAGAACTTTCCAAACAGTATTTAATCAATCCAACAACTTTGAAAACTGCGTTTAAGTCGGTCTATGGAAATTCGATTGCGGCACATATTAAAGAACACCGTATGGAACAGGCGGCTAAAATGCTGAGAGAATCCAATTTGAGTATATCAGAAATAGCACAAGCAGTAGGCTATGACAGCCAAAGCAAGTTTACTGCGACATTCAAGACATTTTTTGGAGTTTTACCGAGGGAATACAAGAAAAATCACAAATAAAAGTTTAGACGCAGATTAGCGCGTTTTATAATATATTGGTGCTTCTCAATACTATATATTTTGAATTTTCTCTATATTATGTACCAGCCGCCTTTTCGGGCGGCTTTTGTTTTTAATACTGTGGCACACCGTAACCATAGATTTGATAATGCCCTACGGAATACTGATTGACACGGCAGCTATCGCCAGAATTACCCTCCACGGTGTAAACAATACCGTTCTCGACCTTTTGGACAATCCCGACATGATCGGTTTCACCATCGCTCTCCCAATCAAAGAAAATAATCATTCCGGGAACAGGCTCGGCAGATCCGTCCTGCCATTGCCCTTTGTCCTTAAACCATTGTGCGCCATTGACACAGCCCGCAAATTTTGGAATAACACCTGTGTCAATATATCCGCACTCGTTAGCACACCAGCTCACGAAGCAGGCACACCATTCCACACGGGAATTAAAACCATACCAGCTCCAATACGGCTCACCGCCCATATTGCCGACCTGCGACAATGCTACCGTCACGATTTCTCCATCGCTGTATGAAATGCCGTAAAGGACAGCCGACCACATAGAGTTATTCTCGTCTTTCAGCAATTCAACAAGGTAGTTATTCTGTTCTTGATTGAAATCGTATTGAACCGCCATTTCATCGACCGTCTTATGGGAAACTGTAATATACAGATAAGTGTGCGTTACGGTCGTTTCCGTCTGCACAATGTTCCCATGACCATCATCTCTCTCGGTTATCTGGGTTTCAGTTTTGCTCTCGGTGCGGGAGCTGATCTGATTCATCTCCCAAAAGATGTCTTTCAGGATTTGCTTCTTGGAATCGTCCATTGTCGCAACCTCTTGTGGATTATTTTCATCCGTATTCGTTTTGACAGCATAAACCGCAAGCACATCTTTCCACACGGCTCTGCTTCCGCTCATTTCAAGTACATCATAGCTTACTGCGTCTTTTTCCGCTTGCAGCTTGGTATCATACTCTGTATTGATTTCCTGCACCACCGTCTGCATACTCATACCCGTTCCGCTGTCCTCGCCGGAAAAGAATATCCCAAACACAGAGCCGAGCAATAATGCAATCAAGCAAATGACGATGATTACCACAACGGCAATCCAGCCTCCGGCAGCAATGGCGGCAATCAGCGCCTTTGTTGCCGCTATAATCGCCTTGACTGCGGCAATGGTAGTTTTAACTGCAACTTTTATCCCTGTTGCAACTGCCTTTGCGGTAGCTTTGGCAGCCTGCGCCGCCCGCTGAGCAGCTTTCGCCGTAGCCTGTGCTGTTTTTTGAGCCGCCTTTGCCGCCTGTTTCGTTGTCTTGATTGAGGTTTTAGTGGTCTGCTCGGCGGTCTTGACCGTCTTTTGAGCTGTTTTTGCAGAGCCTTTCCCGACGGTCTTGATAGTTTTCTTGCCGGAAGAACGGACGGTTTGCTTTACCGTTTTTTGCGTTTCCTGAACAGCTTTTACACTTTTATTTCGGGGAGTGCGGACAGACTGATTTTTCAGGGTTTCCGCCGCCCGCTTTTCCTTAAACTTCCGGATTCCGTCTTTCGCCTTTGAAATATTCTGCTTCGTTGCTTCCACGCCTTTTCGTCCCTGCTTGTCAAACTGATAAACCGCTTCGTGAGTAAGACTGTCTGCGCCGCCCTCTAAACGGTCGGAAGCATATTCCTCCGCACTATTTTCCTGAGCGTGTGTGGCGTGTTCCGCTTTTTCCTTTGTCTGAACATACGCCTGTTTCATACGCTGTCCGGCAATAGCAGCTTTGTCAATCGTTTTGATTGTGCCTTTTACAGCGTCTTTCGTCTTTATATCAGCCAAAATCTCACCTCCGTTTCCTTGCTTTTTTTACTGCTACCTAATCGGAGATTCGCTTTGCTACCACGACAAGCCTTCCGTTTGTGCGAGAATATTCACAGGTGGAAAGGGTTATGAGCTTATCGCCGTATTCTGCCGATACCCCGGTATCATACAGGGCAAGCTCCTTGCACCTGTCAATAAATGCCGAGAAATCCTCCGGCGTTTCAGCATTTACAAAGTGATAATACTTGAAGGACTCAGGACTGTCCGAGTAAACGAAGGTCTTAAATACAGAAACAATCTCATATTCATATCTGTCCGTTACGATGCTGAAAGAGATGGTTTTATGCTCCTGCCAAAAGTCCTGACTTTTGAACTTTTCAAGGTCGGCAAACATACTGCCGTTTTTCATATGGTGTCCGTAGATAATTACATTGTCGCTCGGTAACTGCACATCGCAATTCTCCTGCACATACGGACAGCCGTAATCGCTGTATTCCTTATCAAAACCGTGTTTCAGGTAGAAATCGGGATTATTCGGCGTGTGCATAACCGGATAATTGATATTGGTATCTTCAATGCGAATCCAGCCCGCTAAATCTCCGTTCTGCTGGTACAGCTCGGCAAGCTCCGGCAACACCGTCTTTTCTTCGGTGTATAAAATCGGCTCTTCGGGTTCTACCTCTGCGTCTGCGGCAGAATCCACCATATCGGCAAGACTGTCGTATAGCTCCGCCTGCTGCTTATCCTGTCTGTAATGGTCGAAAATAAAATAGGCGCTTGTGCTAAACAAAGCCACAAACGCCGCAATCAGGATTATACATATTTTCTTTTTCATTTTGCGTTCCTTTCTATATGGCAAAGGCGAGAGTTACGCACTCTCGCCCGGTTTGGTTGTCATCAGCTTATACAGTTTTGTGTTCTTGGGAAACTTATTCGCAAACGGCACAAGGGAGCTGCCTACTTTAATCAGCCCGTGTCCGGCTTCCACATTAGTAATATAGCTCATCTGCAAATCGGAGATATTGAGCAGTTCTGCAAGCTTCAGGCGGTCAGTCGAAGCCTGATTTAGCATAATGATAAACTCAGAGTTTGCAAGCATTGTCCTTGCCGTATGGCTCTGCAAAAGGTCATCGACATTCTGTGTGATACCCGTCGCATACGCTCCGTATTTTCTTACACGCTTCCACAAGGTAAACAGGAAGTTAGCGGAATACTCGTGCTGGAACAGCAGATAAATCTCATCTATAAAGATAAATGTGTTTCTCCCTTTCGCCCTGTTCTGCGTAATACGGTTTAAGATACTGTCAAGCACAACAAGCATACCGATAGGCATAAGCTGTTTGCCAAGGTCAAGAATATCGTAGCAGATCAGGCGGTTATTGGTATCCACATTGGTATGCTTCGCAAAGGTATTCAGGCTTCCGTTTGTGAAAAGCTCAATGGCAAGGGCGATTTCCTTTGCCTCCGGCTCGTCCTGCTTCAAAAGCTCGTTTCTGAAATCCTGCAAGGTCGGCACTTCGCCTTTGTAGTCGTTCTGCTGATAGGTGCGGTACACAGAAGCGGTGCAGCGGTCAATAATGGATTTCTGCTTTGCTCCCAAGTTCGTGCCGCCGATAAGCTGCTCGCACAGCGACATAATAAACTCGGATTTCAGGATAACCGGGTTAGCGCCGTCTCCGTATTCCTTTGTCATGTCCATAGCGTTGATGTGGTTAAAAGAAGTAGCAGAGATATGAATAACCTCGCCGCCCATTGCCTTTACAAGCTGGGAATATTCTCGCTCAGGATCTATAATAATTATATCGGCATTGCTGGACAGCACCTGATTGATAATCTCGCCCTTTGCGGCAAAGGATTTACCGCCGCCGGATACGCCCAAGATAAACTCGTTGCCGTTCAAGAGCTGCTTGCGGTCAGCGATAATCATATTCTTGCTGATTACATTCTGTCCATAATAAATACCGTTCTCGTGGTAGATGTCCTGCACTCTGAACGGAATGAACACAGCCAATGATTCCGTTGTAAGCGTTCTGAAGGTGTCAATCTTTCGTGTGCCAAAAGGCATAACTGTATTCAAACCGTCCATCTGCTGAAATTTCAAAACGCCGAACTGACAAAGGTGCTTTCTCGCTGTGGTAAGCAGGGCTTCGGTGTCATTGTCAAGCTGTTCCTTTGTCTCCGCCGTATGCACCATTGTCAGGACAGCGAACATCATTCGCTGGTCACGGGTTGTCAAATCGTCGAGAAACTCCTTCATTTCCTTTTTCTGCTGCTCCATATCATAGGGAACGGTGGCAGAAAAATTGTTGTTGGAATTTTGCCTGCGCTGCCAGTTGGTTATGTTCGTTTCCACGCCTAAAAGTCGACTTTCCGCTTCTCTGACCGCTTCATCTGTGGGAACGGGGACAACATCAATGGACATCATCAGGTTTCTGTTCAAATCGGTCAGCTCCGCCACCATACTGTCCTTGATATAGGAAGCATACTCACGCAGGAAAAGAACTCTGCCGTAACGGTTTCCCATTTTGAAATAATCCTTTTCAAACTCCATTGAGTCCGGGCAGATATAGTCCTTAAAATTGTGTCCCTTCTTTCTCGTTTCCTTAATATCAAAGTGGAAGGCGGTTTCTTCTCCCACACGGTAGAAGTCGTGGAAGATACGAAGCCTCTCGTCCGTTTCAAGCTCCACGCATTTGCTGCCGAGCCTGCCGAAATGTGCAATCAGGTCAGCGCCCACACGGGCAAAGTAAGTTCTTGCGTCCTCCACATTTTTCTTATTGACAGAGATTGTCATATACTTATCCTGCACGATGGCATTTGCCCCGGTAGCCTTTTCGAGCAGCATTTTGTTGTATTCCTCACGATAAACGTCCAGCTCATCGCCCGTCTTTGGAATCAGGATTGTTTTCTCAAAGTCCAGCCGATTCAGGCGGCGGTTATTGATTGTGATTTTTGTCGTTGTGCCGGAATCAAGGGAATTAAGCAGCTCCGAGTATTCGAGGAACATCGCTTCCTTATCCTCACGGCTTGCAACGGCGTAGTTTATATCCGAAAACTTAAAGGTCTTGGAAAATTTGTCTCTGCCGACCTGAAAGATACCGTCATCATAAATAGCGGTAATGGGAATTACATCCTGAACGCCTTTCGGCACAACAAACTTTTCCTTGTCCTGTTTGAATAAATTGGTAAGCGTTTTAATCATTTGATTTCAAAACCTCCTTCTGCTTCTTTTCCATACCCGGCTTCATCAGCTCCAAGTAGGTGTTTGTGGAATGAAACACGAGCTTCTTAGGCATAAGAAACTCCGATTTTATCCACGCATAGATGAATTTCTCTGCGGTCATTCCGTTGTATTTGATAAAACCGAGAGCCGCAAACGGGGCGGCTCCCAAAATGCACATCCACGACACGGTTTCCGTACCGACATAGGGTTTCAGCAGGAAATATAATCCTACCGCCACCGCACAGGCACAGATAGAAAAAATGAACTGCCGCAGGGACAGTCCGAAAAACATCGCTTCCGTGTAGTTTCTGATTTCACGGTTAATTTTTACTTCCATTAAAAGCTCCTTTCTTCTGACAAAAAGAAAAAGCACCGTCATTTTCTGACAGTGCCTTGCACACAATGCTGTTACCAATATCTGAGCAAATTTATTGCTGTAGGCTGGCTTTCTTCATTTTCCTGCTGAATGTGGTTATACACGTTATGAATACTTTCCAAGTACAGAACAAACGATTTTTTATTGCAATCTCTGTTGCTGTTTTTCAACTTGATATATTCATCTCTAATCATATTCCAGCCTTGCTCATAATCAAGTATTTCTTCAAGTTTATAATCTGCATTTTGCGACAATCTTCTTTCTTCAAAGGAATAGTGATTGTTTTTCCAGTTCTTAATATACTTATATCCTTCGTCTGTATCTTCATCGTCCAAATAATAAATTATGGCGAAGTCGCAGCTGCGGATAATCTTAGAATGCTTTTTATCAACAACTTTTATTGTTATTGATGAGGTCGAATCTTCCGGCGGGTCATAACTTGTCCCCTTAATCGCTTCTGAAAAAGCTCTCATAAACTGTCCTTTGAGTTTTTTAGGATCTTCCCATAAATCGCTTTTTTGAAGAATCAGGTTGTAATCAAAGTCATAACCTCGATTTCCATTTTTGATTTTCGTTACGAGATGGCGATTGGCACTTCCAATCAACTTAGGCTGAAAAGTAGTATCATATTTTCCCTTCATAATTTTCTGCACTTTTCGCACAATCTCATCTGCTTCAGCCTTGTATGGCTTATATTCAGCTTTACTCACATACTCATACATAATCTTCACCTTCCTTAAGTTTTCCCCATCCGACCCTTTAGCAAAGCTAAATCATATCAGTATACCACATTTTTTCTATTTGTCAAATTTTTTAATTGGATTTTGAGTGTTCTTTACACATCTGTTATTCAGGCAAAAGATTTTGCCCTTGCGTTTACCGCCATAGTAAACACATTTCTTACATATTTTTTGTTCATTTCGTAAATCTCCTTACAATCCCATCATTTCACGGATAATCCTGTCACTCATTTTCACAGCCCCGACAAGCACAAGCATATTAAAGAGCAGCTCTCCGATATATGCCCACACCTGCGTTACCGCCGCAGCGTCAGGATTGACAACGGGCGGCGAAGCGGCAAAGAGTGAAAAGATGATACACGCCAAAACAATGACAGCGCCCTCCAAGCAGACAGCACAGTAGCTCTTTATGAATGATTTGCCCACATTCTGACTTGGCTCTCCAGCAAAGGTGGAAAGGGGAATGGGAGCGAGTGCCGTATACATATATAACTTAAAAAATCTGCCGTACACCGTCATAATCAGGATAAACGACATCACCGTAATAAACAGACCTCCGATCAGCGTAACCGCCCATAGTGGAATCGACTCAAAAAAGCCGCAGCTTTCAATGGTATCTACCATTTCCTGCGGCAAGGTTGTCTGTTGTGCCGAAGAAAATCCGGCGGCGGTCATAATTGTTGAAATCGTACCCTGCACAATGTTGAACAGGGCAAGCATTAACTCCATACCATAGGTAATTGCACCTTTCGCAAGAGCAAAGCGGATAAACAGTTTCAATGCGTGTTCGGGTTTCTTAACTTCTGTGAAGCTGCCGCAGGTTTTTACCATTCCCACAACGAAAAACAGGACAAGCAGGGCAAGTCCTATTGCCTGTACCGCACCGTTGATATTTACAATCACTCCCCAAATGCCGCCGCCCTTGAAGTTTTGCGGCGTGGTAGTGATGAGCTGCCATATTTCAGCGAGTTTTTCATTCCAAGTTTCAAGGGCGTTCTCAAGGTTTTGAACAACCCAGTTATCGCTCACAAGTCAGCACCTCCTTCTAAAAAATATGGGTGTCCCTGAAACAGTCCAGGGACACCCTCTTTCTTGCAAGTGTCAGTCAATCAGCCTGTAATCAGGGTGAGGATTTCCTTTGCGAAGGTGATGATAATGCCGCCCGCCAAAGTCAGAAAACCGTTCGCCCTCTGAGACGGATCGTGAGATTTGAGCGACAAGCCTACCTGAACGATACCGAAGCCGAGCAGGATAAGACCGATTGCACGAATCAGCCCGAAGATAAAATCGGACAGATTGTTGACAACCGTGATCGGATCGCCTGCGGCAAACGCCGTTACCGACATACCCATAACAAGGGTAAGAGCCGCAATCACGGCGCAGTAAAAACGGAATCCACGCTTAACTTTGCCGCTCATCGGCAGCTTGCTGGTTTCCTTATTGGTTTTCTTCATCGTATTAAAAATCTTCATAGTGATTTCCTCCATTTATTTTTGTTTGTTTTTGGTTTCAAAGTCCTCATCGGACAAAAGCTCATAGGTCGTTTCCGGTACTTCCATATCGGGAACGGCTTTCGGATCAATCCATTCCACCGCAATCGTGGCAACATCGTCCCTGACTTCGCCGTGTGCATACGCTCCGGCGCTTCCGTCAGCGGTCAGCACCACATTCGGGTGCTTCAGTATGTCATACTTCAAGTCCATAACGGGCAGTTCGCCACGAATGAACAAAATCGCATAGCGGTTATCGAGCATACGAACCTCGTCCGGCGTTAAAAGCTCACGACCGGAAATCTGATAGTTTGTTGAGTAGTTTCCGCTCCTACCTGACGATTTTCCAAAGGTGTTGGTATCAATCGTTTCCTTTCCGAGCAGTTCCGACACATACTTGTGCGTACTCTGCTCGTTGCCGCCGAGATAGAGAAATTCGTCGCAGTTGCCCACTATGCTTTCCCATTGCTTCTCAAATAAAGCCTTTAACTGCGCCAAGTTCTGCAAGATGATACTGACAGACACACCTCTTGACCTCATAACCGAAAGAATCTTATCAAAGTCATCCGGCAGCGAAACATTTGCGAACTCGTCCATCAGAAAATGCACCGGAACGGGCAGGCAGCCGCCGTGTATATGGTCGGCTGAATAAAATAGTTGCTGGAAAAGCTGCGTGTAAAGGATTGACACCAAGAAGTTAAAGCTGGAATCATTGTCAGGAATCAAAGCGAATAACGCCACCTTCTTTTCTCCAAGCGTTGCAAGGTCAAGCTCGTCTGCCGAAGTCAGTGCCGCCAAACTTTCAAGGTTGAACTTTTCAAGCCTTGCGGCAAGGGTGATCTGAATGGATTTGAGTGTCTTTGCAGAGCCGGAATGATAAGAACGGTAATACTTCAAAGCGATATGGTCGGGATTATCCAGCTCCAAATCCGCAAAGAGATTATCAAGGGGAGAAGGTCTGTTGTCCTCCTCGTCCTCAATCGCTGCGGCTCTGAGCATTTCCATTACCATTGCAAAGTTTTGTTCCTCCTCCGGCGCTTCGTAATGCAGATAGAACACAAGAGCCAAGAGCAGCATAGAAGCCGCCGTATCCCAAAAGGGATCGTTTGACTGTGAGCCTTTCGGCGTAGTGCTTTTGAAAAGGTTTGTGACAAGACGCTGTATGTCATTGTCGTTTCTCAGATAGACAAACGGGTTATAGCAATGGCTTTTCTCCATAGAGATTAAGTCAAGCACCCGTATCTCAAAGCCTTTCTTTTCAAGCAGCTTTCCTACATCACGCACGATTTCCCCCTTCGGATCAAGAATCACAAAAGAGGTGTTCGCCTGCATTAAATTCGGCTTGCAGTAAAAGCGTGTTTTTCCTGCACCGCTGCCTCCGCATACTAATGTGTTAAGATTTCGCCTGTGTTTTTTAGCGTTCAAGCCTATCCGTACATTCTGCGTCATCAGCTTGTTAGCGGAGGACGGGTTTTGTCTGTATTTTTTATCTACGGCTCTTGCATTGCCCCATTTTGCCGAGCCGTGTTCCTCCCGCCTGCGGTAATTCCTCCGTGTTGAAAGATATACCCCGATTCCCATTCCGTAGCAGAGAAGCAGAACGAGGACAGTTTTTACGCTGTCCCCGCAAAGCTCTATATGAAACGGATTGTTCAATACGGTCATCAGGCTCGGCAGTATCTCCGGCAATCCGCCTTTTACAGACGGCGCTATCAAAAGCCCAAGCCACACAACAGGAAGAATGCCGATAACGGAAAGAATCATAGAGGACTGCCTCTCGCTATCTCGATTCACGGCAGTCCTTTTCCTTTTCTATCACTTTGAATTTTCGTTTCGGGGCGTGTCCGAATTTGATTATCAAATCGTCAACGGCGTCGGTAGACTTGCCCTCTTTTTTCAGGTCGGTCTTTTTATCGTTCAGGGAACGAATGACAACGCCATGTTCGTAATCGTCCAAAGCGACATGATATAATTCCTCTTTCATATTTCTTCACCGTTTTACCTTTCCTGCTCCTTAGAGCGTTCCTGCTTCTGACGGTAAAGTTCATCAGAGACACGGGATACAATCTCTTTGAGCGCCTTTTGCCCCTTGCCAAGCTCTGCCTTGATTTCTTTCGGCTCTTTATTTTTCAGTTCATCGGGAATGCGGTCAATGGCAAAGTTCTGTGTATCCACGCCATATTTTTTGCAGAGCATATAGCCGATACATACCGCCTGAAATCCCATATCCCTGCGGCTGTACGCTTCGCTGTTCATGGAAAGCTCGGCGTGTCCGAGTTCCTGTGCCACGCATTGGCAGAGCGCCACGCTGTCTCCGATATTCTTTTTTACATAAAGCGTCTGATCCTCATTTTTATAGAACGCTCCCATATTCGGATAGGGAAGCTCGTCAACGCTTTTGACATCAATCGGTGCGGTATCAAGCATAACCGTAACCAGCTTTTGCGGATCACGGTTGATGGTAGGCGCTGCGGGTTTTCTGCCGCTTGTCTGCGACACATCAAGCACCCTTTTCAGGTTGAAGTCAATCCCCGGCGTACCGTCCTTCTTGGTGTACTCGTAAGGATCGAGAATGATAAAGGTTTTAGAGCCTTTGTTGACCTTTACGCCCTCGGAAATCCAATCGTCAAATTCCTTGACCTGACTTGCCTGCGGAAACTGCTTATACATCAGCAGGGCGTTATTCGCCGTGTATCTGTCCATACGGCTCTGCACATCGAGATAGCCCCTGAATTTTTCCGGGGACTGCACCACCTCGGCAGCGGTATCATCAAGCAGCTTATACACCGCTTCCTTTTCGGCTTTCTTTTTTTCCTTATATTCCTCCGGCGAAAGCTGCGGGCGGCTATACGAGCCGCCCTTGTTCGCTTTGAAATTGCTTGTCATAATCGTTACCTCTCTTTCGGTTTTTCTTTAATTTTCGGCTGGGGAGAAAGCGACTGTCCTTCCGTCTGCCTTTCTCCCTTAGCTGCCGCCTTATATCGGTTCAGGTTTTCCTTTACGGATACCTTCACACGGTTTACCCTGAGCTTATCCGCTGCGTCCATAGCCTTTTGCTCCAATGAGGAAAAGCCTTTTTGAACTTTATCACACAAGCGGCTCAGTCTTGATAAAATTCCTTTATCCGTCTTGGTATGCTCCGCTTCCTTTGCGGCTTTCCCGATAAACAGCAGCCCCATATTTTTGAAATGTCCCTTTGCACTCTGAAGCTCTGACTGCATAGCCGACAGCTTCATCGTATCCTGCGCCATATCCTTTGACAGCCTGTGAAACAAAGAGGACAGCTTATCAAGAGTCTCCGGGATTTTCATCGCCCTGACTGACTGTGCAAGCGTATCTTTACCTTTTTCACGAAACGCTTTCATAGCGTTTCCGGCAGACTGTATCAGGTTATCCTTCGTCTGTCTGACTGCGGAAAATCCCTGCCTGATTTTATCGTCCGTTTTCTGCACAAGGTTTTGGCATTTGCTTCTTAAAGTGCTGTTGTGGATCAGGTTGATTTCCTTACGCATATCCTGAAGCTCGCCAAGCATTCCCGTCAGGGTTTCCTCCATACTGCCGATATAGGTTACGAGCGACTGCACCTCGGTTTTCTCTTTCGTTAAACCGTTCTGTTCAAGCGCCCCCAGCAGCTCCGCAATCTGCGGGTGTTCATTCAGATTTTCCATTTAACTCACCTCTCTTTCGGTTTCTTTTTTCCTTTCGGCTGTGTATGAACGGTCTGCCTGTTCGGTTCAGCCTTTTTCGGCTTCTCTTTGGAAACCTCCGGCACGGTACGCTCTGCTTCCTTCTCCGCTTTGGCAGCCGCCTTATATCGGTCAAGTTTTTCTTTAACCGATGGCTTTTTTTCTGCCGCCTTTGCGATACCCTTATCAGTGTGCGTACCTGTCGTGTCTGAGTCTCGCTCGGACGGAGGGTTTTTGTCCGTCTTTGCGACCGTAGGGTTTTGCATAGAGTTTCCCTCCTTCTGTGTGGGATCACCCATTGCTTCCTCTACAATACGCTCGCCCCTCGTTTTAGTCGGGACATCTTTTTCAGCCGCTTCACGGTCTGCCACATCTTTTTCCGCTTCCGCAACGATGGAAACCTTATCCACCTTGCCAAGTTCAAAGCGGTCAACAATGCGCTGGATTTTGGAAGCGTCCTCCGCACGGGCGATAATGTCAATCGGCACATCTCCGCCTTTGGTGTTCCTGTCCCGAAGGACGCAGTAGAGAACGCCGTATTTTTTTGCCTGCTCGGTAAATTTCTGCAAGTCCTTCTGTGGGAGGGAAAATACCTTTAATTCTTTGCCGGACTTAATCATATTTGTAAGTCTCGCCTTGCCCCTTGTTTTGTTCGACTGGCTGACTTCCTGCTTCAGAACGGAAGTCAAAAGAATAGCAACATTCTTTGCCGCCGAGCCTGTGAGTTTTGCAGCGACCTCAAATCCTTCAAGCGATAGCCTGACGATTTGTTCCGCTGCGTCACCGCCGTTTGTCATAGCTGCGATTCTCCTTTCTCTTAGATTTTTCTTCCTCTGCCTGTACTTGCTCTAAGATTTCTTTCATAACACCTGACCTCTCGGCAATTCCATCGCAGAGTTTTACTTCTTTACGAAGCTCTTTTAAGCGACCGGATATTTCTGAAATCTTTTCCTTTGCCTCAGACAGCCGTTCATCTGATATATTTACTTTTCGTATTTCGTTTCGGAGATGGGTTCTGTCGGCAGTAAGGGTTTTGATTTCTGCTTCAACCGATTGCTTATATGAAAAAAGCTGCTCGTCTGTACCGATATGGTTACGACCGAGCAGCGTTGTCTGTGCTGTAAGTTCATCCAGCTTCATTAAATCATCTTTTAGAAGATAATGAAGCCTTGCGGGATTCTGTTGTTTCATTTTATACTTTGGAAGATAGCTGAGCCTGTAACAATAATGAAGATACAATCCGTACAGTCCGCCGACCTTTTTGATTTTATCCTCCCTCGTTTGCAGACGGTACTGCCGGACACGATAGGTCTTTGGCTGGAACGGAACGAAAGCGATGTTGTCCCTGTTCTGAATCAGACGCTCCAATATCCGCTCCTTTGTGTATTCCTCACCGAGCCGATAGGTTCGTATTGGTTTTTCGCTGCCTTTAGGGATAATGGTGGCGTACTTGCGGTTAGGACTGAAATTCGAGTGATAGCCCATCACGCCAAGCTCATACTGAAACTGTTTCAGGTTATGGCTCATAGCAATCGCCTCATCAATCGCTTTCCGGGCGTTGTTGTACCGGGTGGGCATACCCGCTTCATCTTTCTTTGTAAGATACTTCGGTGACTGGTGCAGCTCAGGATTTTTCACGATGGAAAGGTTATGCTTCAGACAGATCTCATCTGCGATATGTCGGAAGTAGCACCAAGACTTTTCCTTGTTTTGCAATCTCTTTCCGTCCACAAAGGACACCGAGTTGATAACGAAGTGGCAATGCAGGTGCTTTGTATTCAGGTGCGTTGTAACGACTACCTGAAAACGCTCGCCCCACATACGGTTGGCAAACTCCATACCGATCTGCTGCGCCTGCTCCGGCGTGACTTCATTTTCCTTAAAGCTCAGATACCCGTGATAGGCTTGAATCCCGTCCGTCTTGTCGTACTGCTCCTTGACTGTAATGAATTGGTCACGGGCTGTTGTGACATTACAGTTAATACCCTCGCAGAAAAATTCCCGCTCAGTTTTTTCTTCATCCTTCGCATAGGCAAGAACATCTTTAAGAGCCTGATATTCTTCGGACGAGTATTCGGGATTGGCGGTCTTTTCCGGGTTTGTCGCATAGTCGATTACCTGACCGAGCCGTTCCGTTACCTTCCACAGCTTGCTTACTGCCATTTCAATCCGCTTTTCTCAGGTCGCAGAAATTCACGCTCAATATCCGCCTGAAATTTATGCCAGCGTTCAGCTTCATTTTTCAGCATTTGCGTATCAATAAAGCCGAGTGCGTTTGCCTTAACGGAAAGCTGGTTGATATTGTTGCCGATAGCGGAAAGCTGACGCATAACATCGTAAAACCTTTCGTCAGGGCGTTCCTTCGGCTCATAGCCACGCACCAAAAGTCTGACGAGCGCCGCTTCGGACAGACAGGTTTTCTTTGCTTTCTTCTGTAAGTCCTGCGCTTCGGGTTTGGAAAACCAAAACTGCTTTTTTACGGTTCGTTTCATAAGTCGTTGTCCTCCTTCCTTGTAGAATGAATATCGTTAATACGGTTGATCTGCAAAAGGCACATCGTGACAACGCCGGCAATGCCGCCGAGCAGACAACCGATGATAAAGAATAATAATTCGTGCATAGTTTTTTCCTTTCTGATATGCGGGGTATTAGGGGAAGTCCCCTAACGAGTTTTACTGTTTTTGCGCCGATAGGAGTAAAAACAGTCTGCTCGCTAAGCTAATACAATCTCTCCGGGGTAGCCCGTACCTCGCTGATTTATCTCTCCATATCTCTTGTGGCAGGCTTATACGGTATCGCTTTTATCCCGTCGTCCATGCGTACAAATTTCTCAGGATACCGGAATTTTTCCGAGTATTTCTTTTCCAAATCAGGCGGCAGGCTTAAGAATTTCTCCGAAGAAATGGGAGCGTGGCAGATGAAAAAATCTCCCGCCATAATCTCAATCATTTCCTGTTCTTTCATATAGCAGCGTTCGATTTTCCAGCCGTCCTTGCCGCCTTTTTCTGCTGCCATATACGCTTCCAAGCGGACATTTTTATCCGTACCATCAAGTGAAGTACCATAGATAGAGTAGCCGCCCATATTTGGACGGTAGGCTTTGTTGTCGCTGGATACCACATAAGTACGGGACTCCAACGGATATTTTTCTGTAAAGCTGTCCTCGGTAAAGACAATATATCCGTCCAGATGTTCACCGTTTTTCTCGGCTTCCCTGAATTTCTGTACCATTTCGCTGTAACCCATATCGACTTCTTCCTCAGCATAAACCGATCTGTTCAGAGGCAGTCCGCTTATCTTGCCTTCCTCATTACAGATGATTGCAACCTCATCTTCAAAGGGCATATATTCTTCAATATCGCCGCCCACAAGCTCCTGCATTGCTTCAAGGGAATCTTCGATTTCAACGGTTTTGGGATATTTACCCGGCTGAATGAGAAGGACGGAAATGGTTTCTGCCTTGTCTCCGTCACAAAACCGTTCGCTGATTTTTGTCTTGTTGGGTTCAAAAGAAACTTCCTTAAAACCGAAACTATCGCAAAAATAAAAGCCGGACTTTACAGAATCCGACTCGATAACTTCAACCACATCCGACACGGAAAGCGACCTTGCTTTATATCCCGTAGGATGTTCTGTATTGAATTTTCTGAACACATCTTCAAGCGTTTTGCAGTCCACACTTCCAACATACACGCTGTCGTAAATGCTGCTGTTGATCTCGCTGCTGCCCTGAAATTTTGGAAGCGACTCTATTCCGAAGAACGCAACTTGCTTCTCGTCACGGTCAGTATTTACCTGATAGATTTTAATTTTCACGAGCGTTCACAGCTCCTTTCCTTATTTTTATTTCGTGATATTCCAAGATGAATACAAAGAAAGTCATTGTAATCCTTGCCTTTAGGCGGCGGATCATCAATGACTTTATAACTGTCCGGCAGAATTGCTTTTAACGCTTCGGTTGCCCTTCTGCCCGTATTGTCGTTATCCAAATGAAGAACAATTTTTTTGATGTGCGGTTTACTTTTAAGATACTGAACAAGAGCGGCTGGCGTGGTGCTATCCTCAATTTTTTCTTTCGGGAGGTAAACCCCGGCAAGGGAAACAAGGTTTTCCTGCCGCCAATCCCTGCCTGAAATCTTTGCAAGCGTGGCGAACGATAACAGGTCAATGGCACACTCAAAGAGATGTACCGTATCGCTTTTACTGTCCGCTATCCGAAAAGAATAGTGTTTGTCGCTGCCAGAGCAATCGCCCAAAATGCGGCGGTCTATCGTCGCTCTGTATGCGGCGTATCTTGCTTTTCCTTGCTCATCAAAGCCGACGCAGACAAGATTATGATACGGCAGGCTCTCAAAGATTAGCCCTTTGGAAATGCAATATTCTATAATGGAATATTCAATGCCACGCCCGAAAAGATACTCAGTTATCTTATCTGTGGTAGCACTTTTCTCCGGCAGAAGCAAGACCTTTGGCACATCTTTTTTCGGCTTTGGTACGGCAATAGAAGGCATAACCGCCGCCTTGCCCATCAGGGTTTCCACCGCTTCGACAAAGGAATATTCCTTTACCTTTATAAGATAATCAAGAGCGTTATACCCGCCGATTCTCTGCGACCACCACATCCACTTGCCGTTTGAAATCTTCAAGCTGTCGTGGGTACGGGTGGTATAGTTGTTGCCGGAAATCCTGACAAGCTCATTTGGCTCAAAGGCTTTCAGATAGGAAAGTAAATCAATCTGCCGAGCCTGTTCAATAACCTCCGGTGGGATATACGGCATAGAAAGTCACCTGCTTTCTCTTGCGTTTTCCCGCTTAATGACTTGATCTGCTCTCGTTTCAATGGAATCACGGATCGTATCCATATGCTCGACCTCTCTGTCCTTAAACTCCTTATACACATCGTCCAGCGGACATGGAGATTTTAAGAGTGTCTTTGCCTGCTTCGGTGAGAGTTCCAAATCCTCCATACACATCACAATGTCCTCACGCATTGTATATTCGTAGGTGTGATTCAGAATTTCGGCAGGCTCTTGTGTGAGTAGCCAGTCTCGGTACTTGTCCTGCTCAGCTTTCATTTTCTCATAGAGCAGGGTGTTATAATCTGTTTCGCTCATTGTGCGAACACCTCCTTAAACAAAAATATAGCCACCTGATTCTCATAAGAAAACCAAGTGGCTATGTATTATCTTTCACTTTTATAAAGCATTTTTCAGCTTAAACCAAATCAATTTTTAACTTATCATAAGGAATTTTTACATTGTGTTTTATTCCTGCACAAATTTCGTTACATATTCTATCAGAAGAACAAAGCCTGTTTAAACAAGTACTTATCAACCAAACATTGTCCCAAAAACATTTTGGCACTTCTTCCGCATAATCATATGGTTTGAAACAAAATTGTTCATACGCCAAGTAAATGTCGGTTGCGTCCCTTCCATCTGTGCTACTGATATAATTGTTCCGATATGACATATCATTGTATTTTACATCAACTGTAACAATATATGAATGCTGTTTTTGTTCAGCCCATTCATTACCAATATTCAGATCCTTTTTGAATAGATTTTTTACTAAGTCATCTATTGTAACAAATATTTCGGGGTAATACTTAACTGTGGAATACCCCAACATTTCCTCTGTTGACGCTAATAAAAACATCTCTATTTCAGATCTGTCACGATATAGCTTCAAGGCAAGCGGTAAAATTGCCTTCAAGTATGGACAATACATATCTTTATATCTTTTATCCTCAAATCTACATCTATCCTCTCCATATGCACACCATTCACATTCTTCACCATAAACAGGGATATTGAATTGTTTTCCTTTATAAAATAGCTTATGTTCACTAGGCATAATTTTTAATTGATACTTATCCAAATGACAGCTAATTGGTGATTCGCTTTCCAAAAGAACATCTATTGGAACAAGTCCAGATTTTTTTATATAACTAAAATTATCCGTCGTTGTGGATACAATTTTCCCAACAAATTCTACATCATCTGAAACCTCTACCTCGTCTAATTTCATTCCGGTTTCTTCGCAAAATATAGAAACACTATCTGAATTGTCATTCAAGTGTAACCGTCTAAGAATATTGCACATCTGACTTCCTGTAAGATTATACAGATTCATAAAGTTTTGTGTGAGCATATCAATATCCCAAAGATTTAATAACATAATTTTTTACCTACTCTGATATTATTTTGGAGTGGACTATTTTATAACATAGTTACAAATAACAATTCGTCACTCTTTCTTAAAAATTATAGCACATCTTTATGTCTTTTTCTACCGTGCTATGTAAAACGGGACAGATTTCTCCGTCCCGTTCGTTTACTCAAATATCTTTTTCGTTTCGATTCCGTCAACCAAGCCACGCATATAACAGAGGCGGCATTCCTCTACGGCAAGGCGGTTATTGGCAAGCAAATACTCAATCAGGACTTTGCAATCCTCAAGAGACAGCTCCGAAGGCTTTTCCAAATCAAGCACCTGCGTCAGCTTCGGAATCTGATTTTTACATTCGGATACCCTCTGCTTTGCCGTTTTGTATGCTTCATCATTCCTGCCTGCTTTGACAACTGTTTCAGATAAGTAGCTTTCAAGATCAAGATCGCTGTTAAAAAAGCTGACCAGATTTTTTATATCCATAATCAAAACTCCTTTACGTTTTTCTATATTATAACTCTGTGTCAAACTCTCTACAATTATGCGATTTTCCTGATTTATCTTTCCTGCACTCTGCTTTTTCTTTCGGAGCGTCCTTCTTCGCTCTCTTCAATCTCGCCGTCAACGATCTCATTCTGCTTCTTATCCACATTCAAAAGACCGTTCAGAACGCTCAGGCGTTCCGTTTTTTCCGTTAGCTCCTGCTCCTTGTCAAACGGTTTCTCTACCTCTTTTTTTGCGGTGGCAAGCTGATTCTCAACGCTTTCAAGCTCTTGCTTTTGCAGTTCTAACCGTTCGGAAATTTTCTCAATGGCGTTGTCAATTCGGGTGATATTGCCGGCAGCGTCCGTACCCAAAGAGATAGTACGGGAGGTATCGCCCTTTACTTTCACCTGATAAACCTTTTCAAAGGCTTCAAAAGAAAGCTCCAAATCAAAGCCTCTGTACTTTCCAAGAGGAATCGGATCTGGGGAGGTCATCTTCGTGCAGGCTTCAATGATTTTCTGTCCTGCGTCCACTCTTTCCGAAAAGAAAACACCCTGTACCTCAATGCCGACAAAGCGGTCATCCGTAGGTTTTGGGTGTTCGTTTGCCCGTTTCAAATCGCTTTCAAGACCTGCAATCAATTCCTTTGTCTGTGCGATTTTCTTTGGGTAGTATTTGATTATCTTGTCCTCCAGAGCGTATTTCTCGGATAGGTAGCTGGATTTTAAGAGCCGCAGCTTCGACACCTGAATGTCTAAATCCATCTTTTCTTTGATATACGGGTTGCCAGTTGCAAGCATTTTTATCTCGGCGTAGCTGAGAGCCGTTTCGTCTATATCCTCACAGGAGCGGACAGGAGATTTGCTCGTCATTATCTGACTTGCAAACTTCTGTTTTCCCTCCACAAGCTGATACAAATATGCGTCAAAGGTGTCCTCCGTAACATAGCGGTAGAGGTGTACCTTCGGATTTTCGTTACCCTGTCTGACTGTTCTTCCCGCCCGCTGTTCTAAATCCGACGGACGCCAAGGACAGTCAATATCGTGGGAAGCAATGATTTTATTCTGCACATTCGTCCCGGCTCCCATCTTGGCGGTAGAGCCGAGCAGGATACGGACTTCGCCCTTTCGTACCTTTTTGAAAAGCTCCTGTTTCTTGGATTCGGTGTCTGCCTCGTGGATAAACCTGATTTCCGATTCGGGAATACCACGCTCGATGAGCTTCTTTCGTATATCGGTATAAACCGAGAAAACACCTTCGCCCTTCGGTGTTGAGAGGTCGCAAAAGAGAAGCTGCGTTGAACGCTTATCCGTGTTTTCCTCCCAAATACGGTACACTTCGTTTATACAGGCGTTGACCTTGCTGCCATCATCATCAGGGAGCATTTCATTTAACATACGCTGGTCGAGCGCAAGTTTTCTTCCATCGTTGGTGATTTTCAGCATATTATCCACTCTTGAATCTACGCCGCCCGCCCGGATTGCTTCAGCTCTCTCCGCAAGAGAGGAAACCATATCCTTTTGAATCTGTGAAGGCTTTACAGCGATATTGTGATACTCAACCTCCGGCACAGGCAGGTCAAGCATATCGGCGGTTTTAATGTCCGCAACCTCCTTAAACATCGCCATCAGTTCGGGAAGATTGTTAAATCTCGCAAATCGTGTTTTAGAACGGTAGCCTGTTCCTTCGGGTTTCAGTTCCGTCACGACTACCGTTTCTCCGTAGTTGGAAGCCCAAGCGTCGAAGTGCTGTAAGTCGTGCTTTTCAAGCGTGCTGTACTGTAAATATCTCTGAATGGTATAGAGTTCCACCATCGAATTTGAAATCGGCGTACCTGTTGCAAACACCACGCCACGCCCTCCGGTAAGCTCATCAAGATAGCGGCACTTCATAAAAAGGTCGCTTGATTTCTGTGCTTCCGTCTGAGCAATGCCGCCCACATTCCGCATTTTTGTGTATAAAAAGAGGTTTTTATAGTAATGACTTTCATCAATAAAAAGCCTGTCTATGCCAAGTTCTTCAAAGGTAACAACATCGTCCTTTCTGCTCTGGTCGTTCAGCTTCTCCAGCTTAACGGACAGCGATTTCTTTGTTTTTTCAAGCTGTTTTACAGAAAATTTATCACCTTTGTTTGCTTTCAGGTCAATAATTCCATTCGTAATATCCCGTATCTGCTGCTGCAAAATCATTCTCTGCCGTTCAAAGCTCATTGGAATTTTCTCGAATTGACTATGCCCGATAATCACAGCGTCGTAGTCCCCGGTTGCGATTCTGCCACAAAAGCGTTTGCGGTTTTTCATCTCAAAGTCTTTTTTGGTAGCGACTAAAATATTTGCCGCCGGGTAGAGCTGCAAGAACTCCGCCGCCCATTGTTCCGTCAGGTGATTTGGGACAACGAACAGGGATTTACTGCACAGACCGAGCCGTTTGGATTCCATTGCGGCGGCGGTCATCTCAAAGGTTTTTCCTGCTCCTACGGCGTGTGCTAAAATCGTGTTACCGCCGTAAAGAATATGGGCAACGGCATTTTTCTGATGTTCCCGCAGCTCAATTTCAGGATTCATACCACTGAATATGATATGGCTTCCGTCGTACTCACGTGGACGGATACTATTAAATTTCTCATTGTAGAGCCTAACTAACTTTTCACGGCGGTCAGGATCATTCCAAATCCAATCCTTAAAGCCCTGCTTGATAAGCTCCTGCTTTGCCTGTGCAATCTGTGTTTCCTTGTTGTTTAAAACCGCTTTCTTTCTGCCCTCATCGTCCTCGATATAGTCAAAGATACGGACATCTTTCATATTCAGCGTTTCTTCAATAATCTTATAGGCATTGATCCGGCTTGTGCCATAGGAATTATACGCTTTCACATTGGAACGGTCGTAGGATTTTCCCTCAACATTCCATTCGCTTGTGAATTTTGAGTAGTGGACTTTAATGTTATACCTTGCCCACCGCGGCGTATCTAAAAACTCGTAGATAAACTGCTGCACGATTTCTTCGGGCAGCCAAGTCGTACCGAGCTGCACAAAAATCTCGCTGGCTGTCAGGTCTGTCGGCTGCACCTTTTCAAGCGCTTCCACATTGATTTTGTAATCTTCGGGATAAACCTCGGCAGACCGTTTCGCCCAAGCGAGCTTTTCCCTCACATTGCCGGAGAGATATTCGTCCGCCATCAGATATTTCGCTTCGGTGCTGTCACCGTATCCGTACATTGGATTTAAGAAGATAACGCCCTTCAAATCCTGATAAATTTCTTCTTCGGTTTTGCCTGTAAGCTCACACATATATTCCATATCAACACAGGCTTTTTCGCCCATAGATACGGCTAACGCTTCGCTTGCGGTGTCAACAGAGGTAACGGGCGTATGGGTTTTAATCGTCCTCTTGGTAAACATATCCGCCTTGCGTTCAAGGTTTCCTTCCTCGTCAAGCACCTCCAAAGCGGAAATCAGAGAAAAGGAACTGTCCTGCGAAAAAGCGGATACATTGGCTCGGCTGTTAATCAGACCGTACTTTTTGGAAAAGGTATCATACAGTTCATTTAGCTTCTGCTGTTCTTTTTCCACCTCCCAATCAGGATAATCCAAAGTCTGAATTTCAAGCAGATTCCGCACACAGTCACGAATACCAATCATACCCTTAATGCGGTTTTCCGCCGTAGCCGAGCAGTCCACGGGCGTCATTCGTGAGTTTTCCCGGTAATAGATTTTATCGTCCACCACCGTATAGGAGAAGTTGCGTACATTCGGATCGGCAGGAATAGAGGTATCTTCCTCCTCCAGCTCTTCCTCGGTTTCATACGCCGTTATCTCGGCGTGAATGTTTGTAATCGCCTCATCGAGCTGTGCGGCAAGGTCAGCGTTCTCATAAGGTACAACGGTATTTTCCTTACCAAATCTGCCGGATACGGTTTTCCATTCGCCAAGCACCATTTCAGGGTGATCGACAAAGTACGAATTCATCTTAATCCCATTTTCATCGGTGTTCAAATGCACCCACTCAGGCTCAATGTCCATAATGCGGTCACGCTTTTGCAGAATGAGAATGTCCGAGACAACCTCCGTTCCGGCGTTCCCCTTAAAGGTGTTATTCGGCAGTCGGATAGCGCCAAGCAGGTCGGCTCTCTGTGCGATATATTTTCGGACAGCGGGATTTTCCTTATCCATTGTACCCTTGCTGGTCACAAGAGCCATTACGCCGCCCGGTCTTAATTTATCAAGCGACTTTGCGAAAAAGTAATCGTGTATCAGGAAGTTATGCTTGTTGTACCGCCTGTCGTTGATACGAATATCCCCAAATGGGACATTTCCCACAATAGCGTCAAAGAAGCTGTCAGGGACATTCGCTTCCTCAAACGGCTGTGCTGCAATCGAAGTTTTCTGATAAAGCTGCTGTGCGATTCCGGCAGAAACTTTGTCAATCTCCACGCCGTAAATCTTCGCTTCCTGCATGGACTGCGGCAGCATACCGATGAAGTTTCCGATTCCGCAGGAAGGCTCCAAGATATTGCCCTCACGAAATCCCATCTGCTCCATTGCCTTGTAGATTGCGGAAATAACCGCAGGCGGCGTATAGAAAGCGGTGAGAACAGAACCCTTTGCGCTCTCGTATTCATCGGGTGTAAGAACAGAGGAAAGCTCTAAAAATTCCGTTGCCCAAGAGGAATTATTTTCGTCAAAGGCTTCTGGAATACCGCCCCATCCTACATACTTTGAAAGGATTTCCTGCTCGTCAGGCGTGGCAAAGCGGTTTTCTTCCTGACACTTTTTGAGAAGCTGGATTGCCATAAGGTTTCTACGGAAACGCTCTTTTTTGCCAACCTCCTCTACCTCGTGAGAAGCAAGGTCAAAGGTATGCCGCTCGCTCATCGGAATGTCAGGGTGCAAGTCGAAAGTCTGAACTCTTGTCCTTTTCGGCTGTGAAAAACTCGGCGTAAACGGCTCATTTTTGTTACGCTCAGGTTTTTTATAAAATGGTGCAAGCTCTTCCTCGGATACGAAAACCCATTCGTCATAATCCAAATTGGGCAAAGCCTTTTCTATCATATCCGTAAGGCTTTCAAACTGCTTGGAACGAACGACTACACGGTTATCCACCAATGTCTCAATCTTAAAATCACGCAAATTAACAACTGCTTCTATTGTGTGTTTTTCGTCCTCTGTGGTAATAAAGGCAATCCTTATGTCTGATATATCAGAAAAATCCAAATCCCCGACTGTTCCAAACTCTCGTATATGGCACTCTTTGAGCAGATTTTTTGCTTTGTCAAGCAACGTTTCAGGCTCGACAGTCTGCAAATACGGACTGTCGATTATTTCATACACATTCAGCGGAACATCCAGCTTTGAGAGGAAGGATTGGTCTATGGTTTTTCCGTCAGCGTCCCGGTATAAATAGAAACGAAACGCCGTACCAAATGAACTTTCTTCCTCAATATCCCTTGTAAACTGATACTCGCTGAGATAATCTTCGATGTGTATTATATCTCCGGCTTTATCGAGATACTCGATTCTCCCTACTGGTTTAGACTCCACCGGATCTTCCTTATTGGTGGAAACGACTGTGTGGGTAATGCGTTCCCCATTTTCAAGGGTAGCAATTACCATATCGTTCCCTCTGTCAGTCAGCATATTTGCATAGATTTCAAGCTGACCGGACGGAATACGGCACATTGATACAAGTTCACCGTCAACTGTTTTGTTCGTGAGATTGAGAGCGAAGGTATCGGACATATAGGTGGCGTCGTTTCCGTAAAGCTCAAAGAAACCGTCTGTTTGATACAAAACTATGGCATTGGGATTGTCGTGCTTGATTTTGCTGTACTCATTCTGCCTAACAAGCTGCAAAAAGCTGTCTTTAGGCTCCAAGCGGGGTTTCGGATTTTGCAGAGAGCGATCCATAAGAACAACATTCCAGTCGTCCGTTTTTACAATTTCAAACGGTTTTCCGTCTAAATAAACTTTGCTACCTATCTTATAAGTGGCAGCAAATAACGCTTTTTGCTGTTCCTGCTCCGCCGCCTGCTCTATCCTTGTAACTACATCATCAGGAAGCCCATCAACATAATATTTGATTTCGCCCTCACTACTGATATGGGCAATCGTCTGATAATCTCCGTGTTCTTCTACGGCTCTGTTCCAGACGGTTAAACCGTTGCCGAGATACCCCATACCGATGTCATAGGTCACTCTTTCCGCCTGAGAAATGAGTGCCTGCATGGTTTCTTCGCTTCGTCCAATATAATCGGGTTCAGGTTCGGCATAGGCTTCAAGGTAATCTGAAAATTCCTGTGTTCCTACATCAATTAGTTCTGTGTGTGCCTTGCTGTCAAGATACTCATAAAACCCGCTGACTGAATTGCTGTTTGCTTTGGCTTCCGTTATCAGCCCATAGGGGATATGAAGAACGACAAACTGACCTCCGGCATTGGAATCAGGGTTATAATAGATTGCTTCAAATTCTTCCATACCCGGACGGTGGAAATAGTAGTCCTCGTCCCCGATAGGCGTGGTGTTCGGATCATCATTCTGTCTTTTTTCTACAGTTTCCTCTGAAATCTCAGGAGGCAGATACTCTCTAAGTCCCGCTTTTTTTATTGTATGAATATAATCGTCTTTGAGAATGGTATCCGGTGTGACGGTTGCCAGCGCCTTGTTTGCCATATCTACCTCAAACTCGTAAGAACTTATATCACGGGGAATAACATAGAACTTTTTGATATTGCCGTCGTATTCTTTTACCGCCTGCTGAAAATCACGCAAATCCCCGGCACTAAAAATTCCCTGCGTTACCCAATACATTTCGCTGCCGTTTACCAAATCAGTTTCTTTGAAACACATATGAGGAGGGATAAGTTTTTCAAATTCAATGGCGCTGAAGCGGATTTCCGGTTTTTCGTTGGTCTTTTGCTTTGACATTGGTTCCGTAACCTTCAGGTGGTCGTTCATCGGATTTTCCTGCACCTTGCGGTCAAACTCATCTCTGTCCATTTCCTTTTGGAATAACGGATACTGCATATCGTGGAGCATTACACGCTCATTATCAAAGGACAGGATTTCATATTCGTCAGCGCCCATATACACGGTATCGCCAAGATGATATTCATAGTCTGTTGCCGGAGCAGCTTCAATCTGTTTTTCTACTTTTAGTGATGTGAACTCGCCTATATATTCAAACAGCTCATTTGTACCGGGAAGATAAGACTTTCCGGTTTCTATGCAGCGAAACACATCGGCTTCCGATTGCTGTGCCGCAAGATAAAATTCATCATAGGAATAGGGCAGACGGCTTCCGTTATATACAGACATACCAAGACTGTTCTTAGAAACCGTTACATTTGCGATTTCCTGCAAAGTGCTTTCGCTGTCGATTTTTCCAATCGGCACAAAGTGATAGCCGTTATATTCAAATCCTTCCTGTTTTTCCGGTTTCTTTTCGGATGGTGCGGTACTTAGAATTTCTCTGTTCTTCCGTTCCTCCACAAGCTCGGCTCTGCGTTCCTCCTGTTTTTGCTGCCATTCAGGATAGACAGCTTTTTCCTTCGGACTTAAATAGCGGTCAAGGCGTATCAGCTCGGCAATTCGTTTTTCCACCTGCGTCCAAGTCAGCTTAACATTCGGCTTATCATCACCAATTCCTTTGGAAATGGTGATACCTTTTCCGTCGTGCTGCTCGTCAATTCCCGCACCGACAATAACCGGATAAGCACCGCCCCAACCATATTCCTCTTTGAGAAAGTCAATGTTTTCCTTTGCAGAAAGGCTCTTTTCAAACTGCTCATAAATACGGAATTTCCCCTCGGATATTCCGCTTCCACGAGTAAGAACAGCGTCGATAATCTCCTGAGAAAAGGTAAAGGCAGAGGATTTTTTGTCCTCTGCCTCTAACATCAATGTGAGCTGTCCGTTTATTGACGGAAGCGGTTTTATGGTTTCCTGAAGCTCTCTGAGAAGCCGCATTGCTTCAAAATGCTTTGCCACAACGCCCCAATCAAAATAGCTCTGTGCTGTTCTGCTTAAATAGCTGCCCTCCCAAAATTGAAGGACATTCTCAAAGGTCTTGTACCCGACACGCCTGCCATCGCTTAAAATAAGCTCGGTGTAATCGTCATTGAAAATACTCTTGATATATTCTGTTCGGGCAGTATCATCAGGAGTGTTTTCATAAAAGGCACGGATTTCGTCCTTTGACGCTTTTAAGTGCGGTGTTGTTCCGAGTATTTCATTGATAACCTCGTCATTGCCGAAAAAAGGAAGGCTCTTGTCCTCGTGCTGGCGGTCGTAAACTAAGCGAACACTACTTCTTTCAGGACGATCTCCTGCACTCTGTTCCGTAGATTGTTCATTTTCCGTACCCACGACATCATATCTGCCGCTTTCAGACTCTCCGTAATCCCTTCCTTCGCCGCCATCTGCTTTGTCAGCGTTTCTTCCATCGTCAAGGCTCTCTGCTCCGTCTCCGCCAAGTGTTCGGTCAGGGTGCAGCTCGTCAGAAGATTGTAGTAGCGGACTTTGTGGTGTTCCTTCAGAAACTTCCTCCTCATCTGAGCGTATCTGCCCAAGCTCACTTCCGGCTGTTCCGGCATTGTCAGGTTCGGAAGCTGATAATCGCCCTGCATTGTATATCTGATCTCGTTCATTTACAAAGCTCCTTTCGTTGTTTTCTCTGCCTATATTGTAACCGGATTTTCCACTTCCGGCAATTATGCGATTTTTCCTGTCAAGTGCGGTAATGGTACGGGAAATCTCCGCAAGTCCCATCTCCGCAATATCGCTGGTAGCAAAGCCGAGTGCGTTCAGCGTTTCAGGCGTTGTGAAATTCACAGCACCACGGAAATCGTCAGGCTCAAAGAAGCCCTCGGTATCCAATCCAAGCCGGGACATCAGCATATATGCTACGCTGTTTTGTACTGTTTTTTTATAAATAATCGAGACTTCTTCTTCGCTTACTCCGTCCAAAAGGCTGTTTTCCACGGAATAAAGCAGGTCGCTCAAATAATCGGGGAGGTTATCTTCAACAGCATTTTTTGCAGCACTCAGAATGGCAGTTTCAAGAGTGGCTTTGTTATCAAGTTCTCCGAAGGTATTTTCAAGCGTATCAATAATATCATCGCTGTATTCCTGCTTCATTGCCCAAAGCGGTACAGGACGGGAATAGCGGCTTTCGTGAGTATCGGAAATATCGAAGTAATGGATAAGCCGTTGTTTACTTCTGTCTGCGTCCTCAAATACCGCAATGCCGTGTGCGCCACGGTTTACCCAACGCCCAAATTTCTCGTTCCAACGCTCAATTTCCAGTACCGCCGTTGCGTCCGGTCTTTGTGCGTAGACAAGAAGCTGCTCGTCAAAGCGCAGCTTATAGTTCCGGCAGGCAGAGCGCAAAAACGCTTCCCAATTCTGCGGATACATCACTACCGTTTTACAGGTACGGGCATACAGCTCGGAAATCAGGTCATATTTTCGTGCCACCTACAAACATCTCCTATCGCTCATAATCTTTGTTTCTATTTTTCGGCTTTGTAAGAACGCCGTTCTCATCATAATTCTTCGGATCGGCGGCGGGAGTGTGCCAGCCAAACATAGAGCCTGCCTTCATCGCTTCCGCCTGTGCTTTTGTCACGCCGGATTTGCTGTTGTATTCATCGGCTAACGCCTTCCGTTCGCTTGGCTTTCCTCCGCCAATATCGGTTTTGTAATAACCGCTTTCGCCTTTTTTGACAATCCCGATTTCGTTTTCCGTCTGCACATAAACATAGCATTGCTCCGGCAGGGACGAGCGGAGCGGAATCACTGTATTGACGTTTTTCTCCATTCGTTCTGCAAACTCGCAGATATGATAGAGGTTATTTCCGACTTCCAAATGGTACTCGTCAATATATCTGCACTCACGGTCAAGTGGTTCGCGGTTATCCAAAGTAATACGGATTTTATCTCCGTCAGGAATACGGAACAGCTCTTTATAGTGCGGATCAATAAAGCAGATACCTTTTTCCGCCTGACTGATATGCCTGTCGAGCCATTTCTTCTCGTAGCAATAGCAGTACAGATTGTATTCCCCCTGTTTCGGATTGAACCGCATAAGATAGGAGTATTTCTCCGTATTAACACGGATACCATATTCATCACGATCATTCTCAAAGGAGCTTTCCGGCGTGTCATAGCAGTATTTCGACATTGCGCCACGCCCGGAGAGAACACCTCCGCTCTCTCTGAGCGAATTGATAATATCATCAAATTCCGCCTTGAACTCGTCTGTTTTCAAGTCCTTCCGAAAATCATTCCAAGAAGAAAAAAACTCTTTTCCGCTGCTTCCAAAATCTGCCCTCAGATAGCCGATGAAGCTCGTCTGCATTGAAATCTGCTGGCTCTGACGGTAGGTGTATTTTCTCTCATCAGCAATCATTGTCTTTATATCCATTTTCATCACCTCGCTTGTTCTTTTGCCACTCTCTGTTTCGGTATGTGAAATCCGTAAACGGCGGCAATCTCGTCACCGAGCCGTTTTGTAACCCTCGTAATATCGGCTCTCGTTGCCTTGCCTGTGTAAAGTTTGTATTTCAGGTTTTCCACTTGGCTTTCGGTTGCCGTATCCTTAAATACACGGTACAGATAATGGTTTGTACCGTCGTGGTGGGCGGCATCCGCCCTTAAATCTCCGTACTTATCCACATACCATTCCGTATAGTCGGTATCAGAGTAAAGGCAGTCCTTGATATTTCCGGAATCAATCATCTTGTATCCCATAACCCTGCCGTTCCATCTGCCGATGTCCCCGATAATGATAATAGGCTGTGAAAGCTGGATATTGAGATTTGTCCTTTCATCGGAAAGATAATCCTCGTTGGTTTCGACCATCCACTTATAAAGCTCGTTTTCATCATTCGGATTATCGTCAAGCCCGTTGATTTCAAGAAATTCCTTATAGCCGTCTCTCCAATCATCAGGATCAAGGCTCATATCACTCCATATGATGTGCCTGTCTGTCTGTGTGCTGTTCATCTGCACCACCTCCCAAATAGGAGAACAGTTTGTTTTTCGTTACCTGTTCCTGAAGTTCGGTAATGACCGTCATATCAGGGACGGTTATATCAGGAATCTGTAAAATGCTCTGTAAGTTCAGAGCCTTCAAGTCTTTTTCGGTTTTGCAACCGGACTCAAAAAGTTTTGTCAGCACCTTGACCTTCTGCTGCAAGGTCAGGGCGGCTGTCGGCTTCTTATTTGCCATCTCCTAATCCTCCTGTCAGTCTTTTGCGTATTCAGAATACACATGCTCCATTCTGTGCCTTGCCCTGCGTACTTCGGGAGAGCAGCCAAGCTCCGGGCATTTCGCCTGAATTTTCTGCCTTGCCCTGCGGATACTTTCAAAGCAGGGGATACCAAACGCTTTGTAATTCGTCATCACATCGGCAAAGGTTACTGTGCCGATTCCGTGCGGTTCATAAATGCAGGATTCGCTTACAAGCAGATAGAGCCTCATATCGTCGTTTCGTGCGTCGGGGTGTTCCCTCAAAATTTCCGTTACCCTTCGCTCAACGGTTTTCAGCGTTTTCATTTTGCCCTCCAAAAATGGAATAAGGGCGGAGTTTTTTCTCCGCCCCCAATCCGTTATTTCTTCTTACTGTTTCGCACCTGCAAAAAAATAAAGCCGCCTATGATAAAAGCGACCAATGCGATAGCGATAATGGTTTTAAGCTCCATTACTTACTCTCTCCCTTCTTCTTTTTCTTAAAGCCCACAATACCGCAGGCGGTAATGCCGATCAGGGAAAGTCCTGCAAGTGCAATCCAAAGTCCGGGATTGCTGTCATCTCCGGTTTTCGGCGTATCACGCAGTACATTGTGCATTTCTACAATCGTGGTAGAGCCTGTCTGTACGGTTGCCTGTTTGTCGGCAGGAAGCACATAATTTGCTGAAGCCGCATTGTTTACCTCAGAAACGGTATATTCGCCAATGCGGAGATTTTCAATCAGGATTTCTCCGTTTTCGTCAGTCTCCAGCGTTACATCGTAGCCGTTTGCTCCGGTAATGCGGAAAGCAAAGCCTTTTACATTTCCGTCTGAAGAAGTCTTGACGATTTTCAGATTTCCCTTCATAGCGTCGTTAATAAAACCAACACCCGCCTTGTTTTCCACCTGATAGGTCTTTCCGTTGGTGTCGATAAACACCTCATAAACGCCCTCGTCAAGTAGGAAGCCTTCGGGAGCAACCGTTTCTTTCACAAAGTAACGACCATAGAGTAAGTCGTTCATTTCATATTCTCCGATTTCCTTTTCGGTAAGTGTGCCGAGCAGCTCATCGTCCTCGTCCAACTTGCCGTTATCATTGCTGTCTTTATAGACCTCAAAGGTCGCTCCGGTCAGCTTGTTGTCAGGATAGTCAGCGTCCACCTTTGTCAGAGCGATTTTGCCACGGATATACTCGTTGACAATTTCAATTTCCACAATCTGCCCGTCCTCAGAAATGGTTACGGGATAGACGGTTTCATCAAGCACAAAGCCTGTCGGCTGCTCGATTTCACGCACATACCAAGTGCCGTAAGGAATATCCGCAAAAGAAAAACTACCGTCCTCTGCTGATACGGTAGTCATCAGTGCGTTTTCCTTTGTAAATTCGTCCCCGTCTGTCTTAAACAGTCCGATCAATGCACCGCCCAGCGCTTCGCCATTCTCATCGACCTTTTTGCCGGAAACAAAGCCGTAAAGTAGCTCGTTTTCAATCGCTTCGCCGTTGTTGGCGGCAATCTCAATCGTTGCCGTATCCTGTCCGGCATATTCAAATACAACCAGATACTTCTCATCATTCAGGATATACGCCTTGTCTGTTGCAAGCTCCTGAACATAGTAACTACCGATAGGGAGGTCAGTTTTTACAGTTGCCTTGCCGTTTTCATCAAGGGTAATAATCTCAATCAGACCGTCGGCAGGGATAACCGTGCCGCTTGTGCTGATAAGCTCCTCTGCGGCAAACAAGCCAAAGCTGATATTCTGAATTTCTCCGTTATTTCCGATTCCGAACAGCTCATTGAGTTCAAGTGTCTTTTCAAGGCTGATTTCAACCTTCTGTCTTTCGTTGTAGAAAGAGGTTGCCGTTTCGGTAACAGAAACATTCTGTCCGGCATAGACAAGCTCTACGGTGTGGATTTCGTCATTCAAAACCATTCCGTAAGGAGCAGTAATTTCCTGCACCTCGTATTTTCCGAGATACAATTCCTTGCTCTTTGCAAGACCGTCCGCACCTGTTGTCACAGTATCCACAACTTCACCCTTAGAAGCTCTCAGCGTACCATCAGGTGTGATAATATCCTCTGCGGCTCTTATCTCATAGACAGCGCCGGGAAGCCCCTGTACCTCGTACAATGGCTGATAGATGGTCGGTAGCTCGTTTCCGTCTGCGTCCACGCCGCCGATAGCAGACACGCCGAAGAACACCTCGCCGGATTTCTCCACCGTAACCGTGCCTTTCTGCGCCATATTTTCCTTATTCACTTTGATTAAAGTAACCCCGCTTTCCTCTGTGGAATTAGCTTCTTCTACATCAAAGAAGATTGGCGTACTGTCAAGGACATAGCCGTAAGGAGCCTGCACCTCGACAATGGAATAGCCTTTGCCGTAAGGCAGCTTCTCAGGTGTGACAAGTGATCCCTCTGCGTCGGTGTAGAAGGTATCAATGGTAGTAGGAGTCGGATAAGTGAAGGTCATTGTGACAAGGCTTCCGTCAGGATTATAGATTTGGAAGCCTGCCCCCGCATAAGGGATTGTCTTTCCGGTTTCTGCGTCCACCTTGACCACCTTTACATAGCTTTCAAAATTTGCGTTGTTAATCAAATAGCGGTAAGTCTGTGAATCCTGAGAGATAAACACATCAAAGTCCTTCATCAGCTCACGACCTTCCCAGCCTTTCGTCTGATGGACGGTATAAATGCCGTAAGGCATATCCTTTGTCTGACCGAAGCCGTTTTCATCACAGACGATTACATCACGCTCATCGGGATCAGCGTTTGTATAGCTGCCAGCGGATTTCAGGTAGATTTCAAATTCTGCTCCTTCTTCGGGGGTTTCAATATGGGTTTCCCCGTCATCGGTGTGCTTGATAAGGGCAATATTGCCTTTGATAACCTGCTCGATTACATCATTGGAAGTCAGATTATGCTCCACGGTGTAAAGCTGCGGCTCTGCACCGATATGATGAACGGTCGGATCAAGCAGATAGCCTTCGCTTGGTTCAAGTTCCTTAATCGTCCAGTTATCCCCGCAGATATATTCCTTTGTCGTAAATTGACCGTTTTTATCGGTATAGTACACATCTACAAGCTGCTCGCCCTTGAAGATACCGTATTTTGCACCCGCTAAAGAAGCGTCCCCCTGTGGGAGTCCCTTTTCAGCGTCGCTCTTGGTGACGGTCACAGTAAACTTCTTCAAAATATTGGTGAAGCTGCGGCTTGTAACCTCTTTCCAAAGAACAGGCGCAGTCTGCTTTTCGGGAATGACATAACGGATTGCGGTATCCACTTCTTCAAGGGTATAAGGCGTTTTTCCGCTGATAAGGACATTCTTAAAGGTTGCGACGCCGTTTTTATCGGTTACGGCATATTCGTCTACGGCAATGCCGGAAAGCGAAGTACCGTAAAGGTGGAAAGTCACGCCCTCCACAAAGTTATCCTCAGAGGACTTGATAACCTGAACATCTCCACGCTTTAAGATGTTGGAGAAGGTTACGGCAGATGTGCCGCCGCTTACAATCGTAACACGCTGTACCTTCTGCGGCTCATATTTTTCAATGTTTTCTTCTGTTACCGTATAAACGCCGGGCATAAGCTCTATATCCACTGTACCGTCTGCCTTTGTGATAACGGTTTTATTGACACCGTTTCCGCTGATAGTAAAACGGATACCGTCTACCTTTCCGTCCTCGGAGTGCTTGACGATATGACCAATTCCTGTTGTTTCAGTCTTAATGTTCAGATAGAAGTAAACGGGATCTTCCGCACCGGATACCATTGTCTGCTTGCCGGGGTGTCCCCAGATAAGAAGATTACCAACGGCAGTAGGGACAGTTTTCTGTGCGGATAAACCAACGGCATTTTCAATCATCTTCTTGGAAGTAAAGGTGTACTCGTTGCCGTTTCGGGTAACGGTAATCCCCTTATCGGAAGTCAAATGAATATCCGTCAAAAGGTTGTTGGTATCGGTTAAAGTCAGGCTGTAATTGTCCTGTGCCTGATTGTATTTCAGGGTATAGGTCTGTGTGCTGCCTGCCTGATTGGAAGTAAAGCTCGGTACTGTTGAATGGGTTTTCATCTGAGACAAAATCCAGTTATAACAGCTTTCGGCAGGTCTGCCCTGAATCATTGAAAAATAGGTATCAGCAGGGATACCGTAGCTGTTTGCCTGCAAAGTTGTAGGACTGGTTCTTAACTGCTGCTGGTACTCCCACATAATCGTCTGCGTGGCAATCGAGAAATCGTCCTCGTTTGTGCCGCCAATCGGCGCTGTCCTTCCGGGCTGCCAGCCGTAAAGAGAAGTCAGCATAATGCCGTACTGAGCAGAAGCCGGGAGATTCTGAAAATAGGAGCTGTTCTTTCCGCTTGTACTTTCATAGCTGCCCCCGGCATTGTAATCTACGCCGGATTCAATGCACATAAGCTGTCTTTCGCCGCTTCCGTCACGAATCATCAGCTTGGCTCTTTTCCCTCCGCCGTCATGGGCGTGTAGACTTGTGTTTCCATTGCTGTCATAAGCGATAAAGTTATAATCAGCAGAACGGTAGTATTCTCCGTCTGATCCGAGATAGTAAGAGCCGTAATAGGCTTCCACGCTTTTGCCCTCCTCGGCAGTAAAGGCAAAGGCGGACATAGACAGAGCCATCAGACACATTACGGCAGACAAGACCGCCGCTGTCAATCGCTTGCCCTTATTTTTCAAAAAATGTTTCATTGCATTTCCTTCCTTTCGTTTTTGGGTATAAAAAAATCCCCCTGTCTTTTTTGACAGAGGGAAGTGGTTTGCTCACGGTCAGTACAGGAAGTAGAAGCGGTAGCTCCCGCCGCCAAGCGGCTCTGCGTAGATCGTGAAGTATTCAATTTGGTTGCCGCCGTATGCTGTGATAAGTCCCGGCATAGACTGCACATAATCTTTTAACCGTCTTTCCAAGTTAGCTCCCTGAAAATCTGGGGAAGCCGTAACAGGCGTAGACCAAGAAGCCGTATCCGGCGTTAAATCGCCGCTGTGCGTCAGTCCCGTTCCTTCACCGACCGCTATCAGTTCTGCACGGATAGCAGCAACATCAAACTCGTAATCGTAAATGGATTTTGGCTGAGGCGGTGTTTCCTGCGGCGGTGTGCTTTCTGACGTTTCCGTCTGAACGGGCGGTGCAGGCGGCGGTGTTTCTGTTTCGGGTGTAACTGTTGGTGTTTCGCTTTCTATTTTCTGCGGCGGCTCGTCCTGTGGAGCAGAAGTCTGTACAGCGGTCTGCTCCGGCTCTTTTTCCTTGCTGCTTTCCGTATCCCTTACTTCTGCGGTACTCTGCGTTTCGGCAGGCTCAGTGCTTTGTGTCGATTCGGGCGTTTGCTCAACCTCACTTGTTTCTTCTGTTGCCGGAAGCGTATCTGTATCGGAGGATATTTCATTACTCTCCGAAGAAGAAAACGGTTCGGGCGGATTATTCTTTGTAGTGGTATTGTTGCAGCCCGTTAATCCAAAGACTAAAAGCATTGCTAAAATAACTGTGATTTTTAATTTCATAGGGCTTCACTCCTTTGTCCTTTTGCCATTATTCTAACGGATAACAGCCGTTTTGACAAAGGTGCAAGTAACCGTTATTTTGAGATAGATTAAACTTATGAGATAGTTTTTCTTTCGGATAGTCAGGTAGTAATCAAGGGGTTAGAGTGTGAGGAAGGGGAAAGCAAAAAAACATACTCCGCCTACCTGCTGTCACGGTCGGCACGATTTTTCAACACCCTGCCGTAATGCTCCAATGCCTTGCAGATATATTCCTCCGTCTGATTTAACGGAACACTTTTCGGAATCAGGCTTCGCACCTTATCCCCACGCAGCACAATCTTTTCACGCTGATTTGGTTTTTCCTCACTCATAATCGCCTGCACCGCTTCGGTAGTCAGCTTTCCCTCGTTAAAAAACTTCCGCATACGGATTGTCTGATCGTGTGAGGGTGTGCAGTCGTTCAAGTCGATTTCGTCCACCACATCACGCTGGCAATCTTCGTCGAGATACGACAGCTCTACCGCAGGACGCATTTTGATTTTGCCCTCGTCCACAAGTTCAAGAAGTTCAGGAACAAGGTTTGTAAGCCTGATATATTTTCGGACTTGTTCGTGACTCTCACCACTTTCAGCCGCAAGAATTTCCCTTACTCGGTCTGCCTGCTTGTCGTTTCATCGCTTCAAGCCGCATTTTATAGGCAAAAGCCTTCTCTGAGGGAAGTATCTGCGACCGCTGAAAATTGCTCTCCACCATTAAAATCGTGGCGTCATCTCTTGTCAGCTCGACAACTTCACATCTCAGCGTTTCAAATCCGGCAAGCTCGCAAGCCTTTTTTCGCCTGTGTCCTGAAACAAGCTCGTATCTGCCGTCCTCTTTCTGCCTGACAGTTGCGGGCGTAATTACGCCACGCTCCTTGATACTCTCCACAAGCTGAAACATATCCTCATCTTCCCGCACCTGAAAAGGGTGGTCGGGAAAATCGTCGATTTCAGTCAGCGGAATATCCCTGATTTTTTGCAGCTTCGCCTCGTCCCGTTCCTCTTGGGTGGAAAACAGGTCATCGAGTCCTTTCGTTGGTAGAACGAAGTCGCTCTTTCTGCCTGCCATCGGCTAACACCTCCCTTGTGAAGTCGGCATAAGCCTTAGACACCGTACTGTTTGGCTCATAGGCATAAATGCTTTTGCCCTTTGAGCTTACCTCTGCGGCTTTTACGGCAATGGGAATGGTTGTCCGGTAAATGCGGATATGGCTTCCGAACTGTCCCCGCAATGCGTCCACGGTGCTTTTGGCAAGGTTTGTTCTTCCGTCCACAAGGGTTAAGAGAATCCCATCAATATTTAGCTGCGGATTTGAGTGCCGCTTCACATTGGATATAGTTGTGAGAAGCTGCGTCATTCCTTTCGCCGGAAGATACTGAGCCTGAACGGGTACAATAACGCTGTCCGCCGCTGTGAGTGCGTTCAAGGTAATCATACCGAGCGAAGGCATACAGTCTATGAGAACATAGTCGTATCCATTTTTTATTTCACTCAGATAATTCTTCATTACCATTTCTCTGCACATAGCGGTGACAAGGCTCATTTCCATTGACGATAATTCAAGGTTGGACGGTACTAAATCCACGCCTTCCTCGTGCCTGAGAATACCGTCATACGGGTTTTCATTCTTATCCGTTATAACGGAGAGCAGCTTATCCGAGATTGTGACGGGAAGCTCGTCTGTTTCCTGCCAGCCGAGACAAGTGGTTAAATCGCCCTGCGGATCAGCGTCTACAAGGAGTACCTTTTTGCCCTGCATAGCAAGACCGATACCAAGATTGACCGCCGTAGTGGTTTTACCCACGCCGCCTTTCTGATTGCATATCGCTATGGTTTTACAGTTTGACATCTTGCGCTTTTCCTCCTTTCGCTGTATTCATAACCGACCTTTTATAAAGTCGGCTATGTATCAAGCCGCAGTATTTGTTCTCAACGCCCCCTGCGGAAAGCAATTTGCTTTGTACGGGAAGCACTAAGGCTACGGTGAGCTGCACCGTATCATAGGGATTTCACCTCTGCCGGGTTCTCCGCCAGCCGCTTACGGAAGTATCATTATCATTCTGACTGTCATTGCCACCCCCGGTAGCAGTCCGGGTTTCAGGACGGGGATTCTCGCTTGCTCTCATAAAAGAGAGGTTATGGCGTACCCTCCTTCGGGCTATCATCAGAAATAAAGTCCTTAGTGCCTGTATATTCAGTTGTCAAAAAGCAGCGAAGGGAGGCACTCCGTTTAGGAGTGGTTTTTTAACCCCTTCACCTATTTGGAATTGGAAACCGAAATGACACCCTGTTTTCAGAAAAAACTTGAAAAAATTTTTTTGATTTCTGATTTTTACTCTTAAACGCAAAAAAGCCGCTTGCTTCTCAAACGAGAAACAAGCGGCTTAACCTGTCCTATTCAAATATAACTCACAGTAATGTGCTTCCTGCGAACTTTCGTGATTTTAATAAGTACATCGTCTATTGCGTCCGTGTATCTGCCTTGTGCTATAAGGCTGTTTTTTAGTTCAATTAAAGAACTGATTACCTGAGTGCGTTCCTACTCGGTTAAATATATATGAAAATCCTTTTGCTTCATCTGCTGCACCCCCTGATACCCTTATTATACAAAAAGGGCAAAAAGAAAAGGATACGGTTTATAGGCAAAAAAATAGAGCCTCAACCATAAGATTGAAGCTCTGTTTTCGTTGTCGTAAATATCTCTGATTTTTCTGTCGTAAACGGCTATAACTGCCCATTCTACAAGGCTTTTTTGCCATTTTTACGATGTAGCCACTACAATGAAGCCACTGGATTAACGATTTTCGATTCACGGTGTTTACGACAGCGATTTGTCGTAAAAATCCGCCTTTGCCCTCGAAGTCATTTGTCGTAAATTTGTCGTAAACCCCATTTTTCGGGGTAAATTTAGATTAACGAAACCCGGCAAAAGCTGTCAAAACCCCGTTATTTTCTTATTTTTCACTCGGTAGGGTTTTCATCGTCGGGAACAGCAGCACATCTCTTATCGCCGCAGAATCCGTAAGCAGCATACACATTCTGTCAATTCCGAATCCGATACCTCCTGTCGGAGGCATACCAATCTCCAGCGCATTCAAGAAATCCTCATCTGTTGTATTGGCCTCTTCATCTCCCTGTGCCAGCAGCTCCTCCTGCGCTTTAAACCGCTCTCTTTGGTCAATCGGATCATTAAGCTCAGAATAAGCATTTGCCATCTCCCAGCCATTCATGAAAAATTCAAATCTTTCTACATATTCCGGATTATCCGGCTTTTTCTTCGTAAGCGGAGAAATTTCAATCGGATGATCCATAACAAATGTCGGCTGAATCAGATGCTTTTCCGCATATTCCTCAAAGAACAGGCTTAAGATATCTCCTTTTTTATGTCTGTCCTCATATGCAATGTGATGTTCATCTGCAAGCTTCTTTGCGTCCTCCGTCGATGTAACCTCATTCCAGTCAATACCGGCATATTTTTTCACGGCATCTATCATCGTAATTCTCTCAAACGGTTTCCCAAGATCCATTTCTACACCGTCATAAATGATAGTCGTAGTTCCCAAAACCTCCTGGGCCACATGACGGTAAAGATTTTCCGTCAGGTCCATCATTCCGTTATAATCTGTATATGCCTGATACAGCTCCATCAGCGTAAACTCTGGATTATGTCTTGTATCCAGACCCTCATTCCGGAATACTCTTCCAATCTCATATACTCTTTCCAGACCGCCTACAATCAAACGCTTTAAATATAGCTCCAGCGAAATACGAAGCTTGAAATCCTCACTCAACGCATTAAAATGTGTCTCAAACGGTCTTGCCGCAGCTCCGCCCGCATTGCTCACCAGCATGGGAGTCTCCACCTCAAGGAATCCCTCCCCGTCAAGATAACGCCTGACAGAACTCAGGATTTTAGAACGCTTGATAAAAGTATCTCTGGCCTCAGGATTCATAATCAAATCTACATATCTCTGACGGTAGCGCATATCCGTGTTCGTCAATCCATGAAATTTCTCCGGAAGGATCTGCAGGCTCTTAGACAGCAGCTTTATAACAGATACATGAATGGAAATCTCTCCGGTTTTGGTTTTAAACACCTCACCCTCAAGCCCTGCGATATCACCGATATCCATTTTTTTGAAATCCTTATAAGCCTCCTCACCAATACTATCTCTGGCAACATAGCACTGGATATTTCCGCTCTGGTCAAGAATATTGCAGAAAGAAGCTTTTCCCATCACGCGCTTCTGCATGATACGGCCGGCCATGGAAACCTGTTTTCCCTCCAGCTCTTCATAATTATCCTTTACCTCCGCTACATGGCAGGTTACATTATACTTTGTAATTTCAAAAGGATTTTTTCCATTTTCTTGTAAATCAATAAGTTTCTCTCTGCGAATCTTCCTCAGCTGATTAAGATCCTGGTCCTGTGCATTTTTCTGCTGCTTCTGCTGTTCGCCCACTGGCTCTCTCTCCTTCCGTATTAGGTTAGCGGAACCCTCCATAAGTGAAGGGTTCCGCTATCTTTTATGCGTCTTAAATTATTACTTTCCGCTGTCTTTTTTACATGGAACGGCTGATGTCCAGTACTTTATACTGCATCATGCCGGCCTGTGTCTCCACATCTACAATATCATCAATTCTTTTGCCAATCAGTGCCTGGCCTACCGGCGATTCGTTGGAAATCTTTCCTTCCAGACTGTTTGCTTCCGTTGATCCCACAACCTTGAATTCCATCTCCTCGTCAAATGTAATATCAAACACTTTCACTGTACAGCCTACATTTATCTTATCATAGTCAACTTCATCTTCAACGACAACCTCAGCGTTTTTAAGTATTCCCTCCAGTTCTTCAATACGTGCCTCGATGTCACGCTGCTCGTCCTTTGCAGCATCGTACTCTGCATTTTCTGACAAGTCTCCCTGCTCTCTTGCTTCTTTGATTTTTCCTGCTACTTCCTTACGCTTTACCACCTTCAGATGTTCAAGTTCCTCCTCAAGTGCTTTCAAACCAGCATACGTAAGTAACCTTTTCTTTGCTTCCATAGTACTTCTTGCTCCCTTTCTTGAATAACGATACTTTCACAGTTCCATTATTATACAAAAACTGCTTGTCATTGTCAACATCTTTGCGGCAGTTTCATGTTCCGTCCCGCACATTGATAAAGTATATGCAGCATCGTCCTCTTTTATTATAGTCTTTTTAACAGCTCTTCTAATTCTTCATAAGCTTCTATCTGATTCATCTCTGCCCGGAGTCTTGCAGCTCCTTTCAGCCCTTTTGTATACCAGGCTACATGCTTGCGCATTTCCCGGATTCCTATATAATCACCCTTAAACTCTAGTTGTAGCTTTGCATGTCTCAGCATCATACTTCGAAGTTCAGATATATCCGGCCTAGGCGGGACTCTCCCGGTTCTTGAAAATTCCACAAGCTCAGAAAAAATCCAGGGATTCCCCTGGGCGCTTCTCCCGACCATTACTCCGTCGCATCCGGTTATTCTCATCATTTCCACCGCTTTTTCTCCGGAATTTACATCTCCATTTCCGATTACAGGTATAGACACTGCCTCCTTCACCCGGCGGATAATATCCCAGTCTGCTTTTCCCGAATAATACTGTTCTCTGGTCCTTCCATGTACTGTAACTGCCGAACCTCCTGCTTCTTCAATTACCCTGGCAATCTCTGCCGCATTTATATGGCTGTCATCAAATCCTTTGCGGATTTTTACCGTGACAGGCTTAGAGATGGCTTTCACGGTTTTATTTACAATATCGTATACCAGACCGGGATTTTTCATAAGAGCAGAACCCTCACCGTTTTTCACCACCTTCGGCACCGGACAGCCCATATTGATATCCAGAATCTGAAAGGGAAGCTCCTCAATGGCCCTTGCCTGTTCACTGACAATATCCGGATCCGAACCAAAAAGCTGCAGCGAGACGGGATATTCGTCAGGATGAATGGCTAATAAGGCTTTTGTATTTTTGTTTTTATATTGGAGCGCCTTTGCACTAATCATCTCCATACACAAAAGCCCTGCCCCCTGTTCCTTACAAAGCAGACGGAAAGGTAAGTCAGTAACTCCTGCCATCGGCGCCAATATGAACGGATTTTCCAGTTTTATATTTCCTATATTCATTGTATATTCTAACGCTTTCGATTCTTTTCATATATAATACGCAGCCCCTTCAGGGTAAGCTGCGGGTCATAGACATCTATAATTTCTGTCTCACTTGCGATGATCTTCCCCAGGCCTCCGCTGGCCACAACCTTTGCATGTGTGTAGCCCGATTCCTGTCGGATTTTCTCCACAATATATTCTGTCTGGCCAATCTGTCCGAACACGATACCTGCCTGCATACAGGAAATAGTCTCCTTCGCAAGTATAGAATCCGGCTTACGCAGCTCCACCGCCGGAAGCATCGCTGCCTGACTCCACATTGCCTGAGCAGAGGTACGGATTCCCGGAGCAATCACAGCCGCTTCAAACGTACCCTCCGGTCCCACAATATCATACGTAGTCGCCGTCCCAAAATCAATCACAATAACCGGACCGCCGTGGATCGTGTATGCGGCAACTGCATCAACAATCCGATCTGCTCCTACCTGCTTGGGATTTTCTGTCATAATACGGATTCCTGTCTTGATTCCCGCAGATACTACCATCGGCCGAATTCCAAAATATTTTATCATTGCACTGCCGAGAGAGTGCATAACATCCGGTACTACAGAGGCTACAATAGCAGAATCAATATCCGTACTTAATATCCCCTGCCGTTCTACAAGCTCCTTCAGCGTAATTCCGTACTCGTCAGAAGTGCGAGGAAGCTTCGTTGTCATACGGAATGTGCCGAGAAGCTCCTCTCCGCGGAATACACCAAGTGTAATGTTCGTATTTCCCACATCAATTACCAATAACATATTACTCTGCCTCCTCTCCTAGAAAAAACACCTTATAATACAGCTGAAGCGCCTGCAGAAGCTCCTGCTTCTCTCTCTGAAGCTGCTTAATCTTAAGCTGGCTCCCAATATCATCAAACATCGGATCCCCCTCCTTAGAGGTTACCTCAAAACACAGCTCTCCGTTCTCTTCGTAGACTAAAGTAAGAATTCCTCCTACATCATGCACATACAAGACACACATGATTTTCAGCTCATCCTTTACACGGTCCGGCAGCTGGTCAAAATCCGGGTTGAGATAATATCTTTCCTCATACGAATTCGCTCCGCAGAGAATAATCTTTTCCTCGTACATACTTCCTCCTATGTTGGGGACGGGGTATTTCTAGAAATACCCCGTCCCAGATTAAGTTTTGCCCTGTCCCTTTTTCTATACGTATCCGTAAATTCCCCGTACGGACACTTCTCCTGCAAAAATATGTTTTTCCTTACCGTCAGCAGTCGTCACAATCAACTCTCCTTTTTTATTAATTCCCCGCGCATATGCCTCATACTCACCTTGAGTCTCTAATATCCGCACATCTCGATTCAAATTTACGAGCAGGCTGTTGTATCTTTCATATAAACCCGACAAGTCTTTTGTTCTCATAAATGTCCCGTAATTCTCTTCATATCGCTTCATCACAGACGCAATCAGCCTGGAACGGCTGACACAGCTTCCACCTTCTATAAAGAGAGAGGTTGCTCTCTCTTTGATTTCTTCAGAAAACCGCTCCTGATTTGTATTGATTCCCACTCCGGTTACCACATAATTAATATATTCTATCTCTGTACTCATCTCCGTGAGTATTCCACAAACTTTTTTCTTATTTAATATAATGTCATTCGGCCACTTTATTTCTGCTGCAAGTCCTGTCTGCTCCCTGATTCCTTCAGCCACACTGAGCGCCATGACGAGGGTAAGCATTGGTGCTTTTGACGGCTCAATATCCGGTCTTAATAAAATAGTCATATAAATACAGACTCCTCGCGGAGATTCCCAAGAACGGCCGCGCCGGCCCCGGCCGGCCTCCTGCCTGTCCGCTACAAACAAAGTCCCGTGAGCAGCACCATTTTCCCCTCCCAGCTTCGCCTGAATATTCGTGGAATCCGTCTTATCATAATAACAAACCTCTTGTCCTGCCCAGCGCGTTTCCATCATACTTTTAATCTCCGCACGGGATATAATATCCGGGCTTTCAATAAGGCGGTAGCCTTTGCTGCGTACCGCCTCTATATGGTAACCCTCCCTTTTCAACTGTTCAATTGCCTTCCACACAGCAGTACGTGACACTTGAAATTGATCACATAGATGCTGCCCGGATATGTATTCACTACTTTCTCTCAACGCACGTAAGATTTTTGTTTTCATATAAACTCCGCCTGTCTAACTGGGGACGGGGTAAAATGAGAAATGCTCCGTCCCCAATTAAGTTTTGCCCTGTCCCTTTTTAACCTGGGGACGGGGCATTTCTCATTTTACCCCGTCCCCAACTACCCCAGAGTAGCTACCATAACTGCTTTTATCGTATGCAGCCGGTTTTCTGCTTCGTCGAATACGACGCTTTTATCGCTTTCAAATACTTCTTCGGTCACTTCTTTTCCTTTTACTGCCGGCAGGCAATGCATGAAAATTGTACTCTCTTTTTCTGTCTTTTCCATAAGCTCTGCATTAACCTGATATGGGGTCAACAGCTTTATCCGCTCTGCTGCCTTTTCTTCCTCACCCATCGAAGCCCATACATCTGTATACAGCACGTCTGCTTCCTTAACTGCACTTATATCATCGGTTACTGTAATCGACGCTCCGGACTCTTCTGCATAGGTTCTGCACAGGTCTGTTAAATCCTCTGCCGGCCACAAGGACTTAGGTGCAATGATAACAAAATCAACACCTACCTTTGTGCATCCGATCATCAGGCTGTTTGCCATATTATTGCGTCCGTCTCCAAGATATACGAATCGGAGACCTTTTAAATATCCAAAATGCTCCCGCATCGTCAGAAGATCTGCCAGTATCTGTGTTGGATGGTACTCATCCGTAAGACCATTCCATACAGGAACCCCGCTGTATTTTGCCAGTGCTTCCACATGCTCCTGTCTGAACCCCCGGAATTCAATTCCATCAAACATTCTGCCCAGCACTCTCGCAGTATCCTCTATACTTTCCTTATGCCCAAGCTGAATCTCATTCCCGGAAAGATAGGTGGGATTTCCTCCTTCATCTGCTGCTGCCACTGTAAACGCACATCTTGTCCTGGTTGAAGGCTTCTCGAACAAAAGTGCAATATTCTTTCCCTTCAGGCTGTCTCCGGTAATCCCCTGTTTTTTCTTATCCTTAAGCTCCGCCGACAAGTCAAGCAGATAAAGAATCTCCTCCTGAGTAAAATCCTTCAATGTAATAAAGTTTCTTCCTTTTAAGTTCATTTTCTGTTCCTCTCTTAATCCTGACAGTACATGAACAAACCTGGGTAAATTCACTCTGCCGTCTAGATTTCTGTATTTCTCATATACCATATCATACAATTCATCGACTGTGTATATCTGATATTTGGAAATGTGAAATAATTTCGCCGCCGCTTCAAGCATTCCCATAAAAAGCTCTTTTCCGCTGCAGCCTAAAGGTAACTTAAGCCTCAGCCCAATCTCAGCCCGTTCGAGCTCTCTTATATCCTTAAGCAGAGCATCATAGTATTCCTCATTATGGGTCTGCTCCAGGTAATAAATGAATCCTTCTAATCCATAAAGCATACGTTTAGCATCGTAGTACCCTATTGTCAGATTCTGCCTGCTTCTTTTTTCTGAAAACTCAATAATACTTCCCAGCTTCACTCGCGGCAATATTTCATATTTCACACTGTTTTCAGGCAGTTTTACCCGCGGCTCCCGGCCCGGCCCGTAGATTCTGACCTCAATAATATTCTCATAGCCGCGTTTCACCAGTGATCCAAGCGGCACGTTATTCACCACTCCGCCGTCAATATATTTTTTACCATGCAGTCTTTCATTTTTAAATCCGATCAGATAAGCACTTGCCAGAAGAAAATCCTCCAAAAGACCCTCTGGAATATCCTCGACACCTAAATCCAGCTCCCGTAAATCCGATACCGAAAATGTCAGAAGAAAAAAATCAATACCGCTGGAGCGGATCTTTTTTTCATCAATTGTTCTATGAATCAACTCTCTCAGAGGCGTGATGTCAATTCCGCCATCCTTCAGCTTTTTCCAGCCCTCATTTAAAAACTCGTGAATCGTCGTCTCACGGTTAAACAACCTCTCCATCCACGCATCATCTACATCCATCACAGTGGAAAATGTCATCTTGCTCCAGATATTCTCCGCAGTCTCCACATCCCCCATACAGACAAGGGCGCCGTTCAATGCGCCCACAGATGTCCCTGCTACTGCATTTATCCTGACTCCAGCTTCTTTGAGGGCTTTCCACGCGCCAATCTGATACGCGCCCCTGGCACCGCCGCCGTCAAATACCAAGCCATACTCTCTTGATAAGTCAATCACGGGTTCCATACAATCATCACTCTTCCATACACATATCACGGCTTAGCTGCTGCTATTTATGCTGCTGCCGCTTACATTGCCGCCTGCACTGCAATCCGGCTGCAGAAATCTTATTTTTCCTGCTTCCCAACCTCTGCAAGACTCTTTACAAGGCCTGCAATTCCTTGAATCTCAGAAGGAATAATAATCTTTGTTGCCTTTCCATCTGCTGCCTTTTCGAAGGCCTCCAGACTCTTCATTGTAAGAACCGCCTCATCTGCTCCCGCTTCTTTCAAGAAACGGATACCGTCTGCATTTGCCTGCTGTACCTTCAGAATAGCCTCTGCTTCACCTTCTGCCTGGCGAATCATCGCCTCCTTCTGAGCCTCCGCACGAAGAATTGCCGCCTGCTTTTCCGCCTCTGCATCAAGAATCGCAGATTCCTTATGTCCTTCTGCCACAAGAATCGTTGACTTCTTTTCTCCTTCCGCTCGAAGAATAGCCTCACGCCTCTCACGCTCTGCCTTCATCTGCTTCTCCATCGCATCTTGAATCGCTGCCGGCGGGATAATGTTCTTTAACTCCACACGGTTTACCTTAATTCCCCAGGGATCTGTTGCCACATCAAGAGAAGCACGCATTTTTGTATTAATAGTTTCTCTTGAGGTAAGAGTCTGGTCAAGCTCCAGATCTCCGATAATATTTCGAAGCGTTGTCGCAGTCAGGTTCTCAATTGCCATAATCGGATTTGCAACCCCATAGCAGAACATCTTCGGATCTGTAATCTGATAAAATACAACTGTGTCGATTCTCATCGTAACATTATCTTTTGTAATTACCGGCTGCGGTGCAAAATCCACAACCTGCTCCTTCAAATCAACCTTTCTCGCAACCCGGTCAACAATCGGGAATTTAAAATGAATTCCTGTCCCCCAGGTTGCCTGATACGCTCCCAGCCTTTCTATTACAACCGCCTGAGCCTGCCTTACAATCCTGATACAGGATATAACAATCAGAATCGCAACTACCAGTAAAATAATCCACCAAATGTTTTCTAAAAATGTCAGCATGTCTTCTCCTCCTTCTCTCTCACAATTAATTTAACTCCCTGAATTCCTTCCACTACAACAACCGAATTTTCTTCAATCACTCCATCCGGCTCATCTGTTTTTGCCGACCATTCCTGTCCCCGGATTTCTACCTTTCCGACTGCCTGCAGTGTATTTATAGCATCTGTTACCAGAGCCTGCTGTCCAATCAAGCTTTCTGCGTTGGTTTTCTGACGCTCCTGATTAAAATATCTGACTGCCACCGGCCGGGTAAGCACTAAAAGCAGCACAGACACGACTATAAATGCACCCACCTGGACCGTAAGCCCAAAACCCAGCATTCCTGCAGCAAATGCAATAATTGCACCTCCTGCAAACCAGATTGTCGTTAAACCCATAGTAAAGATTTCAATCACCAGCAATACTACAAATAAAACCAGCCAATAGATTGTCTGCATATTCTGACCTCTTTTCTCTATGATTAGTATTTCTATTATTTCATACTACTATACTTTATGTCTAAAATCAATATTTAGTGCCTTCTTTGCCTGGCCGCCTCGAACATCAGTACCGATGCTGCTATCGCTGCATTCAAAGACTCCACCCCGCCCTTCATCGGAATTCGAATATATTCCTGCGCCCTCTCCATAATCTCAGCACGCAGCCCGTTTCCCTCATTTCCAATAAGAAATGCACATGGTCCGCAGTAATTTTCCTCATCATAAGCCTTTTTTCCTTCTAAATGCGCTGCGTATGTGCATATACCTGTTTTTTTCAGCTCCTCCAAATCCTCCACAATATTTCTTGAATAATAAAAAGGCAGACGGTACACTGACCCCATCGTAGAACGTATCGTCTTAGGATTGTACATATCTACACAATCCTGACTGAGAAGGATTCCCGTCACTCCTGCGCCTTCTGCAGTCCGTACAATGGTCCCCAGATTCCCTGGATCCTGTATATTATCCAACACCAGAAGAAACGGGCAGTCTCCCTCGATTATTTCCCGTTTCCGGTATTCCTTTCTTTTCACAAGACAAAGCACTCCCTGCGGCGTCACAGTATCAGAAGCACAGGCAAATACCTGATCAGATAATATCTCTATCTGAACCCGATGCTTTCCCAGCACCTGTCCCAGAATCTTTTTTTCCTTATGATAAAATGACTCTGACAAATATATTTCTCTGACTCTGTCTGCCGGAACCTCTCGAAACATACGAATTCCCTCTGTAATAAACAGATTTTCTTCGTCTCTCAATCTTTTTTTCTTCTTAAGACTCACAAGACGCTTTACCTTCGCGTTTGCCGTACTTGTAATCATAGTCCGCCTCTTTTCTTCTCTATCTCACCAAAATATACATAAAAAACACAAGATAAGCCAGCAGGAAAAACATTCCCTCTGAGCGCCGGATCTCCCTCTTACTGATTGCAGCCGCATACACAATCCCACTCGCAGCAATTAAAATCAACGTATCATATACTGCTGTTACCTCCAGTGTAATCGGTGTAATCACTGATGACAATCCCAGAATCAGCAGAATATTAAAAATGTTCGAACCAACAACATTTCCCACCGCTAAATCATTTTCCCCTTTTCCGGCTGCTACCATAGAAGTAACCAGCTCCGGAAGCGAGGTTCCAAGTGCCACAATCGTAAGTCCGATAAATGTCTGGCTTAGTCCAAATCTTTCCGCTATCACACTTGCATTTTCCACAACCAAGTCCCCGCCCAGAACAATTCCTGCTAATCCTGCCGCAATATATACTGCACTCCTTATCGGCGGTATTGCCTTGTATTCCTCCTTGTCACTTTCTTTTCTTTCATTTCGGGCCGAAAGAGCTGTCTTTACCGTCGCATACAAAAATAAAAGAAATAAAAGCAGCAGCAGAATACCCCCTAAACGCCCCAGCAGAAAAGTTTTGGTTCCATCTAGTACCTTTGTAATAGAAAAATCCGAAACAAGAAACAGAAGAATCACCGCAATAAAAATAGAAAATGGAAACTCCTTTTTTAACACCGACCACTTCGCCTGGACTGGATTTACTAACGCACAGCAGCCCAAGACTACAAGCAGATTAAAAATATTTGAACCCAGAACATTGCTGACAGCCAGATCATTATTTCCCTGAAGCGCTGCCGTAACACTGACTGACAGCTCCGGCATGCTTGTACCGAATGCTACCACTGTAAGCCCGATAATAATCGACGGCACTTTTAAAATTCTGGCCACGCTTGAGCTGCCGTCCACGAAATAATCCGCACCCTTTATCAATAATATAAATCCTAAAATCAAGAATATATACTCCATATGCAGCTACCCTCTTTATTTTTTATGTTTGTTATACATTTTAACACGCTGCACTATCGCTTGACAAGGATGCGAATTGGGGACGGGGTAAAACTCGTTTTACCCCGTCCCCAATTTAAAAATGCCCTGTCCCCATCATCCTTAAATCGGAAGCTCCAGATAGATATCCTTTCCTTCCTTGATCGAAATTACTACTTTTCCACTTCTCACAGTAGCGAGCATCCCCTCTACATTTCCGTCAACTGCTGGCTTCGGCGGTTCTGGCGTCTTCTCCTGTGACGGTTCTTCTTCTGCTTCCACAATGCCATCTACATTATCTGCAGTAAGCGGACTGAGAGAATCACTTGTCTTCGTTAATTTTGCTCCAAGTACCTGACTGATTTTCAGACAGCCATCCAGGTTCAAAAGCCCGGAATCAACTAGTTCGTCAAAAATTGCCGGATCCTCCAGATTGGCTGGCTCAATTGTAATTCCTGCCTCTGCTCTGCAGCATAATACAGCAGGATCATTTGCATGTGCCTTTGCGGTTTCCGCTGTGATAGACATTCTATATTACCTCCTCTTATGATATACGTTACTTCCAGTATAACGAGAGAATTTTGTGAATACCAATTGATTTTCTACATATTTATATAGAATGTTTCTATGCTGTTGAATTGGGGACGGGGTAAAACTCGTTTTACCCCGTCCCCAATTCATTAAAACCCTAGCTCTTCTCCAACAAGTATCACTTTTATTCTTCCTGCAATCTTAGAAAATCTTGTTATCAGTATCTGGCAGCAGATGGTATCCGGACTCTTACAGTCAAAGCATGCTCCTGTCTTAGTACACGGCGTATCTAAGCCGAATCTCTGGGCATTAATAGGCGCCGCCTCATTTCTGGAACGTGAAACTGCATCCTCAACTTTTTTTACTACTTTATTCATCCCTACAATCATGAGTACATTCTTCGGACCGAACGCGATCGCGGACACGCGGTTTGCAACGCCATCTACATTAACCATAACTCCAGCCTCGGTAATCGCGTTCGTACTGGTAAGAAAGTAATCGCAGTCATAAGCTGCCAGGGCTGCCGCCCGCTTTTCCTCTGCGGTTTTGGCCGCTTCGCGGTTATATTCTACATAATCTCCCTGACAGACTGCATCCTTTAATCCAATTTCCTGAATTGACATGGAGCCTCCCCAGGCTACGGTACAGCCCTTTGGAAGAAGCTCTAAAGCCTTATTTAACGCCTCTTCTTTTGTCTCAGCATAATAGCCCTCCATATTACGGGACTTCAGCCCTTTTATAATCTGCTCTGAAAGCAGCCGATTTCTTTTTATACGGTTTTCGTTCATGATTTTATATCCTCCTGTTTTTCCAAAAATATGTTTTTACTTATTCTACTTCTTCTCACATTATAAAATATATATTTCTATTCATCCACTCTTTTCATCCTGAAGTCAGTAATTACAGAAGTGTTGAACAAATTCCGTATCTTCTATTTACTTAAAGCTGACATAAAGTTGTCCCAATATCTCCGTTGATACTTATAGATTTCTCTTTGATCTCATCAGGCACATATGCTTCACCGTAATTAATGCAGACATACAAAGCTTCTTTCCACTCACGTGTCATGCGCCAAAAACTATACTTTATTATTCCCGGTGTATTAAAACCGACTCCTGCCTCCCAAAACAGTACCCTTTTCTTCCGATGGCTGCAAAGGTACTCTTTATAACGCCTGGAAGCGCGGTGCCATCCTTCATCTTCTGCAAAAGTATGGTCCGCACGAAGGTTCATACTCACATGGCTCCCGCATATCGGACAATGCGGAACAAGCTCTGGAGGAATCGTCATCTTAGGAGCTGAACCTTCTGGTAAATACAGTATACCATCCGAACCGATAACATACCCCTGCGCTTCAACCATCTCCCGGATAACAGACTCATTATCAAAGGTATTCCCGCTGCACGGTACACTACACTGAAACAGTCCATAATCTCCCTGTGTATAAAATAACCTGCGCTTATCAAATCCGGCCTTCTGAAAACGGTGGTCTACATTCGTTGTCAGTACGAAATAATCCTTATCCTTAAGCAGCTCATACAGTCTTTCATACATCGGCTTTGGCGCATCCATATACCGATTAATATAGATATACCGGCTCCAGTAGGCCCAATACTCCTCCAGAGTCTGATATGGGTAAAAACCGCCGGAATACATATCCGTAAAATGATATTTTTCAGCAAAATCGTGAAAATATCTATCAAAGCGTTCTCCTTCATAAGTAAAACCGGCTGCTTCCGAAAGCCCTGCACCTGCACCAAATACAACAGCATCGCATTCTTCAATGGCTTTCCTTAATTCACTGACTGCATCACTGTAAACCACCACTGTTCCCTCCTTTACCTATATATCACACTACTACTCTATCTGCGGACCACACTGATTCTTTCCTGAATATGACTGCCTTCTGCCATCTCATCTACCAATGCAGCTGCATAATCTGCATAGCTGATTATACTTTCTCCTTTATCATTCAAAACTAATTCCTCACCGCCCAGAATATATGCACCTTTCCGTTCTCCATCGGGCTGAAAATCCCCGGCCGGGCTGATATAAGTCCACTTCACATCGTTTCTTTCCCTAAGCTCTTCCAGTGCTTTTGCCATAGCCTCTGCCAAAGGCTTAAATGCCTCTGGAAAATCAGGACCATCTGCTACCTGCAATGTATGCTCTGAATTCACATACAGGCTTCCCGCACCGCCGACCACTAAAAGCCTTGTATTTGTACCAGAAAGTGCGTCACACAATACTTTCAGCGTCGTACTATGAAGTGAAAGAGTATCTTCTGTCCATGCCCCAAAAGCATCCACAACTGCATCATACCCTTTCAAATCATCGGCTGTAAGTTCCAGCACATCCTTACTGACGGTCTTAGCCGCTTCAGATTTGTTCTTTCCTCTTACAACAGCTGTAACATCCATTCCTCTCTCCACCGCTTCCTTTGTAATAAGCCGGCCTGCTTTTCCATTTGCACATACGACTGCAATTTTCATCATAATTTTTACCTCCATCCATTACGTTTAATTGTTGTATCTTTCTTAGTTACAACATGATATTAACATCCATTCGTTGTAATGTCAATAATTACAACTGAATTTTATAAAATAAATAGAAGCCTTCGGAAAAAACCCGAAAAGCCTCAACAATAAGTCCTGTATCTTATATTTATACTATTGCATTTTGTATATCCTGTTTTACATCCTCCAGAGTAATCGAAGCTAACTCCCTCTCCATCGCATTCTGAACACGAAATAGTCTGTCATCTAAAGCCCTATGAATGTTCCTTCCTACCGGACAAGAAGTATTCGGATTTTCGTGGAAATGAAACAGCTCCCCGTTTTCAACACACTCGACAGCATAATAAACATCAAGAAGTGTAATCTCATTCAACGGTTTCGCTGCAGACGCGCCGCCGGTCCCCCGCGCAACCTCCACAAGCCCTGCTGCTTTCAGCTGTCCCAGCAGCTTACGAATAACCACCGGATTCACATTCGTGCTGCCAGCCAGAAAATCGCTTGTCACCTTATATTCGTCCTTAAAGGTATCTATACAGGCAAAAATATGAACAGCTAATGTAAATCTGCTTGAAATCTGCATATACCATACACCTGCCTTTCTCAAAAATATTGTATTCCATTTCTGTTGTATAGTCAATGGTTACATTACCTTCTGTAATAATCTTATCCCTCGTTATCTCTCCGCTTACGAACTATCCTGCAGTTCTCCATAACCTCCTGATAACGAAAACAATCTTCCGCATGGTCATTGATCATTCCACATGCCTGTAGATGAGAATATACAGTCACTGAGCCAAGATACTTGAAGCCTCTTTTTTTCAGATCAGCACTGACTCTGTCTGAAAGTCCATTCTTAGCCGGAAGCTCCCCTCGTTGATGCCCCATATATAGAATCGTTTTTCCTTTCGTAAATTTCCACAAGTAATCACTAAACGTACCAAACTCCTCCTGTATCTTCAGGAAACACTCCGCATTATGAACGACTGCACGAATCTTTCTCTCAGACCTAATCATTCCTTCCGTATCTGATATCCGCCAGATATCCTCGTCTGTATAAAGCGCCACTTTTCGATAATCAAATTCATCAAAGCATTTCCGAAATATCTCTCTTTTCTGAATCATCATATTCCAATTCAGTCCGCACTGCATAACCTCCATCATCAAAAACTCAAATTGTTTTTGGTCATCATGCAGCGGAACTCCCCATTCCTCATCATGATACTTTATCATCTTTTCATTACATAAGCACCATGGACACCGCTTCATCTCCATATTTCTTTCCTCATTTCTCATCTGTATACTTTGCTTGTTTCATTGCTCATTTTCCCTACTGTACCTGCTCCAGCTGATGTTCTATATTTTTTTAATTACCGCCGGCGCCTCACTGCAACAATGTTCCTGCCATTACGCTTCAAATATCCAAAAAAGCCTCGGAAACATTAATTCCCAGGCTTTTCTAAAAGGCGCAGACCGGATTTGAACCGGTGAATCAGGGTGTTGCAGACCCATGCCTTACCACTTGGCTACTGCGCCGTACCGTATATAAATGCCCGTAAAATGTGGGCACTCATATAGTATAGCAAATACCTTTATATTCGTCAACTATAAAATCTGTAATTTTTTCTCATTTTTTCATCAGAATATCTTTTTCCCTTTTGGTCTCACTTCCCTACATCACCGGCTCTAATCTTTTGTTTCGCCCTCAATCTTTCTAATATAAAATGAAAGCATAATCTTCGTCCGGTTCTCATTACTAAGTATATCATACCTCAAGATATCTTTAATTTTATTCAGCTTATAGGCAAGTGTATTCTTATGACAGTATAAGGCCGCCGCTGTATTAATTATATTGCATTCATTCTCAAAATATGCCTCTAATATCTTAATATACTCTGTACCGTTCTCCCGGTCATATTTTAAAAGCTCTCCAAGCGTTTCCTGCACAAATGCCGGATATATCTCCGGTTCCTTCACATCTGCCAGAATCTTATAAACCCCCAGTCCTTCATAGTCCAGCAGGTTCTTGGGAATCGCTGTTTTTGTAAGCTGGTACGCCATATATGCTTTTTCATAGGAAATATATATATCCCTCATACGATTTACAACCGTACCAATTCCCACATAAATATTCGAATCCTGCCTGCACAATTGCTGAAATTCTCTATACACATCCTTTGTTCGATATCCTGCCACCAGAATAGTAAGACGCCCCTTTTCTTCATACATAATTCCGTTTTTCATGGCAAAGCGCAGCGCTTTCTCAATCTGTTCCATCCTTTCATTCCCATTTTCCGTATCATATGTATGACAGCTCAAAATAATAACCCTGTATTTCATATCCCGGAAAAATCCGTGACTCTCAAAATGACTCTGATACAGCTCTTCGCTCTGAGGATAATATATGGCATTTTTTAGCGCAGCTGTCAGATTAATCTCCCTCTGCTCATTCTGCAGAAGAATTACTGAAAATATATGCATAATATCTACATAGGGCGTATCCCAGGAAGAGGAAAACAACGGAAACTTTATGGCATTACAATAATCCAATATTTCTCTGGAAAATGTCTTTCCCTCCCGAAGACTTACAATCAACCCGCCTGCATGAGCATCATTCAGTATATCAACAAGCTTTCTCAGCCATTCCTCACTTGTATACTTTAATCCGGAACTAAAAACCAGTTCGTCCCCGTGAAGAAGCGGCACAAATTCCACATCCTCTACCATATGCAGCCAGCTGATTGTCTTTTGAAAGCAGCTGGCCGTACACAGCCTTACATCATAATTTGGTTTAATTTCTCTATACAGCATCTCCAGTTCAACTGCCAATACTTCTCCCTCCTTCATGCTCCCAAAATATATTCTAACATATATTGTACTCAAAACACAATTATTTTACCATTTTATGTCTGTAGAACCTATTTTCAAATATCTCTTCTCATGATATATTGTTTATAGAATACAAATCAACACAAACCCCGATGTATTGTATTCTATTCCAAACTCTAGATTATTTAATGTAAAAGGCCTTGAATTCTATTCGAACTTCAAGACCTTTTTCCTTTAACATCATTAAAGAATTATAATTTTTTTGTTTTTACGAGTATCTGGTAGCTTACCCTGCATATCGCCCTGACAATAAAATAGCATTTTCGCTTAAAAAAGAACATCAGTATTCTTCTTGGGAGGACACCTGTCTTTTCACTATAGTTTAAAGCCTGTTTATATATCGGATTTTTAAGCATCTGCTCACATAACCGGCAGGTTTCCCGGCAGGTTCTCGTACTGTTGGGATTAAACAGGCTCCTCACCAGTATATCCGCTATACTTGAAAGTACATTGTTATAGTATGATTTTTCAAGCAGCGGGAGCAGATTGTGCCGTTCCAGAAGAATTCTCAGCTTTCTCTGATATTTGACATCATTCTGCAGAAAATCCGGATTAAATCCGCGCATCGCCGAATCCGGGCGCAGAGCAACATAATAAGCATTTTTCCGTATATATATACAAGACGATATATGAAGAAAATAGTTTATATTAAAAAGACGGTCCTCACCTATCACAATATCCGATGGGAAGCGAAGATGATACTGGTCTATAACCGATTTTCGGTAGGCTTTGGCACATGGAGACGGAAGGCTTGTATTACTGCTCCCTGTCAGTGGTTTCATATTCAGCAGACTTTCAATCAAACGGAGAATATCTTTTTTCTGATATATTTTTCCATAAGGCTTATCCGACCACTTACACTGCCACTCTGCCCCGGCCCTCTTTCCTTTTCCCAGATAAGAAAATTCAAAAATCAGCAGCTCCCGATACTGACATTCTTCCTGCATAATATCTGCCAGAAAATTCTCAGAAATACAGTCGTCCGAGTCCACAAATACAATCCAATTACCGCGGCTTTCATCAAGTCCCTTATTTCTGGCGGCAGACACACCCTTATGCTCCTGTTCAAAATACCTGACACGTCCGTCTTCTCTGCAATATCTACGACATATACGGCCACTTGCATCCGTCGAACCATCGTTGATTAATAGAAGCTCAAAATCTGTGCAGGACGATTTTAAGATAGATTTAATACATCGGTTCAGGTACTGCGCCGTATTGTAAATTGGTATAATGACTGAAATCATATCTTATTTCCTTTCGGCAGGCTATAATTATTTAAGTATACTATCTATCCTCTGGACTTTCCATGGAAAATTATCGGAATAAATTATGATCACTCAGCTTATATCTATAAGCAATACACTGCTTCATCAAATCCGAGACCTTTATTATTTCATACCCTCCCCTTTTTAGGGCGGGAATAATCAAATCAAGCGCAGCAGCGGTTTGGCAGTGCATCGTATGAAGAAGAATAATTTTTCCACTTAATTCTTCATTTTCCATGATATTATCATATATCTTTTCTTCCTTAACTCCTGTCCAATCCTCGCTGTCTACCGACCAGCCGACAGGTACAAGCCCTTTCTTTTTAACCACTTTTACCAAATGTTCATTATACTTTCCGTATGGAAATCTGAACAATCTGATTCTTTCTCCAATAATCCTCTCTGCCAGACGCTCTACGCATTCGATCTCTTCACAAACTTCTTCGTCTGTCAACTCCAGCATATTTGTGTGACTGAATCCATGATTTCCTATTTCATGTCCATTTTCAAATATTTTACGAAAAGTCTCCGGTTCCTTTTCTATCCAATCCCCTACTGCAAAAAATGTAGCTTTCACTCCGTGTTTTTCCAGCTTCTCCAAAATCTCAGCTGTATAATCATAACCATCATCAAAAGATAAAGCTATCTTTTTTCCTCTAAAAAGATGAACCTCTCTGATCACCATAGGAGAAACAAATATCTGCTTAACAACACGTAGACATGCAGTAAATCTTTGGATATATCTGGCATAATTTGTCACGTCAATTCACTCCCATTAATTAAATAGCATGTTAATTTTTAAATTATATAGATTTCTCTATTTCCTGAATATTGGATACACTCTTTTAATTACCCAGGTATTTTCCAAACAAACCCACAGTGAATCCTTCAGTACCTTATAAATTTTTAGCTCACCGCATTTGTACAACAGAACTAATGCTTTTACTGCCTGTTTTTTACGATTATATTTTAATGAAATCATATATCTTCGTCTTGCCTTCCAACGTAATATACGGTTTCGAGACGCTTTATCCCGAATTTGACAAATATCTGCAATCTCGTCCACCATATGTTCATAGTCCGAGTATTTTTGCTCTTCCTCTTCCTGGGTCAATACTGTTCTTGAATGGCTTCCTTCTCTCACACAGACGCCATACAATTTTTCCGGAATTGTAGGACATTTATACCGAAACATATAGGGCAAAAGCATCTGAAAATTCTGTCCCACATTATATTCCGGTATATGCCTCTCAGGATATATTTTGAAAAAGCATTCTGACTTCACCATATAGCAGCCGCAGCATACAAATGTTTTAAATTCTAAAATATCCCAAAACAGGTCTTCTTTGGATAAATCTCCCGTCTTCTCATCTGCTCTTAAAGTTTCTCCTGTTAATTCATCGTAATAATAGGATAACGTTCTGACACATTGATATTGCGGATGAGATTTTAAAAACATGACTCTTTTTTCTATTGATTCAGGCATCAATATATCATCACTGTCCGGCCAAATCAAGTATTCGCCTGTCACATATGCAAGGCCCTGATTGATTGCCGCAGATGCATTCTTATGTTTCCCCTGCACAATCATATATTTATAACCCTTATCTGAGAAATTTTTACGGAAGCTCTCCGCAACTTGAATCGTTCTATCTGTTGAGCCGTCGTCTACAAGAATCATCTCAACATTTGAATAAGTCTGCTTCAGCACAGAATTCAGCATTGGCTGCAGATGAAATTCACCATTATATACCGGCGTAACAACAGAAACCTTACCTTCAATAAATTTCATCTCGTTTTCCTCTACTTCCTGTTCTCAACTCCAAAAACTTTTACTTCACTTGTATAATTTTCTGATTTTCAATCCTGTATACAAAATCACATTCATTTGCCAGACTTACATGATGTGTGGCTATAAGTATCGTTTTCTTCCCTTTCATTTCCCGTATAGAATCTATCACCGCTTTTTCAGTATCCATATCCAATGCGGCTGTTGCTTCATCCATAACCAAAATCTCAAAATTCTTGTATAAAGCTCTTGCCAGTGCAATTCTTTGACGTTGTCCGCCCGAAATCACAGTCCCATTATCACCTACTAATGTATGTATTCCATCTGGCATTTTCTTTACATCTTCCCATATTTGCGCACATTTTAGACAATCGACCACTTTTTCATCATCTATCTCATACTCATTATCAAAAAAAGCTACATTGTCACGAATTGTCTCTCCATTCAAATATACAATCTGAGGAATATAACTTACAATATTTCCAAGATCTGCCTTACAAAATCCTTGTGAGTCTCTTTGAGATACAATATCATAATCATCATAGAAAATACTTCCGGCCTGAGGCTGTAATAATCCAAGTATCAAGTCTAAAAATGTTGTCTTTCCTATCCCCGACATCCCTACAATTGCCGCTGAACATCCTGCCGGAATCTCTATAGCTGCATTTTTAAATATTTTCGTCTGTTCATTATAATCAAAAGACAAATTTCTAACATAAAGGCCTTTCTCAAATGTCAGCTCTTTACGCCTGGTATCCTTAGTTCTTGCTTCCTCCGCCTTTATCTTATCATATCGGAGAAGACATTGCTTCAACTCATCATATGACTTTTTTGAAAATTCCACATTATTTAACCCATTTACAATGCTATATGCTATCGGCACCATTTTAATCAACACTGTAATATATACGACCATAGATGAGATAACAAATACCATATTTTCCTGCGGTCCACACAAAAAAAGAGCCAGGATAATAAACAAAGCTGCCATAACCAAGTTTTGCATAATCATACTGATAATACTATTCTTATATTGAAATTCCTTCTGCGCCTGTGCATATTCCAAGCTTACACTCTTATATCTTTCAAGTATCACATCTGAACGGCTGCTTATTTTCATCTCCTTAAAAATACCGTGTGCAATGGCAACCTGTGCATTTGCCTTAATTGCATATCTTCTGCTCTTTTCACCATATCCTTTCATTTTTACATGATTTTGAAAAAAAATAATCAAAATAAACAGCAGAAATCCCACACAGCTTATTACACCAATCCATTTTGAAAGATAAACCAAAACCACAAAATATTCTATAATAGTAATTACATTAACCCAAATCCCGATACACGATACGATAATTTCCATACATTTTGCTGTATCACCACGAACCATAGACTGCGCCTGAGCCGCACTCTTTTCATTGTGATGCTCTATATCTTCTTTTATCTGCAGTTCATATATCTTTACCGATAGCTTTTGTGCTCCGTTATACACAAGCCGGCTGGAAATTCTACACTTATATATTTCAAAAACCCCTCTTAGCACAGTTATGATTCCCATAGAAAATGTAAATATTATTAATTCTTTCGACACCTTTTTTTCATAAATAATTGTATTAATAATATAGAGAATTACTGAGAAGCCAAAAATATCTATAATAGGACTCAAAAAACTTAAGACAGCTAAAATTTTCCAGTTTTTATCTTCTTCCTTGTCTAAAATTCCAATCAAAAATCTAAACATTTTTATCATATTATTATTCTCTCCTTAAATCCTGCTTTTCCAAAGCTGTCTGAACCTCCTCCCTATTACACTCACGCCCCTTAACATTTTTACGAAGTACGAAAATGGTAATATTCTGTATAATATCATAAATAACCGGCGCGTTTTCGCAGCGCATGTAGGTGCGAGCAGCCGCGGCTGCAAGATATCCTTTCTCTCACATTCGAACCAGTACGCTTTATCCTTAACCATTTTCCATATTTCTTTTGCCTTATCTGTATGAACAATCACCATAGAGGTACCCATTCCGTCGTCCATCTTTGGTCTGACATTTTCAATATTCCAGAAATCGCCAATTGTAAAATCACTCATTCGGTTCGTGTCACAAAACCTGCATCTATGACAGGCCGGCCGTAATATATAATCTGCAAAATACATCTTACAGTAAATATTATGCCCAAGCTCACTTGCATACTCTGTTCCGCCTGCCACATAGGAACATGTCTGTCCATTATCTTTATTTCTTTTGTCACGAAAGTAAAACTCCGTCACTTCCCCTCCATGTCTATGTTCTAAATATTTTATATAGGATTTCCATATTCCAGGAGACGCCGCCCCATAGCATACTAAATCTGCCGTGATAAGCGTACGGTATGATTTCTTTAGATAAAGCAGCAAAGCATATACCTGGCAGGGTGTTCCACAAAACAATACCCATTGGTTTTTCTTAAGCCGTTCTTGAATTCTGCAATATATTCCCTCCATATTGCTCTGGACATATTTTGTCTTTTTTATTCTCTCAAGCTGCTGCAAATCGCATGCTTCTATATGGGCAACCTCCATATCTCTATTATAAGCAGCTCCATATATTACACCATTTTTTTCAAGAACATACTGTGCAAGAATAGAGAACATTCCGCCGGAAGAACTAGAATATCTGATTTTTTCATCTTTTATCTGTACTCCCAAATATAAATTATCACCGTTCTTTCTACTTTTATTTATAATAGGACACACTTGCCCGCATCTCCCGCAATCCGTACATTTTTTCTCATCAATCTGCGGATACAAAAAACCTTCGTTATCCTGCACCATATGTATCGCACCTGCATGGCATATGTCTACACATGCACCGCATCCGCAGCATTCCGTTTTATTTGTGCACAATTTCATATTGTCTCCCCGTATAAAACCAATATCAGTTATTATCAATCAATATATTTTTCAATAAATATTTTTTCGATGAATAAACTTTCTCGTTTATTTTTTTCTTTACTGTATCCCATTTTATATATGCATCTATCTCTTCCGCCGTGTCACTTTGATATACCCTGCCTTCCAGCCCGCAGGTCTGCAGTACATTTGCTATTCTTGCATTATAGCTGCTGTGTCGAAATGCAAAAAACTTTTTCTGATAGATAATACTGAATACAACACCGTGAAACGAATTGGTTACAACATAATCCGCCCTATGGATATATCCTAAAAATTCTGCCGGACCTGCTGTATAATCTACATAAAAATCATGATCCTTTTCCTTATCTGCTCTCAGCTCAATAACCGAAAGCTTTTTTTCTTCTGATATTTTTTTTACATAATCAATAATTTCTCGATTCTTTTCGGTAACATATAAAAGAATATATCCTTTTTGCTTTGGTTTCTTTTCTACTTCCTCCCAGGATTCCTTATCTAGCAAAAGTACCGGATCTACAACTACCGGAATATCTTTCTGATAAAATTTCTTCACATAAGGAACTGCCTCCCTTTCCCGAAGAGAGACGACATCCACACAACTAAGCATCTCTGAAAAGTCCCTGTTATACTTCGCATCAAGCCTTCCCCCTCCTAAGCTGGCCGCGTATGCAATTACTTTCTCTTTTCTTTTATTATAAAATCCCCCAAAATACACCTTTCTAAGACCGCAGGTAATATCTGGATTCCAAATCTGATCACTTCCAACAATGTAATCCTGATATGGAAGTGCTTTCAGCTGAAAAGAAAAAAACATTTTTTTTCGGTCTTCTTCGCAAAGATAACACTTTCTAAAACTCGCCATATTGGCCCTTAATTTAAAAAAATCTTTTCCCATACGTACATGTGTCTTCCATCTTTTAAAACCCAGCCATAAACAGCCTGCTATTCCCTTAATTGGAATGTATGGAATCCACCAGTGTCTTCCTGTCATAAAAAATGGCTCGTAGCGAACAATCTCTGCTTTTATTCCACTTTCATTCAAATATCTTTTCAAACCATATGCCTGCAGCATAGCTCCATAATTGTCTGAACAATGAAACGTTATAATTCCAACTCTTCGCTTCAATTTACCTTCCTCCTGATAAAATCATAAAAATATTTTCACCGGCCTCTGACGCATTTTCCATAAATCATCTAGTATCTCCTGTATTATACTCAATACTATTCTACAAGGAACATATAACGGATAACAAAAAAAGCAGGTAAAGTATAATGCTTTCATATCCCTTCCAATTTTCTGAAATAGTGGATATGTTCTTTCGATTACAGCTTGATTTTTTATACTTTGGCTTCCTTCCTTATCTCCACTTCTTTTTAATCTCGAAAAACTTTTTATCATCTGATGGATAAGCATCCTTTCCCAGACTAATGCATACTGAGTTTTATTTTTCTCATATTCTTTATCTCTTATGGTTCTGCTGCATTCAAAATATTGTTCTCTTTTCATCATATCCTCGGAATGTGTCGCACTATCAGCCCGCATTCTATAATAATACCAGCTTTGGCGGCAATAGGCCGTCTTTACATGTTTACAAGCCATAAAATACATAAACAATGTATCTTCACCATAGCTTAGATTTTTATCAAACCTTAATTCTCCTATGCTTTTTATATCAAACATTTTTCCGCCGATATTTGACATTTCTTCCTGATATCTTAAATGAAACCACTCTTCAGACTGTTCCCCGCACCCTACTATCCAAGAGTCCCCCTCTTCTTTGGCTGCCTCTCTTTCAAGCTGTTTCATCTGAAAATTATTTTCCTTTCTGCAATTACACATTATAATTTCTGCATGCTGCCTGCGTGCCTGGCAAATAAACTTTTCTATTAAAAACTGCGGTATAGCGTCATCGGCATCCAAAAAGAAAACATATTCCCCCTCTGCTATATCCAGCCCGCGGTTTCTAGCTTCTGAAACTCCTGCGTTTGCCTGCTCAATCAAGCGAATTCTTTTATCACATCTGCTCAGCTCTTTACATATATCCAGGCTTCTGTCTTCAGAACCATCTTCAATTATAAGAATCTCTAAGTTACGATACGTTTGATTCATTACCGATCTAACACATTGCTCAATATAGTGTTCCTCGTTATATACAGGGATAATAACCGACACCTTTTCCACATTTTTACCTCACGTTTTCTTCATTTTATGTTTCACGTTCCTTAGTCTTTCTTTAATTCTGGGATAACTGATGAGCCAGGAACATATCACATAAAATGGCTGATAGATAGGATAACAATAAAATAATAAATACAGCTCCAGTTTTTCAAACCAGTTATCTCGAATATACACCTCTGTTTTTTTCTCAATCCTCACTAGTTCTTTTACATAATTCATTAATTTATCATCATGTTTACTTTTTCCTATTCTATACCATTTTATCATCGCATTCAGAATCGCTTTTTCGCAGAGTACAGCTTTCGACATTCTTGAATTTTTAATTTCGCATTCACGAATACAGCAATACGCATCATATCTGCTTTGACATGTTGATACTGTAAAATTTTTCGAGATTCCCTTACCATGCTCTCTATGGTAATACCAATCACAACATAGAACAGAAACTGCCGCTCCACCAGCAATTACCTGATAAATAAATAAGGTATCCTCACCATTCACCAGCCTTTCATCAAACCTTACACTCTGCACTGCTTCACGCCTGATTAATTTCCCTCCCATTATATACAGCATTGCTTCACGATTCCCGTATAAAAGATAATCTATTGCTTCTTCCATTTTCAAATATATATACCTTTTTTCGCCGAATACCTCTCTTTGCCAGCCTGCTGGTTTTTCAAAAACACTATCTCCTCTGCCGCAATGTGTTACAGCCGCCATACCCGCCTTCTTTTTCTTCAATAATAAATGGAGTTCCTCCAGCAGTCGTGGATGAATCACATCATCGCTGTCCAAAAAAAACAGATACTGTCCTTTTGCTTTTTCCAGCCCTCTGTTCCTGGCAGCGGATACTCCTATGTGTTCCTGGCGGATAATAATAAAACGCTCATCCTTTTTACATATGTCCTCACATATTTCTCTGCTCCCATCGTCAGACCCATCGTCTATCAAAAGCGCCTCAAAGCATTTATAAGTCTGCTCCAAAACAGATTTTATGCATTCCTCAATATATTGTGCCGAATTATAAACAGGTATGATAATCGAAATCAAATCTCCCATATCCATTATCCTCTTTAGTTAAAAGATATTATATAGAAAAAACTCTTTTCAGGAACGCTCTTGCCTTAAATATACTTAACCAGCCCCTTACTCTTATGTGAAAGAACAGGCTCATTTTTCGCCGCTGAAATATATTTACCGCTTCTTGACAATCCGGATTCCAATCCATAATTAATAACTGTGCAAAATATCGGCTCTTGTTCCGCTCGAACTTTTTTACATCAAATACAACGGAAAATTTTTCTAATGTTCCAAACCCATAAAGCACCGCCTCGGTCCGGATACATTTATTACATTCTCCACAATTATCTCTGAGCGCGTAGATACAAGGATGAAGATACTTATATGCCTGTAGAAATCCAGATAGTTCTTTTAATTTCTGTCCACGAGAAAATGCTCCGCCGCTGGAGTAAAATACTGTACACTCTGTTTCAAAACAGGCAAGGGGCGCCAACTCATAATAACCAGCCATCTCTTCAAAAAAGCTAAATTTTGAAAATGCATCGCTCGATGAATTTAAGAAAACTCCAAACAGTTTCTGTAACGCCAGTACAACAGATGCATGACGGAACGGCTGCACAGAAATGAAAGTCTCAGATAAAATCTCCTGAAGATTCGTATCTATTCCGACTACCTCCAGCCCATTTTCCGATGCAAATCCATTTTCCGCCTTCTCAACCATTTTATCAAGAGTCTCTTTACAGCACTCACCCTCTATAGCCCCGTTACTGGTAATAAGAAGATGGGTAAGCTTATGTTTTTTCCCTTCTGTATGTAGATTCTGCATACAGGTAAACATACTGTCTACACCGCTCGTCCACCCGGTTCCTACCGCCTCGGCGCACTCTAAAGGTTTTTCCGTTGGTTTCGCACAGACTTTCATTCTGTGAAAGCATGATATATTTCCGGACATCATCGGAATTAAATAATGATTAATCTGGTACAATAAACGCTTTGTCACTGGCGCTTCACATTTAATGTCCATCTCATTACGCATAGCCGTTGTAAGCAGGCCTGCAACAAAAGCATCCGCTCTGTCCACCGTCAAATATCTTTCGTACGACTCCTTCACTGAAAACCACATGAGTTCCTCTTTGTTTCCCATCTTAACCTTTGCACATAAACGTGCCTCACCTGACAGCTCTTGAATATATGGAATACCAATATGAATCGAATGCCTCTTATTTTCCAAATCCTCATTTTGTTTTTTCTCTTCTCCCGCTTCTCTACCTGAAAGGTAAAAACAAAGCGATTCTGTAGAAGCATAATTCACCGTCAGCAAATCATAATAGGAAGCTCTTTCGAGATCAATTTTAAAATGCGCCGCATCATATTCGGCAGGAATCAGATATACTGCAAATAACCGCTGCAGCGCAAGAGCGCCTGCAAGATTCCAAAACGAATGTACCTTACAAAGTTTACCTGTAAGTAGATTGCCGAAGTTTGTATTGACAAAGATACACTCTAGCTTGTGCTCCTTTGCTATATCTTCAGCCTGCTTACATTTTTCCCGAAAGCTGATACTGCGCAAAGGTTCACAGGAGGATTCAAAATTAAATACAGCTATATGTGTCAGAGGATATTCGCTTCCCTTTCCATTCTTCGTAATAGTATATGCAGAATACTTTTCTTCAAAATACACCGTGCCGACTGCTGCCTTATTTGGCTATATTTCTACTGTAAGAGGTGCGTGAATCTGAATTAGAGACAGGCGGCCTGCTAAAGCTAATGCCGGTATCATATAATTACTTAATTGATAATGTAAACGCTCAGACACAGCCTCTTTACATACAATATCATATTCCTCCTGTATGGCAATAGGAAATACAGCCATCACAAAAGCATCCGCCCGTCCGGTACACAAGTATTCATCCTGCGTACTGTCTACCGAGAACCACAGCGTAATACTGCTCTCTTTTATTCTAATATCTGCACAGAGTCTTGAAGCTTTAGATTCCCTTACTATGTAAGTTTTCCCGATTCGGATTTCTCCCTTTTTATTTCTTTCCTCTCCTGCCATATCCTTTCCTCTTCCATACATCATCCAGCCTGCACAGTACACTCTCCCAATTCTCTAACACCTTCTCCCTGCTAAATCTGCCGGCTGACTCTCTCGCCGCAATTCCCATCTTCCTGCGAAGCTCTGCATCTCTCATAAACACTTCCATCTTTTCAGCGAATTTTTCAATCTCACCAGGTTCTATTAAAAAACCATCCTTTCCATCAGCCACAATCTCCTTCGGTCCTGCCTTACAGTTATAGCTTACAACGGGATTTGAAAAAAACATTGCTTCCAAAAGTACCATTCCAAATCCCTCATCTCTGGAAGGCAATACAAAAAACGCTGCTTCTTTGTAATACCTTTCAATATCCGGAACATTTCCAATCAGCCGTATATGTTTTAGTCCGGCCTTTTTTATCGCTTTTTCTAAGCTTATCCGTTCTTCACCTTCACCGGCAATGATAACCTCCCATTTTGGATAGTCATCCTCCAATCTTTTCCAGCTCTGAATTAAGAGGTCGAAGCCCTTTGCTCTTGTAAGCCTTCCGGCTGCAAAAATCATAGGCTGTCTTTTACATTCAGCAAAATCCACCCCTTTGGTCTCCCGTTCATAAAGCATATACGGAACCGGGTTATAAATCTGAGTGATTCCACATTTCAATTTCAGATTTTTCTGATAATACCCCTTATCCTCCTGCGTCAATACAACCAGCTCATCTGCATATCTGCATACCAGTCTCCGGATTATTTTTCTAAGATAATGATTTTTTGAAAAATGATAATAATAATTAAAATGCTCCCAGGAAACCCATCTGAGTCCCTTCATCCGTCTTTTCAGAAATAAAGAATAGCAACCCAGAATAATATCCACATCCACCAAAATCTCTGCCTTTTCTTTCTGCAGAATTCGGTTCAAATAATGAAGCCTTCCTATAATCCCTGTTATTCCTGTACCTTTAAACTCCTGCTCTATCCAGTAAAGCTTTATTCCCTCATATAAATCGAAAAAGCTTTTCCCCTCCCCCCACAGGCTCATAATAAATACAGAAAAACCTCTTTCATACAATCCGTTGGCAATAACCGACAGAACTCTCTCTGTTCCCCCGGAATGGCTCATATTTCCGATAAAAAAGCAGACTCTTTTCTTTTTCTTACTGCAGTCTGACCATTCCAATACGGTATCCATACTGCTCTTCCTCCTCTTCATTTGCCAGCTGGATATGTTCGCCGCTGTCCGGGTCAATCATAGAAAAATATACCTTGTAAGTTCCCTTTTCCAACTCGCTGACCTCTATATCTGTATGAATTGTTAAAGACTCTTCTGAATCCCTTCCTCCTGACAACTCATGCACAGACCCTGACAGCTCATGGGACAGAAGTTTTGGCTCTTCCTCGTTATAAAAAGTCAAGTTTAATTCCGGTTCTCTATATATGGGAGCAAAACCGGCATTCTTTATCTCAATATCTACAGAAAGTGTCTCTTCATTCTGCTCCTTTATCACTGCCTTCTCTATAAACAAACGATAGCCCAGATGCCTTTCAATATAAGAATATCCATCCATGCCTTCAAAGCACCCTTTTTCTGTAACCGTCTTTTGCGCCCATTTATTCAAAACCTCCTGATCATAATCCTTATTCAGATATGTCACATGCATAGTCTGAAGCTCCTCCAGCGCATGCTCAAAATCATTATAGGCATTATCCATAATCACCTCTCCCCCATTCGGCGTCACACGGCACAGCTCCTCCTGAAATTCCAGCTCTGCTTCCCTGCTCCATTTTGGATAATTTCTATACTGCATATCGTCTTCTGAGGCATACGTCCCATAATCACTGGCATTTCCAAGCATTCCATCATTAAAAAGTCCCAGTCTTCCCGCAAACGGATGATTGGTCAGCGCCCCCTCCAGCTTATACTCCATCTGTGTAATACACCGCCACTGCGCTGGTGTGCGCACAGCCAGATAGACAGAATCATCGGTTATATCCGCCATCTTTCCTGCAAGCTGCCTGAGCTCCGCATCAGAATCATACTGCGTCCCATTCATCTCTCCCCAGTTTCCGATAAAAATTCCCTGCACAACAAAGAGCTGCTTCCTATGCTTATCCAGAATTCCCTTCACCTGCTCCATATGGCTCATGATAATTTCCAGGTGTTCCGGTTCATGCCGTTCGATCTCGCCTTCCGTATCATATACAAACCGTACAATAAGCTGCTTATCAATCAAGTCCAATGCGTTAAAAAGCTCTGCTATATTTGAAAGCCCTGCTTCTGAAATCTCGCCCTCACGATAGTTTTGCAGACATACCTGTATAAAAGTTAATCTGGTATCCACATCATCTTTATACTTTTTTTCAATAAGCCCGTCATAATCCTGCTTTTCGTCCGTAATCATAAAGCTGTACAGACTGTAAAACCCTCTCCTGGGATTTTGAAGCTCTTTCGAGGACTCTGTAAATGTAAAAGTCTCTATTTCTATTTCCAACTTATCCTCTCTCAATGCAGACCAACAAATAAGTATCGTCAGTACTACTGCTGTCACCAGCGCGCACCCGGCCGCAATCCCTCGATATTTCTTTTCTCTTTTTTCCGCCATAGCTATTTCATACCTAAGTTATAGAATTCCCCCGGATTCTGTCTGAAATAATAACAGACAAAATCCTCATCCTCATAGTAAACCTTCATTTCAGACGGATGCTCCTCCTGAAAACGCTGACACCATTCATACGCTTTCGATTCAAGAACAATACGATTCTCAAATCTGGTGTATTCCAGCCACGGATTCTGATATTCCTTCAAATCCTTCCCTGCCTCTTCTTCAGAAACTCCCCCGGATATTATCTCAGGCGCTTGACTTGCCCCGCTTTCAGGATACTTTTTAGAATACTTATCCCAATATATTTCCATATATTTTTCTTCTCCTATCCAGGAAGGCCCTTCAAAAAAATATGCCTGTGCATACAAAATCGGTCTTTTTTCTACATATACAAATATATATTCAGCTGCAAGCTCATAATTCTTATTCCGGATATTTTTGACAAAGGACAATAACTCCATATGCCCTCCGCTTTGGATAACAGGATATAATTCATCGGTAGGAGCCACAACAACATAACTGTTTTCAGGAAATGTATCTATAATTGAATTTGTCACTGAAACAACGGAATTATACTTCGTCAGCTCATAAAATAAAAATCCCCTGTAATTTCCTGACACTACAATTAATACATATGCCCCCACCATTGCAAAAACAGAGAATATGTTCATATATCTCTCTTCAAAGGTTCCGGCAAGAAGGGAAAACAAAATATCCACCGGCATCACTATAACAGCAAGCATCATCAAATGTCCCACTGAACAAAACCTGGCGTCTGATATTAATTCGGGCAAGCCAATAAGAGCCGCCGTGTATATTAACATAACGAAAAACGTAAATAATATTATCTGCGGATACCTGCGGCTGATCTCCTTTAATCTTCTGTCTGCTCTCCATACTGCAAACCCGCAGAACAACAGCACTCCTGCTATTATACACAAAATTCCCGCCGCTCTCTTCTCCCCATACAGCTCTGCATAACCATCCTTATAAATAGTTGATACTTTTCCTGCGGCCCATTTTAAAACTTTCTGAGGAATATTTTCATTTTTCTCTGCTTCACTTGCTGCCTGTCCGGCGTCTTCGGTCCCCTCTTCCTGACTTTTAAACTCTCTGCTTTCTTCCCCGTCCATCATATTCACTGCCCAGTTTATCGAATAATTAAACCCAATTCCTGAAGCCAGAGCCCCCGCCATAGGAGATACCGCAAGAGTCGTTCCGCATATAACTGTTATGATTAGGGGAATCAGATATTCCTTCTGTAATATTTTTTTTAATGCGAATAACACAAAGGATACACAGAGAATGAACGCCATAATTGCCGTGTAAAAATGAACAACAAGAGACGCTGCAAGGGACATCGTAAACAAAAACAGATTCTCGTCCCAATAAAATTTTGAAACCTTTCCCTTTCTGATTAGACGTGAACTATTTTCCAGATAACGCAGCAGAAACAGCGCGCACAGAAACTGGGTATATAAGCCGAACTCCAAAGGAAGGGTTATCTGAAGACGAGTCAGGCTGTATACCTGATCCGCGCTCACCACATCTAACGTTACAAACAAAAACAGCACAAAAACCGGCGTATAACGCCAGTGAAATACCTCTCTCATAAGCAGATAGGCGGAAAGAAAAAAAACTGCCACATGAATGCACTGCAAAAATAAAAGACTACTGAAAATCCGGATTCCAAACAAAGCCTCCAGGCAATAGATAAAGCAGTGCATTGCCTCTGGATACACGCCTCCGGAAAATATATTTCCTTCTGTAAGACCATATATCCACTCATGATGTACATATAAGTCCCCATATCCATAAGAATGCACCTGTACGGCGCCGTAAGAAAAATATATCATGCCAAAGACAAGGACAACCGCAAGTAGTCCGTATTTTTCCGTCCACTCTCTCGTTACCCATCGAATAACTAAAAGTCTTTCTCTTATCTTATACTCCATATTCTTCCATACGAATCTTGCCGGCTCTGGTTTCTTTTTCCACGTTTCCCATGGCTTCAAGCTTACCACTCTCTTAACCAGCGCCGCCAAAAACACCCCGTAAAAAACAGATATGACTGCCTGTCTGGTCAGGATATGAAGAAGCCCCAGCCCTAAAACCACCGTATTAATAATCACAACCTGGGTTGTAACGCAGAAGCTGAAACGATATGTCCTCGTCTTGTTTTTCAAGTGTCCGCCAAACACCACCGACGGCCAGAGAAACATTAAAAACAGATACCCGAAGAATACCTTTCCATATTCCATTATCCAATATCCATTCTCCATAACACTTCCTCCCACTGTCTACCTGCCTGTAAAGCTCCCTAATAATACCATATCACATGAGCCCCGATTTGCAAATCGCAAAGTTCTTCCGTCACGCTTTCTTTTGAGCTTCAGATACACACTGCATGCACTTGTTTCCTTCCCTTTTTCCGGAAATATTGTCTTAAGCACCGTTGTTTTCCCACTTTTCCACTGTCTGGCATCTGCGTCTATCCGCTCCTGCCTGATAAGTCCGCTTTCTTCCTCTATGATCAAAAAGCACTCTGCCTCTTCATATAATCCTGCAAACCCGCAGTTTTCAATTTCAATCTGAAGTCCTCCTGCAAATGCCGGCTTCACATTCCGTACAAGAAACCGATATCCCAGATGCAGACCAATATAATCATATCCGCTTATATCTCCCAGGCCGCCTGCGCTCTCTGCCTTCCAATATTCCAGCTGTTCCTGCTGATACACACTGTTCAGATAGCTTAGATGCATCTGTTTCATCTCTCCAGCTGCCTCTGCATATCCTGTCAGCTTTTCACCTGCAATCACTTCCCCGCCGCAGGGTACGGACTCCATATATTCACTCTGCCAGCTTAGCTCCTCCTCACGACTCCAGCTCTCTGTCTCTGCGGCTTCCCTCCTGCCGGCAGCTCCATAGGTCCCCAGGTCTGTCTCGGAACCAAATATTCCGTCGTTAAAAAGAGCAAGCTTTTCTCTCAGCCCCGCTTCCGCTATTCGGCAGCCCGTAATTTTCCGCCACTGTGCAGGCGTACGCACCGCAAGATAACACTTACCCTTTGAAGCCGCATACAGCGTGTTCATAAGCTCCGTCATAGAATAGGCGGAGAGAAATTTCGAGCCATGCATCTCACCCCAATTCCCAACAAGGATTCCCTGCACCACCAGAATATCTTCCGCATATCTTTCAATCAGAGCCCCTAACTGCTCTATATGTCTCTTCACCATACGAAGCTCCAGAGGTTCGCGGGCAAGGCCCTTTCCTTCCGTGTCATAGGCGATCCTTAATATCATCTGCTTTTTATTTACACGAAATAAATTTAGAATCTTTTCTATATATAGAAGCGCGCCGCAAGGCAGCTCACAATCCCGGAAGGCTCCAATATTAATCCGTACAAGCGTAAGCTGTTCGCCCTCACTGACCGCTGCCAGATAGCTTCCTACCTCATCTACTGTATCTAGAGCCGAGGCTGCCCCAAGACAGCTTCCGCCTTCTCCTGCCTCCTCCGAATTCATAGGCACTGCCGGGTTCGAAGATGCCTCCGCTTCAAAAGAATAAACATGATACCAGCCGCAGCCCGGATTCCCCAAAGCCTCCCAGCTCTCCGTATAATCTTCCTTTTTAAATTTTCCTCTTTTCCCGAATCTCATCTGCATGCCGCAAGCCTGCCCCCGCATCTAACCTTAATACTCTTATCCGAAATACAATTGCCGGAATATCAAAAAACATCCGGCACATATACCATACTGCCTTAATCCCCCCGTGCATGCTCTGCCCCTCTAACCTGGCGTGCATAACTGCCGGAAGCTCTGCCACCCGGAAGTTAAGAAGAAGCATCTGCAGCACCATATTGGCATCCGGATACTTGTCGTCAAAGCATCCTTTCTTTGAATAATAGGAAAACGCTCTTCTGCTCAGACCCTGCAGGCCCGTCGTAGGGTCTGCAATTTTCCTTCCTGTCAGCAGACGGATAAGGAACCGGAACCATACATAAGCGATTCTTTTTGGCATCGAAGCATGAAACTTAGAGCTTCCCTCCATAAATCTTGACGCAAGCACGATATCCGGCAGCTCCCCATCCGGCCCCTCCTCGCACAGCTTTTGGTAAATAACCGGTATATTACATACATCATGCTGACCGTCCGCGTCCATCTGAATCACATAACGATACTGAGCGCGGACTGCATACCGGTATCCTAACTGCAGACCGCTTCCATAGCCCAGCCGCCGCACATTAGTAATCATTTTGCAGCCATAATCACTGACCACCTGCCCTGTGTTGTCAGACGATGCGTCATTTATGACAAGAATATCCACCATAGCTTCGATTTCCGGCTGTTTTAGCTGCCTTAGTACATTTCCAACATTATGTTCCTCATTATATGCCGGTATAATCACCAGCACTTCCTTCCTGCCCTTCATATCCACCTACACAAGCAATTCCAACAGCAGCCCAAGCTGCCGGCCCTCTGGCATTTTTTTCATGCCGGCCCTTTGTCCGATTGCCTTTCTTCTCTGTTCATCTCTTAGAATCTCTATAATACTTTCGGCAATTTTATCCGGCTTCAGCCCGCACAATATACCGTCTATTCCGTCTGCAATCTGTTCACGGTTTCCGTTACAGTCAGAAGCAATCACCGCACAGCAAAGCGTCTGCGCCTCCTGAATTGCAATGCTTTTCCCCTCGTATCTTGCCACATGCACGTAGAGATCCGCCTCCAGAAAATAGGGATATGGATTCTCGACTGCTCCTATCAGCAGAAAATCCTCCTCAAGTCCATAAGCTGCAATTCTCTTCTCTAACATCTTTCGAAAGGCTCCCTCTCCAAGTACATACCATCTGGCCTTAACTCCTCTGTCCTTTAGAAGCTTCATAGCCTCTATGGCAATATCATAACCCTTTTGATATTCAAGCCTTCCTACTGTCAGGATCCGCATTCCCTGATAGCCGTCATGATATGCCTTCCCTTCTTCTGCGCGCCGGCGTATCATTTCTTGATTAATGATGTTGTTAAAAACCTTTATTTTAGATTCGTATTCCGGATAAAAGGCCTGAAAATGTTCTTTTACTTCATCTGAAACTGTAAAAATCCTGTCAAATTCTTCATAACATTTCTGATCCATCTTCCGCGTATAACCGGCACTTTCATAGTCAATATGTATAAACACACATTTCTTTGCTGCCTTTACATGATCTGCCACATAGTAAGCTGACCCGCCTTCAAGCCATGCTGCCGCCAGATCAAATTCTACGTTAAACCGCTCCGCGCCGTCTGAAATTAACCGCCAGAGCAGCTTGCTTATCTGAAGTTTCTTGCTGCCAATCCCCCGCATTACACTCCGGAGCTTTCTTAACAATTTCCCATTATGAAAAAAGGCCCGGAAAACGGTCTTCGTCATCCTGCGCCTCCCTTCCTTCGATAAAACCGACAAGCAGCTGGTTTCCGAATTCAGTAATTTTACATACGCCGGCAGCTCCCTTATCAGTTCTCCCTGACCCATAAGCACATAGAGAAATATATCATATTCCCGGCTGTCCATCTTTTTCAAAAGCTCAAGCAGAGCTCTTTCCGCTCCTGCCCGGCCCATCGTATTAACCACAAATAAAATCTTTTTCTTTTCACTTTCCTGCATAACAAGAGACAGCTCCATAGCCCTCTCCCTGCTTTTTACCGCCCTCTTCGAAAAAAACACGCTGAACCAGAAACCACATAAGAAAAACAGCGCAGCGCCGCCAAGAAATATAACCCCTGTCCCGGCAATACCCGCCGAGTCTGTCCTATATGCCGCAAGCCTGCATTCCATACCCGGAAATATTCCGGCAAGCATGAAAAGCATTCCTAGAATTCCCCATACGGCCGTAAGATTTACTGTCAGCCTTCTTCCGGCCCTGAGCCAGACACTGGCGAGCACTGCCCCAAAGCCTATGCCCGCCGTTAATATCCTGATCATACCTGCTTTTTCCCTTCACTCTCTTCAGACGGCGCCTGATATACCAGCCCGGAAGGCTTTTGGGCGCTTTCCCTCTTGAGTATTATTCCCTGACAGAAGATATGAGTATCTACGTGACGTTCTACCCAGCGCAGACGCATATAAGCAATCGTCCAGCCTGCAAATGTGCCTGCCAAAAGCCCTGCTCCATACCAAATCTCACTAAGCTGCATAGTAAACAAACAGCCCGCTACTGTTACAATAACAAAGCCTGCCGCCGTCATAATTGCACCTGCCAGATCGTTAAAGTAATATAAAAACAGCATTGCCCCATACATCAAAAACAGTACAAAATATGCTGCCGCAAGACACGGATAGATACGCATAACCAGACCTGCAAACCCAAACTGGGGCAAAAATACAATACAAAACAGATAGATAACAATTGAAATAATAAACTGTACGCGGGCCAGATTCATCAGCTCGCTTGCAAGCTGCCGGAACATCCGGTTCTTGGCCTCTTCAATATCCGCCCACTTACCACCGATAATTGCCTCTGAATACAGCTTGTATTTCTCATGAAAATGCATCTCCACGCCGGTGATAAATATAACCGTGGCAGACAGATTCGTAAACATTGCAAGGCAGGTTGCCATATCATAAGGCTGATTGCACACAAAGCTGTTGGCAACCACCATCCTGGTATCATCTGTCCAAAACACAAAGTTATGAATATAAAGCCCCAGGATATACAGGAAATTCGTTACCACCAGCTGCCACCATCTTCCGAAATACCGAAGCACCGGCAGATAGCGGCTGCTGTTTCCCTGGAAATAACGTTTCACTGCTGCAAATTCCAGGACAGCGGTCAAAAGAAAGCCTGTCATAAGCGAGAACAGCATACTCTCTGTAATCTCCCAGTGGAAATACCGCGTCAAAATCAGAGATAAAACAAAAGCCTCCACCATTCCAATCAGGAAAAACAAGGAAATTTTCTCGTAATCCTTACAAATAGATAAATAAACCATGGAATAGAAAACTAAGATCACTGCAATATAGGTACAATATCCTATGAATACATAAAAAACTCCCACTCCGCCTACAAAATGCTCCCACAGACAAAACGGAATTCCTATGAGGCACCCTAATATGAGCGTCATAATCAGTCCTACATAATAGCAGGGTCTGATGTCCTGATAACGCTCCTCATAGATTGCATCCTGCATATATTTGGACAGAACCGCATTAAACGGTGCAACTACAAGAAGGGAAAAGATAAAGGAATACAGCACTGTACAGGAAAAAAGCTCTCTGTCCAGATAGGATACGTCTCCCAGGCCCAGTACATTCCCCATCAATACAATATTCAGGATAACTACCAGCATGGGAGCTATCGTAATCACAATACTGTAAGTAACTCCGGCAATATCTGCCGCAATTGACTTTTTATTAAATACACTGTTTAACCTGACTCCTACTCCTGCCATGTTTCCACCTCTTCCTGCTCCTTCGCTTCTTCCGGGCCTGCCTGTTCCTCTGCAAAGCTTTCGTATATATTCCGGTAAGCCTCCTGCATATAGGAGTACTGATATCCTCCTACTACTCTTTTATAGCCATTCTCTCCCAGCTGTCTCCGCAACTCTTCATCCTTTGCCAGATAAACCATAGCCTGCGCCAGCTCTTCTACATGCATAATGCGGACTACAATTCCTGCCGGGCCGTAATCGTCCTTCTCTCCGAGTATCAATCCCCGGCAGTTTCCTACGTCCGTAGCAATTACCGGCTTATGCGCCGCAAAGCTCTCCAAAATCGTAAGCGGCTGTCCCTCACTGATACTGCTTAAAATTGTCATATCCATACGGCCGTAATATTCTTTTACATCTACCCGGCCGGTAAATTCCACATCAGGAATCCCCATTATCCTTACCAGTTCAAAGCAGTCTCTGGCATACTCTTCCTCTTCCTCCCATGATCCCATAATCCACAGCTTAAGGGAAGGTACCTGCTCCTTGGCAAAGCCAAACGCCTGAATCATCGACATAACATCCTTAATCGGCGCCACACGAAGTACCGCGCCAATATGAATCATTCCTTCTTCCTCCTCTGATTTCCCCGGAAGATTTTGGAAGTTCTCTACCGGTATTCCATTGGATACAATTCTGGTCTTCTCCTCAGGGCATCCTAACTCTAATTGCAGCTCTCTTGCATGCTCGTACAGACTGGTAACCATATCTGCCTTGCCATACGCAAGGGTAGACATCTTTTGAAACTGTTCAATCCATATATTCTTATAGATTCCCTGCACCCATTTTGCCTTAATGAGCTCTTCCTCACGCTCACGGGTATAGATTCCATGCTCAGAAATAATAAGCTTTCCTCCATAAAGATACTTGGCCATACTTCCCAGCACGCCTGCATACCCTGTACATATGCAGTGGTACACGTCTGCCTTTGGAATCTTCATTTCCAAAGTTGTAAATAAAGGCAGATATATAGACCGCAGCATCCACAGAAAATCAGAGAATACCATCTGGCTGTAGTTTATCTTATAATAATCCCGCACTGCATTCAGGAAATCTTCTCCCATCAGCATATCGTTCATGGATATCTCTGTTCTCTGGAAATAATCAATCAGACTTCCCCAGTCCACTTCCTGGCCAAGCAGAAGACTTCTAAGGGCTTTAAATTCCTTTCGGTTCATCCGATGCTTACGCCGCCTTCTTTTTCCCCAGTCTGAATCATTCAGATATAACTCATGAATTTCTTTTACATTCTTCGGCAAATCATACACATATTTCCCCCGCAGGGAACGATCCGCCACAATTGTCAAAATCACAAACTCCTGCTCTGGAAAGGAACATATCAGCCCATGCAGCCACTGGGACACACCGCCGACTACATATGGATAACTTCCCTCCGCCACTATGCAAATCTTCATCTCTTATCCTTCCCTTTCAGCTCCCTGCTTAAACTTAACCGTCAGGTTTTCTTCCCCGGCTTCGATCAGATAAGCGCCTTCCTCCAGCACTGACCAGGTTCCGCCCTCTATATTTTCAATCTCTCTGTCTGTTCTTAAGACAAACCATACCGGCATCCCTTCTGTATCAAGCTTAAGACAAACTGCATCCTCTTCCGTCTCTTCTGTATAGTCCAGAGCAAGAAAATCACGGATTCTCTGATCGCACTCTGACACGGTTGTACCCTCAAAGCCCTTGAAAACTTTCCAATGATTCCGGATATTCCATCCGAAATCCGATACCAGCTTTTCCACTGCATCCTCTTGTGTCTCAGGATAAGCGGCACGGCCTATATCCAGCAGAACATTGCTGTATCCCAAAGCAGTCTCCACACTTCTCAGCCGGAAATCATCCCGATATGTATGCTTTGTTCCGTCACTCAGCGCGCTCTGCCTTGTTACATGCTCAGACTGATACCCTATAATATCCGGTTCTCCGCCATAATCTTTGACAACCGTCCTGAGGAACTCCAATATATCCTCCTCCAGCACAGCTTCGATCTCTTCGTCCGAAAGCCCGCCCGTATAAAATGAAGTAAATTTATAATCTGGAAGTGTCTCCTCCATAAAGTCCTCGTCGCGTCTGAGCTTTCTCCTAAGTGATGTATCTGAGACGCTTTCTGCAGACAACCCCGCTTCCGCGCTCTGTTCCTTTAGACGCTTCATATTATATTCCAGTGCACCGGCATCCGGCTCATTATTATCTTTATAGTCAAACTGCGGCGCCATCATACAGGAAAGTCCTAGTGAATTCTGGCGGTACACGCTCACGACTGCCGGCCATGCAATATTTTGAAATACCTCTTTCATTGACTGTCCGTAACGATTCATAATTTCTTCGTCATTTTCTGAGGCCAGTCCCGGATAGTTGGCTACAACCATATTCTGTGCATTCACAACCGGATATATCTCATAGTCGTCTGTCTTTGCAGTTATTGCAGACAATATGCCGAGTCCTGTCACATCCTCCATATAGCTGCCGTTCACAGCAAATACATATGCCTGCCGGAAATGGTTTCTCCAGATAACGGCAGGACGTTCCTCTTCCTCTGTTTCTTCCTCTGGAAGTCCTCTCATATACACATCTGCATCCGGGCCTGTAATATACCATGGCATTGTAAGTTCCATATCCTGAAGTCTTTCGTTATCTTCCTCATCCTCCGTCATATATACAGCCTCACCGCCCAGGAAAAAGCCGCCATACAGATGGACACCCTTTACTTCTGTTTTATCCTCTTCTATCTTTTCAATTCCCAGAAGCTCTGCAATATCCCTGTTTTCTCTGATAACCTTCACCTCAGGAAGATTTGCAAAGACCAGATGAATCCCTTCCTCTGCATAACTCTTCAGCTGTTCTCCCAGTTCCTCCTGCTCCCAGTCAATATCCGGTGAATTGATTACCATCAATTTGGGATTTTCGGTCTTCTGTCCGCCCTTTGTGTCTTCATACTGCGCCAAAGTTTCATATATCTTTACATTCCGCTTTGTATAGACAGACCACGCCTTTACGGCCTCCCCCGTTTTTTCATCTCCGGCACCAATATATACGATATTTTCTCTGGAAGATGATGCGGCCAAAGTTTCGTCTCCCCCGGCTTTATAACTGGAGCTCTCAGAAAGCAGCTCTGTTCTCCCTCTGACATGAGAGTTCCTTTCATAACCGTTCCAGCTTTCTAAAACAACATTTGTAAACTGGAACATGAAAAATACTACAAACATTACTATAGTAATCGCAAGATAATTTCTACGTGATACCATTTTCCTTCTCTCCTCAACTGAAAACTCTAATCATTTCCAGTGTTTCGCTGTCAATTACAACGTCCGACTTTTTCAGAGTATCAAGGGTCTGAAAAAATGCTTCTCTATTCCTAATTGTAAAGTACAGTTTTAATCTGCACGTATAAGCACATAATTCATCTGGATACTGCTCCGCCAGACGCATACACCATTTTTGGGCCTCTTCATAATCTTCTATCTCTAAAAGCCTCATACACACACCCTCATAGCGCACACCTGTAAGCTTAGATGCATCCTTTGTATACAGCTGCTCTGCCGTCTCTGCCATTACACGGACAAAACCTGTCTGCTCTAAAGATGTAAATATCTGCTGCTTAAGAAGATTATCCATATAATCAATCAGCTCTTCTTCATATTCTGTCTGTTCTCCAGGCTCTTCCTGAATCTTCTCCTGCAGCTTTCTTACATTCATACGAAATTCATTCAGCTTATCACTTAAAACCGATGCTGCATAATGTGCCGTTTCCGAATCCTCGGCATCAAGCGCCAGTGCAATGGAGGAAAGTGCACCTTCCATCTCTCCTCTGATGATGTTCATCATCGCCATACGCATGCTCTTCTTATCATTAACCGCAATTGCTTCCTCTACCGGAATAACATTACGCTCCTGCTCTTCATTTGCCTTCACCTGCGATTCGACACGATCTTTTGCAAATACGACATCCTCCAGATTGACTCCAAACCTGAAAATTGTCAGATACAATAAATGTACCATGAAAAAGAATACCGGACCTACAACCGGACAAAGTATCATCACAAGAGCGCGTATCAGATACGTTCTTCTGTTATCCGTCAGGAGCTCCTGTCCTTCCTTTCGATTCCGTGCCTTCCACGGCACTACAAAAAGTGCTCCGCATAAAAAATAAACCACTGCCACCGCCAGATTTACCAAAAGCACAAGTACAAAAATATACTCTTCTCTTGTCAGCGTCATACTACTGCCTCCTTTATCAGACTGTCATACCCAAGCCTCTGGAAACGCTCTCTGACTCTCATCGCTCCTTCGCTGTCCGTATTGGATAGCAACGCATACAGCTGCCCATTCTCTAACACACCCAAGTAATCTGTCGGCCGAATGCTGTCATGCAGTATCGCCGCTGCCTGGCCTTGGCTTTGATATCCTGTCATAATCTCTACCAGCGCGCATTCTGTAAGGCCTTGCTCTCTCGCTTCAAAAAACGCACTTGTCAGATGACTGAAGGCTTCCTCATTCAGAACATTCGTTCCCTCTACATATCTCTGATTTCGCAGACTGTCCAGATACCGGCTTGCACGCACTGTTGCACTCTGAATCAAAGTACCTATTATCGTCAGCCGGTTAGCCTCTGCAAGCGTCATACGACGCCACGGAATACCCCAAACCATCAGAATGAGCTGCATCTCGCCTTCTGAATAAATCGCGCTTGCAAATACCGGAAGTTTTTCCGTCATAGTCTTATTTATATAAACACGGCCTTCTTTCAGCTCGTTATACATCTCTTCTATAGCAGTATATTCTATCGAGTATCCCAGTCTTCTGGCATCTGCAGATGTGGCAGAGAACAATCTTGCGTAATTTTCATTTGCCACAGTATATACAGCCACATCCTTACTGTCCATCAGCTTTGCCAGCATCTGCGCAGCATAAAACAGAACCTCTTCAGGCCCATATTTTTCCAGTCTTGATGTAATATCATAAATCTTTCCAAGACTGTCTCTCTGATTTACAAGCTGCTCCTCAAAATTTTGCTTTATGCGGACATTACTATTATTAATCTCTGCAATACCCTCCAGCTTTTCGTGAAGATACTGAATTTCTTCCTCCTTATCTTCATGAAGCTGCCGCAGGCGGTCACGCAGATAACCTACCGCCATACCCACAATAAAGAGTTGTGCCATCCATACATATGTATTGTAGTCCAGAAGCACCTCATATCCACTGGTTCCGTAGGACTGCCTGAAGCAGTAACCCAATCCGGCAAGAAGTGCAGAAAAGATAGCCAGATGCTGTCCATGTATAATTGCAAATAAAAGCACATACAGCAGATAAAAATCAAGCTTCCCAAAATACTGGCTTCCAACCGCTCTATTATTCAACATAAAAAACGGTATAAAACAAATAATACTCTCTATAAAAGGCAGAAGACTTCTAAAAATCACTTTTGCATTATGCCACAGTCTTCCGCTCCAGTTTCCTCCTACATCCGCTGCCTTCACAAAGCTGTCACTGTGCCGCTTTATGTACTGAACAACCTGATCTACTCCCTTATCATAGTTCGTAAAAATTTTCTGTCCAAACTCCTCCTTGTACCTGCGTCCATCAAGAACCAGACGTTGATTCTCTCCCACAGACTGATCAACGACCGTAATTCCGCTGCCCATCTTCTCCTTTATAAGCTCCGCAAGCTGCATCTCGTTAATCTCGTCCATAGAAGAAATATGATAACAGGACTGCATCGGATGCTCAGCTTCCATTACCTTATATATCAATTCTACCGCATCATTCAGATAAAGCATGGAAAAGCTTTTTTTACCGTTAGCTGCAATCTTTCCTGTTTTCATCGCCTCTACACACATCTCAAAACAACGGCTGCCATCCTTCTGCTCTTTTTTCGGAACATGATAAATCTGGTCTACTCTCAAAATAATGGTATCAATGCCCTGTATCCGGTAATTTTCACAGAGCGCCTCACCCTGTGATACTGCCGGAGCTTTAAATCCTCTTACTGACACTGCCGTATCTTCCATAACATCATTGGCATAGGAGCCGTCATATACTTCCTGAGAAGATAAATATATAAAGCGCCCCCTTCTAAACATCGCATATGCTGACAGAATATTAACCATCGAAGTAGTATAGCGGACCGCCTCTGAGTGTCCGTCATATCTCCAGTCAAAATTAGTGTCATATGCCCCCATAAATAAAACTACATCAGGCCTGACACTCTCTATAATATCTTTAACATTACTGTCTGTATACAAGAAGTTATATGTTTCAAATACACGCTTATGTGAATGGTTCTTCCCTTTCCTTCCCGTCAGCCAGTAAATACGATGATTACTTTTATTTAATTTGTCAATCACAGCTTCCAGTACTTTGCCATCATCGCCAATCAATAATACATTCATCTTGTCTCTCCTCCACACATTTCTTTCATAGCTTATTTCCACAATATCAAAATTTAATGTAAAACTATTCTGTCACTATTGTGTTTTCACTACAGTATTATAATTTTATCATACTTTTTTTTACCCTTCAATATAACTAAACTTTTTACCCACTCCCGTCATTATTTGTTCCGTTTTTCAACATGGAAATTTATGACAATTAATTTTTAACAATAAAATTAAGTTAAATATATATTCCATTCTTTTATTAATTCGACGCCTCATTGACAAACCGATAAAAATCCGCTATGTTGAATATCATCTAAAATACATTTTCAACAGCCTGCTGTAGAAGCAGCTGTGAAACCCTTATAACTGTTATCAAAATATAATATAGATAAAAGGAGAAGTAAAACGAATCATGAAATCTCTAGTACTGGCTGAAAAACCTTCTGCTGCCCGCGACATCGCCCGCATTCTAAAGTGCACAAAAAACCTTCCAGGCGCTGTTGAAGGCAGCCAATATATTGTAACATGGGCTCTGGGACATCTCGTCACTCTGGCAGACCCGGAGGAGTATGACAAAAGATTTAAAGAATGGAGTATGTCCTATCTTCCCATGATCCCCAAACAATGGGAGCTGGCAGTTATCAGACAAACCTCCAAACAATATCACAATGTAAAAACACAGCTGTTCCGAAAGGATGTGTCCGAAATTATCATTGCTACCGACGCCGGAAGAGAGGGCGAGCTGGTAGCCAGATGGATCTTAGATAAGTCTGGCTGCAGAAAGCCTTTAAAAAGACTTTGGATTTCCTCTGTCACCGACAAAGCGATCCGGGAGGGCTTTTCCAACCTCAAGGATGGACGCCTGTACACTCCTTTATACCACGCTGCTTCGGCCCGTGCAGCAGCAGACTGGCTTGTAGGCATTAACGCTACCCGTGCGCTCACCTGCAAATATAATGCACAGCTCTCCTGCGGCCGCGTCCAGACACCGACTTTGTCAATCCTTGCAAGACGAGAAGAAGAAATCCGAAGCTTTAAATCTGAAGAGTATTACATGCTTAGATGCCATACTGCTTACTCCGGGCATTCTCAGATTACCTGGACATGGCAGCATGCCAAAACGGGCAGCATGCGCTCCTTCTGCAGGAATTTCATCTCCGGCATAGATGAAAAGATTCAAGGGCAGTCCCTGACGGTATCTGAAGTGACTACCTCGACACATACAATATCCTCTCCCGCCCTGTATGATTTGACAGAACTGCAGCGGGATGCTAACCGCCGCTTTGGCTTTTCGGCAAAGGAAACTCTGAATATCATGCAGCGGCTGTATGAAAGCCATAAGGTTTTGACTTATCCGCGCACGGATTCCAGATATATAAGCCAGGATATTGTTCCAACTATTAAGGAGCGCCTCAAGTCCTGTAATACCGGGCCATATAAAAAATTTATCCCGACGCTTTTAAAGAGCTCTATCCACACAGACAAATCCTTTGTTGATGACAAGAAGGTCAGTGACCATCATGCCATTATTCCGACGGAAGAATATGTCCAGCTGGACCATATGACAAACGAGGAAAGAAAAATCTATGATTTAGTTATCCGCAGGTTCCTAAGCGTGCTGTATCCGCCGTTTAAATATGAAAAAACTGCAGTAAAGTCCGCTTGCTGCGGACAGCTCTTTACAGCAGAAGGAAAACGCGTCCTCTCTTCCGGCTGGCATCAGATATACGACAGCTGGGAGGAGCACAATCCAGAGGAAGACGCATCAGAGTCCTCCGTTCCCGTCCAGACTCTTCCCCGGATGGAAAGAGGGGCTGTCCTGCCAATCCTGTCCACTGCTGTTACTTCCGGAAAAACAAAACCACCTGCAAGATTCACTGAGGCTTCTCTTTTATCTGCTATGGAAAATCCGGTAAAATATATGGAATCAAAGGATAAGAAGGCGCGTAAGACACTTGGTGAAACCGGCGGACTCGGAACTGTCGCGACAAGAGCAGATATTATAGAAAAGCTTTTTCACTCATTTCTCATTGAAAAAAAAGGAAAGGAGCTTTTCATCACTTCAAAAGGAAAACAGCTCCTTGCACTTGTACCGGAGGATTTGAAAAGGCCTGAGCTTACTGCTTCATGGGAAATGAAGCTTTCCGACATTTCCGGCGGCCGTCGAAAAATGGAAGACTTCTTACAAGAGATTGAGGCTTACACGCAAAAACTAATTCAGGAAATCCGCGGTGCTGACGGTACCTTCCGCCACGACAATCTTACCAGCACCAAATGTCCCAGATGCGGAAAACGTATGTTGTCCGTAAATGGCAAAAACGCCCGGCTCCTTGTCTGCCAGGACCGGGAATGTGGATATCGGGAGACAATTGCCCGCTTAAGTAATGCAAGATGTCCAAACTGTCATAAAAAAATGGAGATTATCAAAAAGGGAGAAGAGGAGACCTTCTGCTGTTCATGCGGATATAAAGAAAAGCTGTCAGCCTTTAAGGCAAGACGCCTAAAGGAAGGCGCCGGAGTTTCCAAAAAGGACGTACAGAAATATCTAAAGAAACAAAAAGATGAACCAGTAAATACATTATTTGCAGATGCATTAGCGAACATAAATTTAGAAGAGAGTATCCCAAAGTTTGTGTAAACCTCCAAACTGATGTAAGATAAGATTACA
>CAMNTM010000002.1 GCA_946558465.1 uncultured Lachnospiraceae bacterium
GCTTTATCACCATTTTCATATCCTCGCCAACCTCAATAATGTGTCCGTCCAAATCGTAAAACCGAATCACCCGCTGGCCCCAACTATGCTCAATCACTTCTCCCAGATATTCAATATCCGGGTATTCTTTCAACTTGTTCAGAAAACCGTCAAAATCCTCTTCTTCAAAACACAGTTCCATATTATTGGGTTTTGTCAATACACTTTCTTTTGATAAATGAACAAGCCAATCAAAATCCTGCTGTAAAGCTAAACCACAGGTAAAAGCTATATTTCTTCCATAATCCTGAAATACTTCCAATCCGAATAAATCCTCATAAAACTTTCTTGCAGCGTTGATGTCTGCTACCGATATAACCGTACAATTGTATTTCATGTAAGTTTTCCTTTCTTAACCTCTATTTCCATTAACTCTACAAACTGGAAATTAAAATTGCAGCATACCTTTTTCATCGTACTTAAAATCAGGTCCCCACGCAACTTCCCAGTAATATCCATCCAGATCTGTAAAGTATGCGTGATAGCCTCCCCAAAATACATCCTGCGGTTTTTTTACAATTGTTCCTCCTGCAGTTCGAACCAATTCAATGATCTTATCAACGTCATCCTTATGTTCCACATTATATGTTAATGTAATACCACCAAATCCGTTTCCAATTTGTGGCGGATTATCCCCATTTATATCTTTTGCTAACAACTCCAGGGGAAACAATTCAAATTTTGTTCCCGGCGTATCGAAAAAGCATACATATGGATTGTCTTCCTGGCAATCCGTTTTATAACCTAAACCATCCCGGTAAAATTTTATTGCTTTCTCCATACTTCTTACGCCCAAACATATACAAGTTATTTTATTCATTAAAGTACCTCCCGCAAATTCCATTTTTATATGTTCTCTACTCTTCTTCCTGAATAGTAGGTCAGTTAAACTTATCGTTTTCTAAAATGCAGCCAATGAATTCCATCTTCATATCCAATTTTATAATAAAAGCCATCTCCGCCGCAATTATCAAAGTCTCTCACAATTAAATAAACTGAACCATATCTCATATTTATCCCTCACAACTCAGATTTAACTACTAATAATTCTATCTATCTTTTCTTTCAAATCAGCGGCAATTTCATCTGTGTATTGTCCCCTTTTTTAGGATTAGTCCATCCAAATCCATCGTCTTTTACTCTTGGAAATACATGAAGATGAAAATGTCCGAAATCACAGCATTCCCCACCATTTTGCATTATACTATACCCTAAATGCTTATAATCATTCTCAAAAACTTCCACAATTCTTCTTGCTGTCTCAATTACTTCGATCAGATATTCTTGTGGAACCTTGGTTATAGAATCTGTATGTATTTTTGGCACAACAAGTATATGTCCAGCTGAAATTGGATCTATATCCAGGAATGCTACTACCTTGTTTGTCTCATGGACAATCTTTGCTTTCGATTTATGTGCAATAATGTCACAAAAAACGCACTTCGCAAGTTCATTTTCACTTAATCTTTTATATTCTCTTCCCATTTCATTTGCCTCCACAAATGCTTTTCTCAATTCTTCAATAAGCGGACGCATACTGTCCTTATATTTTTCCAGATTTAAGAAATTTTTCAAAATCACCATACAACTCACCTGATTCCACTGACGCAGCTTCAAGTTCTAAAAGAAATTTATATGCCGCTGTATGATTCTTGTCTTGTAGTTTACCAATCATATTCATGGAGTTTCCCTCCTGCAACTTCAAATCTGTCATTGTTCTTCATTGTACCATATAACCATGAATTTTCCCACCTGTTTCGCATATGGCTGTCCCTCAAAAATGTTCGCCTTGTAACCATTCTTCTGCGATGCCCAGCGGGTATGGATTCCTTCTCCGCGGCTAGAGTACGGCAGAAAGGGCGATATCATTCCTGTCTTTCATTTATTCAGTTATTATTGGGACGACGAGTGCCGTCCCACCGGTATAAACAAATTTATTCCATTGTTTTGATACGGTCTACAAGCGATTGCTTTTTACAGTAACGGATTGCCAAAAGGGAATATCCCATAGCAACAGCAAAAAGTGCGACGAAAAAAATAATTATCTGAACAATCGGAAATGTATAGTGCAACTTTCCAAAAACGCCAATTTGATCGAACAGCAAGCACAGACAGTATCCCGAAACAGTCCCAACGGTCAAAGTAATTATCATTGTTCCAAAAACATAGTAAAGGCTTTCTATTTGCAACATCTTTGCAAGCTGTTTTCCGGTTAGACCGATAGATTGAAGTACCCCAAACTCCTGCTGCCTTGATATTAAATTTGTCATAAGTGTATTGATAAGATTTATAATACCAAATAGCCCGATAAATATGACAAGACCATAAATCGGTGCTGTATATGCCTTCAGACTTTTTTGTGCAAATGCCAGGACATCGGTATAACTCTCAATTACCAAATCCTGCTTCCCACTTAGCGTATCAAATACAAACTGCTCTGCCAGAGGAAGCTCCTGTAAATCTGTTCTGATGGAAAGCTGTGTATTGAAATTAGTTACTTTACTGCGTAACACTTTTATCAGATCCGTTGGTAAAAAAAACAAATTACCATTATACTCATTTCCAAAGTCCACAGTTCCGGCTATTGTAAAGGTAATCTTTTCTCCCATATCAGATAAAATTTCTATCTGATCGCCCAGCTTCAAATCGTATCCGTAAAATTTGGCAAGATTATTCTCGTTATCATCTACTAAAATACCATATCCCTCTACCAGAGTATTATAGTCCATTGTTCCGCTCAAAAGGCATGAATTATGATTAGCTATCTGTTCCCGGGATAATGCACCGATCATTTCATCCATGCTGCTCTCGGTACCAGCATTTCCGGGCAGAAAAATAGCAGCATATACGCCTTGTACCTCTTTTATTTCTGTAATTTCTTTACACTTTAGCAGTTCATTGACAAGTTCATCAGATAAAGGATTGTTCTCTTGCAAATGTGTCATCGATGTAACACGAGAAATTTGCTGCGTGCTATTATCATTCGGAGATAATGAAATGGTGATTTCTTTTTCACCGAACATCTGCCGTGCAATTTTATTTTCATCCACAGAGCAAAAATATGTTGCCCCACACATCAAGAGTATTCCGGTAAATCCAAGAGAAATTAAAGTCATAACAACCTTTTTGCGGTTCCTCATAAAATTGAGTTTTGCCAAATTCATAGGGGAAAGATTGCGTACCAGTTTTTTTGTTGTCATTTCTTTTGCTGTGTCTGTTGTAGTAGTAATCCGAATTGCCTCTATAGGGGAAACCGAAGCCGCAATTTTTACGGGTTTGTTAATAGATATCATAACTGCAAGCTCAGTAATTACTGTTACCCCCAGTATGCCCATGATACTGTTGGGCCAGTACCAGCCTTTGGGAACAAGGGCATATCCAAGTACACATCCGAGTACACATCCGGCAGGAATGGACAGAAGTGAAAGTTTTCGACTTTCTTTCCATATCATTTTTTTGATTTGCTTTTTTGTCATGCCGATTACCTGAAAACGTCCATATTCTTTAATTTTTCCTATAACTGAGATATAGAACAGGCTATAAATTACCATTGAGCAGGCTATAACAATCAAAACGCTTATGGCCAGCACAATGAGCATATCTCTCGATGAATTATCAGCAGTATCAAAATACGAGGAACTAAATGCTATCTGATTTTCTTCTATCCCATAGTTGCCAAGGCAACTACAGATAGTTGTTTTTAACTCCTCATGGCTGAAATGTTCACTTGCCATAATGCGAAAAATACCCACATACGGGATAGATCCTGCATAGTAGGATTTTAAAAACGCATCAGACACCAGAATTTGATAGTTTCGGTTACTGCCATCATCATTGATGATACCGCAAACAATATATTCTGTCTCGCCATTTTTTAATGGCAATACGATTTTCTCATTTAAGGACACACTATACCCGGTATGTTCCAGAAATGAAGAAGAAACCGCAACCTCATTTTCTGTTTCTGGCAGCCGCCCATTCATCTCAATGGAACGGAGATATAAGTCGTTGCTATCCCGATAGTTGATATTCAGAGTATAATCCTCAATACGAAAACTGTCTAAAGCAACTTCCATACCTGCCATTTCAATATTTGCATCATTAGATAGGATTGTTACCATTTGCGGATCAATTCCAATTACTGCCGCCTGATAACGTCCCTGCAAAAATGTTTTCGCTTCATAAGATTTACCAAATGTATATAATGCAAGCGTTGTCATAAGACAGGCGGCAAGGGCAATCGTCACGATGATAAACACATTACGCCGTTTGTCCGCCTGAATACTCCTGTTCGCCAGCTTCTTGACAATGGTGCTGGTATCATTTTCAAAAGGCCATGTCATAGTCTGCCACCTCCTTATTCCACAATCTTGCCGTCCTCAATGCGGACAATCCGATCTGCAAGACGGGCTATGTCGTCATTGTGGGTAATCATCACAACAGTTTGCCGGAACTCCGCACTGGTGCGCTTGATAAGCCCCAGCACCTCGGCGCTGGTCTTGCTGTCAAGGTTGCCGGTCGGCTCGTCGGCCAGCACAATAGCCGGTTTGGTAATCAGGGCGCGGGCAATCGCCACACGCTGCTGCTGGCCGCCGGAAAGATTGTTCGGCATATTTTTCAGTTTATCTTCCAGCCCCAGCAGGTGAACGATCTCGTCCAAAAACTTCTGATCCACCGTGTCCCCGTCCAGCTCCACCGGCAGGACGATGTTCTCATACACATTCAGGATCGGAACAAGGTTATAGTTCTGGAAGATAAAGCCGATGTTGCGGCGGCGGAAAATGGTAAGCTGTTCGTCGTTCTTCTTTGCCAGTTCTTCGCCCCGGACGATCACGGTTCCACTGGTGGGGGCGTCCAGTCCACCCATCATGTGAAGCAGGGTGGATTTGCCGCTGCCGGAGGTTCCCACAACGGCCACAAATTCGCCGTCCTCCACAGAGAAGTTTACGCCATCAAGGGCGCGGGTAAAGTTCGGCTCTGTGCCGTAATACTTTTTCAGATCAATCGTCTGTAAAACGCTCATACTCAAAACTCCTTTCAAGGCTTTCTGCCTGTTGATAAGGGTATTGTAAAAACCAAATGTCCGCGAAATGTTACAGCGGCCAAAAAATTTCATTGAAAATCGGGGTGAAATGTTACAACGCTCGGACATTTCAAAAAAATTTACGGCGGGCAGCCGGGAATGGCCGTCCGCCGCGTTCTATTTTACTGAAATTGAAAAACAATAACGCTTCATAGCAAGCTGCCTTTCAGCCCCTTTTTGAAAACTAATACGGCTCTTTCTGTTCCCCAAAATGACATTGTGACAAGCTGATAGCTTTTCTTTTCCATTTCTTCTATTTTTGCATTGATTTTCTCTGTTACATTTTCAACGGTAATTTCTTCGACTAATTCAGTCCAATACATCTTTATTACCTCCTTCAAGTGTATTTATCAGTTCTTGTACCTCATTAAAAAATCTACACAAATGAAACCCATCTGCTACAGCATGATGAATGTTCATAGTAAGCGGCATCATGTACCTGCCATGTGACATTTCATATTTTCCCCAGGTAATGACTGGTGCAAGAAATTTACCCTCATCAAAAACATGAACATCAAAGTGGCTATATTTTACCCATGGTAAACAGGATACATCAAAAAAGTTCAAGGGCTGGTTTTCCACAAAAGCACGATCCGATTCATGTTTTTCTTTGTCAACCATGAAACGCTCAGAAAATTCAAATATATCATCAGAAAATTCCGTGACTAATTTTGTGAAGTTTTCATCTTCTTTATGAAATTCTGTATATGACGGACTAATAAAATTCCATTTTATTAGATCACCAGTATCGTTCCAGCTATATTTGAACTCATCATGTGTATTAACAACTTTTGATACAATCCATATCATAGACGGATAAAATTTTAGATTATTTCTCTTTGAAAATTCAATCAGATTTGTCACATCAATCTCCACGGTTAAGCTCATAACAATACGCATATTTTCAATGTAGCTCTTAAATAGCTTTCCTCTGCTCCACTCATTCAAATCAATTTTTGTATAGCTCATTTCCATATTCATTCTCCTTTTCATTTTTGAACTTTTTTAGAAAACACAAGCCTCTCCGAATTGTATAGAACTTCATACACTTCTAAAACCAATTCGCCTTTTGATTTCTAAATTGAGGGATGTCGCTTTCTTGATAGGGATTATAAGTATTGCGGTTACACCCAAACTCTTTTAATGCTTTTATTTTATTGTCCTCTGTCCATTCAACCAAAGAAATGCCGTCAAATTCCTCTATATCCCCATTGTTCATTTTATTTTTGAAATACCATTCTACAATCGTTTGATTTTCTTTATGAAAGAATTGCTTGATTTCCCAAACTACCACCTTTCCACGGGTATTCCACTCCTGAAACCAATGCTTTACTGTTTTACGATTGCTATACTGGGGACACCAACTTTCTGTATAGAGGACATCTTCTGTAAAAATATCATCAATGCCCATATCTTTCTGATAAAGCCACATATCAAACCACAGGCGGATCGTTTTTTCTCGTTCATTCATAATAGAAACACCTCGCTCGTTTACTTTTATTTTGCCGGTAGCATAATGGAAAATTCCGAACCCTGTCCCAGCTCCGAAACCACTTTGATATAGCCGCCCTGCCGTGTTACGATCTCGCGGGCCAAATACAGGCCAATGCCCACGCCCTGCTGGTCGTGTACTTCTTCCTCCCGGTAGAAGCGTCGGAAGATAGCAGCCTGATTGCTTTCGGAAATGCCTTTGCCGGTGTCGCCCACTTTGATTTCCACATACATTTCCCACGGTATCACGGACACCGAAATGTTCCCGCCTGCTGGGGTATACTTCACCGCATTATCCAGCAGGTTAAAGAGTGCTTCGGATGTCCACTTGCTGTCATGGGAGAGGTTCAGATCTTCCGGGCAGTTCACGGACACGACGATTTCTTTTTTCTCTGCCGCATACACGATCCCACTCATGGCCTGCGCCACGGTATCAAAGAGGCGGCCTGGTTTCTTATCCAACTGGATCACGCCCGTTTCCAGCCGTGAGGTTTTCACAAGAGCCTGAAAGAGAAAGTCCAACTTATCCGTCTGGGTGCGGATTCCCCGGATAAAGTCGGTGCGTTCCGCCTCGGTCATAGGCTTTTCCAGCAGGGTGTCCGTTGCCATTTTCAGATTGCTTACCGGCGTTTTTACCTGATGGGAAATATCCGATACAAGGGTCTGCAACTCCTGCCGTTCCTCGTCTACCCGGCGGCGGTTCTCCTGCATAATCTGATAGAGTCTTGCCAGCCGATGGCCGATTCTGGCGAGCTGGGTTTCGCTGTCCTCCGGGCGTTTTGGTGCTTTATTCCCGGCAATCATGTGGTCTAAAGTCTGGCACAGGTCAGCGGTAAACTGCGACAGCCGCTTTCCAAACGCCTGCGTCAGTACAAAAATCCCCACAAGGGCGCACAGCAGCAGCGCCCCGCCCGTCAGCAGCACCGCCGTCTGTTTTGTCACAAGAAACAGGGCTATGGTGATCCCGGACATGGAGAGGACAAGCCCTATTGCCACCCGGCCAAACAGCCGCCTTACCGAGAGGTTTTGAAACTTCATTTTGCCTCGCCTCCCGTCCATTGATAGCCCATGCCGTAAACCGTCTTGATGTAGGGTGCGCCGCCGTCGGATTCAATCTTGCTGCGAATCCGGCTGATGGAGGTTGTCAGGGTGTGTTCGTCCACAAACCTCTCGTCTATATCCCACAGCTTTTCCAAAAGCTGCCCACGGGTCAGCACTTGCCGGGGATTTTTACGGAACAGGTTCAGCATTTTGTATTCCATCGGGGATAGGGTCAGGGGCTTGCCGTTTAGGGAAGCCGTCTGCTCCGAGAAGTCCAGAAACAGCCGCCCGTCGTCGTAAATATCCTTGGCCGGTTTGTGGTGTTCCAGCATGGCGAACATGGCTTTGATTTTCCGCTGCAAGGCCCCGATCACAAAGGGCTTTGTGATGTAGTCCACTGCGCCCACTTCATAGCCCCGTATCTGGTCGCTCTCCTGATCGTTGGCGGTCAGGAAAATCACAATGGTGTCCGGGTGCTGGGGCTTTATCAGCTTGCACAGCTCAAAACCGTTCCCGTCCGGCAGGTTGATGTCCAGCAGCACCAGATCAAATTCCCGCTGGCGGATGGCGTCGGCTGCGGTTCTGGCATTTAGAGTAGAAGTCACGCCGTAACCGTCTGCGGTCAGGTTATAGGCTAACATCTTATTCAAAAAACTGTCGTCCTCGACAATTAAAATCTGCTTCATATCCTCACTTCCTTTGCTTTTTGCAGATAGTATAACAGGCAAATGTCCGTGAAATGTTACAACAGGAAAATTTCCTCTTTTTCTATGTTAACTCTGATAGAGAGTATATCCAAGTTATATTTCTAAAAAACGCAGAGATAACTCCATAAAACTATCTCTGTCTCTATTCCCACCCCACAAACCGATATCCGCTGCCAACCACAGTCTCTATATGCCACCCCCGATCTTCCTTCTAATGCTACCCATCACATTTACTACTGCAGCCTGACACTTATCTTCCGGCTTCTTCCAGACCGCTTCGTAGATTGCGGATTGGGAAAGAACCCAGGATGGGTGTGTTTCAAAGACCCTCCGTTTCCTCTTTCGCTACCCTCTCCGTTTCCTCCAACGGAAAATTTGGTATCTCCTCCAGCAGCTTCAATGCTATCTTCTGTTTCAAATCCTCATCCACATAAATTCTCACACTTCCATCCGGCTGCTTCTCTTTCACTGTGGACAGCTCCCTTGATCGTCTCATAATCCAGTAAATTCCGCCGATTGTCCATAGCTCCGTACCTCCGGCTAATTGATTTCTTACAGCATACCATATCTTCATGAAAAAAAAGCACCCGCCAGTCATTATCAATACTGACAGATGCCCTCATCCTTAATACACCTCATCAAAATATCCAATGAATATGGTCATCCGCAACAGCCCGTCCTTAATTGAAAACGTTACATTCTCCGCCCGTTCTGCAATTTCTTTTAGCAGCGTCAGTGCCTCCCTGTCACAGAACTCAAAATGTGACTGATACAAATCTATGGTCGCCTGCCATTTCTGGTAATCTACCTCGCCCCGGATTCTTCCTCCGAATTGCCTCACATATGCATCGCACTCCCCAAGCAGATATTCGTAATCCGCTTTTTCTTTGGGAACCACACGCTTTGGGATTTTATTCATTTCCTCTTGATACCTCTGAAAGAATCCAACTTCCATTAATGTATCCAGAAAGTCCTTTCCCTCTGACTTATCACTTCGTTCCCGGAATTCCTCTCCGTAGTCTTTTTCATATATTTCGTTTTCCATGATTCGCACCCTTTCCTGTAGAATAATTTACCACTACGGGTAGGATGTTACCATAGATTTCTTATTATTCGTTGTCATGAAAGATAACTTTATTGGTCTATATTAATAAGTTTGTTTGTCATCATGTGGATATTTCGGTCCCGTTTGCACCGTGTACCACTTTTTACTTTTGCCCTCGTGAGATGTGCAAATCAGGCAGACAAAATTAAAAAGTTCCCCGTGCCTGGAATTTTCATCTCAAGCATCGGGGAAACACTCACTGGAAGTTGCATTATCTGCTCTGGGAGCTACCCAGTCATTTTAAGAATAACAGGTATTTTTTAGGTGAGCGCCGAAAACAAAAGCACTACTGCTCCTAATATGACAAGAATAATTCCCGTCGCCCTGTTTAAAGTTTTTGGCTCTGCCTTATTTGCAAATACAGCAGCAACCCTCGCCCAAAAGAGAGTAAATACTATACAGGAGATCCAAACAAGCAGATCCGGCCTGCCACCTATGGCGAAGTGAGAAACCGCTCCCGTAAGCGCCGTGAAGGTCATGATAAAAACACTGGTTCCTACAGCGGTTTTCAACTCATATCCAAGAACAGATGTTAGTATTAAAAGCATCATCATACCGCCGCCCGCTCCGACAAATCCACAGATAAATCCAATCAGAACACCACAGAAAATGGATTGAATAGCCCTTTTCTTTGCAGAGACATCCATCATAGCCTCTTTTGTTGTCATAACCGGCTTCACAATAAATTTTATACCCAGCAACAAAGTCATAAACACAGAAACATTCCCCATTGCTGTAGATGGGACTAAACTAGAAACATAACTTCCCACCACGGTAAATACCAGTACGCTTGCCATCATGATCAAGCCATTTTTGATATCAAGGTTTTTGTTTTTTCCATATGTATAAGCGGATATGGCGCTTGCAAGCACATCAGAGGAAAGGGCAATTCCCACCGCCATATATGGCTCGATGCCAAGAAATGTAATCAGCATGGGACTGATGACGGCGGCCGCGCTCATTCCGGCAAAACCAGTTCCCAAGCCGGCGCCCATACCCGCAAAAAAAGTTACAATAGTTGTTATCAGTAACTCCACGTCAATCGCCTCCATCCAAAATTTTATCCAGATTTTTACCCATCAGATCCATTACCTCAAAAAAGCTCTTTTTTGCTTCTTCGTCCGTATTCTCAAACAGCAGCTCAAAAAAAGATTCCTGTACCATTCTCCCTTTATAGATAACCGACTGTGCCTTATCTGTGCATATCAAATGCGTTTTTCTTCTGTCACCTTTTACCGTTTCACGTTTCAGATATCCCTCCTGCACTAGTTTTTCAACATTCACAGAAACCAGGTTCGCCTTAATTTTTCTGACTTCAACGATATCACTTGCCGTTTTATATTCCGGATTATTCGCAAGAAACATCAAAATATCAAATGCCGTCTGAGGCAGACCAAGCTCCTGACATAATGGCTTACATTTCTTACTATAGGCCAGCGAAACTTTCAGAGCAAAATCTATGCTCGCATTCAACGCAAACACCTCCTTGATTATTCTATTTTTAAATAGTTCATTTTTGAAATAATCATACTAAACTTCTCTCTTCATGTCAAGGGAATATTATGCGTGTCTTTTATTCTGTGTTTTTACTTGAAACCAGGTAACAGAGATTTTATCAAAAGAAACAGCCTGGAATCATGCGGCTTTTATTTTACCACATAAATCCAGGCTGTTTATCCCGTAAAATCTTTATCGTTTTCAGATCCCTTCCCCATGCCAAAACTCGTTCGGCACACTCTGGAATACTTCATGCTTCGGTTTTTCCAAGACAAATGCTACGCCCAAACGGCCATTACCATTGTTCCTGATACCATTAGCAATAGACCAATGAATGCTTTTTTGCTGAGTTTTTCATGAAAGACTACATATGAAAAAGCTATCGAAACCAAAATACTCATCTTATCAATCGGAACAACAACGCTGACAATTCCGTTTTGAATAGCATAGTAATAGCACAGCCATGATGCTCCTGTTGCCAATCCCGATAAAGCTATAAATAAGAGTTCTTTTTTATCAACTGCTTTTAACTCACTTTGCTTACCTTTCGCAAATACAATTCCCCACGCCATAACCAAAACGATGCCTGTCCTGATAGCGGTTCCAAGGTTAGATTCAACGCCAGTAATTCCAACTTTTGCGAGGATCGAAGTCAATGCGGCAAACACAGCGGAGGCGACAGCATAAGGAAGCCAGGTTCGTCTGATTTCAGTATTTCCGGCAGACTTCTTCTCAATCATCAGGAATACCCCTGTCGCCAGCAGCACTGTACCGGTAAGCTTTGCAGGCAGATGGTTTGTTTCACCCAAAAGAACAATCGCCAGAAGAATACTCAATATAGTGCTTGATTTGTCGATAGGTACAATCTTATTTACATCCCCCATAGACAATGCTTTAAAGTAACATATCCATGATGCCGCCGTAGCCATACCGGACAGCACAAGAAAAATCAATGATTTCGTTTCTATCTGGGTAATCGAATTTGCAGATCCCACGATGAACACCATGATCCACGAAAATATCAAAACGACGATCGTTCGCAAAGCCGTGGCTACATCAGAGTCCGTTTTCTTGATTCCACACTTTGCCAGAATAGCCGTCAAACCTGCGAAAAGAGCAGATAAAACTGCCATTACAAGCCATAACATATTTCAGTTCACCTCATAAACTTTAGTTTATTTTAACTCGTATCGCCAGTATAGCATAGTGTAAAGACTTTTTCCAGCAGTTCTCTTTATTATAACAAGCCATTCTATCCCGAACTTTCTCAAGCAAAAATCCCCCATTCTCGCCCCAATGCACCCTATCGTTTTTTGAGCATGGGTAATCGTTAAAAATGCACCCTCAACGCCCAAAGGGTGCATTGTATCAATTTGTGGTACGCAAGCCAGTGAGACGATACGCCAATAATCATCAATACATAATAGGTTTATTTACTAAAAAAGCCTGGAACCATGCGGTTTCTATTTACCACATAGTTCCAAGCTTTTTGTCCTGTAAAATTTCTATTGTTTTCTGGTCCATTTCTCCCTGAAAGAATTTGTCCAGCACCTTCTGAAATACTTCACACTCCGGTTTTGCCAAGGCAAATAAAGTCATGGAGGATTTCAGTTTCAGATCATCTGGCCATCCCATCACAGCGGTTGCGTCATCGGAATCCACATCCAGTAATGCCTGCGAGATTTCAATGAGATTACTGCTAAGTGTGTAATCTTCCATATATGCTTTCGCTTCATCCATATCCTTGATTGCATAATACTGGGCAGTCTCACTGTAGCCAAGTCCCGCAATCTGTGGAAAGATAAACCACATCCAATGGCTCCTCTTCTGCCCGGACTTTATCTCCTGCAGAGCGGTCCGGTAATAAGTTTGCTGCGCAATCAGAAATCGTTCTAAATCGTTGTTCATTCTCTATTCCACCTCCCGGTCTGTTATCTAAAACTCCATTCAACTCTGTATTCAAAAAGAAGCTGTATCACTTAGCAAGTTCTGAAAGCGTGGCACCAGTAATACGGTACACGGTCCAATCAGACATTGGTTCTGCGCCAAGGGACAAATAAAAGTCAATACTCGGCTTATTCCAATCCAGGCACCACCATTCCAATCGTCCACAGCCACGCTCAACTGCAATTGCTGCCAGCTTCTTTAATATGGCTTTACCATATCCTTTTCCCCTATACTCTGGCCGTACAAATAAGTCTTCTAAATAGATCCCGGCTCTGCCAAGAAATGTGGAAAAGTTATGGAAGAAAAGAGCAAACCCGATTTCTTTGCCATCTGCAACCGCAAAAATAACCTCCGCTTTTTCTCTGTCAAAAATCCACTCTTCCAGTGTTTTCTCATCAGCAACAACCTCATCCAGCATTTTTTCATAGGCTGCCAGCTCTTTAATAAAACTTAGGATTAATGAAGTATCTTTTCTTTCTGCATATCTAAAGTTAAGTTTTTCACTCATTATTGAATCACCTCACACCGACCTTAAAATATTGCATTAGCTCAGGAAATCCTCTACAAGAGTATATGACAACAGCTTAAGCAAACGCTGCGGTACCGGATTTTTCCCGTATTCCCAATCTTCCAGTGTTCTCATTTTTATCTCATACTGCTCACAGAACTGCGGACGGAGCATTCCCAAATATTCCCGAATATCTCTAATGCCCATATGAGCAGCATCGTATATAAACCGCAGCAACAGCACAATGTTATCATCTGGTGTTTTCTTTAGTTCCATATCATCCTCACGGCGTTCTATGAATACATCCACGTTCTCACAACTTTTTGCCTCATCATACAATTCAGAAAACAGCCCAAATTTCATCATCTAACCTCCTTGCAAACTCTTCCGTTTACGCTTACAAAATACCACGTCCAATGTGGAATGTCAAGTCATTTCCCACGTCAAACGTGGTTTCTGAATTCTCCATTAGCAGTGATGATGTCAAATCAAAAACAGCCAGGGTAACAGACGCTCCTACTGATACCCTGACTGTACATTTTTTATCTGTATGCTTTAGCAAAACACTAAACCTTTTAGCGAAACTCAAACATTTTAGCGAAACCCATACAATTTAGCGAAACTCCATTTCAGCAAATTATCTTTGAACCCCACCCCAGAAAACAAGCCGTCTTACCAAACATATTTCACGAGAAATACAGCAACATTTTCTCTTTGAATCGGCTCAAACCTTTGATTTACTGGGCTTTTTTCGTCAGCAGAGCGACTGTCTCAACATGCCACGTCCCCGGAAACATATCCACTCCCCCCACACGCTCTACCTTATACCCTCTCCCCTGCAGCATTTCTAAATCCCGCACCAAACTTGTCGGCTTACAGGCAATATACACCATCCGATCCACCCCAAAATTCGCTATCTTCTCCAACGCCTTCGGATTTACCCCGTCTCTCGGCGGATCAAGCACAATCAGATCTGGCACCTCATTTAACTCATCTATCACCCTGAGCACATCTCCGGCCCAGAAGCTGCAGTTTGAGAGCCCATTAAGCCTGGCATTTTCTCTGGCCGCCTCGACAGCCTCCTCTACAATTTCCACGCCTACTACCTTTTTTGCCACCGGTGCCAGTATCTGGGCTATAGTTCCCGTCCCGCTGTACAGATCAAAGATAACTTTATCCTTCGTATCTCCTATATAACTCCTTGCCATCTTATAGAGCACCTCCGCGCCCAGCGAATTTGTCTGAAAGAAAGAAAAAGGCGTAATCTTAAAACGAAGCCCTAAAAGCTCCTCGTAAAAATAATCCTGCCCATATAATACTTCTGTTCCCTCGTCCTTTACTACGTCGGCCACACTGTCATTTCTAGTATGAAGAATTCCTATAATTTTGCCTTCAAGAGGAAGAGATTGAATTCTTTTCGCCCAGTCTTTCAAAAACTTTACCGTCCCGCCACCGGCTGCACCCCCTCTTTCCTCCTCTTTCATCGAACACTTATCTGCTTTATTCATGAGACACTTGCCTGCCCCATTCAACAAACACCCGTCTGCTTCACCCGCTGTAATCAAATCAACCAGAATCTCTTTTGTCTTCACTGCCTTCCTTACAAGAAGATGACGGAAAAACCCTGTATGCTTTATACGGTGATAATACGGAAGTCCGCTCTCTTCTGCAGCTTCCAGCGTACAGGCAAGTATCCTCTGGTAATCCTCATCTACAATCCGGCACCCCTTTACTGTTACAATATCATGAAAGCTTCCCCGTTTATGCATACCAAGCGCCATAGGACCATTCTTATATTCATCACCGAAGGAAAACTCCATTTTATTTCGATAGCCGAAAACTGCCGGGCTAGGCTTTATTCCCTCCCAGACATAAGATCCGTCTACAGCCCTGTCCATCATTTCCCGAATCTGCCCTTCCTTCAATTTCAGCTGTTCTTCATAGGGCAGAGTCTGATAAGTACAGCCACCGCACTGTCCAAAATGAGGACATTCAGCCTCCCGCTCCATCGGAGAGACCTCCAATACCTCCAGAATCCTTCCCTCCGCTCTATCGCCGCGGACCTTATTTACAGAAAAACGGATTCTCTGCCCTGGAATCGTATTTTTTACCGTCACCGTCTTCTGTTCATCCTGAAGAAAAATCCTCCCTTTATTTGGGAATTCCAAAGCCTCGACAATCCCCTCATATATCTGTCCTTTTTTCATTACCTATTACTCCTTATACTTCGCATTCAGCACAGTTCCTTCCTTATCAATACGAATCCGCGCAATACTCTTCACATACTGATTAAATCTAGAATACCCATAGTCATTAATCTCAAAATCCTTGTATTTTTCATACACCTTATTCCCTAGTATACTTAATTCAATTCCTCCGGCTCCGGATTCCTTCACCACATTCAACACATACTTGTCTATATCTGCCTTCCTGTCTCTGTCCTCCCGCAGCACAACAGACACAAAATTCCCCTTTTTTACCAATTCAATCCGCTGAAATTCTTCCAGAAATTTTGAAAGCATATTATAGCCGTAGCTTCGAACATCAAAATCAGGGTACAAACTCACCAGACGGCTTCCCACCTCGCCAAGCCCCGTAGGCTTATTGCTGTCCTGATTCTCAATAATCATTTTGATAACTGCATTTTCAATCTTTTCCTTTGTAAAGGTATCATGAGACTCGGCAGCTGAACCAGGTGAATTTTCATTCAGCAGATTTTCCAGAATGGTAAATTTATCACATGCTTTTCGAAATGGTTCAGGCGTTTTATTTTCTCCCATCCCGATAACCATCTTTCCGCTTTCTCTTAACCTGCTTACAAGTCTTGTAAAATCACTGTCGCTGGATACGATACAAAATCCGTCTACATCATTTGTATACAAAATATCCATAGCATCTATAATCATAGCTGAATCCGTAGCATTTTTCCCCTGTGTATAAGAAAACTGCTGAATCGGCGTAATAGAATTTTTAAGAAGCTCCTCCTTCCAGCTGGAGTGCTGCGTGCTTGTCCAGTCTCCATAAATCCTCTTATAAGTTATATTTCCATATTTTGATAACTCTGTTAATATCGGTTTAATATATTTCGCTGACACGTTGTCCGCATCAATCAACAATGCATAGTATTGTCCGTCCATACTTTCTCCTTTCATTTTATGCGGATATACCTCCGGTCCAGATGTCTTTCCCAGCTGCACAAATACTGCTCCAGCTCAAAAATTTTTCTGTCACACATCCTTTTATTACACATAATTCCTGAAACACAAGATAAAAGCAGGCAAGATGCCCGTTTTCACCAAATAGGCTTCCGACCTGCTTTTTCCTTCAGTTACTGTAGCTTTCCTCTATACCTGATCTTCTTCATTGAAAAAGTCATCGTCAAAATCATCCTCGAAGTCTTCCTCAAAATCCTCAAGATAATCCGGTGTAAAGAAACAATATACTGCATAAGCAATTGCTGCAATCGCTGCTACCGCACCGACAATAGCAAGCACCCAGAGCACTGTTTTACACTGCTTATCCTCTTCCTTTTTATTTACTAATTCATTCAGTTTTGTTGCTGCAATAAGCTCTTCTACTCTACTCATGCTCCCGCTCCTTTCTTTTTTGTCATGCTTTTCGTATATACTGCGGCACAACCTTTATTCCTATCTATTGTTCTCACCGCCATATATTTATTATACCATTATAAAATCAAGATTACTACTTATTTATTTCCAAAATATACAATTTCTGTATCCGTTCAGCCATCGTAAGCCAGACTGGCGAAACATGTCTGCATGAATGAGCTGTCTGGCTGGCATTGGCCGAACTAATACTAATTTTCATCAATCTTCCATTATACCTTCTTAAGCTTCGCAAACATAGCAAACATCTTTTTTGTGCCTGCATCATCAAAATCCACCGTCACCTCGTAGTCACGGCCGCCCGATACAATACCAGTCACCGTCCCCTCACCGAATTTTACATGCTGCACCCTGTCACCCACATCGTAACCGGGACCGCTGCCAGATGCTGCACCGAACTGCTGGATCGGCTTTGCCGGGGCAAATGCCTTTGCCCGGAATACCTGCTTTGCCTGCTGGTATGTACTGACTGCCGCCGGTGCCGTCATCTCTTCTTTTTCAAATACCATGCCGGTAGACAAAAGCTTTTGGGGAATCTCTTTTAAAAACCTGGACATCTTATTATACTGGACTTCTCCTCGAATCATGCGCCTTCTCGCACAGGTCAGTGTCAGCCTCTCCTCCGCTCTTGTAATACCCACATAGCAGAGCCTTCTCTCTTCCTCCATTTCATCTGGATCATCAGAGGTAACCGTCATATAGCTTGGAAAAATTCCATCCTCAAGCCCTGCCAGATATACATGCGGAAATTCCAGTCCCTTTGCGCTGTGAAGCGTCATAAGAACTACATAATCACTGGTTTCATCCAGACTATCAATATCTGCTACCAGAGCCACCTCCTCCAAGAATCCGCTTAAGGTCACTGGTTCATTTCTCTCCTCACAGACCTCCTCGTAAGCAGCGATTTTGCTCATTAGCTCGTCGATATTCTCGATTCTTGCCTGAGCCTCCTCTGCATCGCCCGCCTCAAGACTCTCAATATAGCCGGTCTCATCAATAATCTCCTGCATTAATGCGGAAATTGTCATCTCCTCTGCATCCGCTTTAAAATGTTCAATTAATGCCACAAAGGATTCCAGCTTTGCCCCTCCTCTTCCAATATTCGGAATCAAATCCACTGCTCTAAGTGCCGCGTAAAACCCAATTTCCCGGCTTGCAGCATATTCCTGCACCCGATTAATGCTGGTAAGGCCGATTCCTCTTTTCGGAACATTTACAATTCTCCGCACTGCCAGATCATCCAGGCCGTTATCTACCGTTTTAAGATAAGCCAACAGATCTTTAATCTCCCGCCTTGCATAAAAGTTAATGCCGCCCACGATTTTATACGGAATATTGGCAGTCACAAACTTTTCCTCAAATAAACGTGACTGAGCATTTGTCCGGTACAGCACTGCAAAATCATTGTAGCTGCAGTCTCTGCTTTTTACATGCTCCCCGATATCACTGACAATATACTCTGCCTCATCGTAAGCCGTATCAAACTGCCGGACAATCAGCTTATCTCCTTCTCCATTCTCTGTCCAGAGCGCCTTTTCTTTTCTGCCCTTATTATTCTTTATTACAGCATTTGCAGCATCCAGAATATTTCCTGTGGAGCGGTAGTTCTGCTCCAGCTTCACCACCTTCGCATCCGGAAATACCTTCTCAAACCCCAAAATATTCCTGATATTTGCTCCCCGGAATTTATAGATAGACTGGTCGTCATCACCCACCACACACAGATTCCGGTACTTTAAGGCCAAAAGTCTGATCAGCTCAAACTGTACGGTATTCGTATCCTGGTACTCATCCACCATAATATAACGAAAACGCTCCTGATAATAATCCAGTACATCCGCCTGTGTCTGAAAAAGCTGCACTGTCTTTACCAGCAAATCATCAAAATCAAGCGCATTATTCGCTCTGAGCTGCTTCTCATACTCCTCGTAAACTTCCGCTGCCTTGCGCATGCTGTAATCTCCTCCGGCATTTAATCGAAACTCCTCCGGCGTAACCAACGCATCCTTTGCATGAGAAATTGTATTTAACAGCATGCGTTCCTTATAAATTTTTGTATCTATCTGAAGAAGCCTGCATATCTCCTTCATCAAAGTTTTCTGATCCTCTGTGTCATAGATCGTAAAGCTTGTATCATACCCCAGAAGCCCGATATGCCTGCGCAGTATCCGCACACACATAGAATGAAAGGTGCTCACCCAGATACTCTCTGAACCAAAGCCCACCAGCCTGTCCACCCTCTCCCGCATCTCTCCTGCTGCCTTATTGGTAAATGTGATAGCAAGGATATTCCACGGATTCACTCCCATCTCATCAATCAGGTATGCGGTCCTGTGCGTTAATACTCTTGTTTTCCCGGAGCCGGCACCGGCAAGAATCAGAAGAGGCCCCTCCGTATGATATACTGCCTCCTGCTGTTTATCGTTTAGTGTGTCATAAATGCTCAATTTAAAAATTCCTTTCTCTTCCTGACTTCAATTCAGATTCCAGCTTTGAATTCATCTCTGAAAAGATTATAGCACAGACCATAAGACCCATGCTATATCTTTTGTAAAATCCATATACATCCTGTCACCATATTCTCCGAAACCGGCTGACAAAGCCTCACACAAATCCCGGAATTTTACAGTCCTGCAATCCTGCAGACACAACTCCTTTTTGTTCCTGATTTTTTCTAAATAAATTAAACTTCGCTATGCACGAATTGCATTTCCCGTATACAGCTGGTAATACCTGCCCTTTTCTTCTATAAGCTGGTCGTGTGTGCCTCTTTCAATAATCCTTCCCTGTTCCAGCACCATGATACAGTCTGAATTGCGCACGGTAGACAGTCTATGTGCAATCACAAATGTAGTTCTGCCCTTCATCAGCCTATCCATACCCTCCTGAACAATCCGCTCTGTTCTTGTATCAATCGAGCTGGTCGCCTCATCAAGGATCAATACCGGAGGGTCTGCCGCTGCCGCTCTTGCGATTGCTAAAAGCTGTCTCTGTCCCTGGCTTAAATTAGCGCCGTCTCCTGTAAGCATCGTATCGTACCCTTCCGGAAGCCGCCGGATAAAACTGTCCGCGTTGGCAAGCTTTGCTGCCGCCACAATCTCCTCGTCCGTTGCATCAAGCTTACCGAACCGGATATTCTCCTTTACAGTTCCTGTAAATAAATGGGTATCCTGCAGGACAATTCCAAGAGAACGTCTCAAATCTGCCTTTTTAATCTTATTAACATTGATCCCGTCATAGCGTATCTTCCCATCCTGAATATCATAAAAGCGGTTAATCAGATTTGTAATGGTAGTCTTCCCTGCTCCTGTTGAGCCGACAAACGCAATTTTCTGTCCCGGCTCTGCAAAAAGTTTCACATCATGAAGTACAATCTTTTCATCCGTATAACCGAAGTCTACTCCGTCGAAAACTACATCTCCTTTCACCTCTATATAGTCAACACTCTTATCTGCCTGATGTACATGCTTCCATGCCCAGCGTCCGGTCCTCTCCCGGCATTCATACAGAGTACCGTTTTCCTCCCGCACATTTACCAGCGTCACATATCCTTCATCTGTCTCGGCTTCCTCGTCAAGGAGTGCAAAGATGCGTTCCGCACCGGCCATAGCCATAACAACCGCATTCATCTGCATGCTTACCTGATTGATGGGCATACTGAAGCTTTTATTAAATGTCAGAAAGCTTGCCAGTCCGCCTAAGGTTAATCCGCCTATTCCTCTAAGCGCAAGGATTCCCCCGGCGATTGCACATACCACATAGCTTACATTCCCAAGCTGGGCATTGATCGGCCCAAGAAAATTTGCAAATGTGTTGGCCCTGTCTGCACTTACAAACAATCTGTCATTCTTTTCTTTAAATTCTCTTTTACAAATCTCTTCATGACAAAATACCTTGACTACCTTCTGTCCGTTCATCATTTCTTCAATATATCCGTTCACCTCGCCCAGGTTTTTCTGCTGCTTTAGAAAGTATTTCCCGCTCATTCCCGCAGATTTTTTAGAACAAAATACCATAACCGCCACCATGATGAGCGTGACTCCTGTAAGCGGTATGCTCAATATCAGCATACTGATAAATACACTTATGATCGTAAAGCTGCTGTTCACAAGCTGCGGTATACTCTGGCTTATCATCTGTCTCAGCGTATCGATATCGTTGGTATACACGGACATAATGTCTCCGTGTGCATGCGTATCAAAATATTTTATCGGAAGCTTTTCCATATGCTCAAATAAATCATCTCTCATATCTCGAAGTGTTCCCTGCGTCACATTTATCATAATCCGGTTATACCCGTAGCTTGACACAATTCCAAGCCCGTAAAAACCTGCCACCCGGAAAATCGCACGGGCAAGCGGCATGAAATCCGGATTGTCCGTAAGAAGAAACGGTGTAATATAGTCGTCAATCAGATTTTTCATAAAAAGAGTTCCCTGGACATTACACAAGACACTTATCATAATAAGAACAATAACGGCTGCATAGTGAATACCGTAACTTTTAAATACATACCTCATAAGTCTTAAAAACAATTTTCCGGGATTCTTCACGCTGGATTTCATTCCCCGCGGTCCCCGGTTCATCGGTCCTGCCATCTATTACTCAGCCTCCTCTTTAAATTCTGCAGAAATACCCTCTTCTGTACTATCTGCTGCCGTCTTTTGCGTCTCAGGCTCTTCCGACATCTCATTAAAGCCTCCGCCGTCCTTCGCCCGCAGCTCCGCCAAAGCCTCAGCTAGTCCTCCGTCTTTCTTTGTCTCAGGCTCTTCCAGTACCTCGTCAAAGTCTCCGCCGCCCTTTGTCTGGGACTCATAGACCTCACGATATATCTCATTCCCGGCTAAAAGCTCCTCATGAGTGCCGATCCCGTTGATATGCCCCTCCTCCATGACAAGAATTCTGTCCGCATCCTGTACACTGGAAATTCTCTGGGCAATAATTAACTTCGTCGTATCCGGAAGCTCTTCCCTGAAGGCTCTTCGTATCCTCCCATCCGTCGCAGTGTCCACTGCACTTGTACTGTCATCTAAAATCAATATATTCGGTTTTTTAAGAAGAGCTCTTGCAATACACAGACGCTGTCTCTGTCCTCCGGACACATTGCTTCCGCCCTGCTCGATATGAGTATAATACCCGTCTGGAAAACGCTCGATAAATTCGTCCGCGCAGGCAAGACGGCAGGCCTCCTTACATTCCTCCTCAGAGGCCTTAGGACTGCCCCATCTCAGATTATCCAAAATCGTCCCGGAAAATAATACATTATTCTGTAGTACTACCGATACCTGGCTGCGTAGTACATCCATATCATATTCCTTCACGTTATGCCCGCCGACCTTTACTTCTCCTCCTGTCACATCATACAGCCTGCTTATCAGACTTACCAGACTGGTTTTGGCGCTTCCGGTGCCGCCGATAATCCCAATCGTCTCCCCGGATTCTATTGAAACACTGATATCCTTAAGTACGGACTCACTGCTTTCCTCTTTGTATGCAAAATACACTTGATCGAACTCAATGCTTCCATCCTTTACCGTCATAAGTGGATTCTCTGGATTCCTGACACTGCTGGTTTCATTCAGCACCTCGGAAATACGTCTAACACTTGCCATACTCATAGAAATCATGACAAATACCATAGAAAGCATCATAAGACTCATCAAAATATTCATGCAGTATGTAAGAAGACTCATTAATTCTCCCGTCGTAAGAGAGTCCGACACAATCATCTTTGCCCCGATCCAGCTGATAAGCAGAATACAGGAATACACGGTAAACATCATAAGCGGAGCATTATAAACCAGATTCTTCTCTGCTTTTAAAAAGATTCGGTAAATGTTCTCGCTGGCCTTCTTAAATTTATCGGTTTCCATATCCTCTCTGACATAAGACTTCACAACACGGATTGCAGATACATTTTCCTGTACAGATGCATTCAAATCATCATACTTTGGAAATGCCTGCTGAAAATATTTCGTTGCACGGCTCATAATAAAAAACAAAAGAATTCCCAAAATAATGACAGCTGTAAGATAAATACTGGACAGCCTCGCATTAATCGTAAATGCCATAGCCATGGCACAGATAAGACTTGCCGGTGCCCTCGTAAACATTCTAAGGGTCATCTGATATGCATTCTGTATATTTGTTACGTCCGTAGTGAGTCTGGTAACCAGCCCCGCTGTACTGTACTTATCTATATTTGCAAAGGAAAAGGTCTGGATATGATTAAACATTGCTTCTCTTAGGTTTTTTGCAAAGCCCGCAGACGCCTTCGCACCAAAGCGGCCTCCTCCGATACCGGCAAAAAGTCCGATAAATGCTGCAATAATCATAAGCAGCCCCATCCGGTATATATGTTCAATATTTCCCGCATTCACCCCCTTGTCTATAATCGACGCCATGAGATATGGGATCACCATCTCCATCAGTACCTCTAAAATCATAAAAAGAGGCGTTGCGGCCGACGCCCGCTTATATTCCTTCACTTCCTTTAACAATGTCCAAAGCATGCCTGATCCTCCTTAAAAATCCGGTATATTCCGCTGCTGAAAGTATTGTATACATAGAAAATTTTAATGTCAAGTGAACAAAATTATATATTACTGTTCATTTAGTTTATAATAACCTTCACAAATAGGATTTTCACACTTTTGAATCACCCTCTTACGGACTTTACAGTAAATGCAAAGTCCTGTATAAACAGTAACGATTATATCGACGTTTTTTCGAAAAATTACTTGTCATCTGGTTTTTAATACTATATAATAGCTATATTGAGGTGAAATACTATGGTAATTGATAAAAAGGATCTGCTCGGCAGCATTCTGTCAAGTATAGAACGGATAGACTATGTAAAGCTTAATGACATACCGAATATTGATTTATACATGGATCAGGTCACAACCTTTATGGAGGAGCAGCTCTCTTCCTCCAAGCGGCACGACGAGGATAAGGTCCTGACAAAAACTATGATTAACAATTATACGAAAAACAATCTGCTTCCGCCTCCGCTGAAAAAGAAATATACAAAAGAGCATGTTCTGGTCATGATATTTATATATTATTTTAAAAATATCCTTTCTATCAAAGACATTGAAACCTTGCTTGCACCGATTACGGAAAAATATTTCCACAATGGAGAGACATTTAATATCACTTCTATCTATGAAGAAGTCTGTGAACTGGAAAAATCACGGATTGACGCCCTTCAAAAGGATGTTGCCAAGGCTTACAATCAGGCGATGGAGTCCTTTTCCAATGTCGAGGAAGAAGACCGGAACTATCTGCAGCTTTTTTCCTTTATCGCTTCCTTAAGCTTCGACGTCTATGTGAAAAAGCTGCTGATTGAAAAGCTCATCAATGAACTTCCACAGCCAGATCACAACAAAAAGAAAAAATAGGGCGCATGCCCTATTTTTTATAGGTTTATTTTTCATTGATACGTTCAAATACCATATCGTAACCGTCATTTCCGTAATTCAGTGAACGATTCACCCTGCTGATAGTCGCCGTAGATGCACCTGTCTTTTCCGCGATCTCAAGATATGTTTTATGCTCTCTCAGCATCTTCGCCACCTCAAACCTCTGCGACAGAGATAAAAGCTCATTCACTGTACAGATATCCTCGAAAAATGTATAGCACTCCTCCTTATCCTTCAGACTTAATATTGCGTCGAACAGATAGTCTACTGCCTCTGTCCTGATTTTTTTACTCATAACCAGATACTCCTTTTGCAACACAATTCACTCTTGTTACATTTTAACACACTAAACTTATAAAATCTACCTGTTTTTCGTCCGTTTCAATAAAGATTTTAATTTCTCCAATGACGTGTTTGCAATCAACTCCTCCGGAAATTCTGCCTCCTTTAAAGCCGCCTCGGCATAGGTATAATCTCCGACTGCCGCATCTACATGTGAATCTGTTCCCAGCACAATTGCCGCCTTATACTGCCTGCAGAGGCTGAGCATCTCAAAAATATTATCCTTTGTATTTACACGAAAGCTTGCAGGCTTCAGAGACGAATTATTGACCTCCAGAAGTGTCCCTGTCTCCTTCGCCTTTTTTACAAGTCTCTCATAATCCACCGGGTATCTGCTGTCATCCGGATGCCCGATAATATCCACAAACGGATTTTCCATCGCGCACAGATAGCCGCTTGTTACCTTTTCCTCCACTGCCTCGTCTACATAGCAATAGCTGTGCATGCTCGCTATTGTAATATCCAGCGCCTTAAGAAGCGGCTGAGGAAGATCTACCTCTCCAGAAGCATTTCGGATATTCAGCTCCGCTCCCAGCAAAAGCTCAATCCCGCACATCTGTCTCGGCACTACCCGCAGATTCTGAAAATGATAAATATGCGTACTGCCAGGCATATCCGGGGAATGATCTGTAACAGCAAGCCCTTTAAGTCCCTTTTCCGCCGCTGCCTGCGCCATCTCGCGCATAGTACTATATGCATGTCCGCTTGACACAGTATGTGTATGTGTGTCAATTTCAATCTTCATAGGATTTCCTCTTTTCATCATTGTTTTCCTAAAATATCTTCTGGAAATATTATACAGCATATATTTTTCTTTTTCTAGCAAAACTAGAAAGAAGAATACTTTGCGTTCTTAGCGGTTACTGTTCATACAGGACTTTACATTTTTTCGGCGCAGAGCCGGCCCTTTGGGATAAAATCTTTAAGAAAACAATTCAAAAATCAGCAGTAACCTTCAGAGCACACTCAAGGAGGTCCCATGAAAAAAAACAATAAAACAGCAAAAGAATGTAAAACAATTGAAGAAAATCAAAAACTAATTGATTCCTACGATTATCTGTCAAATGCAGCCTCAAGCCAGGACTGCACAGGACTGATTCCTTCCCAGCCCGCTTCTTATGAAGAGCTGGAGGCATATGAGGATTTATATCATTTTCTGCCTCCAAACGGAAAAGCAGAAAATATTAAGGACAAGTAACAAAGCTTAAGGAGCCGGCATACATTAATCAAAAACCGGAGTTTAGTATTATTATGCCAGCAATGTTAACCCCTATAATTGGAATTGTACAGTCTGCCTCTCCTTTCGGAGATAACTGCTGTGAACGGCAGATTTCCATCCGAAGCGACAACGGAATCAATAACTTCATTGTCGGTCCCGACACTTATGTCATCGGCGAAACACGTCTCAGACCAGGTATGTATGTGGCAGCCTTTTACGATGCTTCCCTTCCGGTTCCGCTCATCTTTCCGCCCAGGTATCAGGCAGTTATCATCGGACGGAAAAATCCTTCTGAAAATATTTTCGCCGGATATTTTGACGAAAATCTTATCTCAGAAAACAATGAGCTGAGCCTGAATATCACAAACTCTACAGAAATCGTCACCTCCAACGGCCAGCCCTTTAACTGCCGTCCGGAAAACCAAATGCTGATTGTATACTACACCGCGACAACCCGGAGCCTCCCTCCTCAGACAACGCCCCGGAGGATTATTGTTATGTGTTAAACCAAACCGGGGACGGGGTATTTCTCATTTTACCCCGTCCCCGGTTTCCTTCAAAGCTTTCCTGGCTTCCTCTACATAATACATCCTTCCGCCCTTTTCAATCACATACTGAAGCTTCAGTCCGGCGCTTTCCCTTTCTCCCATTTTCAAATAAATCTTTGCCTCCCACATAGAAAAACCTACCTCGTTCCAGGTACGGTTTGCCGGAAAGCCAAGCTCTCTTCTCTCCTGGACAAAACGAAAGGCCGATTTATAATCCTGATTCTCCATCGCCCGTAAATAATTGTTTCCCGCACATAGCATTCGAAAATATTTCTGTTCTCTACGAGACCCTCTGCCGCTCTTCATGCTGACTCGGTATGACTCTTCCAGCTCCCGTACCCTTGCTCCTATTCCATTGCGGAAATAGAGGGCCGACATTATAGTATAGTAATTAGCCTTAAATGCTCCCCTAAGCTTTCTTACCTGAATGCCTTGCAGGGTATTCAAAGACGCATCAAAATTCCCCTGGTAATATTGTGCAAGAGCTCTATTGCAGGCGGCTCTGTCTTTAAATGACCAGATTCTGGCATTGTTCAGGCAGGCTTCATATAAAAACGGATCACACTCATCTGTCATAATGCGGCCAAACTGTGCCGCAGCGCTTCTCATAATAAAAAGCGCCGCGACAGCCAGCAGACCATATACCAAAAATATACTTACTTCAATCAAAAAATAAGAAAACCCTCCGACAAACCATCTCACTTCGGCAGCTGCAGCAAATTCCATATGGAGCAGATAAATAACCGCCAGCGCCAGTACTGCGGCACCCAGCCACTTCTGCCTCCGAAACTGCGCCAGTCTTCTTCTTGCTTCAAATTCTATGCTGTAGTCCATCCTGCGGCCTCCTGTATCTTCATTTCGATCATATCTACTATTCATTTTGTTTTGTCACTTTGTAAAACTAGACTTACTGTAAAATTTAATTTTATTATATCATCCTGCCAATAAGCTGTCATCCTAAATGAATACCATTTTATTTCTTCTTCATCTTGACTCAAAATAGTCCATTTCTTTAATGTTCTCTTCAGGATCTTTCGTTTTTATTTCACTACATTTTTCCCAGCCTTTTTAAAATCAATAACTTAGCCATAATCAATAGTATTCCTGCGCCGCAAAAACCAATCATACACCAAGACGGCACGCTCATATCTAACTGAATCTGAAAAAACAGAATAATTACTATATATATGGAACCGAATATTTCCATAAAATTCGACAATTTTTTATGAAACTCTTGCAGACGCATCTTGTTCTGCATCTTTCCCGATTTCCATAGTCCGTAATTTATTTTAATATCGTCTATATCCTCATCAGATATAAGCTCGTCCATACTCACATCTAGTTCCAATGCCAGTTTTTTTGCAGTAATCAAATCTGGACATCTTGAAGCATTTTCCCACCGGCAGACAGTCTGCCTTGAAACATATAATTTATCTGCAAGCTGTTGCTGGGTAAGACATTTTTCTTCTCTGAATTTTTTGATATTATCACCTAACGCCATATCGTATACCTCCCTTTTACTTGTATCATATACTGACACTATTAAAATGGAAAGCACCAATCCGTATTTTACATGTTTCCAATTTGGCAACACTTATTTTATAATCCTTTTTCCATACTGTTTGTCTGTGGCTTTTCCGGCTGGGAGTGATTCCCATCTTTTCATCTAAATTTTTCATCGCAAAAGCTTAACAGGCTTTAACAAATTAATTTCATCATAAGACCATAATGTTCTTACACTGGCTCCGGTCAAATCTAATACTTCTTTAACTGTTTTCATATGTCCTCCTTTCTTTTTTATCGTAAACCATCAAGCTGCTGGAGAGTCAAGATATTTTTCCTGTTTTATCACATTTTCAATAATACTTCATCTACTTTTACAAGCAAGAAATGACGCAGATAATGTTTCTACAATCTACGTCATTCCTTATTTAAAATATTTACTTCATTTACTCGCCATTTAAAAATCTGCTGCAATATTTTATGATGCTTTTCGATACTCCTTCTTTGAAGGAAAGCGGCCACTACTAATTCTATAAATATATATTCTGTTACAGGAACTTCTTTTCAACTATTTCTGCACTATATTAATAATCTTCTTCGGAACATAGATTTCTTTCATAATCGTTCCGGTCAGCTTATCTTTTACAGCCTCTTTTCCTGCTGCAACCGCTTCTTCTTTGGAGCTGTCCGCGGATATAGAGATAACTGCTCTTGTCTTTCCGTTAATCTGTACCGGCACTTCTATCTCATCATCCTTCATAGCCTCATCATCATAAGACGGCCAGCCGGCTTCGAATACGCTTCCACTATGCCCTAACTGCTCCCATACCTCCTCCGCGATATGAGGTGCAAACGGCGAAAGCAGCACTGCCATTACAGACAACGTCTCTGCATCTACTGCCCCGGCCTCCTTCGCAAGCTCAATCAGCTTATTGTTATGCTCCATGAACCCGGAAATTGCCGTATTCAGGCTGAAGCTCTCCAGACGAACCGAAATATCCCTGATCAGCCTGTGGCGTTCTTTAATCATTTCTTTCGTCGCAGTCACATCCGCATCCTTGCTGTCCATAACCAGATTCCAAAATCTCTTGAGAAAACGATTGACTCCGTCAATACCGCGGTCATCCCATTCTGCATCTAATTCCGGCGGCCCGACAAAAAGCTCATACATCCGCAGGGAATCACAGCCATAATCTCTTACAAGATCATCCGGAGACACTACATTTCCTTTAGATTTACTCATCTTAATACCATTTTTGCCTGTGATCATACCCTGGTTAAAGAGCTTCTGGAAAGGCTCGTCAAAATCTATTGCTCCGATGTCACACAAAAACTTTGTGTAAAATCTGGAATACAGAAGGTGCAGTACTGCATGTTCCACACCGCCGATATACATATCTACCGGAAGCATCTCATCTGCCTTTTCCTTTGATACCAGCTCTTTATCATTGTGATTATCTACATAGCGCAGAAAATACCAGGAAGAACCTGCCCACTGAGGCATCGTGTTTGTCTCACGCTTTGCATCTTTTCCACATACCGGACATTTACAGTTTACCCATTCCTCAATGGCCGCAAGCGGAGATTCACCGGTTCCCGTAGGCTCATAGGACTCTACCTCCGGCAGACGAAGGGGTAATTCATCCTCCGGCACCGGAACATTTCCACAATTCGGACAATGTACAATCGGAATGGGCTCACCCCAGTAACGCTGGCGGGAGAATACCCAGTCACGCAGTTTATAATTCACAGTCGCACGCCCGATACCGCGCTTCTCGATGATATGCGGAGCTTCCTTTTTCAGAACTGCAGACTCCATACCGTTCCATTCACCGGAATTAATCATTGTTCCGCTTGCTTCTGTGTAAGCTTCTGTCATATTCTCAATTTCTTTTCCGTCCTTTGCTATAACCTGTACAATCGGAATTTCAAATTTTTTTGCAAACTCAAAATCTCTGTCATCATGAGCAGGTACACACATAATCGCTCCTGTACCATAATCGGCCAATACATAATCAGACAGCCAAATCGGCGTCCTTTCACCGTTCAGAGGATTGATGGCATAGCTTCCTGTAAATACCCCTGTCTTTTCCTTGTCCTGCATACGATCTACATTTGACTTCATAGAAGCATCATAAATATATTTTTCTACCGCTCCTCTCGTTTCATCCGTTGCAAGACCTGCTGCCAGCTCATGCTCCGGAGCAAGCACCATGAAGGTAGCTCCATACAATGTATCCGGCCTGGTAGTATACACTGTAATCTTTTCTTCTCTGCCGTCTATCGGGAAATCTACCTCTGCACCGTAGGATTTACCAATCCAGTCGGTCTGCATCTTCTTTACCTTTTCCGGCCATTCAAGCTTGTCCAGATCATTTAACAGACGTTCCGCATATGCAGTAATCTTAAGCATCCACTGGCGGAGATTCTTCTTTGTCACTTCCGCGCCGCAGCGCTCACATTTTCCATTTACTACCTCTTCATTTGCCAGTCCTGTTTTACAGGATGGGCACCAGTTAATCGGAAACTCCTTCTCATAAGCAAGACCTTCCTTAAACATCTTTACAAAAATCCACTGAGTCCACTTATAAAATTCAGGATCCGTTGTATTTACTTCTCTGTCCCAGTCATAAAGAGCTGCAATATCATTAATCTGCTTCTTGATATTCCTTACATTTTCCGCCGTAGAAACAGCCGGATGTACACCCATTTTAATGGCATAATTTTCTGCCGGAAGGCCGAACGCATCCCAGCCCATCGGATGGACTATATAATAACCCTGCTGCAGCTTATATCTGCTCCACACATCAGAGATAACATAGCCTCTCCAATGTCCTACATGAAGTCCGTTTCCTGACGGATACGGAAACATATCCAGACAGTAATATTTCTGCTTTCTGTTCCCCTTACTGTCGAACTCCGGATTCACCGGTTTCTTTTCCCATTTTTCTCTCCATTTTTTCTCAATTGCCTTATGATTATAAGGTATCCTTGCCATCACACATTCCCTCCTATATTGATTACTTGGTGAGGTTCTTTCGAACCTAGTAAGCAATATACAACTTGCCGGCTTCGCGAGGTTTTTCCGAGCCTTGCGGCACAGTTGTTTCCTTACTCTTACTTGGTGAGGTCCTTTCGAACCTAGTAAGCAATATACAACTTGCCGGCTTCGCGAGGTTTTTTCGAGCCTTGCGGCACAGTTGTTTCCTTGCTCTTACTTGGTGAGGTCCTTTCGAACCTAGTAAGCAATATACAACTTGCCGGCTTCGCGAGGTTTTTTCGAGCCTTGCGGCACAGTTGTTTCCTTGCTCTTACTTGATGAGGTTCTTTCGAATCCAAAAAAGCCTTCACATCTCCAAAGAGACGAAAAGGCTTTGTTTCCGTGGTACCACTCTTCTTCATGCAGAACCGGCAGAAGTTCTCAGCATGCACTCATCTCCTCCTGTAACGGGAAGTCCCGCTTCTGCCTACTGAAAATAAAATCCCGGTTCAGCAGAAGAACTCCGAGGCGAGTTGGGAGATTACGCTTACTGCCTCACACCTTCCGGCAGCTCTCTGAAAACGACAGGCTCTTAATACTCCTCATCCTAGTTTCTTTCCTATTTCTTCATTATTATAAGTAGAATGTTAAAATAAGTCAAGATATAATATTTCAATTTTATTTTTCTATTTTATTATGAATCCGTCCGCCTGTTCAGGCTTGCCCTTTTCCCATATATAAGATAAAATGACAAACAGAAGATCAGAAGATAATCCTCTAAAATCAACAGAAAGGAAGATAGTACATGAAAATCGAACAAAAATTAGCTGAAATGGGTCTTGAGCTTCCCAAACGCCGGGTTCCTGCAGGTGTTTACGTCCCTGCCAGAAGAGTCGGCAGCATGCTTTACATTGCAGGACAGACTGCTGACACAGACGGAATCGTACAGATCTCCGGAACTGTAGGAAAGGAGCTGACAATAGAGGATGGAAAACACGCCGCAAGAATCAGCGCTCTTAATGTTTTATCTGTATTAAAAACAGAGCTGGGAGACCTGGATAAGGTAAAGCAATTTGTACAGATTATTGGTTTTGTCCGCTGTACAGAAGATTCCGACAACTATACCCAGGCAATCGACGGAGCTTCTCAATTATTCCACGATTTATACGGAGACGCCGGTCTTGCCGCCCGCATGGCCATCGGTGCAAAAGAGCTTCCCGGAGGGAGTGCTGTAGAAATCATGGTTACCATAGAGGCAGCAGAATAACAGCATACTACCTGTTAGTATCTTCTGTACAGGCATCTGCAATTTTTCCGCAGTTTTGTCTCAACATCATATAATTATGAATTTATGGTTGTTCCTCTTACCGCTTTCGTGTATAATGAAGATAAGTGAATCGTACTGAGAGGTTTCAGTATAATATGATACATAAAGGAGAGTTCGCCAATGGTAAATTTATTAACAGGCCCGAAAGGGAGCGGAAAGACACAGCAGATGATTGAGCAGGCTAATCAAAAGGCTAAATCATGCAACGGAAACGTAGTGTTTATCAAAAAAACTCACAGAGATACAGCAAGTGTAACCTTTGATATCCGTACAATCTGTATGGATGATTTCACATCAATCACAAACATTGATGAATATATTGGATTCTTATATGGCATGTACAGCTCCAATCACGATATTGAGTGTATTTTTATCGACGGCATTTTAAAACACGCCGACATTTCACTGGAAAATATCCCTGAATTTGTCGAAAGACTGAAAAAGATTTCTTCAGAATGCGGCATTGATTTCTATGTAAGTGTCAGCGCAGAAAAGGATGATTTAAAGGATATTGCGAAGGATGGCTGCTGCTTCGTTAATTAATCTTATATCTCACATTTGATTTGTACTTATCATTTACTCATATGTATGCACAAAAGGGACGATCGCCTCTAAGGTTTTCGTCCCTTTTGTTTTACCGCCGGAATATCCCGATTTTTCGGTTATTCCTCCTTTTCAGATCCGCTTATCATTCTGCTCCTTTATTACTGTTCTTAACACCGTCCCTGCCGGCACCTGCATCACTGTCTTTATCATCGGCTGTATTATCATTCCTGTCACCGGCCGGACTTCCATCCTCATCAGCTGTCAGCGACAATACTGTATTTGCCTTTTCGCCTTCCTTATATTCCAGCGTAACCTTTTGTCCTTCTTCACATCGTACTACATCTATAAAATCCACAACAGATATATCAAAAATGTCATCCGACTCATCAATCATAATATAATAATGCGAGGTTCCGTCGATAACTGCCTGGGCAATCTTTGTGATCTGTCCGCTGATTTCCAGGACCTCTCTTGTATCCTTCTCAGCCTCCTTTACTCCATTGCTTAGAAGCAGCTCCAGGTAATTTTCCTCACACTGACTGACACTGTCACCAATCGCAACAATTTGATATTTCTGGACATTTACCATCGCATATTTCTTCACAAGACCCGCATCATCCTTAAGCGCAATAAAATAAGTAGGCTCACCGGATATATTAAGAAGAAGGGGAAATGTTGCCACATATTTCAGATTCTGCACCTGCCCCTCCGCCGAGGACATAGCCGAAGCCTCCGTTGCTCCCTCTACCTTGTAATATTTTGTTTCCATTGTACGCTGGTTTGAAAGCACAAAACCAACATTTGACTGGTCACCGTTTACAGAGGTGACACCTGTATACATCCACACATCGTCATCAAGCGCCAGGTAATTATAGCCGTCTGTCGTCTTAAGACAGTCTTTCTGGCTTAAAATGCTGTTAAAGAATCCATGCTTCAATGTCCCATAATAATCAAAAAGCTGCACTAGAAGATCGGCAGAATATGCCCGGTCAACCCATTCCGGTACTTTATCAATATCATAGGTTTTCATTTCTCCATTTATGGCATTGCAGAGCACCACCTTGCCCACCGTCTCACCGCCGAAAAGGCCGATATTAAACTTTTTAACCGGGGCAAGCCAATACGGAATGCCCTCATCATCAATCTCAAAGCTCAGATCTCCATAGATATAGGTCGGATGCGCAAACCTGAGATGCCGGTAAATATTTCTATTAAAGTGTTCACTTGTTGTATATTTGATGCCTTCCTCAAGCTTTACAAGCTCTGTTGTCTGCGTCGCCATATTAATACGTATATAAGCCGGAATACCTTCTGAGCGGTTCGTAAACCATTTTATCAGACTGGCATACTTAAGAGGCGACACCCGGACCGGATTATCCTTATAATTGATCTGGGAATAAATATCATCTGCCTCAAACTGAGACACCATATCTACCATACTTCCCATCTTACGGTCTCCAAGAAGCTCCGCCGTATCCTTATCAAGAAGAGGAATCTTATCAAAAGAAAGCTCTTCTACATCCTCTGCAAAATTTCCTTCCTGGACCTCCATAAGTTTCTGATATTTTTTTGCATTCACAATAGGTGAGGAAAGCAGTGACCCGACCACATACACAGCTCCAAGCCCCAGTGCCAGCATTCCCAGAGAGCGCATCACCTTATTCTGCCGGAATTCTCCTCTGCCGAGTCTTTTCCTTACCGCATATACTGCCATAAGCAGAATGATAAGAAATATCACTACAAACCAAGTATCTGAGGAATGGATATTTATAGCCGGAAGTGCCACATAATAATACACTCCGATTGCCGCCACTGCCAGTACTCCAATTAAAAATTTTGTTTTTCCTTTCATATACACCTCCATCTAAAATCTCTTTCTCCAAACAAAAGATGTAAACAACATAAGGAATGGGAATATTTCCAGACGTCCGGCCAGCATATCAAAACAAAATACCAGCTTGGAAAGCGGTGAAAACTCTGCAAAATTCCCGGCCGGGCCTACCTGCGCAAGTCCTGGTCCTATATTGTTCAACGTTGCCATTACCGAGCTAAATGTTGTCGCAAAATCCATGTTATCCACTGCTACAATTAAAATTGATGCTGTCGCAATACCCGCATACGCCATTAGAAAAATATATACATTTTTTAATATTTCCGGACTCATCTTTTTTCCATTAATACGGATAATATTTACAGACTGTGGATGCACAAGCTGGCGTATTTCTCTACGGATACTTTTTATTACAATCATTGCTCTGGACACCTTGATACCTCCTCCCGTAGAGGAGGCGCATGCACCGATTATCATAATCAGTACAAGCAGACACTGTGAAAGCATCGGCCATACATTATAATCTGCTGTAGCATATCCGGTCGTTGTAATGATTGACGCCACCTGAAATACTGCATACCGAAATGCTTTCATAGGATTATGATACTGCCCGTTGATATTAAATGTAATAAGAGCAGTAATAACTGCTATAATCAAAAGATAAACCCGAAGCTCTTCATTCTTCCACACAGGCTTAAAATCCCGCAGAAGCAGGAAAAAATACAAAGTAAAATTAATCCCGAACAAAATCATGAAGACTGTTATCACCCCGTCGATATATGCACTGTCAAAGTGACCCACACTGGCGGCATAGTTGGAAAATCCTCCTGTTCCCGCTGTTCCGAATGCATGAATCAGACTGTCGAAAAGATTCATTCCTCCAAATATAAGAAGAATCACCTCCAGAACTGTCATGCCAAAATACATCCCATACAGAATTCTTGCTGTAGACATTGTCTTCGGAACAAGCTTGTCCTTTTCAGGACCAGGCACTTCGGCTCTCATAAGATACATTGAATTCTTTTTATCAAGCGTTGTAAGAGCCATAACAAATACAAGAACTCCCATACCTCCAATCCAGTGCGTAAAACTCCGCCAAAACAGCATACACTGAGGCAGTGCTTCCACATCTCTTAAAATAGAGGACCCTGTTGTCGTAAAGCCTGAAACTGTCTCAAAAAATGCGTCGATGTAATTTGGAATACTGCCGGATATGGTAAAAGGCAGCGCCCCAAACAATGACCATAAAAGCCAGGCACTTGCTACAATAACCATACCCTCTTTCCCGTAGATAGTTGTATTCCCCGGCTTCTTCCTTCCGGCCGCTGCACATATTACAACCAAAACTGCTGCCGGAATCAAAAATGCTGCAAATTCCCTTTCCTCCCCATAAAGGAGTCCGACAAGTGCCGGCAGAATAAGAAGAACAGCCTCTACACCAAGCATCTTTGCTAATATATAACATACCATCTTTGAATTCATAATTGTTCTTTCATGCTCCTTATGCAAGTATATCCTTAAAATCCTTAATCGTATGCTCCTTTGTAACGACAATTACACTGTCTCCTGTTTCCAGATGATCATCTCCATTCGGGACAATGACCTTTCTTCTTCGTCCAATACACGCAATCAGATTATTCGGCTTCGTCGGAAGATTTTTAAGCGGAATATTTGTAAATTCACATTCCTTCTTTATAATATATTCCTGTGCCACAATCCTTCCATTAACCAAACGATACATAGTTTCTATATTCGCATCTGCATAGGAGTTCATCCGTGCCTTTACATAGCCCAGAATTGCATTGGCTGTAGCTGTCTTTGCTGAAATTGTACTGTCAATCCCAAGTCCCTCCACCATCTGAGCTCTTGTCTCTTCGTTAATCTTGGTCACAACCTTGTCCACTCCCTGCGTTTTTGCAAAAAGGGAAATAATAATATTTTCCTCATCCATACTCGTCAACGCAACAACAGCATCTGCACTGCTGATACCTTCCTCCAGAAGAAGCTCCTGGCTGGCCGCATCTCCGTGAATAATGGTTGCTTTTGGGAGATTTTCGCAGAGCACCTCACATCTGGCCTCATTTCTCTCTATAATCTTTACCTGTATTCCCGCCTGCAGAAGCTGAGAAGCCAGATAAAAGCACATATGCCCGCCGCCGCAGATAAGAACATTTCTAACCCTTGTACTCTTGCGTCCCAAAGCCTTAAAGAAGGATTTTAAATCCTGATGTGATGCCGCCACATGAAGCTTATCTCCTTTTTTCAGAACAAAATCTCCATCCGGAATATAGACCTCGCCGCCTCGCTTTACTGCACATACAAGCATCTTAATCTTGAATCTGCGGTAAATCTCTGCCAGCGACAAATCCACCAGCTGACTCTCGTCACGAACCAAAAATTCAATCAGCTCTACCCGGCCCTTCATAAAGGTCTCTACCTTATCCGCCTCCGGAAACAGCATAATTCTTGCCGCTTCATTCGCTGCTGCCAGCTCCGGATTAACCGCCATACTTAAATGAAGGTCATCCTTCAAAAGGTCAATCTGCCGGTAGTACATAGGATTCCTTACTCTGGCAATCGTGTGCTTCGCACCAAGTCTTTTTGCCAAAAGACAGCTCAGCATATTCAACTCATCTGTCGACGCACAAGCAATCACAAGATCTGAATTCGGTACATCTGCCTGCCTCTGAACTTCTACATCCGCTCCATTTCCCGTGATACAGAAAATATCAAGCTGATTCAGCGCCGCTTTAAGCTTTCCCTCGTTCTGATCAATCAAGGTAATATCATAGTCTTCCTCTGACAGCTGTGCGGTAAGCTTCTGTCCAACCTTACCATCACCAATAATTACAATTTTCATCTCTAATTCTCCATCAGTTTAATGTAATTATAATGTAATTCTACAGGCAAGTATTATAGCACTTTTATATTAAGAAAAAAAGCCCTAAACGGGCTTTTTTCCTTGTTATCGTTAATTATATTCTATTCCTCTGCAGCTCTTTTTGCAATCTCTGCCTCCTGTACATCAGACGGCGCCTGCTCATAGCGTGCAAACTCATAAGAATAAGTGCCTCTTCCGCCTGTCATGGAGCGTAAAGTTGTACAATATCCGAATAAACCTGTCATCGGAATGTCCGCCACAATCTCCTGTCCGCCGGCAACCGGATTCATACCGAGCACACGTCCGCGGCGCTTATTTAAGTCTCCCATAACGTCTCCCGTATAATCATCAGGAACTACCACCTTAATAGACGCAATCGGCTCAAGAAGCACCGGACCTGCTTCCATAAAGCCCTTCTTAAATGCCTGAATGGTAGCCGTCTTAAACGCCATCTCGGAGGAATCTACCGGATGATAGGAGCCGTCGTAAAGTGTTGCCTTCACACCTACAACCGGATAGCCTGCCAAAGGACCTTTAATTACCGAATCCTGAAGTCCTTTTTCTACAGCAGGGAAATAGTTTTTAGGAACTGCTCCGCCTACAACCTCTTCCTCAAATACATAAGGCGTCTCCACATCTCCTGACGGCTCAAAGCGCATCTTTACATGTCCGTACTGTCCATGTCCGCCCGACTGCTTCTTATACTTGGTATCTACATCTGATTTCTTCTTAATCGTCTCTCTAAATGCAACCTTCGGAGTCTCCAGAGTAACCTCACATTTGTATCTCTCTGACAGTTTGCTGACCACAATTTCCAGATGCTGGTCGCCCATACCGTAAATTAATGTCTGACGGTTCTCGCTGTCATTTACAGACTTCAAAGTAACATCTTCCGCCATCATCTTCTGAAGTGCCTGAGATACCTTATCCTCATCGCCCTTATTCTTGGTAACATATTTCATATATGTATATGGCTTAGAATATTCTGTTTTGCCGTACAGAACCGGAGTAGTCTTTGCAGACAGTGTATCTCCTGTCTTTGTACTTGTAAGTTTTCCGATAGCACCGATATCTCCTGCAAAAAGCTCGCTGACCTCTATCGGCTTATTTCCGACCATTGTATAGATCTTTCCAAGCTTTTCATCTGCCTCACTGACAGAATTATAAAGTACATCCTCTCCCTTCAGCACGCCGGAACATACCTTAATAAATGAATATTTCCCGATGAACGGGTCAACCATTGTTTTAAATACATACGCAGATTTCGCTTTTGCAAAGTCATAATTCGCTTCATATATCTCATTTGTCTTGCGGTTGATACCTGCACATTCTCTCCAATCAGGACTTGGGAAGAATCTTACGATGTCAGACAGAAGGTTTGCTACACCCTGAGCCTGAATATTTGAACCCATCGCCACCGGAACGATGCTTCCCTCCATAACCTCGGTACGCATCGCCGCACGGATCTCCTCCACAGAAAATTCCTCTCCTGAAAAATACCTCTCCATAAATTCCTCGCTCGTCTCGGCAACTGCCTCAAGAAGCTTTTCACGATAGCTCTCCAGATTCGGCTTACAATAGTCCGGAATCTCGCACTCCTCTCTCTGTCCGATTCCTGTATAACGCCGGCCGGCATTTTTGATAATATTTACATACCCTACCAGCTTTTCGTTCTCACGAATCGGCTGGAAATGCGGTGCAATAACCTTACCGTATCTGTCGTTCAGATCCTCTACAACCTGACGGAAGCTTGCATCATCCACATCCATCTCCGTAACATAAATCATCCTCGGAAGATTGTATTTATCACACAGCTCCCATGCCTTTTCCGTACCCACCTCAACACCGGCCTTGCCGGATACAACGATGACTGCGGCGTCCGCTACGCTGACGGCTTCTTCTACCTCTCCGACAAAATCAAAATATCCCGGTGTGTCCAGTATATTAATCTTCGCCTTCTCCCATTCAATCGGAAGTAATGTAGTGCTAATTGAGAATCCGCGTTTTTGTTCCTCTTTATCAAAATCACTAATCGTATTTTTATCAGATACCTTACCCATACGATTCGTTGCTCCTGATACATAAGCCATAGCCTCTGCAAGACTTGTCTTTCCGCTTCCTCCGTGTCCTAACAGGACAACATTTCTAATCTCGTCGGTTCTATAAACCTTCATAACTCGCTGCCTCCTTGCATTAGTAAAAATCTCATGTATATATTGTACTAAAAAAATCAACCCATTACAACTCTTTTGTGCAGGATTTATATATTTTCCAGTTCCCACATGAAGCTGCCTTCTTATGAGCAAAATCAGACGCTGCGCGGCAGCTGAGCACCGCAGGTGCATTTTGCGAATGGCGCGGGGGAACATCCTCGCGATAAACAGCTGTAACATACTTCTTCACTTTAAAGCATCATAACATTGACAAAAATATATTTCGAATAGTAAAATGGGGACGGGGTATTTCTAAGAATACCCCGTCCCCAACTAAAAAAGGAGGTTTCAATATGAATCATAAAGCCGGCTTCATCGGTCTTGGACTAATCGGCGGTTCTATCGCTAAAGCAGTGCGTCAGTATCATCCAGATTTTGAAATTGTCGCTTATGATAAAAATAAGGAGGCGCTTGCTCTCGCCACCCAGGAAGCGGTGATCGACGTAGCTGCGGCAAAAATTGATGATAATTTCCGACATTGTAATTATATCTTTCTATGTACGCCTGTTTCATATAATACTGCCTATCTAAGCCAAATTAAGGGGTATCTGGACGAGGACTGTATTCTGACAGATGTGGGTAGTGTAAAAACAAACATTCATCTGGAGGCCGGCAGACTAGGACTTGACAATTTTTTTATCGGAGGCCATCCGATGGCCGGCTCAGAAAAGAGCGGTTATGGAAATTCAAAGGCAATGCTGATTGAAAATGCATATTATATTCTCACCCCCTCAGCCGGCATTGCTCAGGAGAAAATAGACCGCTATAAAGCCTTCATAGAGTCCTTAAAAGCACTCCCGGTCGTGCTGGATTATGAGGAGCATGATTATGTAACCGGTACGATCAGTCATCTTCCCCATATTCTTGCATCAACACTTGTTAATTTTGTCCGGGATACCGATACAGAAAATGAGCTTATGAAAAATCTTGCCGCCGGCGGCTTTAAGGATATCACAAGAATCGCTTCCTCTTCGCCCGTTATGTGGCAGCATATCTGTCTGAAAAATCAACACAATATCTCCGTAATATTAGACAAATACATGGATGCTTTAAAGAAAATCAAAGGTCTGATAGACTCCGGAGACGAACAAAAGCTGTATCAATGGTTTGATTCCTCCAGAAACTACCGCAATTCTATTCCTGCCTCTTCGGCAGGTCCGATCAAGAAAACTTATGCGGTATACTGTGATATCATCGACGAAACCGGCGGAATCGCTGCAATCGCTACAATCCTTGCTTCTGGAGGATTGAATATTAAAAACATCGGCATTGTAAATAACAGAGAATTTGAAGAAGGGGTTCTGCGTATCGAATTCTACGATGAAGCCTCCGCAAAAAAAGCGGCGGAATTACTGCAGAAATTCAGGTATATTGTTTATGAGCGTTAAAGAAACAAGGATAATTACAAAAAAAACACACTTAAGAGGCAGTATTTCTGTACCAGGAGATAAATCCATCTCCCATCGTTCTATTATGCTGGGAGCCATCGCTCTTGGAACTACAGAAATCACCAATTTCCTGGAAGGAGCAGACTGTCTGTCCACTATAAACTGCTTTCGAAAAATGGGAATTGACATTGAAAAAAAGGGACCCTATATTTTGGTCCACGGAAAAGGCATGCGGGGGCTTTCTGCTCCTTCAGATACACTGGACACCGGAAACAGCGGAACTACTACCCGGCTGATATCCGGAATTCTGTCAGGGCAGCATTTTACTTCTGTTTTGTCCGGTGATGCTTCTCTTAATTCCCGCCCGATGGAACGCATTATTACACCGCTTCGCAGCATGGGTGCACAGATCTCCAGTGTAAATGCTGACGGCTGTGCTCCGCTTAAGATTGATCCCGGAAAGCTGCACGGTATCGATTTCCATTCTCCGGTAGCTTCTGCTCAGGTAAAATCAGCAGTACTTTTAGCCGGTCTTTATGCCGACAGTGAAACCAGCGTTACGGAGCCTTATCTTTCCCGAAATCATACGGAATTGATGCTGCAGAGCTTTGGGGGCTCCTTATGCACTGCTCTGCATCCAGGAGGAGGCGCCTCCATCTATCTTGAGCCCTGCAAAGAGCTGTATGGCCGGCAAATCTGCGTACCCGGAGATATCTCCTCTGCTGCCTACTTTATCGCAGCAGGCCTTCTAGCTGAAAATTCGGAAATACTTATTAAGGATGTAGGAATTAATATTACCCGTTCCGGATTTCTCACCGTATGCAGGAATATGGGAGGCGATATTACTTTGCTGAATAAATCTATCCAGGGCGGTGAATCACGTGCCGACCTTCTGGTACGCACAAGTAACCTTACAGGTACTACTATTGACGGAGAACTGATTCCTGCACTTATCGACGAGATTCCTATCATTGCTGTTATGGCTTCCCAGGCAACAGGTACTACCATAATCAGAGATGCCGCCGAGCTCAAGGTAAAGGAAACTAACCGTATTGACACAGTGGCACATAACCTTCAGGCAATGGGCGGAAATATCACACCTGCTGACGACGGAATGATTATTGAAGGCGGTACTTTACTCAGAGGCACACGGATAAACAGCTTCTTAGACCACCGTATCGCTATGTCTTTTGCTGTCGCCGGCCTTATAGCTGACGGAGAAACCCTTATTGAAAACAGCCAGTGTGTAGACATATCCTGCCCGGAATTTTTTCATACTCTGCAAGAACTAACACACTAGTATGCTGCTTCATCAAAAGTATATCTCTATCCGATTCTTCCCTCATCTATATATTGTGCCAGCTCTTTGGCATAATAAGTCAGATAAATCTGGGCTCCTGCCCGAAAAGCAGCGGCGGCTGTTTCGCATACGATTTTTGCCTCATCAATCCAGCCCTTCTCCGCCGCTGCCTTAATCATAGCATATTCTCCGCTTACACTGTATGCTGCCACCGGAAGATTCGTTACTTCCTTCACATGAGCGATCATATCCAGATAAGCCAGTGCCGGCTTCACCATAATAATATCAGCTCCTTCCTCCTCGTCCAGCAGCACTTCCTTTATTCCCTCACGACGGTTGTGATAATCCATCTGATAACTTTTCCTGTCTCCAAAAGTCGGAGCCGACTCTGCCGCATCCCTGAACGGCTCGTAAAAACCAGACGCATACTTCACTGCATAGGACATGACAGGCACATTGATATATTTATTTACATCTAAAATCTCACGGACAGCGGCCACTCTTCCATCCATCATATCTGACGGCGCCACCATATCCGCACCTGCCTGTGCATGAGAGAGAGCTGTCCTTGCCAAAACCTTTAAGGTGGCATCATTATCTACCTCCTGATTACAGAGCATGCCGCAGTGTCCGTGAGAGGTATATTCACACAGACAGACATCTGTAATATAGTAAAGTTCCGGAAAACGCTTTTTCGCCTCCTTAAGCGCCTGCTGAATGATTCCATTCTGCGCATATGCCTGACTTGCCAGCTCATCTTTATGCTCCGGAATTCCAAACAACATAACAGAACTTATCCCTGCATTACTTATTTTTTCCATCTCATAAAGCATCTGATCCACACTATATCTAAATTGTCCCTTCATGGACGGAATCTCCTCCCGGATTCTCATACCTTCTTTTACAAAAACAGGATAAATGAGCGCTGATTTGTCAATTCTCGTCTCTCTTACCATCCTTCTAAGTGTTTCACTGCTCCTTAATCTTCGAGGTCTCTTTATCATTTTCCTTTTTTATCCTTTCTACAAGCTCTATGAGACTGTCTATAGATGCCTCCTCTGAAACATAGCATTTCATTCCGTATTTCCTGGCACTCTCTGCTGTCTGACGGCCGATACACGCTGCTGTTATCTTGGAATAATCTGTACCTTCACTGGCAGCCGCAAATCCCTCCACCGTAGAGCTGCTCGTAAACACGACACAGTCAATCCGGTTTTTGTAAAGAAGCTCTTTTACTGGTATGGCGCATTTTCTATATTCTGTCCGGTATATAGGAATGTCGTCCACTTCCGCTCCTGCTTTTTCTAAAATCGGTACAAGCCGGGCATTTCCTCTCTCTGCTCTTGGAATCAAAATTTTCTGCCCGGTAATATTCTGCTGCGAAAGGAGCTCTCCCAGTGCCCCTCCCTCATACACCTCCGGCATCAAATCCGCATAAATCCCCCGTCTGGATAACTCTTTTCCCGTACCACTTCCAATTACAGCAAATTTCAGATGTAAAAGGCGCCGTATATCCCACTTTCTTTCTGCCATTTCCTCAAAAAAAATTCTTACTCCTGCCTGGCTTGTAAAAACTATCCAGTGATAATCCTGAATTTTCATAAGGCTTTTTTTAAGCCGGCTTTGATTTTTTAATGGAACCGTGTCAATTACAGGGGTCTCAAGTACCTGTGCTCCCAGTCTGCGCAGTTTTTCTGCTGTCATAAAAATCAGCTCCTTGGGTCTTGTCAGAAGCACACACATACCTGCAAGAGGCTGCTTTTCCCGCCATGAAAGCCTGTCAGACAAGCCGCATACCCTGCCGATTACAATAACTGCCGGCGGCGTGATTTCAGCCTTCTCCGCTTCTTTTACCAGCCTGAATAATGTAGTTATAATTCTTTTCTGCCTGGCTGTAGTTCCTTCCTGTAAAATTGCCGCAGGCATCTCAGGCTCCATCCCTGCTTTCAGCAGCCCTGTCACAATTTCCGGAAGTGCTGTAACTCCCATTAAAAAAACCAACGTTCCTTCTGCCTCTACCAGCGCACGATAGCGGATTGCACCAGCTCCTCCTTCTCGTCTGTGTCCGGTTATTATATGCAGCGAAGAAGCATAGTCCCGGTGTGTTACTGGTATCCCATTGTACGCCGGAACCGCCAGCGGTGACGTCACTCCGGGAACTACTTCAAACATAATCTTATGCTTTTTCAGCTCCTCCAGCTCTTCACCGCCTCTTCCGAATAAAAAGGGATCTCCTCCCTTCAGTCTGACAACAATCTTTCCCTTTTCGGCCTTTTCCACTAAAATCTGATTAATCTGCTCCTGAGAAACCTGATGGTGCCCTGCTGTTTTTCCTACATGAATCATTTCTTTATCATTTCCAACTGCCGCCAGCACCTCGTCTCCTGCAAGATGATCATATACAATTACGTCCGCCCCGCGCAGCACAGCCCGTCCCTTCACTGTCAGAAGTCCAACGTCCCCCGGACCTGCACCTACAAGATACACCTTTCCGGCAGAGACCTGCACCTGCTTTTTATCAACCATAATTTTTCCTCTTCCTTCATACTCTGTTATATTTTTCTTTCATATTTCGGGCAAGCAGCATTCCCAAAGCCTCCGCCTCCGAAACCTCTCCTTCTATCTCTTCAACCACATAAGCTTCTTTTTCTTCTATGTAATGCAGCCCTTTTAAGAAAAGCCTTGTTCCCTCTGTCCTTCCAAAGGCAGCGGCAGGAGAAATACAGCCTCCGTTCAGACAGCGTACAAATGCTCTCTCTGCTCTGGCTTCATAGCCAGCTTTACAGTCTATACACTCCTGAACAAAATCATAGGAAACACCTGCTCTGCCCTGAATCGCCAAAATTCCCTGGCCGGCTGCCGGCAGGATTTCATCTATAGAAAAGAATCTGCTTATCCTTTTTTCAAGCTCAAGCCGTTTAAGTCCGGCCGCCGCAAGAATCAATGCATCATACTCTCCTCTGTCAAGCTTTTCAAGCCGAGTTAATACATTTCCCCGAATATTTCTAAACTCTGCCTCCGGATATAATTTTTCTCCCTGTATTCTTCTGCGAAAGGATGAGCAGCCAATCACTCCCCGGCCGTTCCATTCTTTTTTTCCTTCCGGAAGTACCAGGACGTCTCTTGGATCCTCCCTTTTGAAAAATCCTACAATCGGAAGCTTATCTGATTCCTCCATCGGCATATCCTTAAGACTATGAACTGCTAAGTCAATTCTCCCCGTAAGAAGAGCCTTATCAAGCTCCTTTACAAAAAGACCTTTGCCGCCGATTTTATCCAGAGTTATATCAAGCCTTCTGTCTCCCGTTGTCTCCATAGTAATCATCTCAATGTTAAGCTCCGGATGATATTTTTTTATAATTTCTATTATCATGTTTGTCTGTATTACTGCCAGACGGCTTTTCCTGCTGCCGACAAAAATTTTCTCTTTCCTGCTGTACTCCATATCAGCCTCCTTATCAGCCCCCAGGCTTTTACACAAATATTTCTTTATTTTCCCTGCTTTTCTTTATTCCTCCGACATTCCTTTACACAGCTCTGTAAGCGCTCTGTCAATGCATTCTCTTGCTTCCTTCACTCCTTTGTGGCTCAGTCCGCCGGCTGTTACCCCTGCCACTAATTTTCCACGTCTTACAACTGCCGGAAAATAAAAATCACACAGCTCCTTTTTATGCGCCGTATTAACCAGAATGCTTCTTTCTCTGCAGTCACGGACTACCTGCTCATTACACTGGGCGTCATCTGTAGCTGCAAGGACCAGATACGTATCCTTCAATTGAGCCTGGCTGTATCTTTCCTTCAGCCAGACAACAGCCCCTTCACCGACGAGCCGTTGAAGCTCCTCCGTTATTTCCGGCGCCGCCACCACTATATTTTCAGTAAATGCAAGAAGCGTTTCTACTCGTCTTTGCGCAACTTTTCCTCCTCCGACAACAAGAATCTTCCTTTCTGATAAATCCATAAAAATGGGAAAATATAATCCTTTCATCCTTCATAATACCTCATCTTAATATCTTATATAAACGCCGCAAAACATATAGCATGCTATTAAATTTACACTGTATTTATTTGCATTTTCGTTACACTTATCTTCTTATTCCAAAAAATATCTATGATAAATTCAGATAAATCCTCTTATACGTATACCTATTTTAGAACACTTTCTCTGTAAAAAAATTTTCCTTTGGCATATACATTGCATACTATATTTTATTTATTGTATTTTCAATATATTTTCTTATTTAATAAAATCATCTTTTATATTTATCTCCCGCCCCAGACGGCAATGTATTTAATCCTCATCATCTTCAAAATCTATGAACACTCAATTGTCTATATTCTATCGGCTCGCCTGTCATATGTCAAATCATTTAAGTATTTTACATATGGCTCTCCACTTATGATACTTGATAATCCGCCGGCTTTTCTACAGATACAGACATGCCGAAGCTGCACATGTTTTTTATTGTAAGCAATATCAAATTGTGATAAAATTATATAAATATATAAAATATTTTTCTATAAAACAGGAGAGCGGCACTGCGATGAACGACAAAAATCTTGAGCTTTTATCTAAATACATAGAGAACATTCTTAATGGAACTGCTTCTTGGCATCCTGTCACAGACGAATTTGATGAGCCCTATCGAAAGCTGGGACAGGACCTTCAGAAGATACAATGTGCGATTCATGAGCTGGCACAATATTCTGCCGAGCTTTCCGGCGGAAATCTGTCTGTCGAATTTCCAAAAGAAAATAACTTTCTGTGTATGAATCTGAAAGTACTTCATTCCAATTTGAATCAGATTACCCAACGGGCCAGACAAGTGGCAGAAGGAGATTATTCCCAGCATGTCGATCATCTAGGAGATTTTTCTACTTCCTTTAACGGAATGACAAAGCAAATAAAAAAAAGAGAAGCACAGCTTAAGGAAGAAGCCGCACGCATACAAAACCGGGCAGATCTGGTTGAAAGTCATAACGAGCTTCTCATAAAGCTTCTGAGCAAGCGAAATGAATGGCTTCTTGTTGTAGATGAAAACAGTAAAGAGATCCTATATTGTAACAAACGCAATGAAGAAGGAGCAAAGGATACTGCCTACTGCAAAACCTGTAAAAACCGTCTCTCCTTTCAATCTGAGCTTTTACACTGGAATACAGGCGAGCAGTACAAGGTATGGGAGCTGGACGATGAAAATGATACCCATTACCGCATTACTTCTTTTCCGCTTGAGTGGAAAGAGTTCGATTCCTATGTACATATCGTAGTAGATATTACCGACGAGAAACGAGCCGCCCAGGACTTGACCAGCAAAGCATATCATGACCCCGGAACCGGGATTAAAAACCGCTTGTTTTTCAGAGAATATATGGATAGATTTTTGTCAGAAAAACGCAATGCCACGTTATGTTATCTGGATTTAGATGGATTGAAATATGTAAACGACGTGTATGGGCACCTGGAGGGAGATATGTATATCCAAAATTTCGTGGAGCTTATCCGAAATAACTTCCGAAGCGGTGATACCTTTGCTCGAATCGGCGGTGACGAATTCTGTCTTGTTCTTACAGGAAGCATTAAGGAGCTGATTGAAAAAAAGCTGGCCGAAATTCTGAATGATTTTCAAACATCTGATTTTGCCGAATATCAATGCAGCTTCAGCTATGGCGTCGTCGATATTATAGGTATAGATAATAAGTTGTCACTGGATGAGCTTCTTCAGAAAGCTGATGAGATCATGTACAAATGCAAGCGTAAAAACAAAGAAAAATATCCTGCTCTTGTCAGATAACCTTTAAATTTTCGAAGGACTGAAGTCTGCAGACAATAACATCTGCACTTCAGTCCTTTTTATATTTCAGTTTCCTTCCTCTATTTCGCCCGCTAAAGAAACAATTTCCCCGCAGGCAATCTTCTCTCCGGAATCTCCGGAAGGCTGTGTACGGAAATCATCTGGCTTACTGTGAACTATGATTGTTTTTCCAATTACGTCCTCCGGATAAAATCTTCCCGTATAAACGGCCGCCCATGCTACTCCCCGGCTGGCAAGAAGCGGCGGCAGATCCCCGGCATGTCTCGGATGTTCTCGGTTTTGAGGATTAAAATGCATTCCCGCATCTTTAAAATGATCTTCCTTATCTCCTGTGCAGCCCGCACCTTCGTGAATATGAAAACCATAAAATCCTCCATTTTCTTCCTCCAGCGTTTCCGGCAGTCCATAAATTTCCACAACTAAAACAGTACCGCCATAAGTATCATATAATTCAACTTTTCCCCGGATATCCGGATAATCCCCGCTCCCCTTTATTCTGGCGGCTGCCGACGGATTTCCATTCGACATTTTAAACATATCATCACACTCCTTCCGTCTATTCTATGCACAGGACTGTGGATAATTCGTTTTTTCGATCCTTTATTTTACCAGCATTGCATCTGGAAAAAACGAGCGGTGCGGGAAGAATTTCCCTGCACCGCATTGATGTATAATTATAATAGTGGATTGGGGTGAGAAAGTCAATAGGGTTTGGGAGATTTTATGGTGCTTTGATAGTACTTTTCTGAGAATTGTTAAATGATTCATCCATCTTCTAACCAGCAGTTCTTGACTTTTTTCTTATCCTCTGCCTTTCCAATCCGAACTTCAGCGCAATACACCGAAGTTCGGATTAACAGGGGCTACCTTCGTAAAAAAATTATTAGATTCCTGTAATCATCAAAGTATTCCACCGCTATTTTTGTCCACTCAGTCGTAGGAGGGAACATATCTATTTCTTTTAATTTTTATATTTTATCCATTCTAGGGAACAAATCTAATGTTCGAATTCAATGTATGTCACATCATTTTTTCCTAAACCGACTATTAATTTAAAGCTATACTTTTCTTTGCAATATGATTTTTTTATACATTTCATAGCTTCTTCCTTAGACATTAATGCTCCATCCACATTGTACAATCCATTATAACCTTTTGAGTTTTCCAAGAAAGCCTCACATTCTCTTTCGTTTAAATCAACAAAGTCCATCTTTGATATTTTTATATTAAAGCGAAATTTTTCTTTGTTAAAGTACAGATTATCATAAATTTGAGGAGTGCCCACAAATTCAATTTTTTTCTGTTCTTCTTCTAATTTTATAAACTCTGACTCATCTCTTAATTTTGCCAATGACCAATCATCCGTATAAGTATAATTTCTGGCATCGTATTCATGTTCACAGATAAACGTGAGCATATTCCTCACTCCTTCTATGTCAAATGTGAGAGTCAATTTATTAGCACGCTGTTGAATATAACTCTTAACCGCTTCAATAATTCCTCTTTGAATTGTTCTTGCTGTACTTTGTGGTGTACGATATTCTCTCCTACTTATATAATCTGGCATAACAAATTTCACATAACCTTCCCTAAAATATTGTGAATCCCATCCAAATATACCATCTTTCTCCATCAATTCATTTATTCTTGTCATAATATCTTTATAATCTATATCTATAGGTTTGGGTTCTGATTTATTAATCTTTTTCTATCTTAAATTCGTATATGCCTCAGAAATATATTTGAACAGCTTTATTTGTATTTGTTCTGTAATGTTGCTTGAATGCTTCAAGAGATTTTCGTATTGTTTATACTGCTTAACAAAACCATCCTTCAACAGACCCGTTATCATATCAAACTGATTTTGAAATTCTCCCAGTATATTTATTTTGCATTCATCATTTATGGCATCCCAGTCAAAAAAAGCTTCATAGATACTATAAAATCCAACCTCATCATTGAATACTAAATAGAGCATAAGCATAAAATCAATATTAAATTCTGAAGTCCATACAACCGTTTTAGCCATCATAAAAGAAGGAAAGTTTTCAAATCTTCGTTCCAAAGAATCTGATCCACTTTGGATTCTCCGACCAATTGCACGAAGAATTTCCTGAACATTTATTCTTAGTAACCAGGAAGCACTCATTTTTACAATTGTCTCCGATGAAAATTCTATTGCAAAAGTATCTCGCAAACTATCCCTATAATTCTGATTTAATGTTTCTCCTTCACGAAAAATATATGCGTAAAAAGATTGGAAAAGTAATGCTAGAAAATCAAAATACTTTTCCTTATTATATGGCATATTATTATAAAATGCTTGCTTAATCATCATTTGAAACACATAGTTTCTTTCTTCTATATTATTATTTTTTAAGACAAAATATTTGAGTACATTTAGCAAACCATTTACATCTGGTTCTATTCTCTCTTCATTAGTATTCCACTGCAACTTCATCAATGCAGCAATATAGTTCTCCACAAGTTGTTCACGAACATTTTTTGTGCATAAATTATTATACATGATACTATCAAAATACACATAGAAAATTCTCTCAATTTCAGCATTTGAAATCTTTTTCTTTTTATACGCATCCAGCAAATCCATTTCTATCATTTGATTAAAATAATTGTTTTCAAGTAGTAGCTGATCATTCCAAAATCGCATATTTTTTAAAGGAATAACATATAGTTCTATTCTTCCATATTCAAAATTACTCATTCTCGTATAAATCTTAACTATAGATTCCACCATATCATTATATCCAAATACTTTCGCAAAATCATCCACATATGCTCTTAATTTCGTGTCGAAGTATTTATAGTAATCATAATATCCGTCTTTCTCTCCCCTTGCTTGAACCTGAGCACTCAACTCTGTAAGCATCTCACACGTTTTGTTTTTCTCAACATAATTTCTTTCATATATAGCTGTTGACAGTGCACTTATAATTGTATCCGTATGTGACTGGAATTCCTTTAAATCCATCTTATCATTCACACTAGCAGAAAAATGACTAATTACTAAATCAAAAACATAACTTTCATTTGTAATCATTTTCCAGATTTTAAACGCAACATTTCCCTCTAATAAAATCAATGCCAATATCAATGCTGACATACTGTTAGCACAATTAACCACAAAATTCGCACCCAAAAGACACACTCCAATGGTAATAACCAATAGAGAAATTCTTATATATTTTTTCGTATTTATTGGTGAATTTGGGAATTGAATTATGTCCTTCAACTTATACCCCAAATAGCCTGTTATCTAAAAAACTTGCAATTAATGTAATTAAGGTAAAACACATTACGGAAACAGTCATTATTCCTGCAAATATGTTGTCCATATATGACTCTGTAACCGGAATTATATATATTCCTGTAAGATTCACACCTATGTCCATAATAATACCTAGTCCAAATATTAAATAAGGAATTATATCGTACCACTTTTTCATTCTTCTTCTCCCGTTTTCTCGCTTTCTAATATCGTAAAGCCTCGCTTAACAGTTATTCAGTATCACTGTCATTTTCAAACAAATTCCAAGGAGTATCCATATATTGGTACGCATAATCATTCTTCTCTGCTTCCATCTGCCGATACAAAATATCAAAATTTGCATGAGTTATGAAAGCCTCTTGAATTGCTGACCCCCATTTTTTCCACAGACGTGGCGAAATAACAATAGAGTCTGTCCAGCGAGGAAGATTATTATTGAAATAATTCTCCCTATCTACAACACTCAATTTTAAAAACTGATTTGAGAAGGGAACATAAAAACTATCATTATAATTTAGCCATGACCAAATACAAAAAGATTTATCCTTTGCAGGAAAAATGTTAAGGTATAATTTTTTTGTATTCTCATCTTTCTCCATGTCATTAATCCGGTTTCCCAATATATCGTACTCAAGTTCAGTCATCATTGATACTGCAAAGTTTATTTCATATGGAATTTCCCACACCAAAGAATTTGTAACACAATAATTTTCTTCTAGCAAAGCATCATCAAATCTTTGTTTTTCAATTTCATTGTCCTCTAATCCTAATTTTAATGCTCCTAAATATTCTATAAAATCATCTGACTCTCCAAGATTATATCCCTTCTCAAACATCTTTTCATATTGGATACAGGTAGCATTGGTTTGTACCTGCTTTTTATGGTAATGCCACGCCATTGTCCGATATGTTATTAGAAATATTTGTTTTTCACTAGCAACGAACTCTTTATCTTCAATTTCTTGAAACACCGTTTTATCATGATATGAACAAAAACCAGTAAAAGTTGTAGCTATACTACGCCCTTTCATATCTGATGTTTGAAACAGATGATGCATTGTTCCGTCCATTGTTACTACCATTCCAGATTCTCCAATTTTATTTAAAATACGATTGTTTTGTATTGCATGAGCTTTTACTATCCTATCACTGCACTCACTCGAATTAGGATGTAAACACCTTTTTATTTGCGATTCTCTTTTTATATTTTGAAAAGAATACATAACCGCTTCTGCTAAATACTGCTCTTTTGTTTTATTTAAACAGCATCTTTTATATTTTTTTCCACTGTCGCAAGGACAAGGGGCATTACGACCAATTTTCATATTCAACCCAACCTCTAATTATCTGAACACTATAGACCACGAATGTAATAAGAAGCTCAATTTATAATCACAATATTTTTTTACAAAATAATCACCGTCTAGCTTCTTTTCTATTTCTTACATTCATTTATGTTCTATGCTAATTTTCTCTCCGTCTGGTAGCACAAATGCCTGCTCATATCCTACATCCAGCACCTCTGCAATCTTCATCATTTCCTCAAAAGACACCGTGCCACGCTGTAACTTCTTATTAAAATTCTGCGGTGTCTGCCCAATGCGCCGACAGAGTTCCGCTAGACTGATATTCTGTTTCTCACATAGCTCTCTTATCATGTCTGATGTTGTCATGATCCGCCTCCTCTAATATATTTCTTATTATAAACCATCTGGTTGACAAGCACAAGATGCTCACGTGATAATCTGCCAAAAATTTACTAAAATCAGGAAGATATCTTCCATTTCTATAAGGTGATATTCTCACAATATTCTTTTTCCTATCACTTCTCACTCACTGTCAGCCCCGATTTGAATTCCACCTTAAACTAACTACTCATCATATTCTAAGACCTCGGTTGCCTAACTGTTCAGAATCTCCCACATTTTCTGAAGCCGTTGTTTCAGTCCCTCACACTTGATGCTATCCACCAAGGCATTCTACTTCAGCCCCTGCAGTCGGTAAATCTCATTGGCGATATTGTTGTAGTCCTCTTTAGAATTAGCCAGCTTCAGAAATTCCTTTTACTGCTCCTCAAATACCCTCTGAGAATACTTCATCTTCCTGCCTGACTATTTCCGCACTCTCCTGCAGCGCGGCAATCACATTATTCCAATTACTCAGGTATACTTTATACTTTGCCGCTTATCTACAAGCCTATAAGAAGCAAGCCTGACACAGTAAACAGATATCATAATTTTAAAGACAATATTTCAAAAATGTCAATTTCACCTTATTGACAAAAGTCATAATTTCGAGTATCATATTTTTATACAAGTGCAAATGAGGTGTGCAAATGGACTATCTTGGCCGATTGAAAACGATAGCCGAAAGCAACGGCGGTATTATAAATAACAAAATCGCAGTAGAGCAAGGCGTTTCAAGAGCGATACTATCCAAATTATGCTTGGATAATAAAATCCATCGAATTGCCCGTGGCCAGTACGTCTTCAACGATGATATGCAGGACGAATTGTTATCCATCAGCATACGATCCCATCTGTTCGTCTTCTCTCACGAAACAGCACTGTTTTTACACGGGATTTCGGATCGCACTCCGTTTGAACATACAATTACTGCACCTTCTGGAAAAGTCCCCTCAAAGGCGATACAGGAAGAATGTAAAATATATTATATCAAACCCGAACTGTTTGCTCTTGGTAAAACAATGCTTACGACTCCTTCTGGAAACAAAGTAGCCGGATATGATTTGGAGCGAACAATTTGCGATATTGTCAGGAGCAGAAATAAAGTGGGCAGCGAAACATTTCTTGCCGCACTTAAAATGTATGCCACAAGTTCCAAAAAGGATTTAAACAAGCTGAATACTTATGCTACGGAAATGAAAATAGCCGGGATTGTAAGAAAATATCTGGAGGTACTTTTATGAGCAATGCTATGAGCTTAAAGGCTAAAATAAGAAACATCGCAAAGCAGAAGAACCTTCCCGCACAGGTAATTCTGCAAAACTATATGTTTGAACGTCTGCTGGTCCGTCTCGCTAAATCAGAATACAAGGATAAATTTGTTATGAAAGGCGGTATGTTGGTTGCCGCTATTGTAGGTCTGGATAACAGGGCCACCATAGATCTTGATACCACACTTAAGAATCTTCCACTGACTCCGGAAAAGATAAAAACTACATTGGCCGAAATTTGCAATATTCCTTGCGAAGACGAGGTTAGTTTTGAGATCAGCAATATTGTTCCTATCAGAGAGGACGATATCTATGGCGGTTATCGGGTTATGATAAAGGCAAAATATGATACTCTTTTGACTCCTATCTCCATCGATGTTTCCACAGGGGACGCCATAACCCCACACGCAGTAGAATTTACTTTTCATGAAATATTCGACGAGGGCAAATCCTTTCGACTTTGGGCATACAACATTGAAACCGTTTTGGCGGAGAAGGTAGAAACCATTCTTCGCAGAACCGTATTCAATACCCGTCCCAGAGATTTCTATGATGCCTACATCCTTGCTACCACACAAAAATTTGATAAAAGTATTTTCAAAGAAGCGTTGCAAGCTACCGCCGAACATCGCGGTACAACAGATCAAATTTCAAATGTTGATCTAATTCTAAAGAATATATCAGAGAGCAAAGAACTTCGGATGATGTGGGACAAGTACCGCAAGCAGTTCGCCTATGCAGAAGACATTACTTATGAAAGCATTTTAGCTGAACTTCAAAAGCTGCTTCAGTGATTTGTAAGTTTTATCTATGAATGATTGGATACTGGATATGATTAATTTTAAAAATCGAAATCATTCCTCCGACCAACGACAAACTGCCTTTTTGCGTGTATGCATATACCAAGGAATGTTACAAATGCCATAAGCCCACAGAGGTTTTAACCTATTTACATATGCGGATAAACCTGCCGAAGATGTGATATTTCCTTATGATTATGACAGACTGTTAAAATATCAGAACATTGCTGCACATCTGCAAGACCCAAGTATTGAATACCTATGAATGTCTGCAGGCATTGTGGAAGCGGACAAGGCTGGTATTTTATTTATCGAGATATCAATAATGCAATTAAAAATAAGGAAAAAATCCAGGCATTCGATAAATAAGCGTTCATTTCCATCCTCAATATCATTCATATTTCAAGTGAACTTCTTTAAAGCATTTTTATTGGGGAGGTATTCACTTGAATAAGAAAAGGGAATATGAAAACATATTATTGCAGGAATATGGGATTTTCGATATGGAACAATTGATTACGCATTATCGATGTAAAATGGGAATCAGTATTTTCTGTATTTCCTGGGAGACTACGCAAAGAAATAAAAAGCTTGCTCTTTCTATCCATGAAAACCCAAAATAATCGCCTTAGATAAGCGGACTAACATCGTTCTTCAGATGATCTTTATGAGATTTTACAGAACGGAAGCAGCAAATTTCGTGTAAAACTGGTTTGTATAGATTGTAGGGCCAATACCAATCATATTAGGACACAAAATACACAATTATATACTTTGTCCCCGGCTCAACAGCCAAACCGTAACATCTTACTCGTCCAAAATACACATTATATTTGGCCTACCGCTTCCGACAACAACTCACCCAGATATTCTTCCGGAAAAAGAATATAAGAATAATCCGTATCTTTATCCACAGGTAAGTATCTGTCTACATCAGGAATGATCCCCTGGATAATCACCGCCATATCTACATAAACATTTGCGGTAAATGAAGCTTTTGTATGCCCCAGAGATCGCGATACCTCCTCTAAGCTGCAGTTCTCCTTCAACAACAGCGTGGTATAGCTATGACGCAGTCCATGCCATTTCATTTCCGGGAGGCCCTGTTCTTTCAGCAAATCTTTAAAAGGCTTCCAAAAATAGCTTCTGCTGCGAGGATGACCATAAGAGGAACAGCAGATAAAATCAAAATCATGGAAGGAATTTGACCGCCTGCCCCGCAACATTTCGTATCTTGTTCTTTCTTCCATGATCGCTTCCAAAACAATCTGCGGCAATTTCAACACCCGATCACCTGCCGGAGTTTTTGTAGAAACCTCCGGCAGGGAGGCATCCGAATGACACGCTGAAACCTGCTCAAGCTGCCGCTGCACATGAATGGTTTTCCGTATGTAATCCACATCCGAATATTTAAGCCCCACAATTTCTCCTATCCGCAATCCCAAAAGAGAGGCAAACAAAATCGGCAGATACAGCGAGGATCCTTTACTGCAAATGAGAAGTCGCTTCATCTGCCATTTTGTAAACACTGTCTGCTTTTGCTCATATAACTGCCGAGTCTTCCTTTTTAAAACGATTCTCGTTAAAGGATCCGAAGAAATGAGATGATTCTCCAGCGCATATTTCATAGACGTTGTTATCACCGTTTTCAAATGTCTGGCAACATCGTATGAATGCTCCGCTGTCATAACAAGCAACGCATCTATATCTTCGCGGCTTATATGGCAAAAAATTTTTTCTCCCCAATAAGGTATGATATAGTTGTAAACACAGTTTCGATAACAGAAATAGGAGTTGTCCTTTAGCTGCGGACGTTTGACCTCCTCCAGCCAATACGAATAAAATTCGGGAACACAGATCGTTTCATCTATAACAAAAGTACCATTATAGAAAGCGGCAATCGCCTTCTCCCTCTCCGCCTCCGCATCTTTCAGTTCATCAAATCCACCCTTATGCCTGTTCTGTAACTCGTGTTGAAAAATAAGGGTTATTGAAAAACCATATCCACTTTTATCCTTTGAAATCTTGCTTACTTCCCAGTTCAATAAGCTGTCATTGTTTTGCACTGCTGCCATTTCTCTCTTATTCTGCAAATATCTGATCCATCCTTTCTGCCAGATTTGTATTTTCTTCGGTCAAACAACTGTAGCGGTCATATACATCTTCGATGGTGGAATACCCAAGCAACCCCTTTAATTGCAAAAAACTCACCTGTCCATGCTCCAATAAAATAGCGGCATACTGGTCCCGCAGATCCTGTACGGATAAGGACGGAAGGCCTGTCTTTTTACATAAGCGGGAAAGCATATTGTTCATATAAGCCGGGCTTCTTCTGCTTCCATCCTTCTGGCAGCTGATATACCCATTGTCGTGATATTGGTCTCCATATATTTTTTTATTCACATCAATGGCAGCTTTCCGGTATTGAAGTTCTTGTAAGATAAGCGGATGAACCGATAACACCCGGTTGCTGGATAACGCGCCCAAATCCTTCTCTGTTTGGCACAATCCTTCTGTCCCTCTCATATCAGGCTGTACCTGCCGCTGCACATGAACCGTCTTTTCTTCCAAGTTGAAATCCGTAAATTTCAGCCCATAGATCTCTCCCTTCTTTAATCCGCATAAAAGAGCCAACAACAATTCCAGCCTGCCTTCACATGCAAACACAGTATGGAAAAGCATTTTTCGCTGTTCCTCATCCAAACGGGTCAGATCTTTTTTGCGGCAAGCCGGTTTCTTAACATTATCCATAGGATTATAGGAAATCATTTCCTGTCGGAAGGCATCTCCAATCGCCATATTCAAAAGCTCATATAATTTTTCTCCGTATGAAGCCCTTTGTTTGGCAATCGCTGCAATCATCTGTGATAAATAATTCGAATTGACGCTTCCCAGCATAACGTCGCCGATCTCCGGCAAAATAAGTTCCAAAACACGTTCGTAAACTAGGCGGGTTACCCCTGTAATGCTGGTACGATTTTCAAACCACTCCCGCAAGTAATCCCGAAATAACGTATCACCGGCAGACATCCCTGACCGCTCTGCATATTCATGATTTACTCTTTGCCGTTCAAACTGAAAAGCGGCATATTCCGCTTCCTCTTTCGTAGAAAATCCACCTTTTTTCATATATTTCGTTTTGCCTCCTTCCCCGGCCACTTTGTATCGATAATACCATGATCCTCTCTCAAATATTACTGTATTTTTCTTTTGCATTTTGTTCTCCTTTCCAAGTTATAGCAACGTCAAGCACTGAATAGTTAAAATTTTATCACATTGCGGACCACGCTTTTTCTTAAAAATCTACCCCCAACTCTTTTATGTATTCATTCACCATTATTCCATAGTCCCAGATGGGCCGGCCTTCCCCGCTGGTTTCCATATCCTCCAGACCGGATAACCTGTCGTCTGCTAAAAACCATGACGCAAATAGCTGCTCATCCTTTGCTGGATTATAAGGAATGTAACCAACCCTCTTTGCAAATTTCAGCGCTTTTCTCAATACTTCTGCTACAAACTCTGATTCTATCATGGGGCATTTTACTGCACCTTTAAGAATGGAAACAATATGCGCTTCACTCATCAAGCTCAGTCTCAGCCTGCCATAGCGCTTAACAATATACTGTATGGCAGTTTCATACGCACAATACACAGCCTGGGACGCTCTTGGTTTTACAATTTCCAGTAACCACGCCTCAAAAAATTCCTTTACCCTCATGTCAGGATCAATAATATAAGAGCGGTTTTCAAGAGCCTCGATATGATTCTCCCGAAAGCGCTCCGCTTCCTCGACTGATTTGCAGGGCGGGCTTGAAAATTGAACTCTGTCACCATCTTTACATATCAGATGGATTTCGTAACTGTACGCCTCCCCTTTCTGAACAATTTCTGTAACTGCAAAATTACAATACCGATCCTGTAACAATTTTTTCATTACCTTCGCCTCCACGAATTACGCTTATTTCCGGGGATAAATCTGCAACGTATGATTTCTTCCCAGCCTACGTAAATATGAAAGATATTGAACACGGAATTCATCGCACAAAATGCTCCCTGTCAGAAGATGTCAAACATCCTTTGACAGGGAGTTTTCTTTATATACATTCTATTTCCATCAGCATCTGTACCACTGTTGCCCAATCGGCGTTTGTTTTTTACCTCTCCCACTTTCTTTCATCTTCAGATTGAACCCATTGAAGATGAAAGGAGTGCAAAAATGGCACGGAAGAAGAAAAACAATACATCCCCTGCTGCAAAAGATAAAGCCGCTTTGTACATCCGTGTTTCGACCGTATATCAAATTGACAAGGACAGCTTGAAAGTGCAGGAACGGGAACTGATCCACTATACACAGCTGGTATTAAATATGGATGATTACGAGATCTTTCGAGACGCAGGATACTCGGCCAAGAACACCGACCGCCCGGATTATCAAAAAATGATGCAAAAGCTGCGCACCGGAGAGTTCTCTCATCTGGTTGTCTGGAAAATTGACCGTATCAGCCGGAATCTCCTGGATTTTGCGGAGATGTACGCCGAACTGAAGGACTTAGGCGTCACCTTTGTCAGCAAAAATGAACAATTTGACACTTCCTCCGCAATTGGGGAGGCCATGCTCAAGATTATTCTTGTTTTTGCGGAGCTGGAACGCCAGATGACCTCAGAGCGTGTTACGGCCGTCATGATATCCCGCGCGGAAAGCGGTTCCTGGAACGGAGGAAAAGTGCCGCTCGGATATATTTACGACAAGGAAACCAAATCCTTTGGAATCCACCCGGAGCAAGCCGAGGTTGTAAGACTAATTTACGACTCCTATGAGCGTATGCAGTCTTCTACTGCTGTGGCAAAGTTCCTGAACGAAAAAGGAATAACCACCAAGGCCGGCAACAAATGGAACCCCTCTACGATCTGCCTGATTCTCCGTAATCCAGTTTACAAAGGCACCATGGTTTATAACAAACGCCGCATTTCAGTGACCGGAAAGCTAAAGCCGGAGGACGAATGGGTTACGGTTGAGAATCATCATGCGGCGATTATAGGTGCAGAGCAATTTGAACGCTGTCATGCCTTACTCAAGAAAAACAAGATTGGATCTGATCGCTCTACCTATTTCCGCGGGAACTGCCATGTACTGGCCGGCCTCCTCTATTGCGATTACTGCGGTTCCATGATGGCAGCACAAATCGGAAAGCCGCTCAAATCAAAGGGTGGCATCATACCTAGCAACTATTCCTGCTACAACAAGCGTCATGGGCTATGTGAAAATCCGTTTACCAGCGATTCGACTCTGGGGCCGTTTATCTTGAATTATGTTGCAAATATGTATCGGATTCAGCGGACTTTTGGGAAGTCCACATCCATTGAAACTCTGGAAAAGAAGCTGCTTCGCGGGGAAGCATTCAAAGAGGTGGAACACATTGAGGCCAAGGGGCTAAACCAACTATATCAATCACTTAAGGCCCATGTATTTGCTGAAAACCCTGTTTTTTATGAGCCGAATCTCCCAGAACACGAAGCGACACCAGACCAAAAGGCGATTTATCTCGGCGAAAAAGCCAGCCATGAACGGGCGCTGCACAGGCTACATCAGCTATTCATGTATGCCGATACAGACATGAGCGAAACGGAATATTTTGCAGAGAAAAACAAGCTTGAGGCAAAGATCAATGATATAATACAAAAGCTCGCACAATTGGAATCTGAGGAAACCGCCGACGTTTCCAGTGAGTACTTCACTGCATTAGTCAGTAATTTCATCCTGGAAAACAGTCTGAATGAGGAGCGGTATATTGATTATTTCGCTCTTAAGAAAAAGATTGACCCTATGGAGCTGAAACTGTTTCTGAATGCGGTACTATCAAAGTGTTATATACGGCAGGGGCGTGTCGCCTCAATTATTTTTCAAAACGGCTATGAGCACCGATTTATTTACAAGGACAAGGAGGCGAAGAAAAATGTCTAAAGCAGCGCTCTATGTGCGTGTATCCACTGTTATGCAGCTGGACAAGGAAAGCAGGGGTGTACAAAAGAATGACCTGATCCGTTACTGTGAAGATATTCTAGGAATTATGGATTATGAAATATTTGAGGACGCCGGCTTTTCTGCCGGCTCCACCGACCGTCCGGATTATCAGGAAATGCTGCGGCGAATACGAACCGGCGAGTTTACACACCTGCTTGTCTGGAAAATCGACCGAGTCAGCCGGAATATCATTGATTTCACTGAAATGTATCAGGAATTGCAGACGTTAAACGTTACTTTTATTAGTCTGGCAGAGCAATTTGATACTTCCAGTATTGTGGGACAGGCTTTGCTGAAAATGATATTGATTTTTGCGGAGCTGGAAAGGCACAACGCCGCTGAAAGGTCAAAAGCTGTTCTGCTTTCAAAGGCAGAGGCCGGAGAGTACACCGGCTTCCATATCCCCTTTGGATATCGTCGGAATCCAAAAACAAAAGAATATTCTGTTGAAGAGCCGGAGGCCAACATCCTCCGCACTATTTTCGATATGTTTGACCAAGGAATCACAATCTACACAATTGCCAAACACCTCAACAGCCTTCCTCTGTCAAAACGAATCAAAAACAAATGGGAAATGACTACAATTGAGAGAATGCTGACAAACATCTCTTATACCGGTGCGCTTCGATACAATTATCGCAGCTACACCTCGAAAAAGGAACGAGTGATAAATGACGAAAAGGATTTGGTTCTTGTGGAAAATGATCATCCGGCTATTATCTCCAGCGAACTATTTGAGCGATGTCAGCAGCGATATACTGAGAGGAAAAACATGGTCTATCATGTACGTAAGCCGCTTTTTGCAGATTTATTGACGTGTACCACACATAAGATTCCGCTCTCGTGGGAAAAAGAAAATGCTCGCAAGTTTTCATCACCGGCTACTTATTGGTGTCCACACTGTCCGAAAAACAACTTTACAGATGAAGAAGTCGGCAGTTTTATCATGAATTATCTTCTCAATCTGCTAAGGGCATGTGGGCAGATCTCCCCCTCCACTTCTCCTTTGGCACTAAAAAGGATGCTACTTCGTGGTAAAGATTTTGATGGAATGGCAGCACTTACCAATGCTGAAGAAATCAAACGTTCATTGTTAGGAAGTGGTTCCGCAAATGGAGATATTCAAGATAAGCAGCGGAAGTTGAGATTTGAGATGCAGATGAAAGAACGGGAATTAGAACGGATGGCATCTTCTGGAACAGATAATTCTGATATATCAGGCGATCGGATGGAGCTTCTTAAAGAAGCGATAAAAAAGCTATCTGCGGAACTACAACATTTAGAAAATAGCAACGGTATACAATCCGTCCCACAGGTTGACTATTTGAAAACGTGCTATGATTTTTACTTCCAGCATAACCTATACCATCTTTCCGATATTGATTTCTCGGACTGTGTGAAAAACATTCCATTCTATGACTTGAAACACTTTTTTCATGATGTGATCAAGAAAATATATGTAGAAAGTGGGAAGATTAAAGCAATTGAGTTTCGTATTGAGCAGGAGAAGTACAAGATTCACACATTTAGCTGACAACCCTATACTGCAAAGAGGAGATTACCTTTTCGGTTATCTCCCCTTTGTGTAATGGGATGTTAAAAGCACTAGGAGAAATTCAAAATTTACATTTATATTATCAGATAAACATTAACCTGATAATTATCGCAAATGTTTTTTTCTTTCAATCATTGCCAATATAGGAGCATTTTCTTTTCCGAACGGAATAATTGGTTCATCAGTTGGGAGTATCGAACACTCAGTTAACCAATCAGTCTCCTGCACGTCACACGCGTCACATATCATAATACTTTCAAGATTCTTATGTATCATGAGATCTTGATAAACTTGAGGTTGAGCCGTAATATCTCGAATATATGAAGGGCATATCGAGAAACTCTTTACTATTTGTAATTCATGTTCGAACATTTTAAGATTAACATCACTGTTCGGTTCCATTGTATGAAATCTTACTGGCATCGCTATAATCTGCGAATTCTTCATATCATTATGCGAAAAACCTAGCTGACAGACAATTACACGGTACCAATATGGATGCCTCTTATTGATTCCCTTTATTATGCGGATACCAATTTTGTTCTTATCATCGTTATTTACGATATCCTTAATCCAATCTTGAAAAATATTTCTGCAAGTGGTTTTTGTAAATGCCAATGATATAACAGGTGGAAAGGCATGTAATGGACTTACCATGAAAAGAACACCCTTCCAATCACAGATATTCCATAGTGGAACATTTATGACCGAAGAAGTGATAATGTCTGCGTTACTGATATTTTTTAAATCCATATTCTCTGGTGGTTTACCATGATGCACTATTTCTGGAACAATAGGCTCTACTTTATCTTCTATAAGATTTATATTTACACCAGTTATTTGAGATTTTTTAGTGCGCTTCATTGGCAAGGCTTCAAAATCATGTATAACGGACTTGAAAGAGAATGCATTCTTTCCAAGGGTTTCCATGCCATAAAAGACACTATTAGAAAAAGCTTGTGAACGATCAAAAGCAGCATCACTTTTAATCATTTTTTCTACTTTTTCCAATTCAGAGCTAAATGGAAACATAATTGCGATTACCATTCCAATCAATTCAACCAAAAAGCTAGAAAACTCACTTTGCGCAGTGATAATATCCGCCGAGTCATAATCTTTGAAAGATATTGAAATAACGTTGGGTTTTTCATCACGTATATTGCCTTTAATCAACGATTTACAACTAGCGTCATAGCAAAGCTCTATTTTAATCTTTCCAGTTAGAGAAATAAGCTCATTTGCTACACCTGTACCAAAAAAGCTTTCTATCGTTGCAAGAATTGTAGCACCAATCTCAATCTCTCCATGCTCATATTCGCCACTAATATTCAATTCAATAGAACAGCCCAATAGATTTGTTTTCATCTGACACGACGATTCTATTCCATACCATGGGCGGTATTCTAATTGTTCCACAGCAGGCTGCGATATCCATTTTCCTATTAAGTCATCAAACGCCTCTGTACTGTTGTTGAGGGCAGCTAAAATTGATTCATCATAGTATCCAAGTTCATATTTCATTGCCGCACTGGAAAAAGTCAATTCCCGTTCCTCTAAATAAGCTGGTAACTGTCCAAGAGACTTTTCTACTTCGTAACATGTTCGAAGAATTTGTATAGCAAGAATGTAATCAAAATTGTCTACCATTTTATCCCTAGATTCTATTTTTTCAGGATATAGATGTTCCGAAATATTGGCTAAAAGATCAAAGTTTATTGCATACAGAACATGGCCAAGTTTTAGTTCTATGAACTTTAAAGCATGTGCACTTACGAATAATGCCGGAAATACTTCGCCAAATTTCATATACTGATTCAAGCATAAGCAAAAATCATAGTAATAGAAATTTCTTGCTGCCCAGAGAAGCCCTACCCTTTCAAAAACATCTCCCATTTCCATTATAACTGTAATCAAATAAGTCTTATTGTTCTCATTATATAAACCCATTAAAGCACGACTAAAATATGACAAGGATTCATATGGCTTTTTTTCTTTTAGTAGGCATCCTCGTTTTGCAAGCATTATTGAAGCTTCTGCCTTTTGCTTTTGTTCACTCATGACCGTAACAATGCGCTCAAAAAGTTCATCATATCGCTCCGCTTCTTCAAAAACTGGGATTTCCTGAACAGCTCGACATAACGGATACAAATCTAAGTCAAGATGCCCAAAGCTATCATCCACTATTTGAATCATATCGTTAACTATATCATTTGGTGTATCGCCGAGAAAAAAACGCATCAATTGATAAGCCGTTTTTGCTTCAATCGCAGTATTGGGCTTTGAAGGATCGCTAATAAGTTGACCATATTTTTCCTTTAGACGTGTTGTATGATCATCTAAAGGAATATCTTCATTTTCAAGTGATAAAGAATATAGATTTAGCCAAAGAGTAACGAGGTTTTTGAAGAAATTTACATTGTTATCTTCAAGAGCAATAGTTTCATATTCTTTATAGTAGCCATAATAAAGTTGCTTATCGGTATACCACCAATAGATAGTCCACGCAGCATCGTAAATAGAATCAGCAATATCCAAAGCTGTTCCATATTCTTTAGCAATTCGATTATTTCGTTCAATTATGTTTATCATTTGTTTCTTTGAAAATTCTAGTTCCCTTGCTAAGACCAAGCTACGTTGTGAAAGTGCAACCATCTGTGAAGGTTTTAACTGACCACTTACCAGTTGCTTCTCAATTCGGTCATATTCCCGATTTCGTTTGTAATCTCGTTCGCCTACTTGCTTTTCATCAGAAAAGCTGTCGGAAAAACCAAAACACTTAATTGCTATTTCAACATTGACTGTGTTTTTAAGTGACTTATCAAGCAGCCATGTACGATCAATTATGCGGACATCCAGATTATAAAGTTTGCGTAATTCGTCCTCTGTATCAGCCCTTTTTTTATCTGAAATATATTGGTTAGACATAAAGAAAACTTTTGTATAGCCTCGGTTTTCTTCCTCATTAACTTTTGCAATTTTGGCAACATCGGATTTCACCTTGGTTCTCCAATCTTTCTTTGCACTAATTGCAAATGCCCATCGTTCAGTTGCTGCTTTGTTCCCCTCTCCATAATACCAGAGTGCAGAAATTGCTTCTGCTACTGGATATGTTTCGCTATCCACTTTGCTGTCACCGCCACCAGTAGGCCCGGTTTGCGGCAATAAGTTAGGGCAGATTTCGACTTCAGCAACGTGCCTGCAAAAGTCTTCAAATGCCTTGTCCAAACTTTTACTAGTCAATGTTTCAAAATAGAAATCTAAGAAATCACGATCTAGTTTACCTTTTTTAATAATCTTTGAATCGGAAAATTGTTCGGGATGCATTTTTTTGAAAGTCTCCGTTTGTCTACCCAATTTACTCCCTCCTAACTATTAATTGGACGTATTTCATAAGTTATATCACTTTTGGAGTCATTCACCTTCGTTGCATTTCATTATCAATAACCCAACTAGGCATATTCATACAGCATAAACCCATCCTATACGTTTATGCACAATTTTTGTATATTTATACTTCCATTTCCTCACACAAACTTTTGCAAAAGTTTGCCCCAAAACACCCTTTTCCCCCGATTTCACCCCGAAAACGTCCAAAAAGCTGTTTTAAAAATTGGGTGTCAAAAACCCGCGAAACCCCAGTATTCCTGCGCTCCCGCGGGCTTTTCCCGCGTCCAAATTTTTTACTCACACCACAAGCATTGCATCTCCAAAAGAGAAAAACCGATACCTCTCCTTCACAGCCTCCTCATATGCCGCCAATACATTTTCCCTTCCTGCCAATGCCGATACAAGCATAATCAATGTCGATTCCGGCAGATGAAAATTCGTAATTAACCCATCTAAAACCTTAAACTGATATCCCGGATAAATAAAGATTTCTGTCCAGCCGCTGCAGGGCTTTATATATCCTTCTTTATCGGCTGCAGACTCAATTGTGCGACAGCTCGTCGTACCAACACAGACTATCCGTCCTCCTTTTTTCTTCGCATGGTTAATCTTTTCTGCTGCCTCCCCGTCGATTTGATAGAACTCTGAATGCATATGATGCTTTGTGATTTCCTCCACTTTTACAGGCCGGAAGGTTCCCAAGCCTACATGCAGCGTCACCTTTGCGATATCTACACCTTTCTTTTCAATATTCTCTAAAAGCTTCGGTGTAAAATGTAATCCGGCCGTTGGCGCAGCGGCAGAACCGGTATGTTCTGCATATACAGTCTGATACCGCTCCTTATCTTCAAGCTGATGCGTAATATACGGCGGCAGGGGCATTTGGCCAAGCTCGTCCAGAATTTCTTCAAAAATACCTTCAAAACTAAATTGAATCAGCCGGTTTCCCTCTTCTACAACATCAACAACTTCACCAATAAGAATTCCCTCTCCAAATCGAATTCTGGCACCGGCTTTTGCCTTTTTTCCAGGTTTTACCAAAGTCTCCCATATATTATTTTCCTTCCTCTTAAGAAGAAGCACCTCTATCTTTGCATCTGTTCCCTCTTTCGTCCCGATAAGTCTTGCCGGAATTACTCTTGTATCATTGATTACCAGACAGTCTCCTGGATTTAAGTAATCTGTAATCTCACGAAATACATGGTGCGAAACAGCCCCGGACTCCTTGTCAAGCACAAGAAGTCTGGAGCTGGAACGATCCTTAAGAGGATCCTGAGCAATCAATTCTTCCGGCAATTCATAATAAAAATCCTGACGTTTCATATCTTATGAATTCCTCTCCTGTCCCCCAGACGGGTCAAAGTCATTTTCTCCCGGCCCAGCCGCATGATATGGCCCATTATAATCCTGAGGACGCATATGCTTCTGCTGCGGCATATTTCCATACGGCGGTATCTTCTCCTGCGGCGATACCTCTCCACGCGGCATATTCTCTTGCGGAGGCACATTCCCATACGGCGGCATATTCCCTTGCGGAGGCACATTTTCATACGGCGGCGTACTTCCCTGCGGAACACTCCGGGCAGCCTCTTCTTGCGCCTCCTCACCGGTCGGCGTTACCTGTCTTGGAACCGGCTGTACCGGTGGTGCCGGGGGTATTGGAACTCCGCCTGAATCCATATACGCCCGATACCCTGGATATGGCTTAATCCTCTTCGCATAAATTACTCTCGTATCACAGAGCATATCATGAATTCCTCTCTTCTCCTTATCAATTCCCGCCACGATATACCCAATCCCAATTGACAACCCGCATAAAAAGCGTCCGATTGTCTCACGGTATAATACATTAAAAAATGTAAGCTTTTCTTCATCTGCCTGAACTACTCGAAGATTCAGAAGCTTCTTCCCAGGCGTCGTACCTGTGCAAAAAGTAAACAGGATAAAATACAGTACCTGGAATATATATAGAATAATATCCTTCAGCGTATAATGAAACAAAACATTTCCGTCAAAAATCGTCCCCTCCGTGAATGACAAAAGGCCTGAAACAAAAAGCCTCACAATCAAAAGGAAACCAAATACAATAACACTGTCTATCACGTAAGCTGACAGACGAACCCAAAAGCCGGCATACGTCATATAATTTCTATTCCAGATGCTCTGCATAATACATCGGCACCCCGCTTTCCAATCCTGCTGCAGTCTCGGTCAGAATCTGAGCCTCCGACTTCGGTATCAGCTTCCCCACCTGAGAAAACAATGAACTCAGAAAATCTGAAGTAGATTCCAGGCTGTAGTAAGTATACACTCCTAATTCCTGACTCATAGTGTCTGTCATATCCTCATACAGGGCAATGCTGTCAATTAATCCATTATCCAGCGCCTGCAGCGCAGTATAAGTACGTCCGTCTGCCAGTGCTTTCACCTCTTCCTCGGACATTCCCCGGCTCTCCGATACAATACCGACAAACTTTGTATAATACTCATCCACCTGGGCCTGATAGATCGCCATCTGCTCCTCTGTCATCACAGAACTATCTTTATTCTCACCGCTTGTAATGCTGATATAACGGATGCCAAGCTTCTCGTAAAGTCCCGATACATCATAGCCTGACATGATTACCCCGATGGAACCCGTTGTTGTATTTGCGTTTGCAAATATCTTATCTGCCGCCATAGACACCATATAACCGCCTGATGCTGCATAGTGAGCCATATATCCCCAGATCGGACGCCCTGTAGTCTCTTTATATTCCATAAGCTTCAGATATAATTCTTCGGATTCATAAACGGTCCCTCCCGGAGAGTCCACATACAGAAGTATTCCTTTATTTTTGGAATCACCCATCAGATTATCAATATACTCCAATGTTGTCGTATGCTGATATCCTTCTGCAGTTTCAAACATCCCTGTGGCAGTCTGCTCCTGAATAGTTCCTGACACTTCTACAATCCCGATATAATCCTTCACGGGAGCATTAAATTCAAAATTTCCCGTCAACATCGTACCGATATTTTCCTGAAGAAAATTTTGGGAAAGAGTGTTGGTAAATACACTCACTACGCCGGTTACAATAAATAATATAACTGCAACAACCAAACCAATCATCTGTTTTTTCTTCATAGTTTATCCTCACATTTCTTACTTACGAAGCTCAATTCCCATTGAATCCAGTGTCTTTAAGATTCTTTCCATAGCTTCCGTAACCTCTGCATCCTCAAGTGTCTTATCCTTTGCGCGGAACACAATGGAATAAGCGATCGATTTGTATCCCGTCTTAATCTGTGCCCCTTCATACAAATCAAACAATGCATAACTTTCCAAATATGCACCGCCCTTTTTTTCGATGACAGCCTCTATCTGACCTGCCAGAATTTCCTTCGGCATAACCATACTAATATCACGAGTCACTGCCGGAAATCTTGCAATTCCAGTATATTTGTGCTCAAATCCTGCTCTCTTTACAATCTCCGGCATATCTATAACCGCAACATAGATTCTTTCTCCGATTCCGTAATTGTCAGCTACATCCGGATGTACCTCTCCCAGATATCCTACCAGCGTATCATCATAAATAATATCCGCCTGGCGGCCCGGATGAAGATACGGACGTTCAGAATCCGGGTTATATTCCTCTTTTCCGCGAAGCCCTGCTTTTTCAAAAAACTCCTCCACAACACCCTTCATACTGAAAAAGTCACCTTCTCCGTACATACCAAGTGTAAACTGCATACGCTCCTCAGGAAGTTCCATAAGCGGCAGCGCTTTGGGGAGGTAAATATTTCCAAGCTCATACAATCTTACATTCTTATTTCTGCGGTTATAATTTACAGCAAGAGAATTCAGCATACCATTTAACGGAATAGTCCGCATAATACTATAATCCTCTCCCAGCGGATTCATAATCTCCACCGCATTACGAATCGGTGAAGCCTGTGGGACTTTCAGTTTATCAAATACCTTCGGACTTTCAAAAGAATAGGTCATTCCCTGGCTGAATCCGCAGAATTCTGCAATATTTCTTGCAATCTCCTCTATTCTAAGCTTAAAGGAAAGCTTGCCCGTTGTAGCTTCACCTTTGGGAAGTGTAGTCGGAATATTGTCATATCCGTAAAATCTTGCCACTTCCTCTGCAAGATCTGCCATACAGGTCAAATCCTGCCGGAATGTAGGAACAATTACTTCTTTCGCCGCCTTGTCATAATCCAAATCAATTTTTTCAAAATAGTCCAGCATTTCTTCTTCGGAAATATCTGTTCCAAGCAATGTATTGATTTGCTCTGCATCAAAAGGAACCCTTACTGGCTCTTTCCTTTTTCCATATACATCCACAATACCGCCTACAACTTCTCCGGCTCCTATCTCTTCTACCAGCTGGCAGGCACGATCGATTGCTGCCTGGGCATTGTTTGGATCAAGCCCCTTCTCAAACTTCCCAGAAGCATCTGTCCGCAGCCCTACCTTTTTACTGGATTTACGAATATTTGTACCGTCAAAGCATGCAGCCTCGAAGAGCATTGTATGCACCTCATCCGTAATCATAGAATTTTCTCCGCCCATGATACCAGCAATACCGATAGATTTTTTTCCGTCACAAATCATCAAAACAGACTCATCCATCTGCCGCTCCTGTCCGTCCAGAGTCGTAAATTTCTCTCCCTTTTCTGCTGTACGTACGATAATCTCTCTGCCCTCAATTGTATCCAAATCATAGGCATGCATCGGCTGTCCATACTCTTCCATTACATAATTGGTAATATCAACCAAATTATTAATCGGACGAATACCCACAGATGCCAGCCTTCTCTGCATCCACTCCGGAGAGGGGCCCAGTTTAATATTCTTCACAACTCTTGCACAATATCTTGGGCACAGCTCCTGATTCTTTACCGTCACCTTAATATAGCTGTTGACATCTTCTTCATTTCCGGTTTTGGAAACTACCGGCGGCACAAATTCCTTATGAAAAGTAGCAGCGGCCTCCCTTGCAATGCCGGTCACACTAAAACAGTCTACTCTGTTTGAGGTTATCTCATACTCAAACACAACATCATGCAGTCCGAGTGCTTCTACTGCATCCGCACCCACTTCTACACAGTCCGGGAAAATATAAATCCCTTCCTCTGGAGCCTCCGGGTACATATCCCGGTTCGAGCCCAGCTCCTCAATAGAGCACATCATACCCATACTTTCTATACCGCGAAGCTTCCCTTTTTTTATTTTAATACCGCCCGCTACACGGCTTCCCGGCTCATGTCCACCAGCTACACGGCCGCCGGCTAACACAACCGGCACTTTATCTCCTTCTTTTACATTTGACGCACCCGTTACAATCTGCACCTGCTCCGTACCGATATTTACCTGGCAGACAATCAGCTTATCCGCGTCCGGATGCCTCTCAATTTTGTCAATCTGACCGATTATAATTTTATCCAAATCGGCATCTAATTTCTCAAATCCCTCAACCTTCGTCCCGGATAACGTCATTGCATCCGTATATTCCTGAGCAGTCACGTCAAGCTTTGGCACATACGCCTTTATCCATGATAATGATGTATTCATTTTGTTCTCCTTTCCCTCGTTGGGGACGGGGTAAAACTCGTTTTACCCCGTCCCAGATTAAAAATGCCCTGTCCCTTTTAGAATTGCTTCAGGAAACGAATGTCATTTTCGTACAGAAGCCTCATATCATCTATTTCATATTTTAAAAGAGCAATACGCTCCAGACCTACGCCAAAGGCAAATCCGGTATATTCTTTTGGATCGATTCCGCACATTTCCAGCACATGCGGGTGAACCATACCGCACCCCAGAATTTCAATCCATCCGGATCCTTTACAAAAACGACATCCCTTTCCGCCGCACTTGAAGCAGGATACATCTACTTCTGCACTCGGCTCCGTGAACGGAAAATGATGCGGGCGGAATTTTGTCTTTGTTTCTGGTCCAAAAAGTTCCTTTGCAAATACCTCCAAAGTCCCTTTCAAATCTGAAAAGGAAATCTGTCTGTCTATGACAAGACCTTCTATCTGATGGAAAGACGGGGAGTGTGTCGCATCCACCTCGTCAGAGCGGAATACTCTTCCTGGTGCAATCATACGTATCGGAAGCTTTCCCTGTTCCATAACACGTGCCTGTACCGGTGAGGTCTGAGTCCGCAGAACAATCTCCTTATTAATATAGAAGGTATCCTGCTCGTCCTTTGCGGGGTGATCTGCCGGAATATTCAGCTTTTCAAAATTATACAAATCATATTCGACTTCCGGTCCTTCCACAACTTCGTATCCCATACCTACGAAGATTCTCTCTACCTCCTCCAATGCAATCGTATTCGGATGCCGGTGGCCGACCATATTCTTTTTAGACGGAAGAGTCACATCTATAACCTCTGCCTTCATCTTTTCTTCGCGGATCGACTGTTCCATTTTTTTCCTGCTCTCTTCAAGCACTGACTCTATCGCAGCTCTTGTCTCATTTACCAGCTGTCCTACTTTTGGTCTCTCTTGCGGAGCTACATTCTTCATTCCTTTTAAAACTGCGGTAAGCTCCCCCTTCTTTCCAAGAAATCTTACCCGCACATCATTCAGCTTTTCCGGCACATCTGCAGATGCAATCGCCTTAAGCGCCTCTTCTTTGATGTTCTGCAACTTGTCTTTCATTTTCTTTCTCCCTTTCTTCTAACATAAAGAATAAAAAAACCCCGTCCCTAAAAAAGGGACGAGGTATTACCCGCGGTACCACCCTAAATCCTGTATCCTCTGACACAGACACTCCTTACTGCGTAACGTGCATATACGTCACTTCCTACTATTATACTTTAGATTAGCTGTCCAAAAATCTGACTTCGACAGCTTCACCTAAGGCCCGTCATTTTCTAAAATTATAACATCAGGCAGCTTCAGAAATGCAGCTCACGTGGGAAATTCGATTGCCATCTGAACCCAAGGAAACTTTCAGCCGCAGATTTCCTCTCTCTGGTGGAAAATGGTTCTCTACTTACACGGTCCTCGCTTTTATTCGTTATTCTTAACTATTGTAACACAACAAAGTATGTTGTCAAGTGCTATTTTTTATCCGCGAAGTGTCGCTATAAGCCGGTTCGGTATCAGAAGCAGATCTAATGCATCCTCGATACATCTTGCACATACATCTACCTCCCCCAGGAGCCTTCCAGACATTCCTTCCTGCTCCAGCACCGCAATCGCCAGCGCACTGTTACGGCACATCAGCTTATCATTCCTTCCGTTTCCGATAGAAGCACAGCTCTCTGCACCAAGTCCATCCACAACCTCCATCTTCGCTGCCAGCGCACCATCCTTAGGAAATGTCTGGATCTCAACCGGAAGCCCGGCACATTTTTCCTCCGCTGTTCCATGCGTATCCGCAGTCAGTACATAGATTTTAAGCTCCCCTGACAGCTTCACCAAACGCTCTTTTACAGTATCACGAATCTCTCCATCCAGAGCAATCGTCCCATTGTAGTCTAACACCAGGTATTCAAGATTTAATGTTTTGTAATCTGGTATATCAATTGTCAGCATCGTTACTCTCTCTCCTTATCTGTAGTCTTCTTCTCAGTAAAAAGCTTATCATACATTATAACATTCAATTCTCCGCCTAACAAGATACTGTACATGCAGAAATACAGCCACAGCATAATCAATACAATTGTCGTAAGGCTGCCGTACATACTGCTGAATCCTTCAAAAATATCTACGTACACAGAAAATACCCAGGATACAACCATCCAGCCGACTGCCGCAAATACGGCCCCCGGAAGCTGCTTAATGCACCGGTCCTTCCGGTTCGGCAGAAATTTATACGTAAGAATTGAAAACACTACCAAAACCACCGGCGCAATAATAACCCTTGCCTCAATCAGCCTATCCGCCGCCTTTGCCATAATCGGCACATGCGCTTCAATAAAAATATTCAAACTATTCCCAAATACTGAAAGCACAAGCAGTAATATAATAACGAGTATAAACATTACTGTATATACTGTCGCACGCAGCCTCAGAAAAAAATAATTTCTTGTCTCATGACAGTTATAGACACAGTTCAGTCCTGAACTCATCGCCAAAACTCCCTTGCCTGCCGACCATAATGCCACAATTACAGTAATGGGAATAATACCCGTCGACTGATTATAGACCTGATTTACAATTGATGTCATCAAGGAATCAACCGATGCCGGAAATACCTGAATCACTGCTGTCATCACGTCTGCCTTTGTTACCGGTGTGTACTGCACCAATGTAAGAAGAAGCAGAATAATCGGTATCATGCAGATCATAAAAAAGTACGCAGCCTGAGCTGCATAGGCTCCTACATGATCCTCTGCAATTTCCGCCGACATATTTGTTATTTTCTGATAAATTCTTTTTATCTTCCTCATTATGCCACCTGTGATATTTTCCATATATTGTACTTGATTTCTTACATTTTGTCCAGTACCCGTGCCGGTCTCAGGAATCAGATTATAAAAATAATCAAGGGCCTACTGTTACACCCTGATAAAAAAGTGTAAGAATCTCCTTATAGTTTTTCCCGCATTTAGCCATTTCATTAGCACCATTTTGACTCATCCCGATTCCGTGTCCAAAACCTCCTCCTTTTATCACAAATAAATCACCTGCTTTTTCAACTGTAAAAAATGCGCTCGGAAGAAGTGCTCTGCTGTCTGTCTCTGCTCCATCCTGTGTCCTTATTATATATCCTTCTCCTCCCAGGGCACGGCGTATCTTATTTTCCGTCTCTACAGTGACACTTCCTTTACTGCCTTTTGCTTCTATCTTAAGTGCCACTCCTCCCGGCCCTGCTTCCACAACCTCAATACTGTCAAGTGTACCCACATCTACTCCTGTGTTTAAGCCTACAAGATTAGACATCGTCTGTATGGGAACATCGGCTTCCCACCGATACCACGGAAGCTCCTTTTCATAATCTCCTTCCTCTCCTTTTACATCAACGGATTGAAGGTAACAGTTTGCCTCACTTTCTTTTGTTCCCCATGCCTGCACGCTGGTTGTTTTTCCGCAGGATGTAGAATAGTAATATGTCGACACCACCTCTCCATTCAGCCGCACTACCTCGCCTGCTGTGTCAGAAACCGCCTGGGCTGCACTGTCCCGGGGTTTCGAATTATTGTATACCTGATACGTCTCACTGTCATCCACATGCGCCTCATACTCTGGATAAGCATAATCCTTCACATGCTGATACGCATAGCTCCTGGCGCAGACCGCCTGCGCTTTTAGTGCTTCCAGCTCATAGGCCGCCGGCATTTCACTCGGAACCACACCACACAGATAACTCTCAAGCGGAAGCTCATTAATCACTATCACTCCCTCGGCACTCGTTCGAAGCTCAATCACCCCTTCATAAGAAGGATTACCGTAACCTCTGTTCATGCTTTTTATTGTAACCTTCCCCTCCTTTGCCTGAATTCTGATAATACCTTTCTCAAATCTTACATCATCAGGAGCAATCGAAAGCTCTGCACCGGACTCACACTCCTCAGTCTCTTCTCCATAGGAGACCACAAAACCCGAATCACTGCTAAGTGTCACGCCAGGATGCACTGTATTTCGATGTCCATCTGTCATAAGAAGAACACGGATACTTGAATTTTCCGCCTCTGCTTCTGCCGCTGTCTCTTCCTCTGTCTCCTTTTCCGGAAAAATCGTCTGTTCCTTCATAACCTCCGTTTCTTTCTCCCGATATCCCCAAAGAGCCCTCGTAAGACCGACAATTACAAATAAAACCGCTAAAATCGCCAGACCATAATACAGATGCTTTTCTACTCTATTTCTATCCACAAATATGTACCCCTTTAACCATACAGACATGTCAGAACTGAAAAAGACAGCCGGTATACGACTGCCTTTTATCTTTAGTATAATCCCCAAAATGCCGGTTCCTGTATTTTGACTCCTAGCCGCAGCCAGGTGGGTGTCCGCATTCGCTTTTCTGTCTTCCTCTGCCTAAATCGGAGGCCTGACATATTACGAAGATATAAGAGTCCCGTTTAAAGTTTTGTAGGTTCAAAATTACAAGAGTATCGTACATTCCAGGTCTTTATCTGAAAATATTATAACCTATTTTCTCTCATTTTACAACTGCTTCTGCAAAAAATGTCATAGGACTGTTTAGCCGAGCTCAGCAACCAGTTTCTTGAGCGCATCAACGGCTTCATCCGGCAGTTTATCATAGCCATCCTTTGCTACTGCAAACTGCTCTACTTCGTTTACACGATCCTGCATACGGGCCTTCAGCTGAGCCTTATACTCCGCATCGCCAAGATCCGGAACAAAGCCCTCCCAATCCATAATCTCAATATCTGAAAATGGTCCCCACTGATGGAAATCCGCTTTCTTTTCTACAATAGCCTCCAAAACGCCAAGCGTATCTGCCGGTTTTACCTTTTTGCCCATGAAATCACCTGTATTGACGATATAACAGTCAACATTCTTCTCTTCTACAAGCTTTTTAAATTTCTCGTAATCGTTTGCAAGAGGATAAGTTCTGAACGGGTTTGCATATGGTACTACAACCAGCTTATTCGGATCTACACCAGGAGCAAGTCTCTCAGCAGAGGAACGCTTTGTAGCAAGCGTTGCACCCATAACTGATGCGAGCGCCGCACCTTTTAATTTTACTACCGGCGGGATTGTCGGATCTTTCATAATCCAGAAAATTGCATTCACCGGAGCATCAATCTTATCTACCCGGTTCGGTGACCATAATTTAGACTTGATTGCACGTCCGTTTCCGTTTCTCACATCTTCTGTTACTAACTGGATCTTTCCCTCCTCGTCTAAGGTGGCAGAACAATTCTGTGCTGTCAGAAGATATTTATTATCTGCACAGCCTGTCGGATAATCTGCTGTCTTATCAAAATAAGTAGGCTCAATTGCGATCGAAGCACAAGTGTCTGTATTGATAATAAACGCATCGTCGTGAAGAACCTTGATTTCGTACTTTCCGCCATGCTTAGCATGTGTAAGCGTAGACTTTCCTGAGCCTGATAAACCATATACGGAAGCAACATATTTAGAACCATCCGGCAATAAGTACTCCTTCTGTCCGCCGTGGCAGGAAGCATATCCATTGCGGTTTGCAATTGCCCATACCATTGTAAGCGTACCCTTCTTATGCTCACCGAAATATCTCATACCAAGAATACATGCACAGTTCGTCTCTGTATTGAAATAGCACAGAGTCTTCTTTGCCGGATCGCTTAAGCAGTCAAAGCTTACTCCCGGAGCCTCTACCGGCACCCACTGAGGATCAGAGAAAATATAGATATCCGGTTCTTTTCCATCTCCAACCGGCTGGGATTTTTTATACATCTTCACATATTCATCAGACATATACTGGAAGTTAAGCATCCAGTTGTACATAATATTTTCTTCTCCCTCCGGAATCAGAAGATGACATTTAACCATAAATTCCGGATCAAGCCCTGCATATACAGTTGCATGATACATCTTTTTCCATCGTGATGAATATACTGCATCCATCGCCACTTTATCTAATGCATCACAATCTACTCCCGGCTCACCTGCGATACGGCGTGCTGTAGCATAACGTCCAGTAATTGCTCCGTCATTAAACAGAAGAACCTTTGCATCCGCATCCAGTCCAAATTCTTCACCTCTATATACAGGCATATCTGTCACAACCGTTCCCGGTGAATTCTTTGCGAGCTCATATGCCTCTTTTAATGTCTCAACTTTAACAACATTATTTCCATAAAATGCTGCTTCAATAATAGAACGTGTCTTGGAAAATCCTGGTTTTCCCGCGCCAATTTCTTCAATTGGGTAATATGCTTTTGTTGCCATATCTTCTTTTCCTCCTTAAAAATCCAAATTTGTTTTATTATCTCATCTTTCCAGCAAAAAGTCAACTATTTAACAATCCTTTCCTTACCAGGAAACATAGAAGCCACAGCTGAAAAAGCTATACCGCAACGGTTTCGAATTTATACAGCCAAACCTGTTCTCCAGCTTATATTCCAAAATACTTCTTATTACATCTTCGTATTAACACTACAAAACCAATCAGCGCCGCAAATAACAGTACCAGCATCACAATAAACAACACGTCTGCTCCTCCTATGTAGCTGTTGTAAAGATCTGACACGCCGTACAGCGTCGTCACAATTCCCAGGAGCAGGAGCGGATACTGAGCTTCCCTGCAGTACCCCTCTAAATCCTTACATTTTTTCACGTCAACATCCTTTGGAAGCAGGATCGACTGATTAATTTCCTTCCTAAACTTCAGCATATACCAGCCATACAGACAGTATATTCCGCAGCCCAGTGCAAAAATTCCAAAAATTCCGCTCATATTTATCCCTTCTATGCTCTTTTATATATTTAATATTTCTCTCACTGTCTGTTCCATCTGGTCTGCTTTACATTCCTTTTTATGCAGCACCTCTGCATGCAGAATATTTTGTACAGCCTGAGGCATCTCTGTACCGGATACCTGCTCTAATTCCTTCAAAAGCTCCAGCTCATCTGCATCATTATACTTCTTATCTATTGCAGACATAACGCTCTTTACGAATTTATATGGGCTGGCTGTAGACGCGGCCACACACTTTGCCGTATCTTTACTCACTCTCCGATATTCTCTGCACACATGAGAAGCAACGGCCGTATGTGTATCCAGTACATAGCCTGTCTGCTTATATGTTTCACGGATGCTTTCTGCCGTCTGTGCCTCATCTGCATATCCTGCCGCAAAGTCTGCAAGCTTTTTTTTCATTTCCTCACTAACTGTATAGGCACCTTCTTCACCAAGCATTCTCATAAACTCTGCGGTCTTACTGCAGTCTTTCCCCGTAATCTGATAAATCAACCGTTCCAGATTGCTGGAAATGAGAATATCCATAGACGGAGAACTCGTAAGCACAAACTTTCGATTCCTGTTGTACGTTCCAGACTGGAAGAAATCAAACAGTACCTTATTCTCATTAGAAGCACAGATAAGCCTTCCAATCGGCAGTCCCATCTGCTTTGCATAATATGCCGCTAAAATATTACCAAAATTCCCGGTCGGCACCGTCACATTGATACTCTCTCCCTCTTCAATCTCGCCATACTGCAGAAGCTTCGCATATGCGTATACATAATATACAATCTGCGGAACAAGCCGTCCGATATTAATCGAATTTGCAGAAGAAAACTGATACCCCTTTTCTGCCAGTTCTGCAGCTAATTTCTGATTTTCAAACATCTTCTTTACGCCATTTTGTGCATGGTCAAAATTTCCATGAATTGCCACTACATCTACATTGCCGCCTTCCTGAGTGACCATCTGAAGCTCCTGAATTTTACTTACTCCGTTTTTGGGATAGAAGACAATAATTCTTGTCCCCGCTACATCGGCAAATCCTGCCATCGCTGCTTTTCCTGTATCTCCGGAGGTAGCCGTAAGTATCACAATCTCTTTATCAGCCTTGTTTTTCTTTGCAGAAACTGTAAGAAGATGCGGCAGAATGGAAAGCGCCATATCCTTGAACGCAATCGTTGCACCATGAAACAGCTCAAGATAATAGACATCCCCTGCTTTTACAAGCGGAGCGATCTCCTCTGTATCGAATTTTTCATCATATGCCTTACGGATACATTCCTTTAACTCATCCTCTGTAAAATCTGTCAGAAACTGCTTCATAACCGCATAAGCCGTCTCCTGATAGCTCATCTCCTTTAATTGATTTACCGGTATGTCAAGAGCAGGAATCGTCTCTGGGACAAATAATCCGCCGTCCGTCGCAAGTCCCTTAAGAATTGCCTCTGAAGCTGTCACTTTTACATTCGAATCTCTTGTACTTGTGTAATACAAATCCATGTCTGCCACCTTTCTTCACACTATTTTCTGCTGTTCGTATAATTTACCAATCCGCCCGCCGCGATCAGCTTCTGCATAAATTCCGGGAACGGCTGGCCCTGGAACTGTGTACCCTTTGTACGGTTATAGATTCTGCCGCTGTCAAAATCAACCTCTACCTCATCACCGGCTTCAATTCCCTTTGCCGCTTCCGGACATTCAATAATAGGAAGCCCGATATTGATAGCATTCCGAAAAAAGATTCTGGCAAAAGTCTCCGCAATTACACAGCTTACTCCCGCTGTCTTAAGACAGAGCGGTGCATGCTCTCTGGAAGAGCCGCAGCCAAAGTTCTTATTAGCTACAATCAGATCTCCCGGTTTTACTTTATTGACAAATTCCGGATCAATATCCACCATCGCATGACTTGCAAGTTCCTGTGCATCAAAGGAATTCAGATACCTTGCCGGGATAATTACATCTGTATCAACATTATCTCCATACTTAAAAACATGTCCCAGTGCTTTCATTATCTTTCACCTACTTTCTCTGGATTTGCAATACAGCCTGCCACTGCACTTGCTGCCGCAACCTCCGGGGAAGCCAGATAAATCAGAGATTCTACATGTCCCATCCGCCCTACAAAGTTGCGGTTTGTCGTAGATACACATTTTTCTCCTGCCGCCATAACACCCATGTGTCCACCCATACATGGTCCGCAGCTCGGTGTGTTCACTGCACACCCTGCATCTACAAAAATATCCAAAAGTCCCTCTGCAATACACTGCTTATAGATTTTCTGTGTCGCCGGAATTACCATGACACGTACATCCGGATGCACAGCGCGTCCCTTCAGAATCGCCGCTGCCTTTCTCATATCTTCCATGCGCCCGTTCGTACAGGAACCAATGACAACCTGATTAATCCGAATCGGCTCCATCTTTTCAATCTCATCAATCGTCTTTGCATTACCTGGAAGATGCGGAAATGCAACCGTCGGACGTACCTTTGACAGATCTATCTCCACGATCTCATCATACTGCGCATCCTCATCTGCCTCATACACCTTATAGGATTTCTTTGTGTGCTCCTCAAGATATGCCTTTGCAGCTTCATCCACCGGAAAGATTCCGTTCTTGGCTCCAGCCTCAATCGCCATGTTCGCCATTGTAAAACGGTCATCCATTGAAAGCTCTGCAATCCCGTCTCCGGTAAATTCCATAGATTTATAGAGAGCCCCGTCTACCCCAATTTTACCGATAATATGTATAATAATATCCTTTCCGCTTACATACGGTCCCGGCTTTCCTGCCAATACAAATTTTATTGCTCCCGGCACCTTGAACCACAGCTCTCCCGTAGCCATTCCAGTCGCAATATCTGTTGTCCCGACTCCGGTGGAAAATGCTCCTAAAGCTCCATAAGTACAGGTATGTGAATCGGCTCCTATAATACACTCTCCTGCCGCCACTACTCCTGCTTCCGGCAGAATCGCATGCTCTACGCCAGATTTCCCTTGTTCAAAATACCAGGTAAGTCCCTGCTCTCTTGCAAACTCCCTGATATCCTTAGAGTTCTGTGCTGATTTAATATCCTTATTCGGGGTAAAATGGTCCGGTACAAGCACTACCTTATCCTTATCGAATACCTGCTCTGCCATCTCTCTGAAAATCGGCAGCGCCATCGGTCCGGTAATATCATTTGCCATAACTACGTCAAGCTTTGCCTCTATCAGCTGTCCTGCCTCGACCGAATCGAGGCCTGCATGAGCTGCCAGAATCTTCTGCGTCATTGTCATTCCCATCACGACAACCTCCTATTCTTTAATCTTACGAGCTATTTTACCACAGATAAATACAGCCGTGCAAGAAAGAATCAGCAAGAGTATAAGAACTATCAAGTTTTGCCGGTCGCCTGTCCGAACCTCCTCTCTAGTATCTTTTTTCTCCTGAAGTACTTCCTCCTCTTCCGTGACGGCCACGGTCTGCTCTTTATTTTCAAGGTTTTTATGCTCTGCCGCAAGCTTAGGTTCTTTCGGATCCGTCATCTCATACAGCTCTTCAAAAATCACAAGGTCCGAACCGCCCAGTTTTTCAGCATCAAACTCAAATGAAAGCTCTGCCTGCATCTCGCTGGAATCTGCAGTAAATTCCAGACTGTCCTCTACACGCTTTCCTTCTTCAGTGAGTTCCTTCTTCTTTTCCTTTATAACCTCCCAGCCGTCTAGTCTGTAAACTGTACCCGGCGTAAGACCTGAGAGCATAACCTTATCCACAATTGTCACCTTTTTATCTGCCTGTACCGACTTACTTCCATCCACCTGGTTTGATGCGGTTGTGTATATTTCAATTTTTTCAGGCTCCTCCGGAATAACCGGAGATTCATCTACAAGTGTTCCCAGATCGATTACCCTGTTATCCCGGTAAACAGACACCTCAAAAGCCGGAATCAGCTGATAACCTTTGTTTTCCTCACATTCTTGTTCTGTAATTATATAAGTATCATATAACAATGCACCCCGGCTGTCATCGGGCTCGCCGCCTCCAAACCATATCCCGCTTTTTGACGAGACGCCGTTATTCGTTTCATTTGTGTGAGGAGTCCACGCGGCCTCTGTACTGAATTCTCCATTCTCATCTGTAACCACAACATGACTTTCACCTGTTGTTTTACTCGTAATCTCGAAAGGTACATTTGCCAGACGTTTATGACTTCCGCTTCCAATCTTCACTCCTCGTAAGTCCGCCCGGATGATCTGCTCTCTGGACACCACAGCCGTCTCCTCTGCATTCAGACTGTACTGCTGTTGTGCATCAAGCAGGTATCCCTGTCCTGGAACCGTCTCCCGCACAATATAATCATCATACGGCAAGAGCTCCGAAACAGCCTGTCCCTGCACATCCGTTTCCAGCGACGCCACCTTTACCCCCTTTGTATTATAGATATCATAAACCGCATGCTCCAGGCATGCTGCTCCCTGAGACTCATTTCTATCAAGCTCCGCATCAAGCTTCTGAAGACGAACCCTCCCGTGCGGAACCCACTTTACCTTAAGCTCCAATTTAGCGGCCTGTCCCTGCCTGCCATATCCAAGATTCTGCACTGCTTCATCGTCTGTCACACATACCATCGGCTGATAATCCTTGACTGCTCCTGATATCACACCGCTTGACCATGTACCCTCCTGATAAAGCGGTGCGGACAGGTAAAACGATTCTCCTCCGTATATCTTTATCAGTCCCTCCGAGTCCGTCCCTTTTGCCTCATTGTGAAGCTTCACTCCTTTCGGGAGCGATATGGTGATATAGTTATCCTTATCTCCCTGCAGGGTAAGCTTCTCTGTTCTCTGCAAAGCTTTATCCTCTGTCAGATAAGCTTCCGTACTCGACTTCGACAAGGACAGCTGTCCGTCCGGCACAGCCGGCTGTGACTGAAGCCACTCGTAAAATGACCTGGATTCTCTGGACACCTCTGTACCGCAATAATAATGTGACAGCAAAATTGAGGTTGCAACCGCACCGTGAGCCGGACTCTCAAATCCCTCCCACTGCGCCGGACCATTCCATCCGTAATATAATACCTTTTTTATCTCTGAATTTTCATAAACCTGTTCCATAACCCCCGTTCCTGTAGGCGGCGTTGGTTTTTCATGCTCTATACAGAATGCCTGGATACCATTTACTGTAAAATCTCCAACCGTTGTCGATCCATAAGTGATTTTACCGTTATAGACTACTGTATCTGCCGCCTTTGTTTCCGCAGCGATAAATACAGCACTCAGACATACTGCAAGAAATAATATGTTTCTTTTTCTCATATCTGTCTCTCCTTTTTATTATATAAGCTAGAAAATAATTTTGGGCAAAAGGTCTTCTGCCCTGTAACAGCTGAAATACGTCTGCCCTCCTTTCTGTATCTGAATCTCGCTTTGGAAATCCGGGAAGAAAATTTCCCTGCCTGGGGGAATCCCCATGAATTTTTGATTTTGAAATAAAGATTTTCTTAGACGAGTGCTATTATCATAAATAGATTCTTCTTATTTGTCAAGAACCTGAACAGGAAAAAGTTTCACAAAAAAACCGGAGTTACATCCGGTTTATAAATCTATTTTTCAATTCATCAAAGATATCCTTGTGATGCCTGGACTCCATCCTCGGAAACGCCTCCATCAAACGCCTTGCCACACCTGAACGCTGCACAGACAGCTCCTCATATCTTTCCTTCAGTCCCTCGTACCGGACCTTCAGCTCCTCATATCTTTCCTTTAATTCCTCACGGCAGTCTTTGATCTCACAAAGTAATTCACGACCTTTTCTCTTCTGTTCTTCTGCCGCCTCCTCTAAACGTTTACGCTGCTCCGACGTAATCTCCATCGTCTCCATCACATTTTCATAGATAGATTCTCCCAGTCTCCCTGAAAGCTCCCGCAGCTCCTCTGCAATTCTCTCCATCGCCTCCAGCTGGCGGTTGAACTTCAGAATGCCGGAAGCAGTCACATAACTGTCTGCAAAAACTACTACACCTAAGCCGCACAAAATTACAATCCCCGCTTCAGCCGGAATCAAAGAAAGCACTCGATGAATCATCGGATGGACTCCTCTCACAATTGCTACACATGCCGCCCCCCACACAAGTGAAAAAATCAGGCACACATATCCGCCGATATTAAGGGGCTGATTTGAATAATCCCACCATTTATGATGAAAAATCTTATCCATCAAATAGCCGGTCACCCCCTCCAGCACGGTAACCAAAACGGTAGAAGCAAGATAAAGGAACAGCAGGTTTTCAGACATCGGACTTAGAAAGTAGATAACTGCACTGACTCCGAACCCATAGATCGGACAAATAGGACCATTCAAAAAACCACGGTTTACAAAATGTCCTTGTTTTACCGCGGCATAGGCTACCTCCGTGCACCACCCTAAAAAGCCATAGGTAAAAAAATATAACACCAAAAAATATGCTTCCATAAAAATACACCATTCCTTTTCCTGTATTACCATCCGTTTCATTCACGGCAGCTTTCACGTTCCATGCTGCTGTTTTCCAGTATACTTCACATTGCGGACTTCGTCAAATAGTGCTATGATTATGCATGGAAAACATACAAATATTAAAGGAGGGCTCTCCTATGACTTTAAAACAAGGAAAAAACCATACAGCCTACCAGGTTGTTTCTATCAATATTGAGTTAAAGCTTGAGCGAAGACTTCAGGCTCTCGGACTTACAGACGGCACAAAAATTACAGTTTTAAACAACGACAAAAAAGGCGCTGTCACCGTACGTTTCCGGGGCACCCGCTTTGCACTTGGAAAACGTATCGCAGACCATATTGAAGTAAAGGAGGCTTTAGACACATGCCAGACACAATCAATGTAGGATTTATCGGCAACCCGAACTGCGGAAAAACAACTCTTTTTAACGCTTTCACCGGCGCAAACCTGAAGGTGGCAAACTGGCCCGGTGTTACCGTTGAAAAAAAAGAAGGACGAACTACTTATAAGGGACAGGAATTCAAACTGATCGATCTTCCTGGAATCTATAGTCTTACCTCCTACACGATGGAGGAAACCGTTTCCAGAGAATGTATCCTAAGTGATGAAGTAGATGTGATCGTCGATGTGATAGACACCTCAAGCCTTGAACGGAATCTTTATCTTACGCTTCAGCTCCTGGAGCTTGGAAAACCGGTCGTTCTGGCCTTAAATATGATGGACATTGTAGAAGAACGCGGCATGGAAATCGACCTGCACCGCCTTCCGGAAATGCTGGGTACACCGGCAATTCCTGTCTCCGCACGGAAAAAGACCGGACTGTCTATTCTTCTTCACGCTGTCGCCCACCACAATGAATATCATACACAGGGACCTCTTATCCACCATCACAAGGATAAGCATTCCCTCCACCTCCACAACCACCACGATGAATATGCAATGGTATATGAGGACTATATCGAAGACAAAATTGACCTTATCATCAATGAACTTACAAAATCAAATCCCGGCCTTACGCATAAACGCTGGCATGCCATCAAGCTTCTGGAGCAGGATAAAACTGTATCAGCAAATCAGCTTACAGACCTGACTGCTATAATCGACAGAAGCTACGAAAAGGATATTATCAATCAAAAATACGATTTTATCGAAGAAATCATATCTGAAGTGCTGGTCAACAAATCCAGACAGGAAGCTTCTACAGATAAAATTGACCGTTATCTGACAGATAAATGGCTGGGACTTCCTATATTTCTTGGCATCATGGCATTGGTATTTTTTCTGACCTTCACTATCGGAGACTGGCTCAAAGGCTATTTTGAAATCGGTCTTGAAGCCTTCTCTGGACTGGTATCGGGAACACTCGGCTCCATACATACGAACGCAATGCTGACTTCCCTTATCGTTGACGGCATCATCTCCGGTGTTGGAGGGATTCTTACATTCCTGCCGAATATCTTTATTCTCTTTCTTGCACTCGCCGTGCTGGAGGACAGCGGATATATGGCAAGAGTTGCTTTTATCATGGATGATATTATGAGCCGGCTGGGACTTTCAGGCCGGGCCTTTCTTCCCCTGCTTCTAGGCTTCGGCTGTACCGTCCCTGCCGTTATGGCCTCTCGCGCACTGGAGCATAAAAAAGACCGGTTTAAAACCATCCTGATTACACCATTTATGTCCTGCAGTGCAAGACTTCCGATTTACGTACTGTTTTCTTCTATGTTTTTTGGAAAACATGCTATGCTCGTGTGCTATTCCATGTATTTACTCGGAATCATCATTGCTATTGGCACTGCTTATGTTTTATCCAAGATAGACGGAAGCAGAGCAGAGCATGCTCTTTTAATCGAGCTGCCGGAATATAAGTCGCCGAATGCACACACCATTGCTATCTATGTGTGGCAGAAGATAAAGGATTATCTTACAAAAGCCGGTACTGTTATTTTTATCGCCTCTGTAATCATGTGGGGGATTTTAAACTTTGGACCTTGCGGATATGTAACGGATATCAGTGAAAGCTTCGGTTCCTGGATTGGAAAAGCAGTTGTTCCTCTTTTTCGTCCAATCGGATTAGGATACTGGCAGATTATTGTAGCACTTATCGCCGGAATCGCCGCCAAAGAGGTCGTTGTCTCCAGCTGCAGTGTCCTGTTCGGAATCCAAAATATCACTACTGCCCGCGGCATGGAGGCAATGGTTGCCGCCCTGGGCGGACTCGGCTTCGGCGCCGCCAACGCATATGCACTTATGGTCTTCTGCCTGCTGTACGTTCCCTGTACCGCCGCCATCGCCACCATACACCGTGAGCTGAAGAGCTGGAAATACACTGCAGGAATCCTTGTTTATCAGCTGGCAGCGGCATGGATTGTAAGCTTTGCGGTATATCATCTGATAAATCTTCTACAGCATTATACGGCATAATATATTTTCTTATATGCCGCAGCAATATACAGGTGATAACAATACTTAATACAAAAACCCCGGCCAGGGCACCCAGCATAACAGAATCCGCATAAAACAGAGGTTTTCTTATAAGCGTGAGAATATCCTCTGTTTTTTCCTTAAAAAGCTGTTTGAAAAAGGAAAAATCCGACCAGGCAGACGGTATATAGTCGCTTGAGAAACGAACGCTTAAAAAAGTCAGCACACAGATGCCTGTAAATCCGGACACAGCTGTCAACACCCGAATATTCCCGGACCGTGATCTGCCGCAGCATAAAAGAATCTGAAATAACAAGACCCACACCGGAAGATATAAGAATACTCTCCCGATACCAAGATACAAGTCACATTCTACTGTCCATCTGCCGCTATCCTCCCCGTCCGAAAGTATACCTGCCAGTCTTCCCTGCAGAACAGAAAGCGGTATTCCCGGCGCCAGCACACGAACCCCGGAATAACTCCTTCCTTCTTCTCCCTGAACCATGCAGATCTGGCTTTCTGCCGCTATGATACCGCATATCCTGTAACTTATGTCTCCTGCCCTGATCATTTCTCCCAGCACTTCCCTTGAACCAAACAGGGCATCTGCTGCCGCCGCACTGATTACACAGCTCTTCTCGTCTACAGATGCCGCATAACTTCCGGCAATCAGTCTGTCAGGTGTAATCAAATTCATATTACCTGCTGCCTCGATAAGCTTTCCTTTTGCCTTGCGTCCCAGATCTTCATTTTCCAGCTGCACATTTTTTGTCTCCTGAAACAATGTTATATCTGTGATTTCTCTTTTCGCATCCTCAGAGGCATTCTCCCAGAATCCTTGTATCTGTTCACGGCTTATGAACGCTGAAGTCTCATAAAATCCTGCCTGTCCCTGCACACTCCCAAGTCTCTCAAAAAACCGTGCCTCTGCTCCAACTGAAGCTCCAAAAAAAATCAGAAAAAACAGCCTGACTGCACAACGCTTTATTCGTTTATCCGTACCCGGTCACCTTCCTTTATATATTTATCAGACTCGGAAATCAGCATTGCCTTTTCGGGCAGATTCGCCTCTATGGCTGCCTGTTTTTCGTCCTTTCCAAGCAATGTAACAGCTGTCCGTACCGCTTCATAAGACTCTCCTAAAATACCCGGCCTCTTTTCTGCAAGCAGTACATAATAGCTTCCTCCGGATTCACGAAGAGCAGAAAGCGGAATCAGCTGCTCATAAGTACCCTTTGAATCTTTACTATACTCATACGTAAAATCTGTACCAGAGCGGTAAGAAGCCTCCGGCAGCAACGCATACCACACATATGCTCCTTCTTCATTCTGTTCGACTCTGTCAACTGTGAGCTTTAGTTTTTTTGCCTCTCCCTGTACCCTCATCTCTATCTCATCTTTCTCTGCAATAACAGTCAGCTTGGCAGCAGGAACTACTCCACATGCCTCCAGACCGCCGCTTTCATATACAATCTGCTCCGTACCTGTAGTGATACTCCCCTCCTCTATTCCGATAGATTCCAGAACCCCCTCCTCCTGCGCTGCCACAACACCATCTGCTTCTTTCAGCTTCTTAAGCTCCTCAAGCTTTTCCTTCTGAATATCCAGCTCTATCTGCATCTCTTCCAAAGCTGCCTGGGAAGCCTGCTTTGTCGCTGCATCATTAGCGGCCGCATTTGCATCATCCTGTTCGGCAAGTCCGTATTCTCCAAGTGACTGCTGGTAGGCAGCCTGGGCTTCCTGAAGTGCACTCCATGCCGCATCCTGCTCCTCCTTAAGCTCTTTTAATCTCTCCTGCCCGGCCTCCTCCTCTTCTGTCTCCTGCAGCGGCATCTGCACAGCTGCCTCATAATTTTCCTTCGCCTGCTTATAGCTGCTTTGTGCCGCAGACAACGCCTCCTTTGTCCTGGCTAATCCAATCCCTGCCTGAGCCGCTGCCGGCGTACGTGCCTGCGGATTTCCGCTGATTCTCTGCTGCTCTATCTGAAGTTCTATTTTACTGATTTCTCTTTCCTGCTCTACAAGTTTTTCATCAAGCTCTTTCACATCAAGCTTAAGAATACCTTCTCCTTTCTGCAGCTTTTTCCCAGGACTCACCAGAAAATCAATCACCTTATGTCCTTCTGGAATCGACTGATACAATTTATTCTTCGCTGTTATTTTTCCTTCCCCGGTAAATTCTTCTGTAAGACTTCCACGACTTACCTCCTCTGTCTTCACCTTAGCCACCGTCATCGACGACGCACCCCGCGCAATAAAGGTACAGCAAAGCATCACTGCAAAAAATGTCAGAATCATTTTCAAAATCTTTTTCTTCATCTATTCTCTCCTTTGCCTTACTCTTTGAGACCCGACGCTGTGATTCCCTTTTTCAAGTCCTCCTGTCCCCACAAAAATACAAGTACTGCCGGGAGCATCATAATAACTGACGCCGCAAAGGACACACTCATCTGGTCCGTCGTAATATCTGGCAGATATAAGGAAAGAGGCAGTTTTGACTTTGTCCTTAAGAATGTCATCGGAGCCTCGATGGCATTCCAGTATTCTAAAAAGCTTAACATCAAAGCACCTGCGATTCCAGGTGCTCCAAGCGGAATCCCTATCTTAAAAAATATCCGGAAATGCCCTGCTCCGTCTACTTGGGCTGCCTCTATCATCTCTTTCGGAATTGCACGAAAAAACTTCTCCATGATAAATACCGGAAAGGTAGAAAAAATCCCCGGAAGAATCAAAGCCAGATGTGTATCCAGAATTGACAGCTTAGAAAGTACAAGATAACTGGAAACCATCGTCACCTGAAATGGCATAACCATCAGAATCATATATACAAAAAACAAAGCTTTTCGTCCTTTGAACTGATACCTGGCAAACGCCCACGCCGCCGGCATCCCAATCACTGCCTGGCCAAAAAGAATAAATCCCGTCTGTTTTACAGAATTCCAGAACATAACAAAAAAGTCCGGAGAATCCAGAAGCAGCTCCACATAAGGCTTAAGTGTAGGATATACTGGGATAATCCTTGCCGACGTCTCCTCTGTTGTGTTTCCCATTACAGCACCGTAAGCTTCTCTAATCTCTTCCGCTCCCATCAGAGAATTACAGATTAATACAGCCATAGGAAGTGCCAGTATAATTCCCACAAGGCTTAAAATCAGATACGCAGCACCATATTTTTTCCTTTTCATTCCTTCTCCTGCCTTTCATTCCACCATTCCGCAAATATCAGCAGGACACTGACTGCCGCTGCCATCATAACTGCTCCCGCACTCATCTTTTGAATATCCAGCTTCGTGAACCAATTGTTAAAAAGATGCTGCAGCATATAGATACTTTCATGCGGATAATCACCTGCAATCAGATATGCTTCTCTAAATACCCGAAACGCATTGACAAAGGACAGTATTCCAATCAATACCAGGCCTGATTTCATCTGAGGCAGTGTAATATAACGAAAGCAGGCCCATGTACCGGCCCCGTTTACCCTTGCTGCCTCATACTGCTCTTCACCTATACTTGACAGTGATGCCAGCCAGAGCACAATATCATATCCCATATTCTTCCATATATACGAAAACACCAGTATCCAGAATGCTGCCTGCGTATTCATCCAATCCTTTCCCTGTACCGAAACAAGCTTCAGGGCTTCATTTAAAATTCCGTTTTCATGAAACAGTATTTTCCAGAAAACAGCCAGGGAGGCTACCGGAATTGACATAGGCAGTAAAAATATCATCTGAAAAAAAGTCTTGGCAGCCGGAAGCCGGTACAATAATAACGCCATCCCGAATGAAAGTGCTAAAAGTAGCGGAAGACAGACAATCAGAAATCTGCCCGTATTTCCTGCTGCCGTAAGAAATGCCTCATTTTGCAATACGGTCTTATAATTGTCTGCCCCTACAAAAGCGCCTCCCACTGCCCGGCTCACGGAACGGCGGATAATATCGGCAAACGGTATCAGCACAAACACCGCCGTTCCAATCAGACTCGGAAACAAAAACAAAAACGCTGTCCAGCCCTGTTTTTTACTCTGCAAGATACGTACCTGCTTTCTGGCAGATTGCTTTTGCTGCTTCCTCTGGAGACTGGCCGCCGCTGTAGCATTTCTTCAACTCCTCCAAAACTGCGGCTGTCACCACACTATCCTCGATAAAAGGCGTTTTCAGCTCCTTTATAATCTCAAAAAGCTGCTCTGTTTCCTTCCGGTTCGGATATCCTGCAGTAATTTCCTTCTCTTCACCTGTTACTGGATTCTTCATAGAACTGTACATGGAAAAATCTGCTGCTTCAGGCGTCTCCACATAATCCGCCTGAGCCTCCATTGCACTCTCAAGTACCGGAAATCCATCTGAATTGTCCGTCTTCTGCACCGATTCCTCAAACAAGCACCTCAGAAAATCTTCCGCCAGCTCCTGCTGCTTTGAGGAAGCATTGATCCCTGCCGCTGCTGCCGGAATATAATACCCCTTCAAGGCCTCCAGTGTGCCCTTACCTTCTTTCACCTCTGCACATGCTCCCATGCTGTTTATGAGTCCTCCAAGCTCTGTAATTGTAGCATAACTGCCATCCATACTATCTCCTGAATAAAAACAGGCTCCCATCTGAGCCCACACTCCAGATTCCATCTCCAAATGCTCCTCATACTCTTTTGTCCGCTCTATCTCACACAGCTTCATAATATCTGTAAGAAATACTGACAGTTTTTCTTCATCCAGTCCATTTGTTCCCGCCAGCTCATTGTAAAATGCATGAAACAATGTCATCCCTGTAAACTCGCATGTTGTCATCTCAAATAGTCCGCCATTCCCCTCCTGGTTCACATATTCATGAAATGCTTCCAGGGTCTGACATGCTCTTTTTTTATTCTCGTCTCCATATATGACCGGAATGTTCACCCTTGCCGGAACCGCATATATTTTCTTATCCTTCACAACCGCTGTATTTACAATATTCTCCTGTACTCCCTGCTCTGTCAGCTCCTTTGCAAGCTCCGTAATATCCTTAAGAATACCCTTCTCCATATAAGCCTCCTTAGGAAGTCCGTCAAGAATCAAAACATCCGCTCCTCCTCCATTCAAAAGCTCCGCATTCAGAGTCCGGACTGCCTCTGTAAGCTGTGTACCCTCCTCTGCTGCTCCGATATTATACTCTACCTTCACCCCCGGATGATTGCTCTGAAATGCATAAACTGCCTGGGAAACTGTGGCATTGTCCTTCAGACTGTAAATACTCAGCGTCTCCTTCTGAACTGCATCTGCATTTTCGTCAAATGCATACCTCATCAGCCTGCTTCCTTGTCCGTCAACCCGGTATAATCCGTAATATTCCTCCTGATTCCCCTGACAGAAGTTTACTAAAACAGCAGTATCCATACTCATTATGCCGCCAGAGCCTTCCATTACTGTCTCTACAATACTTCCCTTTTCCGTAATTCTGTGAATTCCTGCCGCATTCACAATATACCAGACCCCTTCTTCACCCGGAGCTATCAATCCGCCCTCTGTGCTCTGATTCAGAGACACTGTATTCTTTTTTTCAAAATTACTGATCTGATAAAAATCGATACTCTTTCCGTCCTTTCCAAATACAGCCGCCGTACTGCCTGATGCAGCCAGAGCAGGCTGATGATCTGTATTTACTGCCGGACCTTCCATCTCTGCTATCTTCTTTCCGGCCTTATAAATTTCAATCATGCTGTCAAATGTTGAAACTCCGATGGACCCGTCTTCTAATACCATCATATCCGTCAATAACGCCGTCATCCCATTTTCATCTACCTCCAAAAGAGCTTCAGGTGTAATATCCTCTGCTGTCTGTCCTTGTGCTTCTCTTAAAATATGCTGGCCATACGGCACATTGTCAGATATGGAATATCCCATTGCATAAAGCTTTCCGTCACCTCCCATATAAAGATATGCGATATCAAATTCCAGACGATTCATGGCATCCATAAGCCATGGCACTTCCTCTGCATCGGACCACTTTCCTTCTTGATAAACAAATTTTAAATACCCTTTTTCTTCTGACCACGCATATAATGCAACGCCTTCGTCCTCCTTTACGATACCCAAAGCCTGCTCTATACCTTCAGGCAGTTCTGTCTCACTCTCTACATATCGTCCCTTTGCTGTGGGATTTGTTCCCTCCTTTCCCTCCTTCTTCTGCCCGCATCCGGACAAAAGACTTACAATAAGAATTACAACAATAACCGCACTGATAGATCTCCTTCTTTTCATAAGTGCCGCCCCTTCCTGCTATGTTTTTTTGGATAGTCTCCATACCGTTATCCTATCAGTCAAAACTCAGAAAATCTTCAAATTCCTTATGAATTTCTTAAAGATTTTTTTGAGATTTTCATGCTATTATATGAAAATAAAAACGTGCTTCCAAAATTCCTGTGCCGGTCTGACAGGTAAAAGCACATCAGAAAGGAGACCACGGCCTATGCGTATCTTAATTATTGAAGACGATCAACAGCTCTGTGAAACATTAAAAATGCAGCTTGAACATGAGGGGTTCCAAACTGACTGTGTATATAACGGTACCGACGCTCTCTACTATGCCATGCAGTCTGTCTACGATATTATAATTCTGGACCGAATGCTTCCTGAGATGAACGGTCTCTCCCTTCTTAAAATCATCCGCGAAAATAATATCTCTGTTCCCGTCATCCTGGCAACTGCTGTAGATTCTGTTGACGAGCGGATCACCGGACTTGACAGCGGAGCCGACGATTATCTTGTAAAGCCCTACGACATCGGAGAGCTTCTGGCTCGAATCCGCGCCCTGTCCCGCCGGCCAAATACAACTAAATCCTTCTCGTCTCTTGAATACGCAGATTTAAAGCTTTATCCTTCCTGTCTTGAGCTCCACAGTACAGATAAAAAAATTTCCTCCGGTAAAATGCTCCGCCTCTCGCGCAGAGAATGTGAACTGCTGGAGTATTTTATCCAGAACCCAGAACGTGCACTTCCCCGGCAGCTTTTATATACCCGCATCTGGGGACCGGACGGAATCGTCGAGGATGGAAACCTGGACACCTATATCTATTACCTGCGCAAGCATCTGCGGACGCTGGGCAGCAGAGTACACATTTCTACAATTCACGGCGTAGGCTACAGACTGGAGGAAAAGATATGATCCAGAACCTTCGCCGGCATCTCTGCCTCCTTTTTATTATCCCCTCCGGCATTCTTGTGACATTTATTCTGTGTGTTGCCTTTTTCTGGCAGCATTTTCAGGATAAGCGGCAGCAGACGGAAGCCCTGCAGAACCATGTGCTCAATCTTACCTATCAGCTGGAAGCTCAGTCAAGCTTCTCGGATCACTGGCTTGCAAAGCTTGAAAGTGACAACCATCTGATTATTCATATCGAAGACAACCATGTACCTTTATTCTTCTCCGGAGCCTGGACTCCCCGCACAGACAGAGATATTCTGATTAAACGGGCACAGGAAATGGCACGCAGGGAGCATATTGACGCTTCTGTACGTCCCTATTCCTCCACTCTGTCCAAATCTTCATTTTTTACTATACAAGGTGATGTTAAGGACAGCTATCAGGGAACAGTCGTAGTACTGGCAACCCCGAACGGCTTCCGTTCACTTACTCTTCTTCTGGACATGACAAAAGAAAATCATTTGACAATGTCTCAGCTCATTCTCTTCCTCTGTCTTGAGTGCCTGAGCTTATTATTTCTTTTTCTTATCGGCCGTTTTACAGCCTCAAAGGCCACAGCGCCACTGGCAGAATATCATAAAAAACAGACAGATTTTGTATCCTTTGCCTCTCATGAGCTCCGCTCTCCTCTGGCAGTGATACAAAGCTGCGCCGATACCGGCTTATCTATACCTGATCAATCACAGAAAATGAACAAAATTATACAAAAGGAATGCAGGCGCGCAGGAATGCTTATCAAAAATATGCTCCTGCTTGCCTCTGCAGATTCCGGATCGCTCCCGTCACAAAAACAGCCGGTCGAGCTGGATGAAATTCTTCTGCGGCTGTTTGAATCCTACGAGCCTCTCTGTAATACAAAAAACATCCGGCTTAAGCTTACGCTGCCGGATGAATTTCTTCCCTGTGTAAACGGCAATCCCCAATGGATTCACCAGATTCTTTCTATATTTATTGATAACGCCATCGCCTATGGCTGCCCGGATAATAAAAAAAACATTTCCTTAAAGCCGCTCATTGAAATCCGCGCATATCTTAGTAAAAAGAAGCTGACTGCCGCTGTATCAGACCACGGTCCGGGAATTCCAAATGAACAAAAATCTCTTATCTTTGACAGGCTCTACCGAGGAGACACAGCCCGCCGTGAAAAAGAACACTTCGGACTGGGGCTCTCCATAGCCTGGTCTCTCGCAAAACAGATGAAGCTGTCTATCGACGCTGCGGACACCGACGGCGGAGGGACCACCTTTCAGATTCATTTCCCATTGTAGGCGTTTCTCTGCACCTGCCGGCCTTTCAGATATGGAATCTCTATCGGGTCGATAGGATCCACCGGATTCTCTATCTCGCCCTTTACCTTGCGCTTATGACGCTTTAAGAGCTCACCGCCCTTGTTATAGAACCAGAAGGAATATACAAGAATTTTATTTGCCTTACCTATCTTATCCTTCGTTGTCTTATCATAGAGCATACCTCCTGCCTCCAAATAGGCCTTACTTCGAATCAAAGATATAAGCTCTGTCTCACAGGTTATCCTTTCCGGAAGAATCGTATAACCTCTTCCCACACAATCGGGCCTGTGAGAATCACTGCCTCCGATTCCAGGTTTTTTATATTTGACTGCCAGCCTGGCAGCACCTTCATTCGATTCCTCCGGCTCGCAGGCATTAAATACCTCAAAAAAATCAAAACGTTTAATAATCTCCGGAGATTTATAATACCGTTTCGTGTTAGTAAAGCTCAAATATTTTTCTCCGCAAGGATGTGCAGGTCCCAGTATCCCCCCATGCCGGTGCACAAAATCTATCAGAACCGCCGCCGGAAGTCCCCGCAGCTCCAGCAGGCGCATCTTCACACCCTCCGGCATAATGCAGATAATATGTCCCGCATCACAGGTGTCATACTCAATACCTTTCAACACAACAAAGTCCTCATGGACCTTTCCCTTCATCTCATTCTTCCAGTACCGATAGCCTTTATACGTATCATGATCGGTAATCAGCATCCCGTCAAACCCCTGCTCCTTCAGCCTGGTAATGTACTCATCCAAGCCTATCTTACTATCTATTGAACCTTCTTTTACATGACAGTGCATATCCAATTTCATAAGTGAGCCTCCTTCCTGATTAGAATCATTCTTCCTCATCATCCTCAAGAACTGTTCTTGCCTTCTTGACTTCCGATTCTACAGACACCTTCTCCTTTATCTCATCTGCATAGCTCTTTTCTTTTTTCCCAATCTTTCTTGAATGCATCATAAACTGCACAAGCATGCCAAAAACTGCAAACAGCATGCCGGCTGCATAGCCGGCCCACACCGGAACTGCAAAATCTGCCGCTGTAGTCAAAAACATCCTAAACGATATACCCGACGATATTCCTCCGTTAAGAGCAGTAATTATAATAAGCATCGGCTCTGCAAATTTGACTGCAAAAACAGAAAGTATGAATGATATCACAAGCACAGCCGCACCTATTATTATCTCCCGGCTGCCAAATCCCATAGTAAAGGATAAAATTCCAAAATTTCCTCCCGCAAGTCCTGTCAGAGAAACAGCAAACGCCGTTGTTCCGGTAAATACCATACAGAATACACCAAATTTATATAAAAAGAACGACAGCGCCGCAGTAACAGCAGCACACCCCAGCATGATTACGACAAAAACAGTCTTATCGACATTAATCACTGCTGCGATTGTGATACTTGCAGCAAGTCCGATTAAAAGAGCGTTTAACGTTATCAAAATCCTTGCAAGCTTCAAGCCTAAAAAGCAAAGTATGAGCCCGATAATAACAGCAATAACAGATACTCCTGCGGACACCTTCCCTGCTATAAAAACAGAGGTTGGGCCATCCGCGCCCCCGATAATATTTTTACCAGACTCTATAATTCCATTCATATGTATATTTTCTCCTTTGTCCCTTATTTATTTCTCTCCTGCAGTTATTATACCTCTAAAACAGGCGAATCGTAAACCTCTAATATTTTTCCATATGTCTTTCAAACCTCCTCATTTTACATCTTCTCTCAGCAAAGAATACATCTCCAAATCTACAATTCCTCTGTTCCTCCAAAAACTTACCTGTCTGAGCAGGCCCTCTCTTTTAAATCTGTTTTTTATAAGTACTTTTTTTGAGCAGATATTGTCCGGAAGAACCGTTGCCTGTACACGGTTTATACCGATCTCGTCAAAGAGGTATTCTGTCACAATATGGACGATTCTAGAAGCAATCCCCCGATTCCAGAGCTTTTCATTTACTCTATAGCCAATCTCCGCGGCATTTACCTCCCTGCTATAATCAAATATCTCTGCAGTTCCTATTACTCTCTCCGGATTTTCAGGAAGATATACACCCGCCATAATCCATCTTTCTTCAGAAAAATCTCTGTTTCCTATCTCGCATATAGCCCTTCTTATTGTTTCCTTGTTCTTAGTACGAAGAAAATCCGGTATGTATCTGTACATATTATTATTACTGAAAATTTCAAATAAGGCCTCTGTATCTGATTCGGTCATTTTTCTGATTATAATATCCTCCGCAGCGATATACGGAAATCTCTCATATAAATCTCTGCTCATATTTACTTCTCCTGAAATTCTCTGTGGAGTACTTCATGAGGAGCTTCTATCTCATCTGCTATTGTATGCTCTGTCAATTCTGATAATAATCTGATTCTTCTATTAAGCAGACCTCTCATGCAATTAGGCACATGCTCCTGATGAGCTCTATGTATTGCAACACATTCTTTACAGTTGCCATGATAACGACATGCTTTTTGGCATGGACAATGATCCTTTTCTTTATACTCCCTGCGGAACGCAGACGCAAACTCCTCCTGCAGACGCAGACCTTCTTTTCGATTTCCCTTATGGAACTGCTCCATCGCATCGAGCTCCTTCTGATTTCCTTCTATAATCATGCTTCTGCTCCTTTCTTTTATACAGCTTCATTATAGCACCAGGATTACATTACTGTCATTTACTTTTTGGCACATTTAAAACAGGGCCGCGCGGCAGAAAGCCAAAAGAAAAAGAGCCTGCGGCTCTCTGATAGTCTATGCAATATACTTGCAGAGACGGGTATCAATTATTTTCTAAAAGATACCCATCCCTACTGTGATACTTCAATCATTCTTTTACCTCTTTCTTTTGGTAATTTTAATTAATCATTTGAATATTTTGGTGGTCCGTACCTCCTTCTTCAAATTATAATAACAAACTTGATTTCCAACACCTATTTTTCTATCTTCTATCGCCGTCTGTTATTTTATGACTTAATAATAAACCATTAACTTTATTTTGTCAATATCTTTTTTATATATTTTTTTATTATCTGTTAATTTTATCTGATATAAAAAAAGAACACCTCCGCTGAGATGCTCCCTTCCCATTTCAACTACACATTAAAATGCAACGGCCCCTGTATCTGTACCGTTAATGACATAATATACAGCTGCCTCTTCTGGTTTTATGTAAAGCTCCATAGACTTAATATCTCCAACCTTTTTGCCTGACTTTGTCCATGCTTTTTTCACACTTGCAATCATGTCTTTTTCTTCTACCTGCTTCCCGCAATACTCAACAACTGCCCTTACCTTCATCTCTTTCTTTGCTACAGTTTTTTTAGCTGTCGTTTTCTTAACTGTGGCTTTCTTTTCAGATGTTGTCTCAGCAGCTGTCGTCTTCTTCTCTTCTGGCTTTTCAACTACCTTTTCTGGTGTGGAAGATTTTACCGGCTCAGTCTTCACTGTCTCTGCCTTCACTGGTGATGCCTTTACAGTTCCGGTTTTCTTAGTTACTGTTGTTCCTTTTTTTGTTGCCATGATAATTCCTCCTCATATACACATATGACAGCTAACAGAGTTAATTATAACACATTATTGGGGAAATGCAATTTATATTTTCCGAATGTTTTGTCGATATTTGACAATAAAAATTGAAATTTGTTGTGAAAACTGCTATGATAGATTTAGGGTACATAGATTTACTAGGGAGGTATAAAAAATGTCAAAGGGAAACACAGAAACAGTATCAGGTAATACTTCCATCGACAACGCTCCGGAAATCTCAGAAAAAAAACAGGAGCCGGCTAACACGGAAGATTCAAAACAGGAACTTTCTAATACGGAAGAACCAGCACAGCAATCTTCCAATACGGAAGAACCAGCGCAGAAACTGTCTAAAACAGAAGAAGCTGAACCAGAACTGTCTAAAATGAAAGAAGCAAAAGAAGCTTTAAAAGAAAACGAAGCCTATGAAAAGCTTTATACTGATATTCTTGAGCATTTCCGCTCCTTTTCTCCTGCAGAACAAATTGCCGGAAAGATTACCGAGGAGCATATTACAGAATATCTGGAAGCGAACCGGGAAGAACGCATCCAGCAGTACAAAGAACGGCGGGAGAAGCGTTTGATCGCAGCCCTTGAGCTGTTTGCAGTTCTCGGAACTATCATAGCAACTGTCAACTTTCTCCGCAATGATCCGGCTATACTGGTAAATATCCTGTATATTATCGGCGCTCTCGGAGCCTTTTTCCTTTGGAAGCATCCGCGCGATAAGGAAGATAAGAATTAATATTCTATATTGATCTAAAAGAAAACAAAAAGAAGGAATAAAAACAGCAGTGCAGCCTTTTCTGCCGCCAGTTCTATTCCTTCTTTTATTTACTTACAAAAATCAGAAAATCAGCTCTGCCAGCAGGCCTGCCGCTGTTCCTATGGCAAACAGCACACCCAGTATCTTAAGATTTTCTTTTTTATTTTGATTCATTTTGAACAGCACAACAAGCCCCGCTCCTGCTCCCGTACTTAGTCCTGCTATAACAGAAGCAAAAGATATAGCTCCATTCAGATACAGCTCTGTCAGCATCACAGAAGCGGCACAATTCGGAATCATGCCGACAACTGCTGACGCGGCCGGCTGAAGCCATGTATCTCCAAGCAGTATTTCCGAAAGCCCCTGGACTCCGATTACCTCTATACAGAAATTAAGAAAAATCGTAAAAATAAAAAGATAGATAAAGATTTTTACTGTATGGCGCAGAGCAGGCCGCAGAATCCCTGCCTGATGCTCATGACATCCGCAGTGTGCACACAGATTCCCCTCCTCCTTTGGAACAAAAATATATTTTCCAAGAAAAAAATCCACACCATATCCCGCCGTCACTGCAATCACCAGTTTTACTGCCAACAGAAGAAGAACTTCTTTTCCCTGCCCCGGATTGCCCAGAATAATAAGAACCGCCTCATCTGAGGTGGCGACAAACACTGAAATTAACGTGCCTGCCGAGATAATCCCGCCTGCATACAGATTCGCGGACAGAACCGAAAAACCACACTGCGGAATACAGCCGGCAGCGGCACCTAAAACCGGCCCGGCCTTCCCCAGCTTTGCAAAAGCTCTTGCCGTAAATTCTGCCGAATGATGTTCCAACGCTTCTATAATAAGAAATGCAACAAACAGAAACGGGAGCATCCTGGAAACATCTGCTCCCGCATCCAATAAAATCTCTTCTATCAAATTCCGTCTCCTAACCGTCAATCATCATCTTAATTATCTCTTCGTTGGTTTCCTTCATACCTTCTTTTCCCAGTCGTCCAATATTACGGATTGTCGCTTCCACACCTTTTGTAACAATTCCATCGCCGCTGTGGAATTCCTGCCCTCTGATATACATATTATACCCCAAAATTCCGGCGTCAACCGATGAAGCTATCTTGGCGGCACAGGAAGCTTTGGCCCCGTCGCACACAATTCCGGAAACAATAGCAAGCGCGTTCACAACCGTATGAATAATTTCCTCATACCCTCCGCCGCAGAGAAATGCAATACCTGCTCCGGCTGCTGCACCCGCACTCACTGCTCCGCAGTATGCAGACAATCTTCCGATCCCCGTTTTCTGATGTATAGCTACCAGATTAGAAAGGACAAGAGCACGATACATCTTTTCCTCACCGGTTTTCCACTCCTTTGCATACTCTATAACCGGAATCGAACAGGTAATTCCCTGATTGCCGCTTCCTGAATTGATGATTACCGGAAGCTCACAGCCGTTCATTCTTGCATCGGAACCGGCAGCAGCCTTTGCCTTTGCCCTTGTACGGATATCATCTCCATAGGTATCCAAAAGCACACTTCCGATATTTGCACCATATTTTCCTTTTAATCCCTCTTCTGAAATCGCCGTATTATACGCAATCTGTCTGTCCAGCACCTCTTTTACATCGCAGATATCTACTGTCTGGCAGAACTCCCATATATCTTTCATATTAAGGATGCTTCTGTCCGTCAGGCCCTCTTCCGTCTCACCCTGTATTTTAGTTTCTTCAAGAATCCTGCCGTTCTTTTCTATAAGCACAATATTCGTATGATAATTAGCAATCCGTACCTTTGCATATTCTCCGCACTTAGATACTGTAACAATAATATCAAATGTAATACCATTATCAATGTGTTCTACCTTAATCTCGGCACTCTCAAGGAATTCTCTCATCTTTCGTATCTCTTCCTTCGACACCTCTGCGATAACCTCTAATTCCTTTTCTGCCTTCCCCGCAACAATACCCGCTGCAGCGGCCGCCGGAATTCCCCTTAAGTTATCTGTATTCGGTACAATAACACTCTTTACATTCTTAATAATACTCCCGCTTGCCTCTACATATACCTTATCCGGTAATTGTCCAAGCACTTCTCTTGCCTTTGCCGCAGCATAAGCAAGTGCAATGGGTTCCGTACAGCCCATAGCCGGAACCAGCTCTTCTTCCAGAATCTTTACATATGACCAGTAATTTCCTGCTTCTTTATTCAAGCTCTTATCCTCCCAAAACACTGTTTTTCTACTGCAGCTTATACACTGCTTCAAGCATGTCCACCGTATTTTCTATCCCCAGACGGCTGACATTTAAAAGCATCTGATGAGAATCTATGTCTCCCCAGAAGAGACCGGTATGAGATTCATAGTAATTCCGTCTCTCCCTGTCAACCTTTTTGATCTTATCCTCTGCCTTGCGCTCTGATAAGTCATACCGCTCTGCAATCCGCTTAATTCTGTCCTCAATATCAGCACAGATAAACACATTGATGCAGTCTGCCTGATCCTTCAGCACATAGTCTGCACATCTTCCCACAAAGACACAGGGCCCCTGTCCGGCCAGCTTGCGGATAATCTCGCATTGAAGCTCGTATACCTGCTCACTGAGCGGCTGGCTGGTCTCATTCTTTTTAATGGAAGATGTATACTCCAGGGAAGACATCACAAATCCCTTCAAGAAACTGTTCAAGGTTGTCTCATCTACCGCTCTCGCTGTCTCCTCACGTATATCCAGTTTTTCTGCTGCCATCCTCACCAGATTGTTATCATATAGTGGAATATCAAGCCTCGTTGCCAAAAGATTCCCAATCTCATGCCCGCCGCTTCCGAATTCACGGCCTATGGTAACCACTTTATTTTTCATCATAACAAATCCCTCCTTTACATTCAATCTCCATTTTATCTATAAAACTATTATAACGCATCTGAAAGTTTTTTTAAATTAAAAAATAAGAACCCTTCCTCTTTTTGAGGAAAGATTCTTACTTTTATGCTTATCTATAATTATACCGGTCTATCGAGCGCTCCAAATGCTCTTCCATCGCATTTGACGCTCCTTTCGCATCCCTTGCCAGTATAAGTCCATATATCTTCTGATGTTCATCGTATATCTCCTGAAGCTGCCTCTCCGTAACCATACCGCTTCCGCTGACATGCCTCATAAGGTTGCTGATTGTCTGTATCATACTATATATGACTAAATTACCCGAACATTCTGCAATACAGACATGAAATTCCAGATCCGCATCCAAAAATTCCTTATAATCCTTCTCAATATAGGCCTTATGAATCCTATGTGAAATATCATACAGCTTATCAAGAAATTCCTCATTTGTACAGGAGGCCGCAAGAAACGCTGCTCTGACTTCCATCAGATTCCGTACTTCTATAATATTATCGATCTGACTTCCATTTAAAAACAAAGACCAGGACAAAGGAACAATAAAGAAATCAGCCTCTTTGTTACTAATATAGGTCCCCTGCCCGGGGCGTATATCAATCATGCCCAGTACATCTAATACCTTAAGCGCCTCCCGTATGGCAGAACGCCCGACGCCAAGCTTTGCTGCCAGCACTCTGTCCGATTCTATCTTATCACCCTTTTTCAGTCTTTTTTCAAAAATCTGTTCAGCAAAATACATGGTAAGACGATTTAAAAGATGGTTAATACTTCCTTTCTTACCTCCATTCTTACCCGCTGCATCCTGCTTCGCATCATCTGGAAGAAGCATATGAATTTTCTCAGTAAACTCTTCCGACGGAAGAGAAAACAACATGGAATCTATACCAAGATTTCCACATACTGCAAGTATCACTTCATTCAGTCTCGGACCATCTTTTGACTCCAGATTAGACAGCGTTGCAATACTCATAGACGGCTTCCCTTCCGGTGTAGATAAGAAACGCGTGATAAATTCTTTCTGAGTAAGTCTTAACGCTCTGCGCAGCAGACGAAGATTATCCTTCTTGTATACTGGGTTTAATTCTGACATACATCTCTCCGTTTCTTATGTAAGTATTATTCTGCAAGGAGTTTCTTAGCAAGCTCTGTCATGATAACGGATGCTTTAGCAAAATCGCTGTACTTTGTAAACTCTACCGGACAGTGGCTTCTGCCTTCTTTGCTCGGCACAAAAAGCATCACTGTCGGAATTACCTGTCCAATCTCAAGTGCATCATGTCCTGCACCGCTTGGGAGCTTCTTATAGCTGTAGCCTCTAGCCTTACAGCTTTCTTCCATTGTGTCAAGCATCTCCTTTGACAGCCATACCGGCGTGATTACAAGCTTTGTATCAATTTCATAGCTTCCGCCCATCTCCGCAACCTCTCTGTCAAGAGCCGCACGGATTCTGTTTGCAATGTCATTGATATTATCATTATTCTTGGAGCGGATATCCACAGTAAATTCCACCTTTTCTGCAACGATATTCATTCCGCCTGGTGTCGTGCGGATAAATCCTGTCGTAGCAACGGTTCCGTCAGCCTTTTCACGAGCCCAGTCCGGGATTTTGGAGATTACCTTTGCTGCCGCGTCTACCGCGTCCATACGCATATCCATCGGAGTAGTCCCTGCATGGTCTGCTCTTCCATGAACGGTTACCATATAACGCTGAATACCAACGATACAGTCTACCAGGCCGAGCTCAATATTCTCTGCATCCAGTACAGGTCCCTGCTCGATATGTAACTCAAGGAATCTGCCTATTTTTGACACATCCCACTTCGCATCCTCGATTTTCTCCGGGTCAAGTCCGTATTCCTTCATTGCATCATAGATCGTGACACCATTCGTGTCTGCAAAATTTTTACAGTACTCCACATCTCTGTTCCCAAGCATTGCTCCTGAGCCGAAGTATCCTGTTCCAAAACGCATGCCTTCCTCATCACAAAAGCCCACTGCAACAAAATCTCTCTTCGGTGTAACTCCCTCTTCCTTTAACTGTCTCGCAACCTCAATCGCACATACCGCACCTGCAATACCGTCAAAATCTCCGCCGTTCACTACTGAGTCAAAGTGAGATCCCATCATAACACACGGAGCCTCCGGGTCTGTTCCCTTCATAACTCCGATTACATTTCCTGCTGCGTCCTCTCTTACCTCAAGGCCGGCCTCTTCCATAATCTTTTTCAAATAATTTACAGCACCTCTCGCCTCCGGTGTAAATGGAAGTCTCGTACAGCCGTCTCCCGGCGTCGCCGTAAACTGCTTCAAGCATTCTAAATCCTTCGCTATTCTTCCTGTGATTTCCTCAATAGCCATAACCTTTTTCTTCCCCTTTCTGCTATTTCTTTGGTTTTAGTATAAACGTTTTTACCGGCGAATACAACATTGCAGCCACCATAATTACAAATCCAATCAGGCAAAGAGTATCATTTACTGTACCAAGTCCTGCCAAAATAATAAAAAACGCTGCCATAATTACGATAAATGCAATGGTAAGTCCGCCCTCCTTTGTCTTAAAAAAGCTTTTCCTTTCCATAAATTATCAGACCCTCCTGTCTCCGACCACGGACTAAACTGCCACCAGCACGTAAAGAATCGCGCCGATTACAATAGTTGTCGGTACTGTAAGTGCAATAATTCTCTTAAGAACTTCACCCTCTTTTCCAAGAATACTTGCCGTAGTGGTTCCCAAAATAATTTTGCTCGGACTTACCGCACTTCCAATCGCTCCGCCTGCAGACTGAGCTCCCAGTATTGCCGCGGAATTCACTTCCAAAAGATTTGCTGTCGTCACCTGGAATCCACCGAACAGAATATTAGAGCTCATGTTGCTTCCTGTCATAAACGTTCCAAGAAGCCCTACAAATGGTGCAAGTATTACATATATCCTGCCGAGAACCTTTGCAATTCCATTTGCCAGTACTACTGTCTGGCCAGTTCCATCCATAATCTTGGACATGATGACAAGTCCTATAACTGCAATGCCTGACGGCATTGTCATGGATACCGATTTTACAAATATCCGCTTCACACCGCCGTCTTTAATCCAACCGTGGTTTTTATAATACAAAAGTCCGATAATTGCTGATATAAACAAGAACATACTTGCATGCGTAAACGGTGTAAACGGTGAAAAACTCTCTACAGCCGCATTCACATAACCATATCCCGTTGAAGTCTCCGGGAATGATAAACCAAAAGATATCTGTCCAAGCAATGAATTTACCGGCTTAACCAAAAGAACAATCAGGGTAAGAGCAGAAAGCAGAAAATACGGTACAAATGCCTGCACAAGACTCATATCCTCCGGAGCCTCGCTGCCGGCCGCCTGTCCTCCAAATTCACGATTCATAATCGGACTGTCTTCAATATTCCATTCCTGATTGTACATCTTTGTTCTGCCTAGAAGCAGAATAACAATCAAGGAAATACATGCCGGTACAAAACAGCAGATCGTTGTATTTACCTGGCTTAGAAGAAGCTCTCCGCCGCCCTGGATGACCGCCATAAGAGCTACTGCAGGCAGCCCTTTCTTAAGTGCTCTTCCTTTTCCATAAAACCAGCAGGTTGCAAATCCCCCGATTGCATTCCAAAACCAGATAAACGCTGTTGTCCAGAGTGCTGTTACAAGGTATTCTTTACTGCCTGCCGAAAGTCCGGCCGACATAGCCAGCGAATCCCATGCTGCCCCCAGCGTTCCGAAGGTATTACCCCATGCCTGGCCGAGAAGTGGAATAATAACCGCCCACAGCGGCTTTACACCGATACCGATAAGAAGCGGCGCACCTACAGCAACCGGAACTCCGAAGCCGGTAATTCCCTGCAGAAAGCTTTCAAATATCCAGCCCATCGCAAGTACAAGAAGAAGCTCATTCGGCAGAAGCTTTCTCATGCCATTGCGAATTACGAGAAATGCTTTTGCCTCGTCGCCCACCTGATACATCAGGATTGCAGTCCAGACTATAATCAAAATAATCAGTGCATTCCAGACTCCTTTAGCGCTCTCCGCAGCAACCAGCCGGATATCCGCCTTAAAAAAAACAAGTCCTGTGACAATTGTAATCAAAAGACCAATCGGCGCTGCTTCCGTAGCTCCCCAGTTAAACTTTATCATTAATATTAATAGTACAATAATGGGCAGGAATGCCATTACCCACATAAACAGATTTATTGGTATATTCATGTTCTATCTCCTAAATTACTCATATGTTAAAATTTTACGTAACAAACTACATTTCTGCAGGGACTGCATTCCGGGACTTGCTTTTCCCAGAAAAACCGGGCAAAGCCGCGGCAAAAAGCACCCTCATGTCTGCATAGAGAAAAGGTAAGCCCCGAAACACCTGCCTGCTGAAATCATATAATTACATGAAATACTTTGTTTTAGCCTTTCCGGTAAGTTTATGCCGGGCCGGCTGCATAACTATGAGTGTATTATGGTTCCGGTTTCTCCGGCGATTCCTGCTGCAGCTTTGTCGAGCAGGGTGATAAGGGCATGTCTGCCTTCGCCGGACTCTGCGAAACGGATGGCTGCCTCTACTTTTGGAAGCATGGAGCCTTTGGCAAACTGCTCCTCCTCAATATAAGCTTTTGCCTGCTCTACTGTAAGATCGGAGAGCCATTCCTGATTTTCTCTGCCCCAGTTGATGGCAACCTTTTCTACGGCAGTAAGGATAATTAAGTGATCTGCTCCAAGCTGAGCTGCAAGAAGGCTGCTGGCATTATCCTTGTCAATAACAGCATTTACACCTACGAGCCTTCCTTCATCATCGCTTACTACCGGGATTCCGCCGCCGCCGCAGGTGATTACGATATGTCCTGCACCTACCAGTGTCTTGATGGTCTCAAGCTCGCGGATTCTTTTCGGCATCGGAGATGCCACTACGATACGGTAGCCCCTTCCTGCGTCTTCCATACAGTGAATGCCATTTTTCTCGTTTTCTTCTGCCTCTTCTTTTGTCATAAATCTTCCGATGGGCTTTGTCGGATTTTCGAAAGCCGGGTCGTTTTTATCCACCTCTACCTGTGACAAAATGGTGGATACTTTTCCGTCAATATTGCGGCTTAACAGCTCATATTTAATCGCGTTCTGCAGGTCAATACCTATGTATCCCTGACTCATGGCAACGCTGGTCGGAAGCGGAACCTGTTTGTAGTTCTGCTGCATAACAATCAGATTGTCCATCGCATTCTGAATCATACCTACCTGCGGGCCGTTTCCATGTGTGATGATAATGTCAAGTCCCTGTTCTGCAAGGTCTACGATCACCTTCGCAGTCTTTGCAACTGCTTCTTTCTGCTCCTCAATATCCTTGCCCAGGGCGTTTCCGCCCAGAGCAATGACAACCTTTTTCTTTTCCATAAGATAATCTCCTATTTCTGCTTTAAGCTTCAAAGCCAAGCTTTTTAGCATAAGCCTTTACAGCCTTCTCAAAACACTCGATCGGCGGATGAACCGTACCTGCGCCAATCTGGCCTCTTCCGGCTACCTTATTTGCAATACCGGTATTAATAACCGGTGTAATTCCCTTTTCAACAACAAGTCTTGCGTCGATACCAAGACAGATTCCCTGGAAATTCCATGTCGGAACTGTAAAGTTTGGATTTCTGTCGATACAGATCTCTGTCATTTCATTACTGGTGCGCAATGCATCCTCATAACCGCCTGCACCTACAAATCTTGTAACGGCAGGAGCTGCGATCATAGCCATACCGCCTACACCAAAGGTCTCCGTAATCGCGCTGTCTCCCATATCCGGACACGCATCTTCGGCATCATAGCCCGTAAAATAAAGTCCCTGCGGAGTATTTACCGGACCTGTGAACCACTCATCGCCCATACCTGCAATACGGATACCAAATTCGTAACCGTTGCGGCACATAGCGGTAACGATCGTTCCGTCTGTTCCCTTTCTTGCATCGTCCATAACAGCCTTTCCTGTGGCCATCATGATATTCAGGAAGAACTGGTCTGTGTCGGCTAAGAACTTGATTACATCATAGCGGTCCTTTTCATCCATATCCATCGCTGTAATAATCGGAGCAACCTCTTTTAAAAATGCAAGTGATGCAGCGATATTTCTCTGATGGAACTCATCACCCATAGCAACTGCTTTGGCAATCAGCGGATTAATGGCAAGACCGTTCTCCATAGAGCGAAGCGCTTTTCCAAGTGTCGGGCCCAGCACGTCTCTCATCCAGCGGAGCCTGTTTACCACCTCTTCATCATATGCACCGAAACGAAGAACCTTTCCGATACCTTCATTCATTGTACAGTATGCTTTATTTCCGCCGGTCTCATTTTCCACTACAAACACTGCCATATTCGGAGAGGTGATACCGCCCATCGGTCCTACTGCATTGCAGTGATGACACGGAATGAATTTGATCTCTCCGCCCTCCAGCATCTTTCTTGCTTCTTCCTCTGTAGCAGCCCACTCCTCAAACATAACTGCACCGACACATGAGCCCTGCATCGGATCCGGCATGTTCTCATATGCTACCGGAGGACCTGCGTGAAGAATCACCTTTCCGCCGTTTTCCGCAAATTCCGGAATAACCTCCTTTGCACGGACATTATCCTTAAGTACCGGCTGGCTTGCAACAACCTTTTCGATTACCTCTCGGTTCATCTCAACAATTCCATCGTAATTTCTCAAGAAATTCAGTGTCTTTATAAGCTCTACATTTCCTCCTGCCGGCGGCATCCAATCATACTGTACCACCTCGCAGCCAAACTGCTCTACAACCTCTGCAAAGCTCTTAAGCCCTACATTGATGATACGCGGTTTCTCAGAAAGAAGCTCACGAAGCTTGTCGGAAGGAGCAGCCTTTGCTGCTTCTACTACCTTCTTCGGGCGGATTTCTTTTACAGGCTCTGCAAAATCTCTTCCGATCGCACGGATTGCAGTACGGCATGCAAGCTTGTTGTTCTCGCATACGATTACGCCTGCTTCTTTTAATTTATTTACTGCATCGTCATATCCCTGGTAATCTCTTCTTGTTCCGCATACAGTTGCGATGAAAAATACTTTTCTTCCTGCTGCGTCTGCCTTTTCCTTAAGCTCCTTGATGGTCGGAAGCAGCGAGCCTGCCATATCTGCATGAGAACCATAGCCAAGCATAATATCAAGAAGAACAACACCGGTAGACTCGTCATCTACTGCCTCCTGCATACACTCAATACGTTTCGCCGGATCAATCATCGGATGGGGTTTCCCCTGCGTATAAGCATCGTCTCCCAGATCGACAACTACGTTGCCGTCCAGCTGAAGCATATAGCCTTCAATATCCTCCGGCGGCACCTTGCAGTCCATAGCATCTTTGATCAGCATTGCTGCCTCATTTGCCAGGGTTCCGCCTGAATAGTATGCTTTGATCGTTTTCTTGTCCTCTGCCTTATAGAATGCAGACTCGTCCACATCAACCTCTGCCTCTGCAATCTCCTGGCCTCTTACAAGACCTACTGCCAGACGTGCTGCCTCGTCCAATGTGTATGCATGGTAGAAATTCTCCTCATGGTATTGCGGCTTCTCGCCCACAAATAACGTAACAACCGGTTTGCTGAAATCTGAAAGCCTGTCGGAAATCATGTCTCTTACTTCCTTTGCCGGCGGCTTGGACACGATAACCAGTACCTTCACTGCCTCGTCATCCTCCATAGCATCAATCATATCCATCATAGTAATTCCGCCGATTTTTGCGTTCAGATCACGTCCACCGATACCAATGGCATTTGTAACACCCTCACCCAGTCTGTCAATGATCGTTGTAAGTTCCTGAATACCTGTTCCGGAAGCACCAATGATCCCGATAGATCCCGGCGCAACATTATTTGTAAATGCAACCGGTACGCTCTGGATAATACCGGTTCCGCAGTCCGGTCCCATAACTGCAAGTCCCTTAGAATGAGCCTTCTCTTTTAATGCCTTCTCATCCTCGATGGTTACGTTATCACTAAACATAAATACATTTAAACCTTCATCCAGTGCACGGTCAGCCTCAAGTGCAGCATATGCTCCGGGAATTGAAATCACCGCCAGGTTTGCCTCCGGCATCTTTGCAAGAGCCTTATCCCAGGATTTTACACTCTCCGTACCCTTCTTTCCTTCGCTTGCAGCAGACTGCTTCTTTAAAAATGCTTCCACCTGCTCCATAATAGTATCCAGCAGACCTTCATCATCAATGTCTGCAACAACTACCATGTCGTTTGCGCTTGCATTCATAAGCTCCTCTGTGTCAAGGCCGCTCTGCTTAAAGATATCCTTATTTGCAGGTGTCGCCATCATAATAGACACCTTTTTAACGCCCTCAATCGTAGATATCTCATTTGTAAGAAGCATGAGAACTACGGAATCCTGATAACTTCCTTTTTTAACAACTGTTTTTAACATCTCTTTTTCCTTTCCTAATCCGCAAATCTGTTTTTGTGGTCATATCGATTAAAGTGAACGGCGTCGCCCTTCAAATATTCAACCAGCTCGTCAACTACTTCAATTCCGCCTGATGCATAGGCCTTATCTCTTCTCATAACAGCTCTCTCACCTGGATAATATACCTTACCGAAACCTGGAGCCGCCTTCATCTCGCCAAGCTCGTCACAGGTCTGTGACATATTTTTCTTGAACTGCTCTGCACCACAGAATCTCTCCGGATCCATAACAATGATCATCTGTCCAAGCTCACGGCCCTTTGAACAGTCATGATACATGGAGCTTACATGCTTGCCGAACGGAACTCCAAGAAGCACGCCTGAAAATACGTCTACCATCATCATAAGACCGTATCCCTTTGCACCTGCGATAGGTGTAAGTGCATTTACTTTATACGGATCTGTGACAGCCTCGCCATTTTCATCTACCGCCCAGTCAGACGGAATCTCTGCTCCCTGAGACCTCTTATCCAGAATCTTGCCCCATGCCTGAACCGTTGTAGCCATATCAAATACCACCATGCGGTCATCTGCAGTAGGAGCTGCAAAAGAGATTGGATTGGTTCCGTAATACGGCTCTGTTCCGCCGTACGGCACTGCCATTGGGTCTGACTGACAGAAGGTAATGGCAGCAAGACCCTCCTTTGCACACATCTCTGTATAATATCCGATGGAGCCTGTATGAGAAATATTTGCCATACCGACAACAGCTACTCCGTTTTCTTTTGCCATTTCGATCGCCTTCTCCGTAGCCTTTGTAGCTACCCAGTAGCCGATACCGTTGTCTCCATCCATGATACCTGAGCATGGACCTGTCTGAGTCCATGTGATATTCGGCTCATGCGTAATGCCGCCTTTAGCAATTCTCTCACTGTAGTACTCCACACGTACTGCACCGTGTGAAGCATATCCTCTCTCATGTGACCATGTAAGAATCTCTGCGGTCTGCTCGGCATGATCTGCCCTTAATCCTGCCTGCATCATTTTATTTTTCATCAAACCCTTTAATTCATCTCTTGAAAGTTTCATTATGTCCCCACCATCCTTATTTTATTTTCCGTACCTTCACGGCATTCTCACATTATAATGCAACGTCTCTGTTGCAGTCTTTGGAATAAATATAGGTCAGAACCTCTTCACGTCCCTCGTCGCCTACGGCATAGCACGCCTGCGGGCAGTATGCATCCATAAATACATAATCACCCTTCTTAAGCGGCACCCACTCATCATCCAGTCTGTACATTGCTTTTCCGGACAGGAATAACATTCCGTGCTCCTGCACATGTGTCTCAATATAGCCGTGGGAAGCGCCGATATGGAATTTCAGAATGTGCATGTTCATATCAAATCCAAAATCATCTGTAGGAAGGAAATTCTGGATATAGCAGTTCTCCATCCCCTCGTAGGACAGCCACTCCAGCTCACCTGCATTGCCTACGATTGTGTAAGCGCTGTATCCTTCTACCTTTTCATATCTGCGCCTGTATAAATACAGCTTTGCATCCTTGTCACCCTTGTTCTCAAAAGAAACCGGCTTATCCTCTGGAGAATAAATATATCCTCCCTGTGTAAGCACTGCCTCTTTCTCTGCATTCTTTACGTTGATCTCACCTTCAACTACATAAAGAAATGTCTCAATTCCGTATCCGCCGATGCCTTCTTTCTTTCCCCCCGCATGCGCTGTTACAAGATAATCTGCAAAGGAAGCGCCCATCGCAGGAGAACCAAGAATTGTTACGTCGCAGTTTACGTAGCCTGGAATCGCATTCTTTACAAGTCCGTCCGGCTCAAGAAGCACCCAGTTTTCCTTCTTGATTACGGAACGTGTCTGTAATAATTCATCACGATATCCAATTTGATTGTTTAAATAGCTCATTGTAAGTTCCTCTCTTTCTTAAGATTGTTAAAAAATGAATTGTTAGGTTACTGTGGTCAACCAGTTTTTATATCTCTATTATGACAACTCCTGTTAAAATTTTCAATTGACATTTTAGACAAATTGAAATACCATATTTTGTCTATTCTGTAGTAGTATTTAAGATTGATATTATATTGATTCTGCGTGTTTTTGTGATATACTAATACTTATCGAAGGTTCTGCTCCGGTATTTTTCATACGTTAATTTTTAAACAATCTATTTTAAATACGCTATTAGCTTTCAACCACATTTTAATCTTTCAGAGAGGAGACCGCTTATGCTGCAGAAAAAAGAAATACTTATCCCTAATGAATTTTATGAAAAACATGCAACCCTGTACTTTGACACAGACGCAAAATCGAAAGCCTGTATCTTATATTTCCACGGAGGCGGACTATTATACGGTGTAAGAACAGATTTACCTGCTTCTCATATAAAAACCTTAACAAAAGCCGGCTACTGCATCATCGCCTTCGACTATCCGCTGGCTCCGGCAGCAAGACTTGATTTGATTCTTGAGGATGTGCACAGTTCCATCCGGCACTATCTGGAGTTTTTTTCTCTGTATACAGAAGAAAAACTTCCTTACTTTCTATGGGGACGTTCTGCAGGAGCATATCTTTGCCTGCTTGCCGGTGCCGGCAGTAAATGCAGCAAAAAACCGGCCGGTATTCTTTCTTATTACGGATATGGTTTTTTATGTGACGGCTGGTTCATGACTCCGAGTAAATATTACAATACGCTTCCTCCTGTCAGAGAATCTGCCCTCGGAGCCGTTCCTTCCGGCATTCATGCAGAAGGAAATCTGGATACACATTATAGTGTCTATGTATATGCCAGACAGCAGGGAAATTGGATCGATCTCATCTACGCCGGAAGGCAGAAATTTTTTTATTTAGACTACACACTGCGCGCCTGTGAAAAAATGCCTTGTCCGCTTTTCTGCGCGCACAGCACCGGAGACACAGATGTGCCGTATTCGGAATTTCTGGAATTGTGCAGTAAATACCGTGCTCAGAGATTTGTGGTTTCCCATAATATGCATGACTTCGACAGAGATGAAGAAAGTCCGTCGACAGCAAGGCTCCTTGAAGCTACACTTAAGTTTTTAGACAACCGGCTGTCGTAAACAAAAGCCTGTATACCGCAGGCAGAAGTCACATAGACTTTATCTGCGGTATACAGGCCTTTTTTATTTCTTATGTTCGAAAATTATTCTAATGTTGTTCCTTTTCTGAAACGTGCACAGGAAGGCATCTTCTTCATAAGTACATAGAAGATAATTCCCGTCGGAATTGTCGCTGTAAAGAAAGACACATCTACATTTAACAAACCGATTACGGCGCCTACAGCAATGGCTATAATTGCCGCCCAGTTAATACCTGCATGATTTCCACTGTCATTATACAGATCGTTTAAAACCTCTTCTGACACATTTCTCTTATGAAGTATAAAGAAATCCGTAATCAACACTGCAAAAATCGGCGCAAAGAATGCAGAATAAATCTTAACAAACAAATCGAGTCCTGCGGCGGAGCTGTCATTTGTCAAAATCCACGGGCAGGTACATACTGCCAGAATACCAACAAGAATAACTGCCGTTCTGTGCTTAATCTTGAATACATCCATAAACGCATATGCCGGCGGAATAACATTACTTGCAAGGTTCGTAGACAGCTGTGCGAAAATGATAAAGCCTAATGTCACAAGAAGGACGATCTTATTGTCTACCATCTGTGCAAATGCATTGATCGGATTTGCAATACCTGTAGCTGTAGAAGCCATAGCTCCGATAAGACCAAGCAGTACCGTTGCCGGAACCATCGCGCAGAAATAGGAGGCTCCGCGTGCTGCGGAAGAATACCCTGCCTTTACCTCACGGGAATAATCGCCTGCATTCAGCATAACTGTTGTACTGTTTCCGAAGAAAGCAATAACTGCACCGATAAACGGCATTCCCCATGTTCCGCCGTGGCTCATCAGCTTGTCGCCGATTACATCGCCATACTGTGTAATACAGATGTACAACAGATAAATCATCGCAATAGAAATAACTACACCGCCGATATTGCCTACCCACTTAGCTCCCTGGAATCCCTTGATAGACAGTAAAATCTGGATCAGCTGGAAAGCAATAAAGAACACCCAGATATTATCAAACCCAAAAAACACGATGGAAATGTTGTTAAGCGCAGCTCCTCCTAACCAGGTCTGGAAGCCATACCAGACAATAGCCGGAAGTCCTCGGATCAATACCGGAATCGTACTTCCCTTTGTTCCAAACGCGCTCTTTAACTGAATCGCATACGGCGCACCGGTTTTATAGCTGAACTGATCGTTCGCTGCAATACCGATAATCAGAATCAAAGAACCGATAAATACTGCCAGAAACAGCTGTACCAGATTCAGACCCTTCTCCAGCTGTGCAGAACCCATCGTCAATGTTCCGATGGAAATACAGCCGCCGAGCCACAGCATCGTGTTTGATCCCCAGCTCATAATACGGTCCTGAGGTTTAATCGGGGCAAGTGAGCTCGCCTCTTTTTTTTCGTTGTTTACATCACTCATAATCTCTCTCCTTTTTCTTTTCACTTCGTTACTTTACCGGTGTGATATATTCGCCGTATCCCACTGCTTCATCCTTGTACATGCCGTCGGCTGCAACAACCTTACCTCTGATAATTGTGCATGTCGGCGCACCTTTGCCCTCCTGTCCGTCAAAACAAGATACATGTCCTTTCGTAAGAAGCTTTGTCTGGTCGCATTTCCATGCTTTTTCAGGATCTACAATGACAATATCCCCGTCAAAGCCAATCTCAAATGCACCTTTACGTCCGTACAGACCGAAAATTTTTGCCGGATTATAATCCATCACCTTTGCAATCAAAGTCGGGCTTAATCCCTTCTTGTTTACTACCATGTCAAACATCATCGGCAGGAAGAACTGAATTGCGTTAAGGCCTCCCCATGCATGCCAGATATCCTTTGTGGCATTGTCTTTTTCCTCGTCTGCTGCGGGAGAATGATCACTTCCCACACAAGAAAGCGTTCCGTCAAGCACGTAATCCCAAAGCTTCTCCATGTCTTCTTTTGTACGCATCGGCGGTGTACACTTAGCCGGCGCACCTTTTTCAAACACAAAGTCCTCCGTAAAGCCAAGATAATGCGGACAGGTCTCTGCCGTAATCGGCAGTCCTTCATGGACAGCCTCCTTTACAACCTGCGCAACCATCGGATGGCTTACATGACAGATATGTACACGGCCGCCCGTAGCCCTTGCCATGTCAATTACATTCTTTGTTGCAACATATTCGGTCCATACATCGTGAGAATCAAGAAAATCTCGGATCTTCTGCTCATTCGTCCTGCCTTCCTTTGCCTTTGCTTCCTTTTCTCTCTCCAGTACCTGACCGAACTCTTCACAGTGAAAACCACACAATGCATTGTATGGCTTTAAGATTTCGAGTGCCTTACGGACATTTCCCATATTTACGGTTGGAAATAGATCTCCGTTTGGACAGGTAAATCCTTTAAACGCCGCAACACCGCAATTATGCAGATCTACCAGATCCTTCATATTGTTCTTCACAGAACCCGGCTTATCATCATAGTCGCCTACAAGCCCTCCCCACAGAGCAAAATCGACAACAGAATGCTTGCTGATTTTTCCCATCTTGAGATCAAAAATCTCTTTATTCATAAGAGACGGATCGTTGTTAAGCGGCATATCAATAAGTGTTGTACAACCTGCCACAGCCGCTGCACGTGAGCCTGTCTCAAAATCCTCTCTGTACTCAAACCCCGGCTCATTCAAATGCGCATGGCAGTCGATGATGCCTGGAAATACATAATTTCCTTCTGCATCAATAGTTTCCTTTGCCTCCGCTTCTGTTCCCGGAGCAAAAAATGCCGCATACTTTCCATCCTGAATTGCAATATCTGCCTCGTAGATACGATCCGGTGTTACAAGTCTGCCGTTTCGAATTACTAAATCATACATAACGTGCCTCCTTTAAAAAAATATTTTTTAACTGGTCAACCTTTTTTTAACATCCTGTTTATATTTTAATATATTATTCTATAAATCACAATACATTAAATCATCAAATATTCGACAATAATTTTGTATATTATACACAAAAATTTTTCGTTTATATTACCAAAAACGACTCCAGTCTATTTTTTTCATCATGAATCGACATTTATTAATTAAAATTTGTACAAAATAATTTAAAATTTTAACAACCACTTTTTATTTTCGACAATTGTAATTTTTCTTTGAATCTGATATGATTAAATCCGAAGGAAACTTTTGATAAAGTATTAACAAAATCGCTCTCTTTCATGATTCAATCCCGATTTTTATGTGGAGGCAAATAGAAACTTATGGAAAATCATATAAAAAAAATCTCCTGTTACGCCGGCAATATCTTAAAATCGTCTGATTATGGGAAGGTTCATTCAATATACAGACGGACTATAAATCTTACGTTTGACGGAAAGCTTGCTGCCCTTCAGACCGAAGGCTCGCCGCTGTCACCCATCAGCCTGATTACAGCACTTACCCCGGCAGACATGGAAGCTCTGAATATTACAGAGGGTGATTCTGTAGTCTTAAGTAAAAATGGTCTAGAAATAATCTTATCCGATGTTTCGGCTGCAAAGTCTTATTTTTTTTCTTATACTGATATAGACAAATACGATCTCCGGCTTCCCGGAAATCTTTGCACGCAGAACTGTATCATACTAGCCGGAAAAATACGTGCTGCCCTGTCTCTCAGTAAAAAAGGCGGATTTCAACTTTTGTTTTCCGACAACACAAGCTGCAATACTGCTGCAGATAATGCTCTCATACTCTCTGCAGCAAAGCATCGTATGGATGCCTCCATCACCTTTTACCACAATAAAAACTATTCTAAAGCGGCTCTGGAATTATCCGGACTCCTGGGCCTGGGCAGCGGTCTTACACCAAGCGGCGATGATTTTCTATGCGGTGTCCTTGCGGGATTACAGCTTCTTGGCAGGGAAAACAGTAATTTTGCAAAACTGCTGAGATCAGAAATACAGAAGCATCTAAAAGATACTATTGATATCAGCGCAGCATTCCTTTCATGTGCATTAGACGGACAGTACAGTCTGGCGGTAAAACAGCTGTATAATATGCCGGAAACGGCGGAAATACTTACAGCATTTTCGGAAATCGGACACTCTTCCGGAACAGATACCCTATGCGGGGTATTATATGCACTAGAGCTTGGAACGACACAGTAGAGAGACAAAGGATTTTTTAACAGATATAGAACGAGGGTATCGCTCAATTATCTATTTTGATAATTTTGCGACACCCTCAATTTAGAATATCCTTTATGATTCTTTCACCAGAAACCCCTTCTCCTTAAGCTCTGTCTCTATCAGATCAAGCACTTCTCTGCTGTCTGCATTCACGCGGTGATAATGATAATCCGACGTAATATTCTTTAACGGACTTGATTTTCCACTGCTGATATCCTCCAGAAACTCTCTGATTCTTCTGCGGGATCCGATATGAAGCTCTGCTTCCATACGGCCGTATACCTTGTGATTTACCATGACATTTTCAACAAATCCTCCCAAATCAACAATTGCGCACAGCTCCTCTTCCAGCTGCTCATCCGTATGCTTCACTTTATATATCCGGCTTACTGTTTTGGGAACATTCAATATATACCCCCGGTTTGTTGATATAATATCATAACCTGCGGCACGAATCAGAGCAATATCCTGAACAATTACCTGACGGCTTACACCGTAAGCTGCAGCAAGCTTCCTGGCCGGCACAGGAGCAGTACTCTCCTGTATACAGCGCACAATCTCCTGCCGTCTTTCATCGCCTGTCATCGCTCCTTCCACCTCCTGATGCATATCTTCTGCATTTCATTATATCACATGAAGATTCTTAAGAGAAATATCTAATATCGGCGCTGAGTGCGTTAAAGCCCCGCTGGAAATGTAATCTACTCCTACAGAGATAAGACGCTCTATATTTTCCTTCGTCACATTGCCTGAACATTCCGTCTTTGCCCGGCCGCCAATGTAAGATACAGCCTCTTTCATCTCCTCTACAGACATGTTGTCCAGCATAATAATATCTGCACCGGCCGACACAGCTTCCCTGACCATCTCCATATTTTCAACTTCTACTTCAATCTTGCGGACAAACGGCGCATATTCTCTGGCCATCTCTACTGCCTTCGCCACACTTCCTGCCGCTCCGATATGATTATCCTTTAAGAGCACTCCGTCAGACAAATTATACCGGTGATTATATCCTCCCCCGGCACGAACCGCATACTTCTCAAAAATACGCATATTCGGCGTCGTTTTTCTTGTATCCAAAAGCTTTATCCCGGTCCCTTCAAGAAGCGCCGCCACAGAATGTGTATAAGTAGCGATGCCGCTCATGCGCTGCAGATAATTCAACGCAACCCGTTCTCCCGACAGCAGCGCCCGGATGTCTCCTGCCACCTTCCCCATCAGCTGCCCTTTTTTTACCTCGTCTCCATCCTTGCAATATAATTCTGTCTCTATTTCTTCATCTAACAGCTGGAATACACGGCAGAATACATCTAGTCCTGCCGCTATGCCGTCCTGCTTGCAGATAAGCTCAACCTCACCATTTACTGCTTCCTTCATCACCGCATTAGTTGATACATCCTCGCTGGAGATGTCCTCCTTCAGCGCCTCAAGAATCAAATGATCCATCTGTAAAACCTGTGTAATCTTATTCATTTCTCCTGTCTCCTTATATTATTTTCTATATCCTTTGCTGCCCGTTTTGCAAACACCAGACTTTCCAACAGAGAATTGCTTGCCAGCCGGTTTGCTCCGTGCACACCATTGCAGCTTGTCTCTCCGGCTGCATACAGATGTTCCATCGAAGTCCGGCTGTCTCGATCCACCCAGATTCCTCCCATAAAATAATGCTGTGCAGGCACTACCGGTATGCACTCCTTCGTCACATCATATCCCTCTTCCAGACAGCGTCTGTATATATTAGGAAAATGCTTTAAAATAGTTTTCTTTGGTATGTACTCCATAGAAAGCCAGATATAATCTGTCCCGTCTGCCTTCATTTGTCTCTGTATTGCCTCTGTAACTATATCTCTGGGCAGAAGCTCATTCACAAACCTTTCCTTATTTTTATCATAAAGAACAGCGCCCTCTCCGCGTACAGACTCTGAAATTAAAAATCTCCGTCCCGGCTTTTCTGAATACAGCGTTGTCGGATGGATCTGCACATAATTCATATTCTGAAGGCGGATCCCATGCCTTTCTGCAATCTCAAGCGCATCTCCGGTCAAATGAGGAAAATTTGTAGAATGCCGGTATCTGCCCCCGATTCCTCCGCTGGCGAGAATCGTATCGCCGGCGTATATCATCAGCTTTCCCTGAGAAGAATCCGCCGCAATACCTGCACACTTTCCCGATTCTATTATTATATCTGTCATCGTAGTATACTCATACATTGATACATTCTCCAGCTGCTTTACACATTCCAGAAGCCGGCCGGTAATCTCTCTGCCTGTAATATCCTCATGAAATAAAATACGCGGACTGGAATGAGCCCCCTCTCTCGTATATAAAAATTCTCCATTCTCTTTTTCAAATGAAACTCCATATCTAACCAGCTCGCTGATAATCTCCTGAGAGCTTCTAATCATTATATCTACGGATTCTACACGGTTTTCATAGTGCCCGGCCCGCATCGTATCTTCAAAATAGCTGTCATAGTCCTCCTCCCCCCTAAGTACACAGATGCCTCCCTGTGCCAGAAATGAATCACTGCTCTCAAAATCAGATTTTGTAATCATCACAATCTTCTTATCCTTTGGCAGATTAAGTGCTGCAAATAAACCGGCCACCCCGGTTCCTACTATAACAATATCTGTATCTACTCTCATAACACCTTATCTGGCCAGCTCCAGCATCCTTTCCAGCGGTTTTACCGAAGCCTTCCGAAGCTCGTCTGCAACATGCACTTCATTTTCTCCGCTTTCTAGCACATGTTTTATTTTCTCAAGTGTAATAAGCTTCATATCCAGGCAGACAGGCTCTGTTTTAGTAAAATAAAATTTCTTTTCTGGATTATTTTTTTCCAGCTCATACCGGACACCGTTTTCTGTACAGACAATAAATTCCTTGCTGCCGCTCTTTCCCGCATATGTAATTATTCCAGAAGTACTTCCAATGTAATCTGACACATTCCTTACACTTTCGGCACATTCAGGATGTACAAGAATCTCGGCGGCCGGATGGGACGCTTTAACTTTCCTTATCTCCTCCAGCTGCATTTTCTCATGTACCGGACAATACCCGTCATTATATATAAAATGCTTCTCCGGTATCTGTCCTGCCACATAATGAGCAAGATTTCTGTCTGGAATAAAGAAAATATTTTTATTTGGAAGCGCCTTCACAATCTTAACTGCATTCGCCGAGGTAACACACACATCTGAAAGCTGCTTTAACCGCGCTGTAGAATTAATGTAACACACAACTGCCGTATCCTCATAAGTATCTCTCACATGCCGTATCAGCTCTGCATCTGCCATGTGTGCCATTGCACAATCCGCAGTCATATCCGGCATCAGCACCGTCTTATCCGGATTCAGTATCTTAGCGCTTTCTCCCATAAACGACACCCCGCAGAACACAATCGTCTGCTCCCTAAGCCCCACTGCCGCCTTACTCAGATAAAAGGAATCTCCGACATAATCCGCAATTTCCTGAACCTCAGGTCTTACATAATAATGAGCAAGTATCGCTGCATTTTTCTCTTTTTTCAATCTTTTTATTTCCCTGGCAATATCCATAACTCTATCCTCTCTTCTGTAAATTCTTCTTGATTATAGCACTGTAATTTACATATGACAAGACATATAATTTTATACATTATATAAGGATTTTGTCGAACTTTGTTGAATTTGCACAAACTATGTGATAAATTATATTTTATATGTTACTGGAAAATATTGGAATTTGCTATTTACAGCAGGAGGAACTCTTTTGACACGTGAATATATGGAATACAATGTATACGAAGCCCTGCAGAGGCGCCTGAAGCTGATCTTTGAAGAATTCGACAACATCTACATATCCTTCTCTGGCGGAAAAGACAGCGGACTGCTTCTGAATCTTGTGCTCGATTATCAGAAGAATTATTATCCCTGGAAAAAAATCGGTGTATTCCACCAGGATTTTGAAGCCCAGTACAGTGTTACAACAGAATATATTGAACGTACCTTTGAGAGAATACAATACGATGTAGAGCCTTACTGGGTATGTCTTCCTATGGCTACCAGAACAGCCTTAAGCAGTTACCAGATGTACTGGTATCCCTGGGATGACAAGAAAAAGGACAGCTGGGTCAGAAAAATGCCGGAAAAAAGATACGTTATCAATCTTGAACATAATCCTATCTTCACCTACCGCTATAAAATGCACCAGGAGGATCTTGCAAAACAATTCGGGAGATGGTACCGCCTGTCCCACGGAAGAAAAAAAACCGTGTGTCTTCTAGGGATACGGGCAGATGAATCCTTGCAGAGATATAGCGGCTTCCTGAACAAAAAGTACGGTTACAAAGAGGAATGCTGGATCAGCAGACAGTTCAAGGATGTCTGGTGTGCTTCTCCTCTGTACGACTGGTCGCCTTCCGATATCTGGCATGCCAATTCCCTGTTTCAATATGACTATAACCATCTGTATGACCTATATTATAAAGCCGGTCTTACTGTGTCCCAGATGCGGGTTGCCTCCCCTTTCAACGATTATTCCAAAGATTCACTGAACCTTTACCGGATTATAGACCCCGAAATCTGGGTTAAACTGGTAGGGCGTGTACAGGGTGCTAACTTCGCCTCTATTTACGGAAGAACAAAGGCTATGGGATATCGAAATATCACGCTTCCTGAGGGCCATACGTGGAAATCTTACACATTGTTTCTTTTAGATACGCTTCCCACAAGACTTCGAAATAACTATGCAAAAAAATTCAACGGCTCCATTGAATTCTGGCACAAAACCGGCGGAGGTCTGGATGAGGATACCATACAGGAGCTGATCGACCACGGTTACCGTATTAAAAGAAATGGAGTATCTAACTATACTCTCAATAAAAAATCCAGAATTATATTTATGGAAAATATCCCGGATGACACCGACGATATCAAATCCACCAAAGATATTCCAAGCTGGAAACGAATGTGCTATTGTATCTTGAAAAACGACCATATCTGCCGCTTTATGGGCTTCGGCATGACAAGAGAACAGCAGAAACGTATTAATTCTATACGAAAAAAATACAAAAGCATTGAGGAGATGAATTATGAAATATAAAAGCCCCGTTTATAATATTATCGCAGTACCTATCGACAAAGTCAGGCCAAACACCTACAACCCTAATGCTGTGGCTCCTCCAGAGATGAAGCTCCTCTATGACAGCATTAAGGCCGACGGGTATACGATGCCGATTGTCTGCTATTACGAAAAGGAAACCGACGAGTACATTATCGTAGATGGGTTCCACCGCTACCGGATTATGCTGGAATACCCGGACATTTATAAAAGAGAAAACGGACTTCTTCCGGTCTCGGTCATCAACAAGCCTATTGATCAGCGAATGGCCAGCACAATACGGCACAATAGAGCACGCGGAAACCACAATGTAGATTTGATGAGCAACATCGTAAAAGAACTGCATGAGCTGGGCAGATCTGATTCCTGGATTTCCAAGCATCTGGGCATGGACAAGGATGAAATTCTGCGCCTTAAGCAGATTACCGGACTGGCTGCACTTTTTAAGGATGTGAATTTCGGGAAAGCCTGGAGACCTGTCACCTCATTGGAGGAAACAACTCCAGCTGAATATAACGGCGAGGAATAAGCCTTTCTTTAATTTTGCCCATCTGCTTCCTTTAGTAAAGCCTTAAGCAGCATAATATGATATTCCTCGTCCTTGATAATTCTTGCCAGAACCGCTGTAACACAGCTGTCCTTTATCATATTAATATGCAGCTCATATTGCTCTATCGCCGCACGCTCGGCCTCTATATCAGCTAAGAGCATCCTTCTGGCACACCCTGGAATAGTCAAATATTCCGGGGTCCAAAGCTTCCTTTTTCCCCCGCGGAGCCTGGCTGTAAAATCCACCTGTCCCCCAAGCAGAAAAATCAATTCTCCCAGCTTCTGCAGGTGCATCATCTCTGCCATTCCGATTCCTAGGATTGTTTTCGCCAGCGCGCAGCTTTCACAGGACAGCCTGTTTTCATTATTGATATACTGGGTGATCGCAGACATCTCTGATACTGCTCCACAATAATCTACACTGAGCAGATTCGCATAAGCCTGATTCTTCTCCTTTATCTGCTGCGGCGGATATGGCAGATCTGCCATAATCGGTTTTACCCCGGCAAAGCTGCAGGTATTCTCTAATACACAATTCTTCTCTTCCATCACAAATTCTCTCCTGCGGTATTTCTTTATATAATATATCGGAGATTTAAAATCTTGTGCATCTTTATTTATCTGAACTTGGCATAAAAGCTCCCTGAAAAAGCGGTTCACCGGATATCATTATATTGCATAAGCAGCGCTTTCAGCTCCTTTGCTGCGATACTTAACGGATGATCCTCGTTTTCAACAAAGCATATCTGACGCGAGGGAATCTCTTCGTCGAGGGAAATCTTGCAGATTTCTCTCTTATTAAGTGCCTCATCTGCAAATATTTCCGGCAGAAAACCGATTCCCAAATCATTTTTTATCATCGGCAGGATCTGATCTGTCGTTGCTGCCTGCAGTTCCGGCTTCAGCTTAAAGCCATGCTCTTGATAAAACTTTTCATAAAATTTATAAGTCATCGTATTTTCGCCAAGCGAAATAAGCGGATAGGGCTCCATTTCCTTTAATGACTGCATCCTTTCCCCGAAACCAAAACAAGAAGGACCGCCTGCCAGAATATCCTTAAACCATGTAATAGGATAAGAGGTAAGCGGTCTTTCAATCTTAGGTGGAATCGCCACCACCGCAAAATCAGCTCTTCCATCTCTCACTGACTCGACAGCCTGAAGTGTCAGATGGTTCAAAATACGAATTCGAACCTCCGGATATCTCTTTTTGAAAATACGAAGCGCCGGAAGAAGCACCATCCGAAGCGCCGTCTCACTTGCACCAATTGTCACCCTGCCATTCTGCATATTAACAGCTTCAGCTATCTCCTCCTCTGCTGCCTGAAATTGCTCAACCGCAATTTTTACATGCATGTAAAGCCTTTCTCCTTCCGGCGTCAGTGATATGCCTCGATTTGAACGAACAAACAGACTGCACCCTGTCTCACTCTCAAGAAGTCTGACTGCTCTGGAAACATTCGGCTGGCTGCTGTGCAGCACCTGAGCTGCACGGGTAAGGCTTTTATATTTTGCTGCATAATAAAAAATCCGATAATACTCATAATTCACATCCATTATTTTCTCTCCATATCTTTCCGACGTTTTTATTGTATCTGCTATGATAACACAGGCCAGACCACAATAACCGTTCAAAATAAAACTGCATAATTTTTTATTTAAGTACCATATCAAATATATATGTCTATAATATCATATATATATTTTTCATATCCGTCAGGATAGAGTATAATATCCTGGAATTCAAAAATCAACATTACACGGGAGAAAAACTATGAATAAAGATTTGACCAAAGGAAAACCGGAAACTGTTTTGTGGAAATTTTGTCTTCCTCTATTTGGAAGTATTATCTTTCAACAGCTTTACAATATTGCTGATAGTCTTGCGGCAGGAAAATTTATCGGCGAAAATGCTCTCGCAGCAGTCGGAAACAGTTACGAAATCACTTTGATTTTTATCGCATTTGCATTTGGATGTAATATTGGCTGCTCTGTTGTTGTATCTCAGCTTTTCGGTGCAAAAAAATATGCTGATATGAAAACCTCTGTATATACCACCATAATTTCCAGCGCTGTCCTGTGTGCAGCACTGATGCTGTTTGGACTAACCTGCAGTGGTATTCTTCTAGAGCTGATACATACTCCGGCAGAAATTCTGAAAGATTCGAAATTATATCTGGATATCTACATCTTGGGGCTTCCTTTTTTATTTTTTTACAATATTGCAACAGGAATTTTCTCTGCACTCGGTGATTCAAAGACCCCGTTTCTCTTTCTTGCATTATCTTCAACCTCAAATATATTCACTGATATTCTATTTGTAGCTGTATTTGATATGGGAGTGGCAGGCGTGGCCTGGGCAACCTTTCTATGTCAAGGTGTCAGCTGCATGTCCGCACTCATAATGGTTTTAAAAAGGCTTTCCGCTGTCCCGTGTGAAGAGGCCGTATGTCTATACTCCAAAAAGGCGCTAAAAAGGATCACTGCGATCGCAGTTCCAAGTATTCTGCAGCAAAGTTTTATCTCCGTCGGCAACATTGTTATCCAGAGAATCATCAATAACTGTGGTGTCGAGGTAACTGCCGGATATGCCGCAGCTATTAAGCTGAATAATCTGGTTATCACCTCCTTTACCACACTTGGAAACGGTATATCAAATTATACTGCTCAGAATCTAGGAGCCGGCATCCTTCCAAGAATAAAGGAAGGATTCAAAGCCGGCATCAAAATGGTATGGCTGCTCTGTATTCCGATTACTGTAATATATCTGACAGCAGCAAACATGCTGGTAACATTTTTTATCAGCGCTCCCTCTTCCACTGCACTGGCCTCCGGCACATCCTTTTTATATACTGCAGCGCCCTTCTACTTTATAATATCTGCAAAATTGGCTGCCGATGGTATCCTGCGCGGAGCCGGACTCATGAAATATTTTATGATTTCCACTTTTACAGATCTGATTCTGCGGGTCAGTCTGGCCGGAATATTCTCCGGACAGATGGGATATATGGGAATCTGGTGTGCATGGCCCGTCGGATGGTCTGCTGCCGCTGTGCTATCCATTGTATTTTACAGGAAAGGCCCCTGGAAGGGATAGAGCTATAAGCTCATATATGTTCTCTATCATATCCTCATACGCATCATTGCTTTCGCTTAACACCTGAATAATATATGCTTCTGGAAGCCTGTTTAAAAATTGCTGTTCGAACTCGATACATTTTATAAATTCATATATTTTGTCTATTCCTGTATATCCAGACAGATCCTTCAAAACCGGATAATCCAATGTCAGAATTGTGCTTTGCGGCTCAAACCTTATATCATACCATTTAAAAAACTCTGGAATTCCTTTTACAAAGGTATCATACAGACACCGGTTTCTATATCAGCTGAACCCCGTCAGAAGCTTATTATACAAATCCAGCGCCCTTTTCACTTTTTCTCTGACACAGATAAAGCCAATATCGTATGCCTCCTGTGCCGAAATTCTTTGTACACTCACGCCTCTCTCTTTTCCGGACAAATCCAGCTCATGAATACAATAGAGCACAGCCTCCATCAGCTGCCTTGCCTTTTCATATGTAACCGAGCTGTTTTCAAAACCAGTATATTCGTTCGCCAGCTTTCCTACAACAGGAAGCAGCTCTTCCATCTTATAATCAATAAACATAAGTCTCTACCTCCTAGCAAAGTTCTTTTAAGACTTCCAAATACAGCTCTCTATCCCATCTTTGCACCTCGTCAAACTCAGAATATATTCCCCGCCCTTGTGCAGCTTTATATCCTGTATAACCGGCCCGCACTGCCTGAGAGAAGATATTAAGACATGTTCCCTCCAGATATTCCAGATCGCCAAAGCATACTTCCTCAAATTGTTCACGCATAAAATGAAGAAGCTCATCATCGTTAAGCTCATCCATCGTTTCATTTTTATATAAATAAAATATTTCCTGCAGACGGATAATCGTCTCCACATAGTTATGTGAATTCATAAAATCAGAATCACAGAATTCATAAATAATCTTCGATACAATTCCCTCTCCAAACTCTATCCTTCTCTGTTCCCGCAGTACATTGCCGTGTGACTCTAAAATCAGCTCTGCATCCCTTTCACTTAGTGCTAGTCCGTATTTTTGTGCTGTCTGATTTGTTTCCATCACCTTTGCCAGCTGATTCTGATATTGTAATAAAAGCATCCAGTTTTTATCCATAAGTTTCCCTCCTGCATTTTATAATTGAAATCTAGCTGCACTATAACGAAAACGATTATAGCATCCTGGTGAAAACAGGAATAGCCTTTTATTTGGAATATTTTTGTGGTATAATAATAGTGGAAAAAGTTGATGCAAAAGTGTTTACTGCATCAGCTTTTTATAATGCGGCCTGCTATATATAGAAATCCCAATTCAAGGTACAATTCAGGCAAAAAATAAGCGTATCACTACTTCGAATGATACGCTTATTGTAATTTAATTTTTAATCAAGACCGATAAACACTCCTACCTATTAGCGATAGCCGCCTGTGCTGCAGCAAGTCTTGCAATCGGTACACGGAATGGTGAACAGGATACATAGTCCAGACCAATATTGTTACAGAACTCTACTGAGCTCGGATCACCGCCGTGCTCGCCGCAGATACCGATATGAAGCTTCGGATTCACCGGCTTGCCTAACTTAATAGCAGTCTCCATAAGTTTTCCGACACCTGTCTGGTCAAGCTTAGCAAACGGGTCATTCTCGTAAATCTTTGCATCATAGTAGCCTTCCAGGAACTTGCCCGCATCGTCACGTGAGAAACCGAATGTCATCTGAGTCAAGTCATTTGTACCGAAGCAGAAGAAGTCAGCCTCTTTTGCAATCTCGTCTGCCGTAAGAGCAGCTCTCGGAATCTCAATCATCGTACCAACCTCGTACTCAAGCTCGATACCAGATCCTTCGATCTCTGCATCTGCAGTCTCAACAACAAACTTCTTAACGTATTTCAATTCTTTGATATCGCCGATAAGCGGGATCATAATCTCCGGCTTGATTGCCCAGTCCGGATGAGCCTTCTTCACATTAAGTGCTGCACGAATAACAGCCTTTGTCTGCATCTTTGCAATCTCCGGATAAGTAACCGCAAGACGGCATCCGCGGTGTCCCATCATCGGGTTAAACTCATGAAGAGAATCAATCAGTGTCTTAATCTCCTCTACAGTCTTGCCCTGTGTATCAGCCAGCTTCTTAATATCCTCTTCTTCTGTAGGAACAAACTCATGAAGCGGCGGATCAAGGAAACGAATCGTAACCGGATTGCCTTCCAGTGCTGTATAAAGAGCCTCAAAGTCACCCTGCTGATACGGCAGAATCTTCTCAAGCGCCGCTTCTCTTTCCTCTACAGTATCGGAACAGATCATTTCACGGAAAGCAGCAATTCTTTCTTCCTCAAAGAACATATGCTCTGTACGGCAGAGACCGATACCTTCTGCACCAAGCTCAACTGCTTTCTTCGCATCTGCCGGTGTATCTGCATTTGTACGAACCTTTAACCTTCTGTATTTGTCTGCCCATGCCATGATTCTTCCAAACTCACCGGCAATCTGAGCATCAACGGTAGGAATGATTCCCTCGTAAATATTTCCTGTTGTTCCATCAATAGAGATCGCGTCTCCTTCGTGGAATTCCTTTCCTGCCAGAGTAAACTTTTTATTCTCCTCGTCCATAGCGATGTCGCCGCATCCAGATACACAGCATGTACCCATTCCGCGTGCAACAACAGCAGCGTGAGAGGTCATACCGCCGCGGACTGTCAGAATACCCTGTGAAGATTTCATACCTGTAATATCCTCCGGTGAGGTCTCAAGACGAACCAGCACTACCTTCTCGCCCCTTGCATGCCATTCTACTGCATCCTCTGCTGTAAATACAACCTTACCGCATGCAGCTCCCGGAGATGCTCCAAGTCCTTTTCCAAGCGGTGCAGCCGCCTTAAGCGCTGCGGCATCAAACTGCGGATGAAGCAGTGTATCAAGGTTACGGGGATCAATCATTGCAACAGCCTCTTCCTCCGTTCTCATGCCTTCATCTACCAAGTCACATGCAATCTTAAGAGCAGCCTGAGCAGTTCTCTTGCCGTTACGTGTCTGCAGCATGAAGAGCTTTCCATGCTCTACTGTAAACTCCATGTCCTGCATATCTCTATAGTGCTTCTCAAGTGTTTCACACACCTTCTTAAACTGAACAAATGCTTCTGGGAATTTCTGTTCCATCTCGGAAATGTGCATCGGCGTGCGGACACCTGCAACTACGTCCTCACCCTGTGCATTGGTAAGGAATTCGCCAAACAGCCCGTTCTCTCCAGTAGCCGGGTCACGGGTAAATGCAACTCCTGTACCACAGTCATCACCCATATTACCAAATGCCATAGACTGCACATTTACAGCTGTTCCCCATGAATACGGGATATCGTTGTCACGACGGTATACATTGGCTCTTGGGTTGTCCCATGAACGGAACACGGCTTTAATTGCGCCCATCAGCTGCTCCTTCGGGTCAGCCGGAAAATCCTGTCCGATCTTTTCCTTATACTCTGCCTTGAACTGACCTGCAAGCTCCTTTAAATCTTCTGCTGTAAGCTCAACATCCTGCTTAACGCCCTTTTCCTCTTTCATCTTGTCAATCAGTTCTTCAAAATATTTTTTACCGACTTCCATAACTACATCAGAGTACATCTGGATAAATCTTCTGTAGCAGTCCCATGCCCAGCGCGGATTACCGGATTTCTCTGCCAGCACCTCAACAACATCCTCATTCAGGCCGAGGTTAAGAATTGTATCCATCATACCCGGCATAGACGCTCTTGCACCGGAACGAACAGAAACAAGAAGCGGATTTTCTTTATCGCCAAATTTCTTCTCTGTAATAGCCTCCATCTTTGTAACGGCTTCCATGATCTGATCCATGATCTCGTCATTAATTGTTCTTCCGTCCTCATAATACTGTGTGCAGGCCTCAGTTGTAATCGTAAAGCCCTGCGGCACCGGAAGACCTAAGCTTGTCATCTCGGCAAGGTTCGCGCCTTTACCGCCAAGAAGGTTTCTCATGGTTGCATTACCTTCCGTGAACATATAAACCCATTTTGCCATTTGTCATGACCTCCTAAAAACTATATATTTTTCTAAGTCGCACATAACATTTTACTGTTTTTGCCAGTATTCGTCAAGTATTTCCCGATAGATTTTTGCCTTGATTTCCCGCAATTTCCCGTTAAATTCAACGAAAATTTAACGCTCCTTCAGATACTCTATGAATCTGGCTGCCATCTCTTTATTCTGACAATTTACCGGCACCGCCACATATACTTTTTCATACCCAAGATTACCTTCTTCTGTCAGAATGTTGTCCTCTTCAAGAACAACTGCATCCTCCGGTTCACCCTTCTCACCCAGAATATCTTCTATACTGAGAAAACCCTCCTGTTCATGATAGTCCTCGTAAATCTTTTCTGTACAGACCAGCACATCTACCGCCTCTGCACCCATAAGCGCGGTAAGTGCGGTTTTTGTCGTCATATTCTCGTTATTTTCCGGAATGCCGGCCTTCACTCTGACTTCCCCTTCTTCCTTCCCGATGCCGGCACTGCTGATAAAATCTTCCCTGAGCCACTCTCCTGTCCGGGCGTCTCCGCCTGCCGCAACAATATTTAAAGCAACCTTCGTATTTCTTCCCTGATGCATACTGATTCCTGCACAGATGATGCCGACTGCAAGGACCGCAGCAGCAAGCCAGCCTTTATAATACATCCAAAAATATTCCAGACGCTTTCCAAATGTCATTGAACTTAGGCGCTTTTTCTTTTCTTCGTTCATTTATTTACCTCTCCTTGAGCACGGTATATATTTTCACAGTATTTTTCATAAAACAGCATTAAACACAAGATTATCCTTAAAAAACGAGAACTGCAAAAGCTTTGCCTACCCTTACAATTCTCGTTTTCTCTATCCTCTAAGCATTAAAACTCTGCTCTTAAAAATGCACGATATCCTCTCACAGCCTCATACACATCTGCTTTACTTGTCAGTTCCCACGGTGCATGCATAGATAACACCGCCACTCCGCTGTCAATGACCTCCATACCGTAATCTGCCATAATATAGGCGATTGTTCCGCCGCCGCCTGCATCAATCTTTCCAAGCTCTGCAGTCTGGAAATTCACATCCGCATCTGCAAAAATCTTCCTCAGACTTGCTATATATTCCGGATTTGCATCATTCGAACCATTTTTTCCCCTTGACCCTGTATATTTGTTAAATACAAGGCCATGTGCCAGATATGCGGCATTCTTCTTCTCGTATACACTCTCGTACATCGGATCATAGGCAGCGCTTACATCTGAGGAGAGCATCTTTGAATTTGCAAGGGCACGTCTCAGTACAAGATCACTATATTCTCCTGTCATCGCAATATATTCTGCCAAAGTATTTTCGAAAAATCTGGACTGCATTCCGCTTGCCCCCACGCTTCCAATCTCTTCCTTGTCTACCAAAACACAACAGGCTGTTCTGGATATATCCTGCTCCTTTAGTATCGCAAAGAGAGAGGTAAATGCACACACTCTGTCGTCCTGCCCATAAGCCAGGATCATACTTCTGTCCAGCCCGGACTCTCTGGCCTTTCCTGCCGGCACAATCTCAAGCTCCGCAGAGAGAAAATCCTCTTCCTCAATACCGTACTCTTCCTTCAGAAGCTTCAGAACATAGTCCTTTGCTGCTTCCTTTTCTTCTCCCTCTGCCGGACGGTTTCCGATCAAAAGATCCAGTTTCTCTCCTTCGATAAACTCTTTGGCGGTTTTCTTCCCCTGCTCAGAATCAAGATGGGGAAGAAGGTCTGTTATTACAAACACCGGCTGTTCCTCTTCTTCTCCTATATGGATGTCTATTTTCGTCCCATCCTTTTTCACGATTATTCCATGAAGCGCAAGCGGTATTGTAAGCCACTGATATTTCTTAATTCCCCCATAATAGTGAGTATCCAGATACGCAATTTCAGCTGCTTCATATAATGGATTCTGCTTTATATCGAGACGGGGTGAATCTATATGAGCTCCCAAAATATTCATGCCCTGCTCAATCGGTGCCTGTCCGGCATGAAAAAGAATCAGAGCCTTTTCCATATAGTCCATATACAGCTTATCTCCCGGCTGAATCTGATAACCGCTTCCAATCAGCTTTTTCATATCCTGATATCCGGCTTCCTCAGCAAGAGCAATACTTTTTCTCACGCACTCACGTTCAGTCTTCCCCTCATCCAGACACTCTCTGTACTTTAACGCTGTACTTTCAAGCTCCCTTAATTGTACTTCATTATAAGTGTTCCATAAATTTTTGTGCTCCATAAGCTTCGTCCTCCCTATCATTTTTCTTCTCATTATACTGCCTTTGCATCATGATACACCGATTGCTGCGTATTCTGGGCTCCGGTGTTATTTCATTTCTTCCCTTACTTCCTTGAAGCATTTCACAATAAAGTCAATATCTTCCTTTGTGTGTCCTGCGCATACCTGTGTGCGGATTCTTGCCTTTCCCTTCGGTACGACCGGATAAGAAAATGCCACAACATACACACCCTTCTCCATCATGCGCTTCGCAAATTCTGCTGCAGTCTTCTCGTCATACAGCATAACCGGTACACATGGATGAGTTCCCGGAATAATGTCAAACCCGTTGTCCACCAGCTCCTTCCGGTAATATGCAGTAACCTCCTCCAGATGATCCCTAAGCTCTGTACTTTCATCCAGCATATCAAAGAGCTCAATGCTTGCTCCTGCAATCGCCGGCGCAAGTGAATTGGAAAACAAATACGGGCGGCTCCTCTGACGCAGCAGGTCAATGATCTCCTTACGTCCGGAGGTATATCCGCCGGACGCTCCTCCCAGAGCCTTGCCAAGCGTTCCGGTAATGATGTCAACTCTTCCCTGGACACCACAGTGCTCCGGGGTTCCCCGTCCGGTCTTTCCGACAAATCCAACAGCGTGGCTGTCATCTACCATCACCAATGCGTGGTACTTATCTGCCAGATCACATACGCCCTTCAGGTTACAGATAATTCCGTCCATAGAAAACACACCGTCTGTCGCAATCAGTTTAATTCTTGCCCCTGCTTCATCCGCCTCTTTAAGCTTCGCCTCCAGATCTTCCATGTTGTTATTCTTATAACGGAAGCGCTTTGCTTTACACAAACGCACACCATCTATGATGGACGCATGATTCAGCTCATCGCTGATGACTGCATCCTCCGCCGTCAAAATCGTCTCAAACAGACCCCCGTTTGCATCAAAGCAGGAAGAATATAGAATCGTATCATCTGTTCCCAGGAAATCAGAAATCTTCTTCTCCAGCCTCTTATGAATATCCTGTGTTCCGCAGATAAAACGTACAGAAGCTACTCCAAAGCCCTTTTCATCATAGGTTCTCTTTGCCGCCTCAATCAGACGCGGACTGTCTCCAAGTCCAAGATAATTATTCGCACACATACACAGAAGCTCTCTTCCATCTTCCATCTTTACTCTGGCTCCCTGCGGAGATACGAAAGGCGCTTCTCCTTTAAAAAGACCTGCCTCCTTAATATCCTCAACTTCCTTTGTATAAATACTCAATATATCATCCTTACGTGCCATTTCTTTATTTTCCTTCTTTCTCATATTTTTATACATGCCAAAAGCTTTGTTTACTTCCACTCTCTGCGTCAAAACAGAGTATTAGTCATTGATATGCGCCCAATCCAAAATCACTTTTCCTGACTGACCGGAAATCATTGCCTCAAAGCCCTTCTCATAGTCTCTGATATCAAAATGATGTGTGATAATAGCTGATATATCAAGTCCTGCCTGCACCATTGTCGACATCTTATACCAGGTATCCCATACCTTTCTTCCATAGATTCCCCGGATATTCAGTCCGTTAAAGATTACAGTCTCCAAATCCACTACAGCATCTGTTCTCTGAAGCCCAAGAAGCGCAATATTTCCTCCATGCTTCATATTATGTATCATGTCACGGAGTCCTGCCTGAGATCCGGACATCTCAAGTCCTACGTCAAACCCTTCTGTCATACCGATATCCTTCATTACATCTGTAAGCTTTTCTTCCTTCAGATTCACGGTCCTTGTCGCCCCGAGCTTCTTCGCAAGGTCCAGACGATACGGATTCAAATCTGTAACTACCACATGTCTTGCCCCTGAAAATTTTGCGATAGCTGCTGCCATACAGCCAATCGGTCCTGCTCCTGCAACCAGCACATCCTCTCCCAGCATCTCATACGAGAGCGCCGTGTGCGTCGCATTCCCAAACGGATCAAAAATTGCATACATCTCTTCGGGAATATTTGGATTGCAGGGCCATACGTTCGAAGACGGAATTACGAGATACTCTGCAAAAGCTCCATTCCGGTTTACACCGACACCCTTTGCTTCCTTACAGTTCTCCTTGTGTCCCTCCAGACAATTTCTACATTTCCCGCATGTAATATGCCCTTCTCCAGATACCAAATCCCCAATCTTGAATCCCCGGACGCCTTCTCCTGTCTCCACAACCTCTCCTACATACTCATGTCCGGCTGTAAGTCCCACCGGAATCGTATGCTGTGCCCACTCATTCCACTGGTAAATATGCACATCCGTTCCACAGATTGCCGTCTTGTGGATCTTAATCTTTACATCATTCGGACCCACCTCCGGAATCGGGACCTGCTTCATCCATAAGCCCTCTTCGGGTTTCTCCTTTACAAGAGCCCACATCTTCCCAGCTTTTTTTTCACTCATTTGGCTTTCCTCCTGTTATCAACATTCTTTGTCCTCTCTGGACGATACCTTTTCCGCTCGGAAAATATAACATCATCGTCGCCATTATAACACTCCTTCAGTGCTTTCACAATGGATTTCGGGGGAGAATTTGAAAAAGCGCCTGCCGCTTCGTTCTTTAAAAGCTGCAGCCGCCTTCGGCTAAGGATTTTATCTACTCACGCTAATGTATTTTCCACTGTTCATAGCCATTTTTTATTCTTTCCAATGCCTGTTCCAATATCTTTGTCTGTGTCGCAATGTTAAGACGTACAAATCCATTTCCCGCTTCACCATACCGGCTGCCGTCATTTAACCTGACACCCCAATCTGCAAACCTCTTAAGGAGTTCTGGCTACGGCAGATTACCTCCGGTTTCAAATCATAACCATAACGTTTCCTGTACCATCCTGCGACAGCTTTGGAAAACCGCTCCTGTGGAAATGCACCATAACCATACACGCCAAAATCTGCTTTCTTCATAACCGTTTCAATCACCGGCTGCGGGGCCTTAAAGTCTGTATCCGCAACACTAAGTGGAAGGAGACTTCCTCCTTCTCCTTCTAAATCCCACTTTTCACTGCCACTGCCGACACGATTCACCGGCTCGTCAAAATTATGTATAAGATTCATTCTCAATCACCTGTTTTATTCTTTATTCAAGCTGTGTGCCAAAAACTGTCTTGTTTTTTCTTCCTTTGGATTCTCAAATATCTGCCGGGGAGTCCCTTCTTCGACAATGCAGCCTTCATCCATAAATATCACTCTGTCCGCCGCCTCCTTTGCAAACTCCATCTCGTGAGTGACAATCAGCATGGTAGTATTATGCTCTTTTACAATGCCCTTAATGACAGCCAGAACCTCTCCCACTAAATATGGATCTAAAGCGCTTGTAGGCTCGTCAAATAATAATACCTTCGGATTCAGTATCATTGCCCGCCCGATGGCTACCCGCTGCTGCTGCCCGCCGGACAGTGTAGAAGGATACGCGCCGGCCTTATCATCCAGACCAACCTTCTTCAGAATTTCTACTGCCTCCTGTCTCGCCTGCTTCTTATTTTTCTTCTGGACAACCTCTAGTGCAAGCGCTACATTATCCAGAATCGTTTTATTGTTAAACAGATTAAAACTTTGAAAAATCATCGCGCTCTGTTTTCTCAATGCATAAATATCCTTTTTGTGATGTTTTGCTGCATCAATCTCCACATCTCCTATACGAATGACCCCCTCGTCTGGTACCTCCAGATAGTTCACACAGCGAAGAAGCGTTGATTTTCCTGTCCCCGACGGTCCGATAACTGCGGCCACCTCTCCCTGATTTACATCCAGATTAACATCTTTTAATACATTTAAACCACCAAAACTCTTTTTCAGTCCTCTTATCTTTATCATCTTATTTTGCCGCTCCTTGCCGGCCGAAATGTTTTTCCAATGCCTTTTGTCCTATCCCTATAATCTTTGACAGACAGAAATAAATAACAAATGCATCCAGATATGCTTCAAAAAACTTGAAACCTGCATTTCCCACCAGAGATGCCTGTCCCATAATTTCTCTGACACCAAGTGTATAGGCCATAGATGAATTCTTTAATAACGCTATAAAATCATTCGCCAATACCGGTACTGCAACCTTCGCCGCCTGCGGCAGAATAATATGACGCATAACCTGCAGATTCGTCATACCTACAGCAAGGCCTGCTTCTGTCTGCCCTTTTGAAACCGACTCCAAAGCAGAACGCATATTTTCCGTCGTATATGCAGAAGCATTTAATGCCAATACTAAAATTGAAGCCTGAAGCGGACTCATATCCCTGAAAACAGAAAATATCTGTGCCAGACCATAATAAATAAAAAACATCTGCGTCAACAACGGCGTACCTCTGAAAATATCAATGTAGACGTTGACAATTTGAGTTAATATTTTGATTTTATAATATCTTATAATTATTATTAAAAACCTTAAAGAGCTTGGGTTTTTCAGATTGAAGGGTGCTGTCTCATATGCAGCGAAAAATCTGCACTGCTCAGCTGCAAGTGTATATCGGTATCTGAGTGAATTAAAATCCTAACAGCACCCTTTCCTCTCCCTCATACTCCCGATTCATTAAACCGTGTGCCGCCAGTCACACATAAAATATACCGCCGATAGATAAATCTACCGGCGGTACTTCATATACATCTATTTCTACCACTCAAATTTTTTCTCAAAATACGCGTTCAGGTCTTCAATTTTAACTCTTTCCTGCTCCATCGTATCACGGTCGCGGACAGTCACTGCTCCGTCCTCCTCAGAATCAAAATCATAGGTTACACAGAACGGTGTACCGATCTCATCCTGACGGCGGTAACGCTTGCCGATATTTCCCCGCTCATCAAATTCACAGTTATACTTCTTAGAAAGCTGTGCATATACCTTCTCGGCACCTTCGTTCAGCTTTTTAGAAAGCGGAAGCACACCGATCTTAACCGGTGCAAGTGCCGGGTGGAAGCGAAGCACGGTTCTCTTGTCTCCGCCCTCAAGCTCTTCCTCATCATACGCGCTGCAAAGGAATGCAAGTACCATACGGTCAGCTCCAAGAGACGGCTCGATTACATATGGAACATATTTTTCCTTCTTCTCATCGTCAAAATAGCTTAAATCCTGTTTTGATGTGTTAATATGCTGAGTCAGGTCAAAGTCTGTTCTGTCCGCAATGCCCCACAGCTCACCCCAGCCGAACGGGAACAAAAATTCCACATCTGTAGTAGCCTTGCTGTAGTGGCTCAGCTCCTCCGGCGTATGATCACGGTAACGCACCTCTTCCTCTGAAAGTCCCAGTGCCTTCAGCCAGTCAAGACAGAACTGCTTCCAATATGCGAACCATTCAAGGTCTGTATCCGGCTCACAGAAGAACTCCAGCTCCATCTGCTCGAATTCTCTCGTACGGAAGGTAAAGTTGCCCGGTGTAATCTCATTACGGAAGGACTTTCCGATCTGGCAGATACCGAACGGAATCTTCTTTCTGGAAGTACGCTGTACATTCTTGAAATTAACGAAGATACCCTGTGCCGTCTCCGGTCTCAAATAAACTGTATTCTTCGCATCCTCTGTAACTCCCTGAAAGGTCTTGAACATCAAGTTGAATTCTCGGATCTCTGTAAATTCATGTGCCCCGCATGTCGGACATGGTATATTGTGCTCTTTAATATACGCCTCCATCTGCTCGTGGCTCCATCCGTCGATCGTATCACCGATATCAAGCCCATGCTCCTTTGCATAGTCCTCAATCATCTTGTCCGCACGAAAACGCTCGTGGCATTCCTTACAATCCATCAAAGGATCGCTGAATCCGCCCAGGTGTCCGCTTGCCACCCATGTCTGCGGATTCATAAGAATTGCACAGTCTACGCCCACATTATAAGGGGACTCCTGTACAAACTTCTGCCACCATGCTTTCTTGACATTATTCTTAAGCTCTACACCAAGATTTCCATAATCCCATGTATTTGCAAGTCCGCCGTAGATCTCAGACCCCGGATATACAAATCCTCTTGACTTCGCAAGTGCCACAATTTTTTCCATTGTTTTCTCTACCATATCCTCATCACATCTCCTTCTATGCTTGATAATGTTAATTATTATACAGGCAACCGACCTGCTTTTCAAGCTTTTTCCATCAGTTTGTAAACTGCTGTGAGTAAAAAGCTCTATATCATCATCTCCAGTATTTCCTGAGATTTAAACCTTTTATCTACATATTGTTCCAGATATGCTCTCACGACATCTCCCAGCTGCTCCAACACTTCATCTGTAAGCGCAAACGTATAGAGCTTTTCTACCGGAGAGGCAATAATATACTGCATAGCATACAAAGTTGAAGGAAGAAGCAAAAGACCGCCGTCTATATGCCCCAGACACTCCCGGCATACCAATCCTCCCTTTTTTATACTAAATACCTTCTCTTTTTCTCTGTCCCCGCACCGGACACATTCAAACATCTGAGGCCCCTCTCCATTGATACAGATGAGCCTTAGTTCATATATGTACCGGACCAGGCGGTTGGACAGCTTCGGGCTTGTAAGTGCACGCATCGTCTGGTATAAGAGCTTTAACAACTCCGTCTCGTCAGCCGCCTCTCTGGCATAGTAGCCTGCAAGGTCCATAAAATAAAATCCATAATATGCTCCCTCCATATCGGAACGGAGCTCAGAAAAATAATTGGAAATAGAGGCCGACATCAACGTATAGGATGTCCGCCCCTCATAAACTTTAAATACTCCGAATGAAAATGGATTCGTCACTCCCAGAAGTGCGCTGTTCGGCTTTCTTGCACCCCTGGCAAATGCCGCAATCTTTCCGCGCTCCTTTGTGACAATCACAACCCGCTTGTCATACTCCCCGGCAGGTGCCGCCGACAGCACCATGCCGGTTACTGTAATCTGATTCATGGGCTCTTTCCCCTTCATAGACTTCTATTACCTGGCTGCATATCTGCATGCCTTTGTAATAAAGATAGTCCGCAATCTTTCCTGTCTTTAAAAACTGCTTCCAGTACTTTTCTTCCATAGGATCACCTCATCGTCTGTTATAATTTTAGGTTCTCCCATAGTACCTGCTTTTTATTCTTCTTCCCGGTATCCAAAATTTTTCATCAAAAATTCACTGTCTCTCCAATCCTTTTTCACTTTTACCCAAAGCTTAAGATTTACCTGGACATCCAGCATTTTCTCAATTTCATACCGGGCAGTGCTTCCGATTTTTTTCAACATATTTCCTTGTTTTCCAATAATTATCCCCTTGTGCGAATCCCGCTCGCAGATTATAGTAGCATCTATATGCATTATTTTTTTATGCATTTTCATCCGGTCTATCACAACTGCAATACCATGAGGAATCTCCTCATTCAGCGAATGAAGCGCCTTTTCCCTGATAAGTTCCGCCACAATCTGGCGTTCCGGCTGGTCCGTCACCATTTCATTATCATAAAACTGCGGGCCGTAAGGCAGGTACTTCATAATAACCTTCAGAAGCTCATCCGTATTATCGCCGCTGCGGGCTGATACAGGCACAATCTCTGCAAAATGATACAAATCCTTATAAGCAGTAATTGCCCGGACCACCTCTTCCGTCTTCACACTGTCCGTCTTGTTGATAACGAGAATAACCGGCGTCTTTACTTTTCCTAACTGCTTCACAATATGCTGCTCCCCGGCTCCGATAAAGGTAACCGGCTCTACAAGCCAAAGCACCACATCCACCTCATTGAGTGAGCGCTCCGCTGCATTTACCATATATTCGCCCAGCTTATTCTTCGCCTTATGAATCCCCGGTGTATCCACAAATATAATCTGTCCTTCTTCTGTAGTGAACACAGTCTGAATGCGGTTTCTCGTAGTCTGAGGCTTATTTGACGTAATGGCAATCTTCTGTCCGATCAGATAATTCATAAGTGTAGACTTCCCCACATTCGGCCGTCCGATCAGTGTTACAAAGCCTGACTTAAAATCCTTTTTCATCTTCCCTCTCCCTGTTTTAAAATCCCTTTACGGTGCGGAACAAAGCTTTATCCTCTTCGATCTTTTCCTCACTTCCGATTACACAGAATTGATCCGCAGCAAGCACGGCCTCAGCCACACGGTACAGATCGCGGATATCCTGCTGGCCTGCATCCAGCACCTGGGCACGTTCTCTGAGGAGCATCTCCTCACTAACCTTATTCATATAGAGAAATTTGGAACGCTCTCCTTTTGCAGAAGGATTCATCGGAGCATCAAGACTGCTCATAGTTCCGATAATATATTTCGTCATGTCACGCTCACTTACAGTAAAATTCTTAAGATATTCTACGACGCCTTCATAGATCTCATTTGTCCGTGCCAGGTTTGGATCCCGGTAGGATACAAAGTAACCGTCTCCTATTCTTGTAAAACTGCTCATACATCCATAAGCCCCGCCTTTCACACGGATATTCTGCCACAAATAATCATAGCTTAAGATAACTTTTAATATATGAAGTGCTCCTGTATAAGAGACACCATGCTCTATGAAATTTCCTGCACGCGCCACATACTGAACCTTCGACGCTGTCTTAAAGCCTTCATTTTTTTTCTCACAGTGGATAACACACGGTATCTCCTCCACTGCCTCGGTATAGAGTTCCTTCTTGAGTCTCTCCACCAATCCGGCAAATCCTTCCAGACCCTCCTTCGACGCCGTGTAGCTGATCATCATATTGTCCGCCCGGAAAATTTGTTTTGACAGCTTATAGAGTATCCTCGCAACTGTTTCCTTCCTCTCATCAAAATCCCGGATAAGCTCCGAAATTTTCTCATAAAAGGAAATACCTCCTGTCATATCCTTGAATTTTGCCGCCGGAGACGCATAGGAAAGCGCTCGAAGAGCAGCCGTCGTATGTCCGGAGGTCTGGAATCTCATAAGCAGCCTTGACTTACTCATCTCCAGAATTTCCTTAATCCGCTTCGTATCATCTAATTTGGAAGCAGTCAGTATCTCTCCCATCATCTCAAAGGTTTTGTAAAGCTTCGGATATAAAGCCTTACCTTTTATCTCAAATGTTGCCTTAAACTCCTTCTGACATACCCTTGTTACATCTGTATAAAGCTCCAATGAAGCGGCAATTCCGCCTGTGTGCATATTGATCTCGTTAAACAATTCTCCGTAATCGTAGTTCCTGGTATCTATCATACCCAGCACTGCATAAAGAATCCCTACATAGGGAAGCTCTTCCTCCGGTACCCCTGACAAATCAAACATCACGTCCACATATCCGATCCCGTTTGTCTCAATCTCATGAAAAACAGCCGGAACTTTTGAAAATTCCATCTCCTCATTGATAATCGGCATAATCTCTCTGGAAATATCCTCTCTTGCCAGTACCGGAATACGATTCAAGTCCTCCTCGCTTTCCGGTGCAGACTGATACTCTTCAAGCTTCTTTGTCTTTGCCGTGATTTCCGCTATCTCTTCCTCACTTAAGCCTTCCTTATACTTCTGAAGCTTCGCTGCAAGCTCTGCATCCAGACGCGCGGTCCGGCCCTTCTCCGGCTTTACAACTACAATTGCTCCATGTGTATTATCCAGCAGATATTTCTGAATCAGCTCCTCATAATATCCGGTCTCTATCTGTTTTCTCAGAAAATCAAAGGTTTCCAGAGCGTTGATATGAAGGAACGGCTGTTCATCATCATAAAGCCAGCTGTCCATCATCTGAAGCCCGTACATAAGCCCCTTCGGATAGCTGCCGAAATCAGCCTCGCGGTAACGGAACTCCTCATAATTGATTCCCGCCTCAAGCGCCCTCTTATCCATACCTTTTTTTACAATCCCGGCCAACACCTCTTCAATCAGACTTACAAAGGCTTCCTTCTGACCTGCATCTGCATTTTTAGCAATAACAGAAAAAATAGGCTGATAGATGCCATTATCATAGGAACCCGTGATATCTTTTCCAATCCCGGCATCTGTCAAGGCTTTTTTTAGAGGAGCACCCGGTGCAGAAAGAAGTGCATAATCCAATATCTCGAAAGCCAGATACAGCTCCTTATCCAGACTTGTCCCGATTACCTTACTGTAGGAAAGATACGTATTCTCCTCCTCCGGCTCATCACTTGCAATAGAATAAGGAATTTCCAGCTCCTTTACTGCATCAAAAGGCTTCTGAAACCGAATCTCAGAATCTATCTCTGCTGTATCATATCGGCACAAATATTCCTCGTCAAGCCAGATAAGCTTCTCTTCCATATCCATATCCCCATACAGATAGATATAGCTGTTTGACGGGTGGTAGTATTTTCGGTGGAAATCTAAAAACTCTTCATAGGTGAGGTTTGGAATCTCCTCCGGATCCCCGCCGGATTCATTGGCATAGGAGGTATCCGGAAACAGCGTGTTGAGCACCACCCTGTCCAGTACTCCATCCGGAGATGAGAAAGCGCCCTTCATCTCATTATATACAACTCCGTTATAGGTAAGCTCATCCTCGGCGGATTCTAGGTGATAGCTCCACCCCTCCTGCCTGAAAATCTCATCATGCTTATAAATATTCGGGTACAGCACTGCATCCATATATACATGCATCAGATTCTGAAAATCCTTGTCGTTGCAGCTCGCCACAGGATACACAGTCTTATCGGGATAGGTCATTGCATTTAGAAATGTATTCAGCGACCCTTTTACCAGCTCTACGAACGGATCCTTCGTCGGAAAATTCTTTGAGCCGCACAGGAGAGAATGCTCCATAATATGTGGAACTCCTGTGCTGTCACTGGGCGGCGTCCGGAAACCGATGCTGAATACCTTATTGTTGTCCTCATTTTCCACCAGCACAATGCGGGCTCCGCTTTTTTTATGTCTGAAAAGATATCCCCGGCTTTTAATGCCGTCAAGCTCCTCCTCTTTCACTAACTCATAGCTTTTTAAATCCTTTACACTCATCGAAATCCTTATATCTCCTTTCAGTCTCGCTGTTTTTGTTTTCATTATTCCCGGTTTGCTTTCCGCTTATTGCATTATAACATCTTTTCTGTCTTGATTGAAGCAGGAATTTTCGTTCGCAGACTAAAATAGGAGCTGCAGCAGAAACATGAAAATATATCTGTATAAAAGGATCCCGACCTTGTAAACTGCAATCACACAGTCAGGCTCACATTATATAAGACACTGCCTATTCCTTTGTCAGATAGATAACACCCATCCAGTAATATCCATAAAGCTCATCTCCTCCGTACTGCTCAAGAACACTCTCGGCAATCTTTTCAAACTGCCCGTCATTCAGGCTGTAATCTGTCCTGAGAACCGCAGAATCCCCGTTACTTAACTCCTGTGCTAAAGATACTGAAATCTCATCTCTTGCATAAAACTTATCCTGAAGCCTGTAATATTCTTTATTGTCATTCGGGGCCTCGTAGTCAGACAGCTTACTGTCCAGCACAAACCTGTCATCCTCAACCAGAACCTTTCCTGCTACATTGTCAGGAAGATTAAGAAGTGCATTGAAAATCAGCTCATTGTCATTATTCGTACTGTCTACAATCTGCCATTCTCCGTCTATCTTCACCTTATTCCATGCATGAGGAAGCTCACCTTCCAGATCTCCGGTTACTACAATGCACTCCAATCCCGCCTCATCTGCAAGAAGCTTAAACGCACCTGCATAGCTTGCACACACACCTGTTTTGTTCAAAAGGACACCATATGGAGTAAAGGAATCGTTATACTCCTCATCAACCTCTGCAAAATCATTTTCTTCTGCATTTTCAAGAGCCTTCATATCATATTCTGCCGTATCGCAGAGATACTGGTTAATGGCAAGCTCCTTCTCAAGCTCTGACATATCCTCATCAATAATTTCGTCTATGACTCTCTTTACCTCATCGGCAATTTCCTTCTGCTTTTCTTCCATAGTTTTAGCATCTGTGTCGTACTGAATCAGCATCGTTTTTCCCTGGTTCATAAGCGACGCTCCGGATGCTCCAAGTATCATAGGATTCTGGTACACGGCTTCCATCCATGCATCTACAAGATATTCCTGGTCCGCACTTTCCGGAAAATCACTAAGATCAATCATATTGGTTCCTGAAAGCATATTGGCTGCAAGATACTCACTTAACGCACTGTTGGCTGTGATCGGATAGTCTGTCCCGTAAATCTTTCCGTCTGTGTCAGCTTCCTGTTCTTCTCCTGCTTTTTCTGACTCGGCTTCCTGCTCTTCTTCGGACTTCTCTTGTGTCTCAACCTCTAATTCCTTTGTTCCGGCACGGTTTCTTAATTTTTCCTGACGCTCCCTGATGCCTTGCAATTCTTCTTCCCAGGTATCGGCATCAAAATTCTGCACCTTTACAAGCCCGTCAAAGCCCGTTCCGTCAATTACATAAGGAACACGGACAATCTCTACTTCTACTGTTTTTAAATCAGACATATCCTCATTTTCGTACTCGCCCCACTGTTCTTTTACATACTCCGCATTTTCAAAATCATAGTTAATCAGCTTCTGTACTAAGGTGCCGTCACACATCGTCACCCACTTGTAGGAAGGCATACCGGCAAAGCCTTCTGCATAATCAGAGCCTTCCTTTTCTCTGCTTATCTCTGACGCCTCTGCGTACGGCACCCGTCTTGCTATCTCTCTTTCGTCAAAGGTATTACTGATTGCCGATGTTCCTTCCTCTGAAGCAGCGATTACACAATAATAAGATACATAAGGATCGTCTTCACGATAAACCGGCTCCGTGCCTTCTCCGTATTTTTCAATATAATACTCCTCTGTGCGCTCTGCCTCGGATACAGAAAAGGTCTTCAGATGCGTAGCCTTCTCTGGTTTCCATTCTGTCTCCTCTGTAATTCCCTGCACCCATCCACTTCCTGTATAGCCTAAGTCCTCAGAATAATTCAGCTCCATCACATAATAGGTATCTGCTCCTTCAATTTCCTTCCAGGAAAATACCGGAAGCCCATCCTCATCAAGTCTCATTGACACCTTTGGCGACGCCTTAAGCTCACGTTCTACCGTAAACACTGTAATAATCGGCTTTTCCAGAGCTTCACCGTTATCCAGATCCACATACTGTACCAAATAATATTGCTGAAGATTTCCCCAGTCCTTGTACTCTCCCTTATCAAACAGACTCTGGTCTGCCGGATTATTTCCCGGCACATCTGCATCAAGCTCGGCATTACTGATGCCGCCCGCACCTGTTCTGGGAGGAGTAACAGACAATACCTGGCTTTGCTCATTCCACTTAAAATCAGTCCCGACTCTATGGGTAAGCGCCGCATCTTGATACACTGCAACAAGCTGTGTGTACTCGCTGAAGCCGGCATTTAAAATATCAAAGCCCATCTGAAATTCCAGGCTTTCATCCCGTTTGACGTCTCGGATTGTCTCACCATATTCGAATTTTTCACTGTCAGCATATTTTTCATGAATACTCTGGGCAAGCTTTTTAGTTTCAACCAGCTCGCCGCTTCGCTCCCTACTGTCTTCCTTCTTCCTTTCTTTCTCTGCGCCTCCCTGGCATCCTGTCAGAAACAAAGCCAGGATGAGAATGATTCCTGTTATCTGCCTCATATTTTTTCTTCTCATATTTTTATATCCTCCATTTCTCCTGAAATAACGTTATACTTGTACAGCGTTATTCTTGCTTTCTGACATAAATACCCTCCAGATTATCAAAAGGTTACAGATTATCTATGCTTTTTTTTAAATTTTTTAAAAAATTTTTTTCTGTCATGCCCTCTGCAGACGCGATATAGTAAATATCTTCTTCCTCCCATACAGCATAATAGGCAGACTCCTCTTTTACATATCCAATATATGCATCTACACCTTTTATCCGGCTTTTTTCTGTCTTCCACAATTCCTTCGGGACAGCGCCCCTATCTTTAACAGAGCTTATATGAAATCTCCCGCCGTCATATTCTCCTTCTGATTCCTTCTCCAGTACTGTCCCTTTCTGTCCCAGGCTCATTCCAAGCTCCCAGCTGCCTCCTGTCTTCTCAAAAGCTGCCAGCTCCTGTATACGGATAACATCATCTGTCCTATAACGATATCCTCCATATCCGGCGACCACCAGAAGTCCAATAAAGGCTGCTGCCACATAGCCGGTCCATCTATGTGTTTTTCCCGAAACCCTTTTATCCTTCCCGAAATGCCTTCTCTGCTTTTTCTCAAATTTTGCTTCTTCTGCCTGCATTGCTGCACGCGTCCTCTCTATCAGATCCTGCGGTGCATGAATCTTGTCTGCTTCTCTTTTATATTGATTTTCATCAAATCTACTCATGTTATCTTCCTCCTTCCGCTTCCAGTTTTTCTCTCAGCATATCTCTCGCCCGCGACAGCCGGGTTTTCACTGTGCTCTCCGTCAGCTCCAGTATTTTCCCAATCTCCCGTATAGAATACTGCTCATAATAAAATAGATGAACAACTCCCCGGTAAAGCTCCGGCAGATTCTGTACACATTCCCACAGGCTGTCGTCCTCCTTTGTCATCTCACAGGTAGGTTCCCGTCCGCTTCCCTCTTCTAGAGGAACCGTATGTCTTCTATATGCATTATCAAACTGCTTTTTACAGCAGTTCATCGTTACCCGTATAAGCCAGCGCCTGAGATGCTCTTCACTCTCAATCCTGTCCCAGTATCTGACCAGTCTTAGAAATACTTCTTGAAAAACGTCCTCTGCATCACTTTTATTTTTCATATGGAGCAGCGCAATCCGGTATACCATATCCCCATGCTCCTTAAGCGCTCTGTCAGTATCCATTAAAGTCTTCATACTATATACCTTTCATCTTAAGAAATCGTTACACTATATTATAGCATAAATTAACCAAATATCGACAGTCAGCAGTCAACATAAAGCTTTCTGCACCTTAGTACTCTATATAATATTTTATATAATAACAAAAACCGGTATTTGACTTTTCTAAGCCATATACCGGTTTTCTGCCGCTGATTTTATTCTCTTATTTTATCGTTCGAGTCCTTATTTATCCTGTACCACCATCTTTATTACAACCAGTGTCCCTACCATCAGCACAATTCCTATCGGCAGACAGATAAACGGATTCTGGATAAAGCCTGCTATCAAATATGTAACAAAGGACACTGCCGCCACTGTAACCGCATATGGAAGTTGTGTGGAAACATGATTGACATGGTTGCACTGTGCACCTGCCGATGCCATAATTGTTGTGTCGGAAATCGGGGAGCAGTGGTCGCCGCACACAGCACCTGCCATACATGCGGAAACCGACATAATCATCATCGTCTCATTTCTGCCGGAAAATACTGCCAGCACGATAGGTATCAGGATGCCAAATGTTCCCCAGGAGGTACCCGTCGCAAAAGCAAGGAAGCAGCCGACCAGGAAGATAATCGCCGGAAGAAGATTCATAAAGCCTGCTGCTGCCGAATCCATAACACCTGCTACAAACTCTGCCGCACCCAGACTGTCTGTCATCGCTTTCAACGTCCACGCAAGCGTAAGAATCAATATAGCGGGAACCATCGCTTTGAAGCCATCCGGAATACAATCCATAGATTCTCTAAAGCTGAGCACCTTCCGCGCCACATAAAATACAATTGTAATAATAAATGCAAAGAAGCTTCCAAGCATCAGGCCTACTGACGCATCACTTGCGGAGAAAGCCTCTACAAATCCGGTTCCGCTAAAGAAGCCGCCTGTATAAATCATTCCGATTACACAGCAGATGATAAGTACAATAACCGGAAATGCCAAATCAATAACCTTGCCCTTTCCTTCCACCTCATCCTGCTCTGCATTCGCATAAGGCCTGTCCGGAGTTGTATATAGATCTCCTTTCAGAGCGTTGCTCTCATGCAGCTTCATCGGACCGTAATCAACCTTCAGAATAACCATCGCTATCATCATCACGATTGTAAGAAGTGCATAATAGTTATATGGAATTGCCCGGATAAAGGTGGCAAATCCATCTCCCTCCACAAGCCCTGAAACTGCTGCAGCCCAGGATGACACCGGTGCAATAATACATACCGGCGCCGCTGTCGCATCGATCAAATAAGACAGCTTTGCACGGGATACATGATGCTTATCTGTCACCGGACGCATAACACTTCCCACGGTCAAACAGTTAAAATAGTCATCAATAAAAATCAATACTCCAAGCGCAACAGCCGCCAGCTGTGCACCTACACGGCTTTTAATATGCTCGCTTGCCCAGCGTCCGAACGCTGCAGAACCTCCTGCCTTATTCATCATACATACCATGATTCCAAGCACTACTAAAAATACAAGAATGCCTACATTATAGCTGTCAGACAACACCCCTACAATACCATCCTGGAATACATGTGTAACCGTAAGCTCAAAACCAAATCCTGAATAGAACAATCCGCCGATCAAAATTCCGACAAACAAGGAGCTGTAAACCTCCTTTGTGATCAAAGCAAGTGCAATGGCTACAACCGGAGGCACCAAAGACCAGAATGTTGCATACAGTGACGGAACATATTCCGCTGCCTCATCTGCTGCAAATACTGTTATCTGGCTGCATGCCAGAATACCGAGAAACAGCATCGCACCCCAAAAAGCTTTTTTCTTTCCTTTCATAATCAAAAACCTCTTTTCTTCTGACTTGTAATAATCGTACGCCGGAAGCAAAAAACATGCTGCCCCCGGCATCATACAGCAAATAACAAAATGAAATGCCACGAACAACGCTTACCGGCGCATTCATGGCATAATCATCTACTCACAAAATCTTATACTCTGATAGCGCTCCACCTGTGTGACAGTCCGCAGCATATTCTGACTGCGTCCCAGGAATCATATCGGGAAATAAAGACTCCTTCGGCGGCTTCCCCTTTCCAGAACGAGCAGCTTCCCTTGCTGTAGCTCTTTATGTACTGATGAAATCCGCACCTCTATCAAATTTTATTATTCACATAGTACAGTTTTAACATTTTTGTCGGAACTTGTCAACAAATGATAGATTTTTCATTGAAAATTTGATAGATTATTATATAAGAGCAGTTTCTGCACATTATGGGCTCTCCCAATTCCTCTTTACAAAGGAAGGCGGTTATAGATGGCGGTAGACAAGAATACGTACTCTTACTATTCCCCCCTCAAATCCTATCTCCATACACTGCTGCCTGCGTAAACAGGAAACACAAGTCCGTGTATGAGGCTGCTCTTTCTCTGAAAACAAACCGGGGACAGGTTTTATCCTGTCCCCGGTAATTTATCTCTCTTTTACAGAACAATACGCTTTTAATTATTCTTCTCCGTACAGAGTAACCAGCTTCTTAAGATATGCGTATCTATCCATAGCTTCTTCTTCATTCTTAGCAAAAAGCTTCGCCGCCTTTTCCGGATTTGCTCTCTTAAGTGCATTGTAACGAACCTCGCCGTCAAGGAATTCCTGATAGTCTCCTGCAGGCTCCTTGCTGTCAAGTGTAAACTTGGCGCCCTCTGCTGCCGGGTTAAAGCGGAAGTTGTTCCAATATCCGCACTTAACTGCCAATTCCTCCTCTGTCTGTGCCTTGCTCATACCCTTCTTAATACCATGATTGATACACGGAGCATAAGCAATGATAAGTGACGGTCCCGGATATGCCTCTGCCTCTGCAATCGCTTTTACAGTCTGGTTAAAGTCTGCACCCATAGCAATCTGAGCAACATATACATAACCATAGCTCATTGCAATACCTGCAAGATCCTTCTTCTTCGTCTCCTTACCGCCTGCCGCAAACTGAGCAGTTGCACCGGTCTTTGTAGCCTTAGAAGACTGTCCGCCTGTGTTGGAGTAAACCTCTGTATCAAATACCATAACGTTGATGTCCTCACCGCTTGCCAGCACATGGTCAACACCGCCGAAGCCGATGTCGTAAGCCCAGCCGTCTCCTCCGAATACCCACTGAGATTTCTTGCCGAGGAAGTCCTTGTTCTTAACGATATCCCTGCAGATATCACAGTCAATTCCCTCTAACGCTGCAACCAGCTTATCTGAAGCATCCCCGTTAGATACACCGCAGTTAAAGGTATCAAGATACTCTCTGCACGCTGCTTTTACCTCTTCAGAAGCCTTATCTGAGCTTTCAATCTCTTCAACCTGGGCTTTTAATCTCTTTCTGATTGCCTTCTGAGCAAGCAGCATACCATATCCAAACTCAGCATTGTCCTCGAATAAGGAATTTGACCAAGCCGGTCCCTTTCCTTCCGGTGTCACTGTGTACGGCGTAGATGGTGAGGAGTTACCCCAGATAGAAGAACATCCTGTTGCATTTGCAATATACATTCTGTCACCGAACAGCTGAGTAATCAGTTTTGCATACGGTGTCTCACCACAGCCTGCACATGCGCCTGAGAACTCAAGAAGCGGCTGTTTAAACTGACTTCCCTTAACGGTCTCTGGTTTAAACTTCGCAACAACCTCCGGTTTAACCGGAATCTCTCTTCCAAAGTCAAATGCTGCCTGAGAACCGATATTCTCTTCCATGTTCTTCATAACAAGGGCCTTCTCACCCTTCTTGCCCGGACATACATTTGCACAGGAACCGCAGCCTGTACAGTCAAGCGCCGACACGGTCATCGTAAACTTCATACCCGGCATGCCGATCATATCAATTGCCTTTGTTCCTTCCGGAGCCTTAGAAAGCTCGTCCTCTGTAAGAGCAACCGGACGAATAACAGCATGAGGACATACATATGCACAGCGGTTACACTGGATACAGTTTTCCTCTACCCATACCGGAATATCTACTGCAATACCACGCTTTTCAAACGCTGAAGAACCAGATGGCGTGGAGCCGTCTACATAGTCATTAAATGCAGATACCGGAAGTGTATTACCCTCCTGAGCATTTACCTTTGTCTGTACATTCTTAACGAAATCAACAACATCTTCTCTTCCGCCTTTAACCTCTGGTGTAAATAATCCTTCATCCTCACAGGATTTCCAGGAGTCCGGAACAGTAACCTCAACAACCTGCTTAGCACCGGCATCAATAGCGTCATAGTTCATCTGTACAATCTTGTCGCCTTTTCTTCCGTAGGTAGCCTTTGCTGCCTTTTTCATAAGGTCGATCGCTTCCTCCTCCGGAATAATTGCCGCAAGCTTAAAGAATGCTGACTGAAGAACTGTATTGATACGTCCGCCAAGACCGATTTCTTTACCAATCTTAATACCGTCAATCGTATAGAACTTAATACCGTGGTCCGCGATAAATGCCTTCACCTGTCCCGGCAGATGCTTCTCAAGACCTTCCATATCCCACGGGCAGTTCAGAAGGAATGTACCGCCGTCAACAAGCTCCTGTACCATATTATATTTATCAACATAAGAAGGATTGTGGCAAGCCACAAAATCTGCCTTGCGGATCAGATAAGTAGACTTAATCGGCTTCTTACCGAAACGAAGGTGTGACATTGTAACACCGCCGGATTTCTTGGAATCATAATCAAAATAAGCCTGTGCATACATGTCTGTATTGTCGCCGATAATCTTGATGGAGTTTTTATTTGCTCCAACCGTACCGTCTGCACCAAGTCCCCAGAACTTGCAGTTGATTGTTCCTTCCGGAGTTGTAACAAGTGCATTTCCCGCCTCCAGAGAAAGATTTGTCACATCGTCTACGATACCGATCGTAAATCTTGGCTTCTCTGTGTTGTTAAATACTGCAACGATCTGTGCAGGTGTTGTATCCTTGGAGCCTAATCCATAGCGACCGCTGTTTACCGGAACGGCATCAAATTTTGTGCCCTTCAGTGCGGAAACAACATCAAGATATAACGGCTCTCCCTGAGCTCCCGGCTCCTTTGTCCTGTCAAGAACATTGATTGTCTTAACTGTATCCGGAATTGCATCTATCAATGCCTGTGCACAGAATGGTCTGTACAGACGCACCTTAACGACACCAACCTTCTCGCCTGCTGCTGTCAGGTAGTCGATCGTCTCCTCAATCGTATCACATACGGAACCCATAGCAATGATAACCTTTTCTGCATCCGGTGCTCCATAGTAATTGAATAATTTATAATCTGTACCAATCTTAGCATTTACCTTGTCCATGTATTCCTGAACAATTGCCGGCATAGCATCATAATACGGGTTGCATGCCTCTCTTGCCTGGAAGAAAATATCCGGGTTCTGTGCGGAACCTCTCTGACATGGATGATTTGGATTCAATGCATGATTTCTGAACTCGTCAATTGCATCCATATCTACCAGTTCCTTAAGGTCTTCATAATCCCATGTCTCAATCTTCTGAATCTCATGAGAGGTACGGAATCCATCGAAGAAATTAATAAACGGCAGCTTGCCTTTAAGTGCTGCGCAGTGAGCTACCGGTGTCAGATCCATAACCTCCTGTACACTTGACTCGCAAAGCATCGCAGCTCCTGTCTGACGGCATGCATATACGTCAGAATGATCGCCGAAGATGGAGAGCGCGTGGCTTGCAAGTGCACGCGCAGATACGTGGAATACACCCGGAAGCTGTTCTCCTGCTACTTTATATAAGTTAGGAATCATCAACAATAATCCCTGAGATGCCGTAAATGTCGTTGTCAGTGCTCCTGCTGCAAGTGAACCGTGTACTGCTCCTGCTGCTCCTGCTTCTGACTGCATCTCTGTTACCTGGACAGTCTGTCCAAAGATATTCTTTCTTCCCTCTGTAGCCCATTCGTCTACATGCTCAGGCATAACAGAGGATGGTGTGATTGGGTAGATGGCTGCTACCTCGGTGTACGCATATGACGCGTGAGCCGCGGCCTGATTACCATCCATGGTCTTCATTTTTCTTGCCATTTTTGTTGTTCCTCCTTAATATTAATATACAATTGTTATAATATTGACATGCATAATCATTATAGTCCCTAAGCCTTTAAAAGTCTAGTAATTCTTAGGGTATTTTTGTTCATTTTTTGGTACAAATCAGCAGCCTCTTTAAGTATTTTCTCTTCAGAAGCTTTTCCTTTTAACCTTCAGCCTTCCATATACGATCAGCATAGCAGATACTGCCATCATAACCCCTGCAAGCACCTGTGATACCGGAACTGCCGTTTTCGGAATCAGCAGCTGGTCCGTTCTCAGGCCTTCAATCCAGACTCTCCCAAGTCCATATCCAAAAAGATAAAGTAAGAATACTTCTCCGTCAAATTTTTTATGCCTCCGGTAAAGCAGAAGCAGAATCAAAAGAACCAGGCACCACACAGACTCATAAAGAAAAGTAGGATGAACCTGAATAAAGCTCACTCCGTCTGCAATTTCCAGATGCTTCTCCATAAGCTCTGTAATATCTGAGCTTCTCACCGCACTAACCGGAAGACGCATAGCCAGAAAACTGTCTGTATACTCTCCAAATGCTTCCCGATTGAAAAAATTACCCCAGCGTCCAATCGCCTGTCCCGCCACAAGGCCAAGTACGGCCGTATCAAAGAGAAGACGCGCAGATAATTTTTTTATTCTTGAAAATACGACTACTGTAATAATCGCCGCGATTACGCCGCCATATATAGCAAGCCCGCCCTGCCTGATATTAAAGATACTTTTCCAGTCATTTTTATACATGTCCCAGGAAAAGGCAACATAATAAATTCTGGCCCCGATAATCGAAAAGATAACCGCATAAATTGCAAGATCAAAGTAATCCTCTGCATTCTGTCCTGTTCTTGCCGCCTCCGCTGCTGCTATAAATATCCCTGCCATAATTCCAAGTCCGATTATAATTCCGTAAAAAGCAATATCGAATCCAAATACTGTAATATGATCTCCTACAGATGCAAGATGAATTCCAAGATGCGGAAATTCAATCATTTTATCCATTTCAGTCTCTTCCTTCCTACACGTTGAATCTAAACAGCATAATATCTCCGTCTTTTACTATATAGTCCTTTCCCTCCAAGCGCACAAGTCCTTTCTCCTTTGCCGCCGTATGGCTTCCACAGCTCATCAAATCGTCATAGGAAACCACCTCGGCACGAATAAATCCTCTCTCAAAATCCGTATGAATCTTTCCCGCTGCCTGAGGAGCCTTTGTTCCTTCTGTAATCGTCCATGCACGGACCTCCGGCTCTCCGGCAGTCAGATAACTAATCAGACCCAGCAGCTTATAGCTTGCCTTAATGAGCTTCTCAAGCCCGGATTCCTCAAGTCCCAGCTCTTCAAGAAACATCCTTTTCTCATCCTCTTCAAGCTCTGCTATCTCCTGCTCAATCTGAGCGCATACTACAAAAACCTCACTATGTTCCTTCTCTGCATATTCCCGCACCTTGGCAACACCGGCATTTCCTGCACCCTCCTCCGCCAAATCATCCTCCGCCACATTTGCTGCATAGATAACCGGTTTATAGGTCAGAAGATTATAGCCTGCAAGCCAGGCCTCTTCCTCCTCGTCTTCCATGCCTGCGAAGGTCTTGGCTAGACTTCCCTCCTCCAGATGTGCTTTTATCCTTTCAAGAAGCGCCAGCTCTTTGGCCGCCGATTTATCATTTCTTGCTGATTTGGAAGTCTTGGCAATTCTCCGCTCCAGGATTTCAAGATCTGAGAAAATAAGCTCCAAATTAATGGTTTCAATATCACGCAGAGGATTGATGCTTCCATCCACATGTATGATATTGGTATCTTCAAAACAGCGCACTACATGCACGATTGCATCTACCTCACGGATATTTGCAAGGAACTGATTGCCAAGCCCCTCTCCTTTCGACGCTCCCTTTACAAGACCTGCAATATCAACAAATTCAATTGCTGCCGGGATAATTTTTTTTGTATGATACATCTCACCCAATACATTTAATCTCTCATCCGGCACCGTCACTACGCCCACGTTCGGGTCAATCGTACAGAACGGATAGTTTGCAGATTCTGCCCCTGCTTTTGTCAGGGAGTTAAATAATGTACTTTTTCCTACATTTGGTAAACCTACGATTCCTAGCTTCATTTACATCCATACCTGTTCAAAAATCCTTTATCCTAAGAATTTCCGCCTTTCTTTTTCTATCTTTCTCTTTTATCTGTCACGCGTCTCCATCAGAATCACAATCCCGTCAGGAAAACGGATTTCCACCTCATCACCTTCAATCTGATTACTTACACACAGACTGTCATATGGTGTCAGCTTATGTCCGTTAAGCGGATATTTTGCACCTGTCAGGCTGAAATTATATACCTCTCCGCCCAGAGGAAATACAGAAAAATACGGTCCGTATGCATCTGATTTTTTGAGTACGGTATCACCGCCGATAAGACGTATTCGATTACAGCTGTCCAGAATTATGGCAGGCGTTCCTGCGCGAAAGGGAATCGTAAGAATCTGAATATTCGCCCACAGATGATCTACTCTCCCTCCTGTAGCTCCCAGAATTAACAATTCACTGCAGCCCAGCGTCATAGCCAGACGGACCGCAATCTCCGTATCAGAAGCATCCTTTACGGGATTGTATTCTCGAATCGGCACTCTGGTTTCATTCCGATAATAATCTACAATTTCCTGGCTCACGCTGTCAAAGTCTCCCACAATATAACTCGGCATAATCCGATGCCTGTACAAAAATTCCAGTCCCCTGTCTACACCGATAATGCAGTCTGCTTCTTCCTTAAGCACAGAAAGTATAAATTCTTCCTCTAACTTCCCTCCACTTACAATTACGATCCTTTTACTCATAACTTTTTAATATCTCCATAAATTCTCTTGTGTTCTCTGCTGGGTCTCCGCCAAAAACCGCAGAACCTGCAACAATTATATTTGCGCCCGCATCCAGTACCTCCCGCACATTATGCAGATAAATCCCTCCATCTACCTGTATATCTACTTCTAATTCCTGCTCACATATCATGCGGCGGACCGCTCGGATTTTATCCAGAGATTCCGGGATAAATTTCTGGCCGCCAAAGCCCGGATGCACGCTCATAACAAGCACCATATCTACTTTGGAAAGATATCTTTCCAGCTTCTCTTCTCCTGTCTCCGGACAAATCGAAAGTCCGGCCCTCATACCGCATTCCCGAATCTTTTCTATCGTAGCATCTACATTCTCACATGCCTCCAGATGAACAGTCACAATCTCCGCACCTGCTTTCCCAAATGCCTCCACGTAACGCACCGGTTCTTCTATCATAAGGTGTGCATCCATAATCTGATTCGTTGCACTGCGGATAGATTTTAACACGGGCATCCCAAAGGAAATACTTGGAACAAACATTCCATCCATAACATCAAAATGCAGGTATTCCGCTCCATTTTCCTCCGTAAGCCGGATCTGCTCGCCAAGCACCTTAAAATCTGCCGAAAGAATGGACGGCGCCATGATATACTTCATAATTCAGTACCTCCTTTTATTCTTTAACTCCTCGTACATCTCCACGTAATTTTCATACCGAGTCGTATGTATTTTACCCTCCTCTACAGCCGCCTTCACCGAACAGCCCGGCTCATGGATATGATCGCAGGTAATAAACTTACACGTACCCTCATAAATATCAAACTCAGGGAAAAAATATTTAAGCTCTTCTTTTTCAAAATCATTCACATAAAGAGAGCTGAAGCCCGGTGTATCCATAATATAAGAATCCTCATCTACTGAAAAAAGCTCCGAGTGTCTTGTCGTATGTCTTCCTCTGGCAATCTTGCGGCTGATACTTCCGGTCTCCATGTTGGCCTCCGGCTGCAGAAGATTAATAAGTGAGGATTTCCCCACGCCGGAAGGCCCTGCGATTACCGTAGTTTTCCCCTTAAGAAATTCCTTCACTTGGCCAATATTTCTCTCTTCTAGGGCACTTGTAAATAAAACCTGGCAGCCGCACCCGGCATAGACAGCATTTATCCTCTCGATTTCCTCCTCTGTCACAATATCCTCTTTATTGAAGCACAAAATAACCGGAATTTCTTTCTGCTCCATCATAACCAGAAAACGATCCAGCAGATTAAAGTGGGGACTTGGCTGCGCCGCGGCAAATACTACCAGCGCCTGGTCTACATTCGCGGCCGCCGGACGGATAAGCTCATTTTTCCTGGGGAGGATTTTTATAATATTGCCTTCCATCTCCCTTTTATCCAGAATCTCAAGCTCTACATTGTCTCCTACCAGAGGCTTTTTCTTCTCTTTTCTGAATATTCCTTTTGCCTTACATTCATAAACACCGGATTCTACTACGTGAACGTAGTAGAATCCGGCAATACCTTTTACGATCTTTCCCTGCATATATCCTTACTTTTCCTGTCTGCACTATTGCCCTGTACCGTCGCCTTCCTCAGGAGGAGCTGACGGCTGCGGTCCTTTGCTTACCTTGTACTGAATTGTCGTTCCCTTATCCACTTTTCCTGATGACGGACTCTGTGAAATCACAGCACCTGTCGGGTAATTATCACTAAATTCCTCTCCTGCCTTTACTGCATTTAATCCATTTGAGGAAGCCCAGTTTAACAAGTCATTTGCACTACTTCCGATAAAGCTTTGTACAGATACCGTATCGTCCGGCTTCTTCCCGTCACTTATTACAAGGCTGATTCCCGTGCCTGCCGCAACCTTCTTCCCCTTCTCCGGACTCTGAGAGATAACTCTGCCTTCCTCTACGCTGTTATTGTATTCGCGCGTCACACTGCCGACAGTAAGTCCTGCCTCCATAATTGCCGCCTGTGCTTCTTCTTCTGTGCTTCCGACAACATTCGGCACACTCTTTTTCTCCGCACCCTTGCTGACAATCATTTTAATCTCTGTCTCAGCCGTCGCCTTAGAGGAAGCCGGCGGCGTCGTACTGATAACATCTCCCTCCGGGACATTATCATCGTACTGATAATCTGATTTTATCTTCGTAAATCCTTCATCAGCCAGCTTTTTCTGTGCATCGCTCTCATTCATGCCCGATACATCCGGCACGATAATTTCTTCCCCTACCAGGCCGGTACTTACAACAACTTCAATTGTAGTGTGCTTCTTAACCTTCGTACCTGCTTTTATCTTCTGCTCAGAAATAAGACCTTCATCATATTTCTTGGATTCTTCTCTTGCAACCACCTTGATTCCCAGCTCTTTTTCTTTCAAAAGGGTCTTTGCATCTTCCTCTGTCTTTCCTAAAACATCCGGCACCTTTACCTGCTTTTCTTCCTCATCCGCTGTAATTCCAGGGCTGAAAGATTTGAAGATACCTGCCGCCTTTCCGATTGCAAAGATCGCGATAAACACGATAATTACCGCCACAACTATCATCATGATTTTCATGACCTTATTCATGCGCGGATTTACATCCTCGGATTTTTTACGTCCCCTTTTTCTGTCATCGTAATCATCATCGTCATCGTCATACTCGTCATCATAGCTGTCATCGTCTCCGTACCGGTCGTTATCATACTCATCATCGTCATACCGGTCTTCAAAATCATCGTCGTCATACTCATCGTCAAAGGAGCTGCGGATGCCGTCTAATTCTTCATCAGTAATGATAACGGTATCTGCATTGCGAAGCGGCGGAATCACAACAAAATCTCCGTCCGGATCTACCAGAGAGCGTTTCAGATCCCGAATCAGTTCGTCTGTATCCGCATATCTTCTTTCTCCGTTTTTCTGCGTACATTTCAGGATAATCTGCTCAAGGCTGTACGGAATATCCGGTACAATCTCAGACGGCGGGGTAATCTCCTCCTGCAGATGCTTGATCGCAACAGACACGGTTGAATCTCCGTCAAACGGCACCTCGCCTGTAACCATCTCAAATAAGGTAATGCCGATAGAGTAAATATCGCTCTTGGCATCACTGTACCCGCCTCTCGCCTGCTCCGGAGAAGTATAATGCACGGAACCCATCGCATTAGAGCTGATGGTATTCGAGGTTGTTGCCTTTGCTATGCCAAAGTCTGTCACCTTTACCTTTCCATCCCGCGATATAATAATATTCTGCGGCTTAATGTCCCGGTGAATAATCCCTGCTGCATGAGCAGCGCCGATACCGCTGCACATCTGGATCGCAATGCTGATAACTTCTTTGTGGGACAGGCCGCCCTTTCTTTCAATATATTCCTTCAAGGTAATTCCGTCTACCAGCTCCATGACCATATAATACAGACCACGGTCTTCTCCGACGTCATATACATTTACAATGTTCGGATTCAAAAGTCCTGCTGCCGCCTGTGCTTCAGAGCGGAATTTCCGGACAAAATTTTCATCTTCCCGATATTCCTTTTTCAGCACTTTAATTGCCACATAGCGGTTCAGCATGGTATCTCTCCCCTTATACACATCTGCCATACCGCCTGCTCCGACCTTGCTTAGAACCTCATAACGCTTTCCTAGAAAAATCCCGTCTTTTACCATATACTCACCTCATCTGCCAACGGCTCTGCCATAACAACCCCTATGTTATCCCTGCCGCCATTGCTATTTGCTTTTTCTATCAACATTAATACTGCTTCTACAATATCTCTTGCACTTTTTACAATATCAAACATATCCTCATCTTCGATCATATTACTGAGACCGTCTGTGCACATGAGAATAATATCGCCTTTTCTCAGCTTATATTCATAGATATCAGCCTCTACATCCTCCTTAACTCCCATCGCTCTTGTAATGATGTTCTTATCCGGATGGTTTTTTGCCTCCTCGGCCTTGATTCCTCCGAGCCTCACCATCTCCTCTACAAGAGAATGGTCCTTAGATACCTGTTTAATCTTATCATTTATCACATACAAGCGGCTGTCACCGACGTTTGAAAAATAGAGCGTATTACCGATCACGGTGCCGGCCACCAATGTCGTGCCCATTCCCTCCAGCTTGACATCAGACTGTGCGATCTCTATCAGCTTATGATTTGCAACGGATACTACGTTTCTTAAAATCTCCTCCGGCTTATCAAGCGGTGTACTCTCCAGCTCCTCACGCAGTACCTTTACCGTATATTTTGATGCAAAATCTCCCGCCTTATGTCCCCCCATCCCGTCTGCAACAACAAGCAGATTCGGAAAAGGCCCTATCGGCTTATCCGTCACATATACGTAATCCTGATTGATTTCCCGCTTCCGCCCCACATCGGTCTTCGCATATAATTTCATCTAACTCTCCTTCTTCTCGACAGCAAAACGCCTTCTCAGCTGTCCGCAGGCTCCGTCGATATCAGAACCTCTTTCCCTTCTTATAGTAACATTTATTCCGTTTTTTTCAAGTTTATTTTCAAATTCCAATGCTTTTTTACTGTCCGGCTTCTTAAAATTTCTTTCCCTTACAGGGTTTACCGGTATCAGATTCAGATGGCATTTCCGCTTTTTTAAAAGTACGGTAAGCTCCTTTACATCTTCATCCTTATCATTAACCCCTTCTACAAGGCTGTATTCAAAGGTTACTCTCCTGCCTGTTTTTTGAAAATAATAATCACAGGCCTCCATCACCTCTGAAAGCTTGTATTTATTTGCAACAGGCATCAGTCTCCTTCTCTTCTCCTGACTGGAACCGTGTAGAGAAAGCGCCAGTGTAATCTGCAGCCCTTCCTCTGCAAGTCTTCTCATATTCGGCACAATCCCGCAGGTAGAAGCTGTAATATTCCTTTGACTGATATGAAGTCCGTGTTCATCGCTCACCATATGTACAAATTTTACAAAATTATCATAATTATCTAAAGGCTCGCCCGTCCCCATCACAACTATATTGGAAACCCTCTCTCCCGAAATCCTCTGAATCTCATATACCTGCCTCAGCATTTCAGATACTGTAAGATTCCGCTCCAGACCATCTATAGTGGAAGCACAGAACCGGCATCCCATGCGGCATCCCACCTGAGAAGAGATACAGACAGAATTTCCGTAATTGTACTTCATCAGCACACTTTCAATTTGGTTTCCGTCAGACAGCTCAAATAAAAACTTTTCTGTCGGATCCTTTCTGGAAATCTGATGCGCTGCAAGCTCAAGCCGGACAATCATGTACTCCTGCGAAAGCCGCTCTCTTAAACCTCTGGACAAATTTGTCATCTCATCAAAACTTACAGCTCCTTTTTCATGCAGCCATGCGTAAATCTGCCGGCTTCGATAGGCTTTCTCACCCAGCTTTTCTATCTCGCCTCTAAGCTCCTCACAGCTGTAAGAAACAATATCCTTTTTCATGCCTTCTCCTTCTCAAGCATCGCAATATAAAATCCGTCGCCACAAGACTTACCCGGAAGCATCTGCTGCTCCCTCAAAAGCTTATACCCCGGATATTCCGAAAGAAACCAGGCAGTATTTTCCTCATTTTCCGGCCTGTGAATCGTACAAGTGCTGTAAAGGAGCCTTCCGCCCGGCTTTACGTATCTTTCGGACGTACGCAGTATCTGTTTTTGAAGCTCCTCTAACTCCTTCTGCATTTGAGGCGTCATCTTATACTTTAAATCCGGCTTTTTTCCCAGTACTCCCAGGCCGGAGCAGGGAAGATCCGCAAGCACGATATCCGCCCGGCACACGGACTTGATATCAAATACTGCCGCATCCTGCTGAACTGCCTCTATATTGGAAAGGCCGCTTTTTTTGATATTTTCTCTTAAAAGCTCCAGCTTATACTCTGTCAGATCCCGTGCCTCAACATGTCCGCTTCCTTTTAACAGCTCTGCAAGATGAAGCGCCTTGCCGCCCGGCGCGGCGCATACATCAATGATGTAATCTCCGTCTTTTGGACAGGCCCAGCGGGCCACCTGCATAGAGCTAATATCCTGCACATAAAAATATCCCTTGCGGAAGCTTTCAAGCTTCGCCAGATAATCATAGCCTGCTATATAAAACGCACCGGAAAATTCAGCATCTCTTTCCACCGAAACGCCCTCGCTCTTCAGCATCTCCTCCAGTCTGTCTTCGGAAATACGGCTTGTATTACAGCGAATAGATAAAGGCTTTTCCTTTAGAAACTCCTCTCCTATCCCCGCAACAGTATCTGCATCATATACAAAAAGCCATTCTTTTACAAGCCACTCCGGAAGAGAATATTTTACAGAAATATAACGAACCGTATCATCTGAATCAGGATATTCTATTTTCTCAGCATGACGGCTGATATTTCTAAGCACGCCGTTCACAAAGCCTTTCAGATTCACAAAGCCCTTTTTTACCGCCATTTTTACCGCCTCATTACACACCGCCCTGTCCGGTACACTGTCCATATACCGCATCTGATAAACTGAGCTCTCCAGAATCACTCGGATAACCGGCTTCATCTTATTCGTCTTCACTTTGGAAAACTGGTTGAGAATATAATCCATCTCTATCATGCGTTCAAGCGTGCCATTTACTACTCTTGTAATAAATGCACGCTCCTTTTTTTCCAAATATTGATATTTATCAAGAACATTCTTAAGTGCAATATGGCTGTATTCCCCGTCTCTGGTAATCAAAAGCAGAGTTTCCAGCGCAATCTCCCTGCCGGTTATCTGTGCCATCACATTCCTCCCTGCCGTCAGCATATGAAGACTTTAATCCCGTCTGTTATTCGCAAGTAAAATAATACGAAGAAGCTGCAGAACTGCCGACGCCGCAGCTGCAACATAGGTAAGCGCCGCAGCGGACAGTACCTTTCTTGTCGCTCCCACTTCGTCCGGATACAGCATCCCGCTTCCTTCTAAAATCCGGATTGCTCTTCTGGATGCATTAAATTCCACCGGCAGTGTCACAAGCTGAAACAGCACAGCCAGAGAAAATGCAAGAATTCCCAGATTCAAAAACATAGAAGATGAACTGCTGCTAAAAAACAATCCAATTATTATCAGCGGCCACGCAATCGTACTCCCGAAATTTGCAATCGGCACCAACGCTCCCCGTATTGTAAGCGGTGCATATCCTGTCTCATGCTGAATTGCATGTCCGCACTCATGAGCCGCCACACCTACTGCTGCAACAGACGACTGTCCATAGGTCGCATCTGAAAGTCTCAAAACCTTTGTTCTGGGATCATAATGATCTGTTAAATTACCGGATACACGCTCCACATGAACGTCGTAGATACCTGCACGGTGCAGAATCTGCTCCGCCGCATCTCTTCCGGTCATACCGGAATGATTCCTCACTCTGGAATACCGGCTGAAGGTTGAGCGCATCTTTGCAGATGCTGCAAGACAGATAATAACGCCTATGATAACTAAAAAATACGTCGGGTCAAAGTAATAAGATGGATAAATCATGGTAAGAGTCTCCTTTTCAAATATTATATGTGTATTTTTACTCCGAACGCTTTGAGCATATGAACTGTTCACGTCACCGCGCTCTCGCTTCGCAAAAAACGCAGCAGACACTAAGCTCGAAAAGACCTCGCTAAGTGCCGGCGTTTTTTGAGAGGTTCCTTTGAACAATTCATATGCTCAAAGCTGAATTACTCATAAAACACACGGGAATTCTTAGGTACATGTTCATACTCTACGCATCTGCTTGCAAGTTAACAGGTCTGAGTATTTAAGTATATAGGGTATTATATATGAAAAGGGGATTAATTACTTCATTTTCATAGTTTTTTAACAATTTTTAAGAAATTTAGAACAGTATCTCACCAGGGCAGAGGCTGGAACCTGAGCCTCTAAGGAAGGCACCGGTATCCATGCGTTTTTTTCCCGGGACTTGAAGTTCTGTTATTTTGAGAAGTCCTTTGCCTGTCTGCACGGTGAAGCTGTCCTTTGTTACTTTCAGGATGGTTCCGGGTGCTGCTTCTTCAACGGTATCTGGCTTTTTGCCGTGGAACAATTCGGCAGGGCTGCCAGAGTTCTTTTCTTCGAGAGACTCTGCAGAACTGTCGGAGACTTTCTGTTCGAGAGGCTCCGCGGCCCATATTTTCATAATCTTATCCTGCCAGTGGGTGTAGGTGCTGGGCCAGGGGTTTAACCCCCGAATCAAACGCTCAATAGAAACAGCTGATGCATTCCAGTCTATGTTCCCCATGCTTTTATCCAGCATACGGGCATAGGCGGTCGGACTCTCTCCTTGTTTTTCAGGAGCCAGCTCTCCTTTTTCCAGGGCTTCTAATGTCTTCACGCAGAGACTTGCACCTGCTCTGGCTATCTTGTCATGAAGGCTTCCGCCTGTTTCCTTCTTATCAAGAACAATCTCTTCCTTCAACAGTATATCTCCGGTATCTAAACCTTCGTCCATCTGCATGGTCGTCACCCCGGATACCTCTTCTCCATCTATGACTGCCCACTGAATCGGCGCCGCGCCTCGATATTTAGGAAGAAGCGACGCATGGACATTGATACAGCCGTAAGGCGTCATTTCGAGAATTTCTTTTGGGAGAATCTGGCCAAATGCAATTACTACCATCACATCTGCATCATACTTTTTCAGTTCTTCTATACATTCCGCAGCACGTATTCTTACAGGCTGGTATACCGGAATCCCGCGCGTAAGAGCTGCCTCCTTCACAGGAGTATACTGCATCTTCCCTCCTCTTCCCTTCGGCTTATCCGGCTGCGTCACAGCAAGTACAATCTCATGGCCGGCATCGTAAAGCGCCTCCAGTGTCCCTACAGACAGCTCAGGCGTCCCCATAAATATGATTTTCATCTATTCCTCTCCTTCCGTTTCCGCCGTCACATCATACAGCCCGCCCTCTGCCAGCTCTACATAAACCTTCCCGTCAAGATGATCTATCTCATGACAAAAAGCGCGTGCCAAAAGCTCCTCTCCTTCCAGCTCTATTTCTTCCATATCCTCATTCAGAGCACGGACCTTCACATAATTCGGTCTTGTCACAGTACCCGCCTTTCCCGGAATACTAAGACAGCCCTCCTCTCCCGTCTGCTCGCCGGAGGTCTCTATAATCTCCGGATTTATCAAAACAATAGGACCTTCTCCTACATCAATCGTGACAATTCTCTTTAAGACTCCTACCTGCGGTGCCGCAAGTCCTACCCCTGCCGCATGATACATGGTATCAAACATATCTCCAATCAAAATCTTTGTCCGAAGCGTCATCTTTGGCACAGACTTGCATGTCTTTGTCAGCACATCGTCGCCGAGTTCACGAATCTTCCTTATCGCCATAATTTTTTCTCTCCTTAAAAAATATTCATAGGGTTAAAGTCAAACTGAATCTTCAATGTCTGAAATCCCTGGTTCATCTCTATATACTGCTCCATATGATTCTTAACTGCTGTAAGCGTACTGTAATCCTCACTTTTCAGGTAAAGAACTCTGCGGTAAACATCATTTACTTTTCCTACATGCGGACTCGCAGGACCGATAACCTGAAGCTTTCCACTCTTATCTGCACGAACTGCAAATTCCTTCAGATACCGGACTGCCTTTTCCAACAGCTCTTCATCTCCCCCTCCGGCTAAAACTGCCAGAAGCTCTGATACCGGCGGATATCCCATCAGCTTGCGGTAATGCATCTCCTCCTCATAAAATCCTTCATAATCCTGTCTTGCAGCCATCACAACACTGTAATGCTCCGGACTATATGTCTGAATCACAGCTTCCCCTTTCTGTTTTCCCCGCCCTGCTCTTCCTGCTGCCTGGGTAAGAAGCTCAAAGGTCCGCTCTCCAGCCCGGTAATCATCACCATAAAGCGATAAGTCTGCCGCAAGTACTCCCACCAGCGTCACATTGGGAAAATCATGTCCTTTCACAATCATCTGCGTACCGACCAGAATATCTGCCTCCCCATTTGCAAATGCAGACAATATCCTTTCATGGCCATCCTTTGTCTTCGTTGTATCCATATCCATGCGCAGTACTGAGGCCTGGGGAAATTCCCGCTTAATCAGCTCCTCCACCGCCTGTGTTCCTGCCTTAAAACCCCCGATATATGAAGAACCGCAGGAGGGACACTTTCGGATAACCTGCTCCTCATAGCCGCAATAATGGCAGACCAGCCTTCCATTCCTGTGAGCAGAAAGAGACACATCGCAATGAGGACATTTTACTACATATCCGCAGGACCTGCAAGAAACAAATCCGGCATAGCCTCTCCGATTCAAAAAAAGCATCATCTGCTGCCCCTTCGCAAGTCTCTCCTTCATCAGTCTTCTCAGTCTGTCACTTAATATTGAACGATTCCCCTTCTTTAATTCTTCCCGCATATCTACAGTGTATACGGCCGCAAGCTTCTGATCGGCCGCACGTTTCGTCAACGCAAGAAGTGTATATTTCCCTGTCCGGCACCGGTAAAAGGCTTCCAGAGAAGGAGTAGCAGAACCGAGCACCACACTGGCACCCTCCATCCGTGCCCTCTCCTCTGCCGTCTCTCGCGCATGAAATCTGGGAACCTGCTCACTTTTATAGGTTGTCTCATGCTCCTCGTCTATAACAATCAGCCCCAGATCAGAAAAAGGTGTAAACAATGCAGAACGAGGACCAATCATTACATCCACCTCGCCTCTTTCTACTCTTTCCATCTGATCTGAACGCTCCCCCGGAGAAAGCCTGGAATTTAAAATAGACACCCTGTCTCCAAATCTTCCATAGAACCGCAGAACAGTCTGATAGGTGAGCGCTATCTCAGGAATCAGCACAATCGCCTGCCTGCCCTTAGAAACCACATACTGAATCATCTCCATATATACTTCTGTCTTTCCGCTCCCCGTCACGCCATAGAGAAGATAGGTTCCATAATGCTTCTTTTCATAATCCATACAGAAGCAGTCTACCGCGGCCTGCTGTTCCTCTGTACAGGAAATATTTTTTTTCTCTCTGACTTGATATTTTACCGGATTTCGAAATATGTGCTCAATATCTATCTCCAAAACACCCTGTTCCCTAAGGGCATGAATCACAGCGGAAGATACGTTCAGTTTTTTTGTAATCAGATCATACTCCTGCTCCGGCTGTTCCAAAAGACCGGCCAAAAGCCTGGCTCTTGCCCGCTGGTTTTTCCCCAGATAAAAATCAAGCTTCCTTTGTCCCTCCTCCTCGTCAAGAAGAAGACGTACCCTGCGTCTTTCTAACAGCTTTTCCTTTTTTTTAATCGGAAGCACCGTTTTAAGAGCCTGTATCATCGTGCCTCCGTAATATTCCTTCATCCATGCCGCCAAAGCTACCAGTCTGGAGGATACACTTCTGCTCCCCTCACGAATACTAAGAACCGGTTTAATCCTGTCAGGTGTAAATTCCGGCGAGGACCTAAACCCTATTATATACCCATTCGTTTCCCGATTTCCTCTGCCAAAGGGAACCATAACCTCCATGCCAATCTGAAGCATCCCTTCCAATGTGGAAGGGATGCTGTATTCAAATACCTTATCCAGTTTTTCGTTGCTAATATCTACAATCACTTCAGCATACATGTTTCTAAACCGTTCTCCCTAAGCTCTTTTAGGACCTCCTGAATCAGCACACGCTCATCCATATCATATTTTACGCCTTTAATTTCCTGATAAGTCTCATGTCCCTTTCCTGCCAGAATAATAACATCACCCTCGTGCCCGTTGGCAATTGCATATTTAATTGCCTCCTTTCTGTCGCAGATGGCAATATAATCCCCGTCAGTCTTTTTCATTCCCACAATAATATCATCAATAATCGCCTGCGGCTCCTCAAATCTCGGATTATCCGATGTAATAATGGTAAAATCCGAAAGCCTTCCGGCTGTCTCTCCCATCTCGTAGCGGCGGGTCTTCGAACGGTTCCCCCCGCATCCAAACACAGTCACAATACGCTCTGGTTGATAGTCTCTGAGTGTGTGAAGAAGACTTTCAAGACTCATGGCATTGTGCGCATAGTCGATCATCAATGTAAATGCATCCGATACCGGAACCATCTCAATCCGTCCTTTCACCTTCGCCACCTTAAGCGCTCTCTGGATGCTCTGCACCGGAACATCAAAATGCCGGCATACTGCAATTGCCGTAAGGGAATTATAGACGCTGAATTCTCCCGGAATATCAATCTCCACATCAAAGTCCATGAGCCCTGACACATGATATTTTACCCCAAGATAGCCGGGCCGGGAGACATGCTCCACGCAGACTGCACGAAGATCTGCCTCTTCTGAAAATCCAAACGTCTCTGTAGTGCAGACGGCTCCTCTGAACACATCCTCATACCAGGGATCATCTACATTGGCAATGCCGATTCTGCACTGCTTAAAAAGAAGCCCCTTGCAGCGCTTATAATCCTCAAAATCCTTATGCTCATTAGGGCCGATATGATCCTCTCCAAGATTTGTAAAAATACCGATTTCAAACGGAATTCCTGCCGTTCTGTGAAGCATAAGCCCCTGAGAGGACACCTCCATTACCACACTGTCACAGCCGGCCTCTGCCATCTGTGCAAAATAATCCTGTATTGTATAGGATTCCGGCGTCGTATTACTTGCCGGAATTGTCTTTTCTCCGATAATCGCCTCTATCGTTCCAATCAGTCCTACCTTATGCCCGACCCCCTCTAAAATGGACCTTACCATATAGGTGGTTGTCGTTTTCCCCTTTGTCCCTGTAATACCGATAATCTTAAGCTTTTCCGCCGGATAACCAAAATAAGCTGCAGACATAAGCGCCAGCGCATATCTGCTGTCCTCTACTCGAATCACCGTAAGCCCCTTCGGCACCTCAATCTCTTTTTCCACAACAACTGCTGCAGCACCCTTTTCTGCCGCCTGCCGAATATATACGTGCCCGTCTGATACTGCTCCTGAGATACACACAAACACACTTCCGGCCTTCACCTTCCGTGAATCATAGACAAGTGTCTCTATCTCCGTCTCGCAGCTTCCCTGAATTATCTCATATTCTAAACGTTCTAATAGCTGTGCTAATTTCATTTATACGCCTCCGTTTCTCTCCACATATTATACCATTAAATATTAGTAGCGCAAAGGTAAAATTATGTTATAATGATAACAATAAATAAAATACTGCCGGAAAGGGGAATACACGATTGAAAGCATATGAAAGATTATTAAATTATGTCGTCGTACGTACACCGAGCGACGAGAACAGTGAAACTGTACCTTCTTCTAAATGTCAGTTTAATCTGGCCGGGGTTCTTGAAAAAGAGATGAAGGAATTAGGACTTACAGAGGTATTCACAGACGAACAATGTTATCTGTACGGAAAGCTTCCGGCCACGCCTGGATATGAAGGCAAAGACAGCATCGGATTTATCGCTCATATGGATACGGTAGCCGATTTTTGTGACAGTGAGATTTATCCGGTTATTACAGAAAATTATAATGGAGAAGATCTTGCACTCGGAAACAGCGGCAGAATACTCAGTACACAGAATTTTCCTCATCTAAAAACCTTAAAGGGACGTACCCTTATCACCTCTGACGGAACTACGATTCTCGGCGCAGACGATAAGGCCGGAATCGCAGAGATTCTTACAATGGTGGAAAGACTCCAGGCAGAACACATCCCGCACGGTCCCATCTGTGTAGCATTTACACCGGATGAGGAAATCGGGACCGGTGCTTCTCATTTTAACGTAGAGGCATTTGGAGCCAAATACGCCTACACATTAGATGGTGACACTGAAGGCGAGATTCAGTACGAAAACTTTAATGCCTGCAAGGCTTCCTTTGAGATTACCGGATTTAACGTACATCCTGGCTCTTCAAAGGATACGATGATTAATGCTTCTCTCGTAGCCATGGAAATCAACCAGATGCTGCCCGGAATGGAAACTCCCCGCGGTACCGAAGAATACGAAGGCTTTTATCATCTAACTAATATGTCCGGAGACGTTGCCTTCGCGCAGCTGAATTATATTGTCCGGGACCACAATAAAGAGTTTTTCGAATCAAGAAAGAATACACTTCGCCTGATTGAGAAGAATCTGAATGAAAAATGAGGCGAGGGAACCGTCAAGCTTACTATTACAGACCAGTATCAGAATATGGCAGAAATTATCGCTGGCTGCATGCACCTGATTGAAAACGCAAAAAAAGCCTGCGAATCAGCAGATGTTAAGCCGATTATTATTCCAATCCGCGGAGGTACAGACGGCTGCCAGCTAAGCTTTAAGGGACTGCCCTGTCCGAATCTTGGAACCGGAGGCCACGCCTACCACGGACCTTACGAGCATATCACGGTGGAGGGTATGGATAAGAGTGTGGATGTCATAATAGAGCTTGTGAAACTGTACGCATAGCGGGAGCGTAAATATAATTTTTTAGACTACACGAACGCTCAGAGAAGATTTACTATCCGCGTCACCCCGCTCCCGCTTTATGAGAGGTTCCTTTGGATAGTAAATCTTCTCTGAGCTGAACCCTTCAGCCTATAAAATATAGCTTATTTAGTCGTGAAAAGCTATAACTTTTCAATACACTTTCTGTCATCTATGCTGCAGTTTATTCATACGGTATCTATACACAGCAGTTCGAAGCAGATGCATCTCTTTAAGCAAACAATTCAGGGACGTTTTTAATGGAGGCAAAATCCTCTGCTTACGGAGTCTTAGACGTGAAGGCTTTCCTGAACGTCTTAGATGAAGTTAGCAGATAGTTTGCCGGAATGTTGTCCCGTTTGTGTAAGAGATGCATCTGCTTTTAACTGCGTCCTCTGAATACCACCTGATGAACCTGCACCTACGCTCCCGCTATGCGACAGTCCTGATAAATCTCATTCTAATACGGCGCGTCTGGAATTATGATCGCCGCTATAAAATATGCGATAATTCCCGTTCCTGTACATGCGATCAATACAAGCCCCAGGCGTATTAACGTAGGGTCAATATTAAAATACTCTGCCACACCTCCGCACACTCCGCAGATCATACGGCTCCTTCTTGAACGATATAATTTTTTCGGTTCCATGTTTCTTCCTCCTTCATGCTGTTTATTTTGATTATTTTTATACTTTCATATTATTTTACACTGGAAAATTATTGATGATTATTTTGATGGCTGCTGTTACTATGCTCATTATAATCATGATCACCGTAGCCGCCATAGCCTTCTGCAAAATCAATGGTCACTTTACCGATTCCGCACTTAATCTCCATATTTCTCCCTGCATTATTATTAATTTCCTTCTCTTTTCCCAGTCCGGAATAACTGGAGCCACCGCAGAGAACCTCTCCGATTCCGCAGCTGATTTCATAATTATAATCTTCTTCCCTTCCCGCGGCAGTATATGCAATCTCTCCTACACCACAGTCCACATCTACTTCTACTCCTGCCATACCCGATGCACGGACGGAGCCTGCGCCGCATTTAAAATCTGCCTCATCTGCATAAAAGTCATCAATAATCGCTTCTCCGGCATCCACCTCAATCGAAAGCTCCTTTACCTGCAGATTTTGTATATACAAAGAGCCCGCCGCCATTTCAACAGAAACTTCATTAAGAAAAAACTGCTCTGGAATATAAATGTTAATCTCTCCGGCATCTTTTGAATGGTTCAGGCTGAAGAACTTTTTTGTGGACTCAATCTTTAACTCATCATCCTCCACATAACACTCCAGCTTCATTCGAGAATCCACATGATCCGTCTGTACTAAAATTTTATCTGATGATGAATCTGTATAGATATTAACTTCTCCCGCGAGAAGGTCTACATCTATGGAACTTACACTATCAAAATTCTGTCCGCCCCTGCCTCTTTCCTCGTCGGCTTCATCTCCCCAGTCACCGCGGTGTACAATAGAAGCACTTTCCTTTATAAAACCAATCCCATTTGGAAAACGGCTTTCAATCATTTCTGCGGATACTCCGAGAACCATTGCTGCAATACAGCACGCAAATCCGATAGATGCTGCAATTCCACATATAATCCAAAACAATTTCCATCCTTTTTTCATATCTATGCCACCGCCCTTCCTTGAAACGGTCTGCGGCATATCCATACAAGTCCTCTGCATATCCCAGGAATTGCAACAATACATAAACGTACACTTACAACCGTCAGAATCACCCCTATTACTCCGAGAATCAAGCCTGTTCCAATCAATGCAAGCCCTACTGCAATTTCAGGAACCAAAGCCCAGATTCCTGCAAAGAAGAGCGCGGCGCCTGCAATTGCAAGTGTAACAGAAGCAATTACCAGTGCTGCAAAGAGGGCAAATATACCTAACACACATGCCAATACAACTGCTCCAATTCCAAACACTACAGGTATGATAACCGGAATACCTACCACAATAATCGCGATAATCAGCAGGATTTTTAGTGTTCTGCTTGTTCTGGGAGGTTCCTGGCTGCCTGACTGAGAATATCCCTGATAATATCCTTTCTCCCCTCCCATGTCTTCTGTGTTTCCTGTATCTTTGTTCCAGCCTGTTCGTCCTGCCGGCATTTCCTTTCGATCAAACCGGGTATCTTTATAACCATTCTCCGTATATTCCGCATACCCGTCATACTCTTGTCTCTGATTTTTTCCAGCCTGAACTCCTAAGTCTGCCTTGATTGTCGCCGCTACTTTTTCAGGACTTTCAAGCTCAGAGATAACTTCCTGTTCGTTTTCCGTTCCTGCATCATCAAAATAGTCATTGTAATATTTCATGGCTTCTCTTCTTTCCACTACCGGCACATCCTGCAAAAGCGCTGCTAATTTTGTCATAAACTCAATACGGTTCATACCGCTGCACCTCCCTCAAATATCTCGTTAATCTTCATAGAATAATTTTTCCACTCTGTCTGGTAAAGATTCAACTGCAGCCTTCCTTTATCTGTCACTTTATAATAGCGCCTGTTACGGCCGTCAAACTGCCGGTCGTATACTTCCAGACATTCGTCCTTCTGAAGCCTTCTCAGCACAGGGTACAGGGTAGATTCTGAGACTTCAATAGCTTTTCTTACGTCCTGTGTAATCTTATAACCGTATGTTCCCTCTTTCTCCTGCGACACAACTGCCAATACAATGGCATCCAGAAGAGCGGCTCCGGTGTTAAATACCATGCTCTCACTCCTTTTCGTTGTGATTATTCTTATATTCCGCACTCTTTTTTTCTTGAAAAGAAGCAGAATATAATATTATTTTTTACTTAATATTTTTTATTTACTAATATTATATTCTATATAATATTATTTGTCAACATATTTTTATTTTATGCCGCAAAATCCGGAAGCAGCCGATTTTACTCACAATATATATCTTCTTTCTCAAAAAAGCATCAGCCGTTCTTGACTGATGCCTTTTTTCTTATCACAACCTTATATCATCTTTAAAGCCATTGTCCTTTTAAACCAGGCCGAATATACACAGATGCCTGTAACTATCCCTTCAGTCTTTCAAAATATAAAAACCCCATACGCAATTACTAAATTCTCCGGCAGCAAATTCACGTTCCTCTCTTTTAATACGAACCGAATAAACCGGAAACTCATATTCCTTTCCATATAAAGGATCACAGACTTTTACAGTTCTTCCGGTTCGTTTCCAATTATAACGAAATATATTGACACCGAACAATATTGTATGTCCGTCAACGCCGGTTATCTCGTGCTGCCATGTCTTCTCCCTGTAATTCTGCATATATCACATCTCCTTCATCTAATCTGCCAGACTACTGTCTGCCGTCTTATCTGCCTGCAGGTCCCGTATCTTTTATTCAGCTTCATTATTAATATCAAGCCTGCAGACCCTTTAAAAGTCTAGCATACAATCTCTTTTCCCAAAGCAAAGGAGTAGATGAGCTTTTCTTTCACCCTTCTATGTGTCATCTGCTCCAGCGCCTGGGCATAATAATCCAGCTGTGCATGGTATTTTTCTATCAGCTTTTCTTCCTTGTATATCTTATCTGTCTTATAATCCAGCACTACCAGTCCATCCGGCTCCTCAAAATACACATCAATAATCCCCTGTACCAGCAGTCTCTCTCCTTCCTTTTCCTGAGGATAAACCTGTCTCGCATCCACTCCAATTACAAAAGGCTGCTCTTTTTTTACCTTATTTTTCAAAGCGCACTTCTTTATTCTCTTTCCGACAGGACTCTCTAAGTAATTAAGAATATCTTCTATACAAATACAGTCTGACATCTCCTCTGACAGCTTCCCCGCCGCACAAAAACCGTCGATTACTGTCTTCAACGTTTTTTTTGTATAGTCCTGTCCGAAATTTAACAATTCTAACAGCCGGTGGTATGCTGTTCCTCTGGAGGCTCCCGTAAGTATCTCTTCTGTCTTAATAAACTTCGGTATCAAAGGTACTACCTCCGGCTCCTCATAGAGAAGTTCCCCCTCCTCTTCTGTTTCCTTCAGATACATACGTTTCTTAAGCTCTGACACTGTAAATTTGAATTTCCGTGTTCTGTCTAATTCATAAGGATACTGATAGCCCAGCTGTTCCTCAAGCATTCCTCGCACCTTTGGCTCATAGATCTTTTCTGTATCCCAATTTTCCAAAATCTCTCTTTTTATACGGGATGCTGTCTCCTCCGCAGCTTCCTCACGCACAATATCTTCAAATGCCACTGTGCGAAGCCGTATCGGAATCTTTTCGTTAAGACGCATAAGTGAAGGCAATATCCAATCCCAGTAGGTAACTGCACTGCAAAGCCGGCTGAAATCCAGTTCTTCTTTCTCTCGTCCGCAGACGATCTTATAATTCGTAATTTTCTTTTCTATATCAGAAAGCACTCCCGTCAGAATTAATTTTTCCTTTGCACGTGTAAAAGCAACATACAAAACTCGAAGCTCCTCCCCCAGACTATCCAGTACCTCCTCCTTTTGAATAACACGTTTTATAATACTGGGGCTTTTTGTCCGTTTTATCAAATCTACCGCATCAAGTCCTATTCCAAGCCTGACATGGAGCGCCGCGCTGCTTCTTGCGTCCTGCATATTAAAACGTTTTCCCATACCGACAGTAAAAACCACTGGGAATTCCAAGCCCTTACTTTTATGAATTGTCATAATACGGACTGTCTCCGCCTGCTCATCCTCAATACCTGCCTCTCCATAGTCTACATGATATTTCTGCAGCTGCTCTATATAACGGATAAAATGAAACAACCCTTTATAGCTGGTAGATTCAAAGACTCTGGCCTTCTCTATAAGCATCTCTAAATTCGCCCTTCTTTGAATTCCTCCGGGCATCGCCGACATAAAATCTCCATACCCGGTATCTGCAAGTATCTTCCTTAAAAGCTCATGCATAGGTGTATAGGGCACAATTTTTTGAAAACAGTCCATCTGATCCAGGCACATTTCCAGTTTTTTCCTGATTCCTGTATCTGAGCCTTCCTCCCGGTACTTAAGCACTGCACGATAAAAGGGCAGCAGACGATACTCACTTTTCAAAACTGCCAGCTCCTCTTTTGTAAGCCCGCAGAAGGGAGAAAGAAGCACCGCTGCAAGAGGAATATCCTGCTGCCGGTTATTGAGTACCTTTAGATAATCCAAGAGTACGCCAATCTCCCAAGCAGCGAAATATCCTTCTCGCGTTCCCGCACACGCCGGTATTCCCTCCCGGACAAGAACTTCTACAAAAACATCCGCAAACCCTCTGATACTTCTCGTTAAAATGACAATATCCGAATAACGCAGCGGGCGCAGCTTTCCGGTTCCCTTATCCGTAACCTGAAATTCTCTCATCAGCTCTCGTATTCTCCCCGCAACCGCACGCGCTTCCAGCTCACGCTCAGATATAGTACCGTATTCTTCCGCTTTTTGTGTCTCACTGTCAATCACAAGCACCTCGGTTAAATTTTTATTTTCCTCCGTATTACTGTCTGTCTTACACTCTGTTTTATAATCGGCACCTGCATACAGCGCCGCATCCTTATCATAAGCAATCCCCCCAAGCTCTCTGGTCATAATCTGTCTGAAAATGTAATTTACACTGTCCAGCACCTCCCTGCGGCTTCGAAAATTCTTATGAAGATCAATTCTCTGCCGGTCCCCGTCTGTCAAGCTATAAGTATCAAATTTCTCCATAAAAAGCTCTGGTCTTGACAGACGAAACCGGTAAATACTCTGTTTTACATCTCCCACCATGAAGATATTAAACCGGCCTTCCCATACCGTCGAGATACTAGTCAGAATCGTTTCCTGAATCAGATTGCTGTCCTGATATTCATCAATCATAATTTCCGCAAACTGCTGCTGGTACTCCTTCGCAGTCACAGAAGGTATGTATTTTCCATCCTTTTTGTCTGTCAAAATCTTAAGCGCATATTGTTCCATATCTGAAAAATCAATCAGTTCCTTCTGCCGCTTTTCCTCCTCAAACATCTCAGTAAACTCGCGTACCAGTCCGGCCAGCACCTCCATCTGAGGAGCACAGAGACGCATGTCCTCCAAAAACCCTTCCGTATCCTGATAAAAATACTGCGAGACCAAATCACCTATCAGCCCTTTTACCTCATCACGAATCCTCTTTACCTGAGCTGCCTTTTCCTCCGATACCGTTTTATCTCTATTGGCACCCAGGCGCACCCAGGAAATCTCCCGCATCCCTTCGTTCATATCCTCGAAGCAGTCTATTGTAAGTATCTTCTCTATCATCAGCTGATCTGCAGTCAACGCAGCCTCATAGGCTGCCGGTCCATCCTCTGCCCTGCAAAGCCTTATTCCCTGCTCTAGAAGCTCCAGCGCATCTTTTAGATAACGCCGGACATTTTCACGTATAAGTCTGACATAGCTGCTGTTTTCCAACTCCTCCTTGGTATGCACCTGATAGGCTTCTGTACATACCCTAAGCCAGCCGCCGGCATCTGGATAGCTTCTGGAAAACTCGTAGACTTTTAAAATCAACTCCTCTATTTTCCTGTCGTCCCTTCCTCCTCCATATGCAGATACAAAATCCAGAAACTCAGAGCTGCCGGCATCATAATATTTCTCCAGAAGCCTCTCCAGCACATCATGCCGCAAAAGCTTCAATTCCCCTTCCTCGCCGATACGAAAGCCCGGATCCATATCAATCACATGAAAATGGTCTCGTATAACCGACAGACAGAAACTGTGAATTGTAGTAATCTGGGCATTATGAATCAAGGTCGCCTGCTGCTCCAGATGTACATTATCCGGATATTCCTCCAGCTTTTTTTCAATCGCCGCCCGGATACGTTCCTTCATCTCTGCCGCAGCCGCCTCTGTAAATGTCACAATCAACAGCCTGTCCACACTGACCGGGTTCTCCGCTTCCGTAAGCATGGTAATAATTCTCTCGACTAAAACCGCAGTTTTCCCGGAGCCTGCAGCCGCAGACACAAGTATATTCCGTCTGCGCAGCTCAATAACCTTCTTTTGTTCTTCTGTCCATATCACATCCATATACTATCCTTCTTCCCGTTTCATGGCTGCAGCCGCTTCCGCTCTGCTAAGCTTCTCCAGCTCCCGGTAATGATACCCCGGAATCTTTACATCAAATCCGCATACATGCCTGTATCTGCAATAATCACAGCCGCTTTCTAATCCTTTGCGGTATGGAACTGCTTCCACCTTCCCCTGCAGTATTTCCCGATGGGACTTCTGTGTCTTTCTTACCGCATGACGCATCATCAACAAAAACTCTTCTTCAGGAACTGCCTTAGAGCTTTTTGCCAGACTTCCATTCCTATTATACTTCACCGGGACCGCTGACGATTCTCCCTCCATATGTCTGTCAAGATGTTTAAGAACCTCATCCTTTAGATTGATAATGCCGTCCGGCTTTAACTCTCTTAGAACAGCTTCTGCTGCCTGATCCTCGCTGCATTTCTCTACCAGTGGATCCTGAATACGATAATAAAAAACACCGGCCGGAATAATCTCACATTCCGGATGATTTTTTTTCTCTTCCCTAAGCGCCGCATCCATATAAACCATTAGCTGAAGCTGGAGTCCGTAATATAATGCTGCCGGATCAAATACTCTTCTCCCGGTCTTGTAATCCAGTACCTTTACATACCGCTTCCCGTCTTCCTCACAAATGTCAACCCGGTCAATCTTGCCGCTGCCAAACCGAAGCTCATAGGCGGAGGGCACAAAATCTCCTGCCTCCAGCTGTCTAGTCAGTGCCCAGACGGTCCTGTCAAGCATCTTTTTTATCCGGACAAGCATATATTCATTGCGTGCAGAGCTATAGAGTATAGAACTTCCAAAATCTGCTGCCGCCTGATCTACACTCTCTTCTATATACCGTTTTCTTTCCTTATCCGTCAGAGCCTCCCATCCTGCACCGCTTTCTTCTACCCTCCTAGAAAATATCTCCAGAGCGCTGTGGCAGATATTTCCCAAATCCACTGCCTGAAAATCGTACTCCTGCCGTTCTTTAAGCTTCAGTCCATAGGTCAGAAAATGTGCGAAAGCACAAGCAGAAAACTGCTCGATTCTTGTAATACTATCCTCAAAATCTGCCCCGTAAAGCTCTTTTGCTGTCTCACGGGTCAGAGTATCTGCAGGGCAGCGGTAGTATCCCGCGTCTAAAAGCTTCCCAAGCTTCCTCTGCCACCCTGAATCCCGCATATACCAGGCATAAAGCTCCTGCCAGGCGGCATCCATGCCTCCCTCCTCCTGGAATCCCCGGATCAGAAGCTCAATTCCCATATGCTCTGTCAGCTCCCCTGCAGATAATTCTCTCTCCTCCTCGTCAATGACCTGAAGCTTTGGATAGAGCCTTAAAAGCTCCTGAATCAAATACGCCGGCCGCATACTCTTTCCATCTGAAGACACTTTGCTGTAAAATACACAGAGACATTCTGAAGGCTTCGTCAGGTTCATATAAAGATAAAATTTTTGAATATAGGCCTGCTCCTTTCCTCCCGGGGAGAGAGAAAGCTTCTCCTTACTGAATTTTTCCCTGTCCCGCTCAGACAACAGCCCTGTTCGAAGAAGCGTGCCGGGGAGATACGTATCATTCGCTCCAATAAAAAAGAGAGCTTTTATATCTTTTAGCCTTGTGCGTTCCACATCTCCTACTACTACCTGATCCGGTCCGGGCGGGATAACCCCTACTCTGGCTTCCGAAAGTCCCGCCTCCAAAAGCCTGCAGTATTCTCCCAGTCCCACAGACTCATCCCCTAAAAGCTCCACAAACTTTTCAAAAAGCTCAATCAAAATCCGGTAAATCTGGGCATATTCCTTCGCAAGCGCAGGCTCCCCTTCCCTTTGAAACAGTTCCTCCTGCCTTTTAAGCTTAAGCTGAAGCTCTTCTTTCACCATAAACTCATACAAGGCAGCTGTTATATCCTTTACCGTCTTTTTTTTCTGTTTTAACACAAATACGAGCTCATCTATCTTTTCTACAAATTTCACTCTGCAGTGGTTTAAAAGCTCCAGCTCTGTTTCGGTCATTCCCCTCAGATAACCCTTCCATTCCTTCTGCCACCCTTTATAACCTTTAATCCCAAAACCAATCACATAATTCTCCATTGCCGAGATCTCATCACTGGAAAATCCGGCCAGATTCGTACGGAGAAAACGAAATACACTTTCATATGAAAAGCTTTGTTCTGCCATATTTAAAAGACTTCGAATATATTCCACAAAGGAATTTAAAAGAATACTCCTCTTATGGTCCATAAAAACCGGTATTTCATAGCTTCTAAAGGCTTCCTCCAGATAATCTCCATATATCTCCATATTACTGACAATCACGCCGATTTCCCGGTATCGGTATCCTTTCTTTCGCACCAGCGCCCGGATTCTTCCGGCTGCTGCAAAGGCCTCCTCTCTGGGATTTCTGGCGGCATAAACACGGACTGCCTCCCCAGTTCCCTGAAAAACCACGCGCCCGCAGCGGAACAGATTCCGCTCCAAAAATTCCAGCGCGGCATTCTCTCTAAAACGATACACCGGTCTTTCATACCGGCATACCGGCTCCTCGATCTCTACCTTTGCCTCCTTTGCAATCTCCGAAAGTGAAGCTGCCATACGTTTGCTTAATGCAAAGAGCTGGAAAGGATGTCTATACAAATAGGGATTTTCCCGTTCATCTATAAGGACTGTTATCATCACCCGGCGGCAATACATCAGAAGCTCCCTTAGCAGACGATTCTGCACCGGCGTAAAGCCTGTAAACCCATCTAAAACTATCGTACTGTTTTTTAAGAGCCCGGACTTTTTGATCTCTCCACTCAAAACATCAAGAAGCTCTTCCTTCGTAATATACTTTTTTTTCAGATATTCTGTAAATCCACGGTATAAAAGCTTAATATCCTGCAGCTTATAATAGAGGCCTGAGCCCGCTCCTGCGGCCTCCATCACACGCTCCAGCTCTTCCTCTCCAATATCATACTGAGTAAATTCTGAGATAATGGATTTCACCTCACTGATATAGCCGAGCCTTTTCATATTTCCTTTGAGTACACAGAGCTGCTCCTCGTAATCTCCGGCTATTTTCCGCAAAATCAAATTCTTTCCCTCATCATCAAGTACAGGACACTTTCCTCCTCCTGTCTCCTCAAATACGCGGTAAGCAAGACGCCCAAAGCTTAAAATATCTATATTCATAATTCCGTGGTCCGGATGACGCATCACAAAATCCTTCTGCGTCTGCATTGTAAACTGCTCAGGTACAAGAACGATAAAGTTCTGTTCCGGATGAGCTATAGATTCATTTATAATATAGTCATACAGGTATTGAGATTTTCCAGAACCTGAGGGCCCAAAAATAAATTGTAAAGACATGTAGTATCCTCCTGATGCTGTTTGAAAATTGGCACTATCTTTATTATAACATAAAAAGAGTGTGTATCTCTACACACTCCTGAGCTTCTCGGTAAATTCATTGCTAAGCGTCAATTTCGCTACATAGAACACATCACCTGTCATATAGATGTTCCAGTCATCCTCCACCTCTACCTGAAGCTCGCCTCCCGGCATATGGACAACTACCTTACTGTTTGTCATTCCAAGCTTATACGCTACTCCGGCCGCCGCACAGGCACCGGTTCCGGAGGCCAGAGTATAACCGGCTCCTCTTTCATATATTTCGATTGCGATATGTTCTTTATCAATCACCTTCATAATCTGCGTATTAATCCTGTTTGGAAAATACCTGGCAAGCTCTGCATAATCACCGATCTTACATACAAGCGGCTTCGATATCTCCCGCATAGGAATAACACAATGCGGATTGCCGATACTGACACAGGTAACCGGATACAGCGTCCTTCCAAATACCATGTCTTCATTAATAACTTCCCGTCGGTCACCAGTCACCGGAATATCATCGCTCCAAAAGGAGAGCTTTCCCATAGATACTCTGAGTCTGCTTCCGTCCTCATTTAAAAATGCTGCCTCCACTGGTCCGTTCCCCGTATATAATCTAAAGCTTTTTTTCTGCACATATCCTGCATCCTTCAGATATTTTGCAAAAATGCGGACACCGTTCCCACTGGTTTCAGATTCACTTCCATCGGGATTCCACACCTTTACATGCATCCCGTCCTCTCCCTGAATAGGTCCTTCCAACACACCGTCTGAGCCAAGCCCCGCATTACGGTCACAGATTAATTTAACATTTTCTGCAGTAAGCTTCAGCTCGTTTTTGTTTGGATCAAATACGACATAATCGTTTCCAAGACCATGATAACGCTCTAATACAACTTTCATGATATACCTCCGTTTTCCGATACATTCCCTGCATGGTATTTATGTTTCTATCATAACAGGCATGATTCCCCATTTCAATATAAAATACTGCTTATTATATTGCAAATTATGCTCTTTCGGAGTAGGATGGAGTAGATGAATACAAATTACTGATGTCTATTAAGGGAAAAGGAAAAGGAGTATATGGATGAATATTTAAAAAAAGGATATCTGAATAGTGAATTCCGGCTGTTTCATCTGACAGACCGGGAGACACGCGAGGTGGAGCCACATTATCACGATTTTGATAAGATAATCATTTTGATTGAAGGGAATGTTACTTACACAATTGAAGGAAAATCCTATGTGCTGAATCCTTATGATATTGTCCTGGTTAAGCATAATGATATTCACTGGCTCACAGTTGATAATTCCTGCAACTATGAGCGGCTTATTATCTATATTTCTCCGAATTTTATGGATACATATAAAACGGATTCCTACGACTTAAACCTGTGCTTTCAACGGGCTGAAAAAGAACAGGCGGACGTGCTTCGTATTCCTTCCCCGGAGAAAAGCTCTTTATTCCGCGCGATTACCCGGCTGGAGCATTCTTTTTCTGACGACGGATATGCTGCCGGGCTGCTGCGGCAGGTTCTGTTTTTGGAATTTATGATTCATCTGAACCGCGCTGCAAGAAAAGATCGACTGCAATTCATTGATACAGGAAGCTGCAATTCGAAAATTATGGATATTCTTCAATATATTAATGAAAATTTATCCTCCGAGCTTAGAATCAACGCACTTGCAGATACCTTCTATATCAGTAAATATTATATGATGAGACTATTCAGGCAGGAGACGGGCTATACAATAGGAAATTATATTACCCAAAAACGTCTCCTGCTTGCAAAGGAACTGATTTTATCAGGCACTGCAAGTACACAAGCATGTTTTTCCTGCGGTTATAAGGATTACTCGACCTTTCTAAGAGCCTACCGGAGATTCTTCGGTGAATCTCCCCGCGATACACTCACTTTATTATAGAGGTCAACGGGAATAAATGCTCTCACAAAGATTCCTTCCTCGCGGTACTCCTCCTCCGAGATTTCACCATACTTTCGAATCAACTGGACTCTGGTCATCTCAGAATATGGATAAAGCATCTCAATCGTTGTTTTCTTCTCTCTCAATACAGCTTCTATTATTTTTAAAAGCTCGGAAAGTCCTTCTCCGCTTCTGGCAGAGGTTTTTACAGTATAATCCGCATGAAAATCCCGTACTATCTGCCTGCCTTCTATTTTGTCCTGCTTATTAAAAACCGTAATTACCGGCTTATCTCCCACTTCAAGGCACTCCAGTGTCTCATACACTGTATGCATCTGCTCGTCCATCTGAAGATTAGATACATCTACCACATGAAGAATAAGGTCTGCGTATTTTGCTTCCTCCAATGTACTTCTGAAAGCATCGATCAAATGATGAGGAAGCTTGCGTATAAATCCCACCGTATCTGTAAGAAGAATCTCCTGTCCCCCCGGAAGCTTTAGATTCCTCGTTGTAGGGTCCAGTGTGGCGAAAAGCTTATCCTCGGCCAAAATTCCCGCACCTGTCAGGGTATTGAGAAGTGTAGATTTACCTGCATTGGTATAGCCTACAATTGCTGCTACCGGAGTATAGCTTCTGCTTCTGTTCTCTCTTGTCACTTCTCTGTGGCGTTTTACCTCCTTAAGCTCCCGGTTCAACACGGCAATACGGCTTTTAATGAGACGTCTGTCTATCTCAAGCTTCTTCTCACCCGGTCCCCTTGTACCAATTCCTCCGCCAAGTCTGGACATAGCCGTGCCGAATCCAGTCAGCCTGGTCTGGCGGTACTTCAGCTGCGCTAACTCTACCTGTATCTTTCCCTCTCTTGTAGAAGCCCTGGAGGCAAATATATCCAAAATTACAAGTGTTCTGTCCATCACTTTTACCTCCAGCTCATCCTGCAGGTTTTTCATCTGTACCGGTGAAAGTTCATCATCACAAATAATACCTGCCGCGTCCGACTCCCACAGCAGGTCTTTTATTTCTTCTATCTTTCCTTTACCTACATAAGTACCCGGATGGATTTGTTCCCGGCTTTGAATCACCTGTCCTGTTACTCTGGCTCCGGCCGCAGCCGCAAGTTCGCAGAGTTCACAAAGCGACCTGTCTGCATCTTCCCGACCCGAAGTACTGACTCCGACCAAAATCACCCGCTCCTCTTCTTTCTTTAATTCAATCATAATCCTCCACTATCTTGTCTCCCAAAACTCAGCCTCTCTTGCTGCCCTCTCATCATCCGGATAGTCTGCAGTATATTCGCTTAGCTTTGCTCTCGCATTATCCCAGTCCTTAAGCTGCTCGTAAGCCGCTATTACATTAAACCGCATCTCACGTATCATCTCATCACTGCTGTCCTTTTGCACAATTCCCTTCTCATAATATACAATCGCTTCCGACGGCTCCTGAAGCTTCATCTTACAGGCCCCTAGAAAATTATAAATAGTACCTGTCTTTTCACTTCCGTTTTCAAGCGCCTTCTCAAATGCCTCAAAAGAACCCTGATAATCCTCAAGTTCCCATTTCGCCATTCCGATTCCTCGATAAGAATCGCCGATATTACGCTCTTCTTCTATTGCTTTTTCAAACTGTCCTATAGCTTCTGCATAATTCCCGGCCTTCAGGCTTTCTATTCCTTCATGATATTCTTTTTTTCCGCATCCTGCCAGAATCACACAAAAAAGCAGCAGCATACAGATTCTTACAACATATTTCATGATTCCTCCCAGGGTTCTGCACGATCTTTCATGCCGCGTATTTGACAACCCATATTGCATTCAGCACTGCAATCATCATAACTCCTACTTCTGCAAGAATTGCCTCCCACATGCCAAAATAACCAACCACCGCAAAAATCAAGACAACTATCTTTATAAATAATGCAAAAGAGATATTCTGTCCGACCACCCGAAGAGTTTCTTTTGCAATACGTATTGCGTCGATAATTTTCGGGAGCTCATCCTCCATAAGAATTATATCTGCTGCCTCAATTGCCGCTGCCGAACCCAGATTTCCCATGGCGACACCCACATCTGCACGCGCAAGGATCGGCGCATCATTAATTCCGTCGCCCACACACACCACTTTTTCTGTATCATCCTGAAGAAATAAGAAGTCCTCAAGCTTTTCAAGTTTATCCTTGGGCATCAGATTGGCATACACATAATCCATATCCAGCTCTTTTGCCACTTCTCGTCCTGCTTTCTCTGTATCACCGGTGAGCATTACGAGCACACCTCTGCACCTTTCTTTCAGATAAGCAAGCGTACCTTTCGCATCTTCTTTTACTGCATCTTCAATGATAATATATCCTACATATCTTTTTCCTACGCAGACATGTACGGCTGTATCTAAAGCAGCCTCCTCAGCCGGCTTAAGATTTTTCATTTCCAGCATCCTTGTATTGCCGATATGAATTCTCTCTCCATTGTAGGTGCCGCTGATTCCATACCCTGGAAGCTCTCTTACCGCCCGCACCTTCATCCGGTCTATAACTCCTGAGTAAGCCTTCATAAGCGACTGTGCAATAGGATGATTCGAATAGCTTTCCACATGCGCCACTATCTCAAGAAGCTCCCGCTCCGTCATCCCTATAGCTTTTACTTTCCCTACCTTAAACACACCCTCCGTCAGCGTACCTGTCTTATCAAACACAAAGGTATCGGCTTTCGCCAGAGCTTCCAGATAGTTGCCGCCCTTTACTACTATTCCCTGTCTCGCAGCAGACGCAATTCCGCCCAAAAATGCTACCGGAACAGACATTACAAGACCGCAGGGGCACGCAACTACCATAAAAATCAACCCCCGGTAAATCCAGGTATCCCAGTTCCCAAAGGAAAACGTCATCGGCGGCACCGCCATAACAACAAGCGAAATAATAAACATAATCGGTGTATAAATTTTAGAAAATCTGCTGATGAATGCTTCACTTTCCGCTTTACTGTTCTGTGCCTCCTCTACAATCTCCATAACCTTAGACGCTGTGGAATCCTTATAAATTCTTGTGACACGAGCCTCAATCATTCCACTAAGATTAATACAGCCGCTGTATATCTTATCTCCGCGCCCTGCAGACTGCGGCCTGGCCTCTCCCGTGAGCGCTTTCGTATCAATTGAAGTGGAACCTGACGTAACAACTGCATCCACCGGAATTCTTTCACCCGGCTTTATTACAATAATATGATCCAGCTTAAGCTCCGACGGTTCAACCTGTATCTCCTCTGTACCTACCTTCTGAACCGCATAAGGCGGACGGATATCAATCATCTGAGCAATCGAACGCTTCGCCCTGTCCGTAGAAACTGCTTCAAATATCATTCCCAATTCAAAAAGCAGCATAACAAAAACACCCTCCACATACCTTCCTATGCCAAAGGAACCTATTGTCGCCAATATAATCATCAGATAGTCCGCCGGAATCTTCTTAGACAACAGCCTTTCGCTCACAGTTCGAAACGCATCAAAGCCTGTCACAAGATATGCCGCCAAAAACATAAAAAACTTATATCTATCCTCTATCGTATTCGCTTCTACCGCAAAGATGATGCAGATATATATAAATACACCTGATAAAAAAATGACACTTCTTTGTTTTAACTGCTTTGCCATACTGATACCCCAAGTAGAAATATATTACTCTGTAATATGCTCCATACCCTGACTGATAATTGACTGAATGTGGCCGTCTGCAAGTGAGTAAAAAATGGTTTTCCCTTCCCTCCGGTTCTTTACAAGCTTCATCTGCTTCAGAACTCTAAGCTGATGAGAAATTGCAGACTGTGTCATATTCAAAACCTCTGCCAGATCGCAGACACACATCTCTGATTCCAACAGTACACACAGAATTCTGATTCTGGTCATATCCGCAAATACCTTATAAAAATCTGCCAGATCACTCAGCAGATTCTCGGCCGGCATATGCTCCTGCACCTTTTTAACCACATGATCATGTACGCATACTACATCACAGCACTCTGCCTCTGTTTTTTTCATACATTTCTTCCTTTCATATATATGAACAAGTGCTCATTTAATAATTATGCCAAATGGAAGGGGTAATTTCAACCATTTGGCACAAAACTAAACAAAATTAACACTTTTGTAATTATTTTTTCCACAATATACGTATAGAATTCAGCACACACAGCATAGCTACCCCTGTGTCGGCAAATACCGCCAGCCACATATTAGCATATCCCGCAAATCCCAGAACCATAACCAGAAGCTTAATAATCAATGCAAAAACCACGTTCTGCACAGCAATTCTTCCTGTCATCCTGGCAATATTTACAGAATCTGGAATCGCCTGTAAAGCCGAAGTCATAAAAACTACATCAGCTGCCTCGATAGCTGCATCTGCTCCGCTTCCCATAGCTGCCCCCACATCGGCTCCGGCCAGTACCGGGGCGTCATTGATTCCGTCACCTACAAACATAACTGCACCTCGTTTCTGTCTGATCTTCTGCAGATGCTCCAGCTTTTCCTGAGGCAGAAGCTGTGCATAGACCTCGTCAATTCCAGTTTCCTCTGCAACTGCTGCGGCACTGTCTTTTGCGTCTCCGGTCAGCATAGCAGTCACAAGTCCCTGCTGCTTCATCTGTGCAACGGAAGACTTTGCATCTTCCTTCAAAATATCTGCAATGTTCAAATATCCTTCCAGCATACCATCTACGGCAATCAGTACCTCAGTTCCGTAGTCTGCCCTCTTATATCTGCTCATATCTACATGATACATTTCCATCAGTGCACAATTTCCGCATAACACTGTCCCCTCCGGAAAAACAGCCCTTATTCCCTTACCGGAAATCTCTTCTGTCTCTTGTGCCCGCACAAGCTCAAGCTCCTGTGCTCTGGCCTCCTGTACGATACTGCAGCCGATTGGATGAGTTGAATCCAGCTCACAATCTGCCGCTATTGTAAGAATCTGCTTTTTTGTCAAGCTTCCTGCCGCCACTACTTTGTGAACAGCAAAATTTCCCTTCGTAATCGTCCCGGTCTTATCCATAACTACTGCTTTTATACCCTTTAATGCCTCTATCGCAATCCCGCCTTTAAAGAGGATTCCTTTCCGGGAGCCTGCGCCGATTCCTGAAAAAAAAGCAAGCGGTACGCTCAGCACCAGCGCACACGGACAGCTGATAACCAGGAAAGTAATCGCCGTGTAAATCCAATGATTCCAGTTACCAGTAACAAGTGACGGGAGAACTGCAGTTAAAACCGCTGCACCTACAACAATAGGAGTATAGATTCTTGCAAATCTTGTAATAAACTTATCAATCTTCGGCTTACTTGCCGCCGCATGTTCTACAGAATCCAGAATACGCGTCACCATAGACTCATTCAACGCCTTCCAGACTTCAACCTTGAGAACTCCCTGCTCATTTACACATCCAGATACTACCTCTTCTCCCGGCGAAACTCTTACCGGAACCGGTTCTCCGGTAACAGGAGAAGTATCAATTCTACTTTCCCCCTCCAGAACCCTGCCGTCAAGCGGAATCCGGTCTCCCGGTCTGATCAGGATAATATCTCCCGGCACTGCTTCCTCTGCCGGAATTTCCTCAGGCTCTCCTCCTCGAATCACATTCACCACTTCCGGCCGCATATCAACAGCCTCCATAATCTGGGAACGGCTTCTTTCTACCGCAGCATTCTCAAAAAACTCTCCCACCCGGTAGAACAGCATCACTCCTACTGCCTCAGCAAAATCTCCGATTGCGAATGCTGCAATAGTAGCTGCGCTCATAAGAAAATTCTCATCGAATATATGTCCGTTCAACAAATTTTTTACTGCCTTCCACACAATTTCCAGACCCAGAATCAAATAAGCAGCAATAAAAACAGCTGTCTCTGCAATAAGAGAAATCTCCGCTCCTCCGGATATGTTTTCCAGCACAATACCCGCCGCGAAAAGAACTGCACCTGCACCGATTGTCAAGATATCTTTTCTATTTGCCATAAAAAAGCTTATTTTTTCCTTCCCAGAAATCTTCTTTTCTTCCTGTGAAACAACAACCACTTCAGATTCTACCGATGCACAGATCTTCTGAAGAACCGGAAGAAGATTCTCCTGATGCCAGGAAGCAACCACCAGTTTCTTTGTGGCAAACGTAATCACAGCTGCCTCTACCTCCGGCAGATTGTTAATTTTTCTTTCCATCTTTGCTGCACAATTGGCACAGCCCAGATTTTCCAGGATATACGTCTTCTGCATAACACCTGCCGGCATTGTATGAGATTCGGTGCAAGAGGTATCCTCTTGACGATGACCACAGTCACAGACTTCTCCATGACTGTGATGATGCTCATGGCCGCAGCTGCAGGCTTCTCCGTGACCGTGCTCATGCTGTTGATGCTTATGGTACTTATGTTCACGATGATCTTGCTCAAGACAGTCCTTCCCTTCATGAGCCTCATGGAAGTCATTCTCTTGATGAGCCTCATGATAGTCCTTCTCTTGATGATGACTACAGACGCCGCCATGACAGCTATGGCTGCAGCCGCAGGCCTCCTCGTGACTATGGTATCCAGATTCGGCTATATTTTTCTCCTGCTTCCTGCTTTCCATTTTCTTCATCATTATTACCTCCACATACCTAATCCTTTATATGAATGATTGTTCATATGTTCATTAATATAATATAAACATACAACTTACCATTTGTCAATACAAACTACAAATCATAGTAAAAAAATAATGCCTTCTTGATTTGCTTCTTCATGAATGATATGATTGTAAGGAACTAAATGAAAACTTAAGAAACAGAAGGTGGTATCTCTATGACAACGAATGAGAAAGCTCTTGAAATGCACGCAAAATGGCAGGGAAAGCTGGAAACCACAGCAAAATCGCACGTAAATTCCCGTGAAGACTTAGCAATTGCCTACACACCTGGCGTAGCAGAGCCATGCAGGGTCATCGCCCAGGATAAATCCGCTGCTTATACCTATACTATGAAGGCCAACACAGTCGCTGTCGTCTCTGACGGAAGCGCCGTATTAGGACTCGGCAATATCGGCGCCCATGCTGCCATACCGGTTATGGAGGGAAAAGCAGTATTATTCAAGGAATTCGGCGGTGTCAACGCAGTCCCTATCTGCCTAAATACTCAGGACACAGAAGAAATTATCAAAACTGTTGTAAATATTGCCCCGGCTTTCGGCGGAATCAACCTCGAAGATATAAGTGCACCACGCTGCTTTGAGATAGAAGAGCGATTAAAGGAGCTCCTTGATATTCCTGTCTTCCATGATGATCAGCACGGAACGGCTATTGTAGTCCTGGCTGGAATTATCAATGCACTTAAAGTAACCGGAAAGAAAAAAGAGGCTGTTAAGATCGTTGTAAACGGCGCAGGCTCAGCCGGTGTCGCTATCACAAAGCTTCTCCTCACCTACGGATTTCCAAATATTACCATGTGCGATATTAATGGAATTATCAGTAAAAATTCACCTAATTTAAATTGGATGCAGAAAAAGATGACAGATGTAACGAACCTGGACAATGCTTCAGGCACTCTAGCTGATGCTCTGAAAGGGGCGGACATTTTTGTCGGTGTGTCGGCTCCTAATATCGTAACAAAGGAAATGGTTGCTTCCATGAATCAGGATTCCATACTTTTTGCAATGGCAAATCCGGTGCCGGAGATTATGCCGGACCTGGCCCGCAAGGCGGGAGCAAGGATTGTGGGAACCGGACGTTCTGATTTTCCGAATCAGGTAAATAACGTTGTCGCATTTCCCGGTATCTTCAAAGGAGCTCTGGAAGGACATGCCTCCCGGATCACAGAGGAGATGAAGCTTGCCACAGCCGAAGCGATAGCCGGACTTGTACCTGACGAGGAGCTGAATGATGAAAATATACTTCCACAAGCCTTTGATCCTCGTGTCGCAGAGGCAGTAAGCCAGGCAGTAAGGAAGCTGATATAATATGCGCAGACGCTGGGGTGAAAAACGATATTATTCCCTTGATTATTATCTAAAACAGACCTGCGGAGAAAAGCTCTATAAGCTCTCCCTGAATGGAGGTATGACATGCCCGAACCGCGACGGCACTCTGGACAGCCGAGGCTGTATTTTCTGCAGTCAGGGAGGGTCGGGAGATTTTGCTCCGTCTGCTTCTCTGTCTGTTTCAGAGCAGATTGAACAGGGAAAACAGCTTGTGGCCGGCAAATACACCGGGAGCTCATATATTGCATATTTCCAAGCCTATACGAATACCTATGCTCCGTGTGCTTATCTGCGCAGATTATTTACAGAGGCAGTCGAGCATCCTGACATTAGAATCCTCTCTATTGCAACAAGACCAGATTGCCTGGGGCAGGATATTTTAATGCTCCTAAAGGACCTGAACACAAAAAAGCCGGTGTGGGTTGAGCTTGGGCTGCAGACTATCCATAAAGACAGTGCCGAATTCATCCGGCGGGGCTACAGTCTGTCTGTTTTTGAAAATGCTGTAAATGCTCTTCGGACCGCCGGTATACCGGTAATCGTACATGTTATTTTAGGTCTCCCGGAAGAAAATACCGACAAAATGCTTGAGACAATTCACTATTTGAACAGCATAGACATTCAAGGTGTAAAATTACAGCTGCTTCATATACTAAAAAATACCGATCTTGCCGATTATTATCAGAAAAAGCCTTTTCATGTACTGACTATGGACGAGTATATCTCTCTTCTTGGCAGATGTATCTCACATCTTCGGCCAGATATTGTAATCCACCGTCTCACGGGAGACGGACCTAAACCGCTTCTTATACAGCCGGTCTGGAGCAGCAGCAAACGCCGTGTTTTAAATCAGGTACAGGCTTACTTAAAAGAACATGATATTTGGCAGGGAAAGGAGCTGTATCATGACAGAAGCATTTAAACTCTACAAACTAATTATTCTGTATATGCTGAATAGAGTAGATTTTCCTCTGACGAATTCACAGATTTCTGAATTCATTTTAGAGGAAGGCTATACTAACTATTTTAAGCTTCAGCAGACAATTGCCGAGCTGACGGAATCTGGATTTATACGAGAAGAATCCACTCACAGCCGGACCTTTTATCATCTTACTGAAGAAGGCGCTGAAACTCTTCATTTTTTTAAAAATGATATTTCTGCGGCAATTCAAAAGGATATTGATACCTTCCTCAATCAAAAAAAATATGAATTGAAAAATGAAGTCTCTGTAAAATCAGACTACTACCGCAACACCTCCGGAGAATATTCTGTACACTGTCAGGTTATAGAGCATGAAACGCCTCTGATTGAGCTCACTCTGACTGTACCTTCCGAGACGGAGGCTCAAAAGCTTTCCAACAGCTGGCGCAGAAAAAACCAGGAAATTTATGCCATGCTTATGTCAAGGCTTCTATAGTCTTTGTTTCACAAAATATAATGAATAAAGAGGGATAATGAATGATGAATTTACAGAAATGTGGAGAGCTGTATATCAGCTTTTTTAAAATCGGCGGACTGACCTTCGGCGGAGGTCTTGCCATGCTTCCTATGCTCCAGCGCGAGGTCGTAACCGAACGCGGATGGTGTACAGAGGAAGAGATTCTTGACATGTATGCTATCGGACAGTGCACACCCGGAATTATTGCCGTCAACACCGCCACCTATGTAGGCTACAGGCAGGCAGGCTTTATCGGGGGAGTATCCGCAACACTTGGCGTTGTATCTCCGTCTGTTATTATTATCTGTCTGGTCGCCTCTATCCTGCAGAATTTTATACATCTTCCCGCTGTGCTCCATGCACTTGCAGGAATCCGCATTATCGTATGCGCCCTTATGATGAATACGGTCGTCACAATGGCTAAAAAGGGAATTATTGACAAGCTCGGCGCTGTTCTTTTTGCCGGAGGCTTTATACTGGCCTGCTTTACCCCGATTCCGACCGCCCTTATAATAGTTGCTGCCGGCATCATCGGAGTTATCGCCAAGAGAATAGGAGGGAAGAAAACTTCATGATTTACCTGACATTAGCATTCGAATTTTTTAAAATCGGACTGTTTTCCATCGGCGGAGGCATGGCTACTCTTCCGTTCCTTATGGACCTGACTGCCAAATACGACTGGTACACTGCCAGCGAGCTGGCCAACATGATTGCTATCAGTGAAAGTACCCCCGGCCCTGTCGGAATCAATATGGCAACCTACGCAGGCTACAATGCTGCAGGAATTCCCGGCGCCGTCGTCGCAACACTCTCTTTGACTGCACCTGCACTCATTATCATTATCGTAATTGCCAAATTTTTAGAAAACTTCAGTGAAAATCCTACTGTTAAGGCCGTTTTTTACGGTATCCGTCCTACTGTAGCCGCATTGATCGGCTATGCTGTCTGGGAGCTTCTGAAAATCGCGCTTGTTATTACAGGCAGCGAAACAACACAGATTGCGTATACCAGTGTGTTTATCTTCCTTGGGGCATTTCTGCTCCTGCAGGTGAAAAGATTGAAAAAGCTTCATCCGCTTGTATGGATTATCGCAGGAGCAGTCATCGGTATTCTATTTAAAATATAGAACGGCCCTTTTCCAGCTTAAGAAGCTGTTCTTTTTTCTCAATTCCTCCGGCATATCCCGTAAGACTTCCGTCTGTTCCTATTACCCTATGGCAGGGAATCAGAAGCGAAACGGGATTATGCCCTACTGCTCCTCCTACCGCCTGGGCTGACATACTTAAGAGCCCTCTTTTTCCCGCAATTTTTTCCGCCAGTTTTTTATAGGTCGTCACTTCTCCGTATGGAATCTCTAAAAGCAGTTCCCACACCTCTCTTTGAAATGCAGTTCCCTTTGGTTTCAGCAAAAACTCTCTGCTTGGATTTTCTCCCCGGAAATATGCATCAAGCCAGTGCACTGCACTTTTCAGTACCGGGATCTCCCGCTTTATATTCTCTTTTTCTAATGAGGCCCCAAAATATTTCTGTCCGTAAAACCAAAGTCCGGTAACTGCATCCTCTCTCCCTGCAAGAAGAATCCGGCCCAGCACTGAATCGTAATCTGTAATATATTCCATAATTTTTTACTCTCCTTGTACATCGTCTTTTGCAATATCTTTGAATTGTATACTTTCAGCAGCTGCAATTGCTACCATATTATACTCTATACACCACAGACAGCTCAATATATTTTCTCTGGAAAAATAACCGCTTTTTTACTTTTTCGATTCGCGTGTTGACATCACTACTTTATTATGTTATAACATAGTTATATAATAACTTATTTACATAGAAAGGATGAAACCTATGAATAATTATGAACCGGCAGCAGCTCCTGCTTTTTATTTTATCGGAGTTACAACTTCTAAATCTTCTATCATGAACGTATTCCCAAAATGGGCAGAAGCACTAAATCTTAAAGCCCATATAAAGGGCTTCGATTTTGTACCTCATGCTCCTGCAAAGGAATACCGGGAGGTCGTAAGCTTTATCAAAAATGACCCAAATTCTCTTGGAGCGCTTGTAACTACCCATAAGATTGACCTCTATAATGCAGCAAAGGATTTGTTTGATTATCTCGACCCTTACGCATTGAAGCTAGGCGAGATTTCCTCTATCAGCAAAAAGGATGGAAAACTCTGCGGACATGCAAAAGACCCGATTTCCAGCGGACTGGCTCTGGAAAATTTCGTACCGGAGGGCTATTGGAGAAAATACGACGGCGATGTTCTTCTTCTCGGCGCAGGCGGAAGCTCTCTTGCTATGTCTCTCTATCTGACCGACAAAAAACACGGAGACAATATTCCGGGCAGAATTATCATCGCAAACCGAAGTGTTCCACGCCTGGAATCTGCAAAAAAACTTCTTAAGGATCTGGAAGCCGTAACACATATGGAATATATACATAATCCAACACCTTCCGACAACGATATAACTCTCGCCGGGCTCAAGCCCCATTCCCTGATTGTGAACGCAACAGGACTTGGGAAAGATGCGCCCGGCTCACCGCTTACAGATACCTGCAAATTCCCGAAGGACAGTCTTGTATGGGAGATCAATTACCGTGGAAATCTGATTTTTAAGAACCAGGCCGAAGCACAGATGACAGTAAAAAATCTACATATAGAGGATGGCTGGATTTATTTTATACATGGCTGGACACAGGTCATCTCTGAGGTATTCCACATCCCGATTGACGGTGAACTGATTCAGAAATTAAGCGAGATTGCACGCGCATAATAAGGAGACTATTTATGCCATACATTCAGACAATCACAGGCAGAATTTCTCCCGATAAGCTTACCTTCTGTCACTGTCATGAACATCTAATGCTCAGAAAAGGAAAATCCTTTGATGTTAATCAGGCGCTCTGTATTGACGATTATGACAAAACTCTTCGGGAGCTTTCGGATTTTTATTCTGCCGGCGGCAGCATGGTTGTAGATGCCCAGCCTGTAGGCTGCGGCAGAATGGAGGAAGAGCTGCAGGCTCTGTCCAGAGCATCCGGCGTTCATATTATTGCATCTACCGGCTTTCATAAGATGCTCTTCTACCCGGAAAATCACTGGATATTCCAGTATAGCTGCGAGGAATTGACTGCTTTGTTTCTACAGGAGCTTCGGACCGGAATGTACACCGAAAGTGATATTTCTGCCCCCTGCCGGCCTATCAAAGCCAAAGCCGGTATTATCAAATGTGCATGGGACGTCTGCGGGCTTAACAGACAATATGAAAAGCTCTTTCGCGCTGCCTTAAATGCTGCAAAAAAGACAGGAGCCCCGCTTATGATTCATATTGAATCCGGCTCGGACCCCTTGACACTGGCGGAATATTTGGACAAAAATCAGGTTCCTTTAGGCAGAGTCATCTTCTGCCATATGGACAGAGTATGCCACAGGCTGTCTATTCACAAGGAAGTCTGCAGCCGGGGCATCTACCTGGAATACGATACAATCGGGCGGGGAAAATACCACAGCGACGAACAGGAGGCCGATATCTTTTCCGAGCTGATACACGCCGGGTATGAAAATCAGCTTCTGTTTTCTCTCGATACTACCAGAGAACGCCTCAAAGCCTATAATCCGTCAGGTGTCGGACTGAAATATATTCTGCATACTTTTATTCCCCTTTTGAAGACAAGAGGAATCACTGATACGCAGATTAAAAAAATATCCTGTATCAACTGCCGTCAAATATTATCGTTTAACTTATAATCCATGATATTGGGACAAAAAAATACATAACAAAGGAGTTTTTTGATTATGAAGATTTTAGTTACCCCTACCTCCATGCAGCCTGGGAAATATTCAGAAGCCCTAAAAAAGTTATCGGATTATTGCAGTAATCTTGTCTTCAATCCTACCGGAAAGCCTCTGGAGGGGAACATACTTACCGGACTTTTGAAGGATTGTGACGGTTATCTGGCCGGACTGGATTCCGTTACAAAAGAAGTTCTGGAACGCTGTCCAAAGCTTAGGGCAGTCTCCCGCTACGGCGCCGGATATGACCGAGTTGACACAAAAGCTGCACGCTCTCTAGGTATCTCTGTATCCAACACTCCCGGAGCAAACGCACAGGCAGTCGCCGAGCTGGCTTTCGGCATGCTTCTGTCCCTTGCAAGAAACATACCCTATCTTCACGAGGAGACACGAAACGGAAAATGGATTCGTTCTACCGGCACTGAGCTTTTCGGGAAAACAATCGGAATTATAGGTCTTGGTGCCATCGGGAAAAAACTGGCCCGCTGCTGCGGCGGCTTCAACATGCGAATCCTGGCCTACGATCCCTATATCCAGGAGGACTACTGTAAAAAGCACGGTATTGAATCTGTATCTTTTCATACACTGCTTCGAGAATCTGATTTTATCACTCTGCATCTGCCGTTAAATGAATCAACCTACCATATAATTGATGCCGAAGCATTTCAAAACATGAAGCATTCCGCTATCCTTGTCAATGCCTCAAGAGGCGGTATTATTGACGAGGAGACAGCATACCATGCATTGACCGCCGGAAAACTGGGAGGATTAGGTCTGGACGCTTTTGAAAAAGAGCCTCCGGAGGCTTCTGTACTTTTTAAGCTTCCAAATGTGATTGCAACCCCCCATGCCGGCGCACATACACAGGAAGCTGCAAAGGCAATGGCAGATATGGCCGTAGATAATCTGATTCAGATGCTGGAAGGTGGAAGGTGCGGGTATATCGTAAACTAGCCGTAAACTGCAAATTAAGGACGGAGTATTTTTCCGCTGCTCATCTCTGAAAGATTCAGTGAGATTTTACAAACGGAAAAATACCCCGTCTATCGACATGTCTTTTCTCAAGCTGCACATCCACAGTCCACGGCAAAAAGCTTATTTTGTCAGTATGGTTTCTATATTTTTCTTCCATCCCCGGTACTTTTTCTCCCTGACTGCTTTTTTCATTTCCGGCTTATATATTTTGCAGCTCAAATTTTCAAATACGGTTTCATCCCATACACCCAGTTCAATGCCCGCTGCGTATGCGGGGCCTATTCCTGATAATTCTTCTGAATCCGGCACCCGAATATCTACTTCTGCAATATCACTCTGGAACTGCATGAGGTAAGCATTTTTAGTCGGTCCTCCATCTACTCGAAGCTCCTTAACAATTATATCCGTGTCTTTACTCATTGCCTTCATAATATCTGTAATCTGATAAGCAATACATTCTATACCCGCTCTTACAATTTCAGCTTTTCCGGTTGCTCTTGTCATTCCTACAATAGCTGCCGCAGCGTGACTGTCCCAGTAGGGTGCTCCGAGTCCTGAAAAGGCAGGTATCAAATACAGATTGTCGTCTTTCAACGCACTTTCTGCAAGGCTTTCGGTTTCGACCGGAGACTGAATCAGATTAAGCTCATTTTTCATCCAGCTTATAACGGCACCTGTGTAGTTCAGATTCCCTTCCAGAACATAATTTACTCTGCCGTTCATGCTCCATGCCAGAGATGTGACTACTCCATGTGTGCTTAAGACAGGGGTTTCCCCAATATTCATCATAATAGACGATCCTGTTCCGTATGTAGCTTTCATCATGCCGGGTTCTAAACAGCCCTGCCCGAATAAGGCGCCGTGAGAATCCCCCAGTACACTGTGAATCGGCACAGGCTTCGAAAGCAAGCCTTCAAAATCCGTCTCCCCATAAAAAGCATTTGAATCACAGACTTCAGCAAGATTGCTTATATCTACCCCAAATAGTCCGCAGAGCTCCCTGTCCCATTTTAATTCAAAAATATTGAAAAGCTGCGTGCGGGAAGCATTCGAATAGTCTGTTTTATAAGACTTTCCTTTAGTCAGCTTAAATACGATCCAGCTGTCAATAGTTCCATGACAGATCCTTCCTTTGTCTGATTTCTCCCTGGCCCCCTTCACATTTTCCAGAATCCAGGCAATCTTAGCTGCCGGGAAATAAGGAGACAGCCTCATGCCGGTTTTCTTTCGGACAGCTTCTGCCTCTCCTTTTCTTTCTATGCGGCTGCAGATTTCTGCAGCCCGTGCGCACTGCCATACGATTGCATTCCCAACTGGTTCTCCCGTAAATCTGTCCCATGCCAGAGAAGTTTCTCTCTGGTTACAGATTCCCACGCCCGCAATATTTACTTTTTCAATCCCTGATTCTTCTATCACACGTCTGACTGCTTCTATCGTATTGGCATAAATCTCAGATGGATTGTGTGAAATCCACCCTTTTCCATTAACAATCTGTTCATGCATTTTATCCGCTCGTTTTACCAGCTTTCCTTTTTCGTTAAAAAGAAGCGCTTTTGTCCCCTGTGTACTCTGGTCGATGCTGATAATATATTTTTCTTTCATACTATATAAACTCCATCGCTTTTCTGGCGATCCCTTCACCGTTCATCCCATAATAATCAAAAACCTCTCCTGAGGTCCCTGTAATTACCGGCGCGTCTGGAAGTGCGATATTCATCACCCTCCGGGGACACCTTCTTCCTATCACCTGACTCACTAAAGCTCCAAGTCCTCCATACGGCGCATGCTCTTCTACTGTAATTACTGCCGATACCTTCTGAGCTGCTGCTGCAACTGCCTCCTCATCCAGCGGTTTTATACAATACATGTCAAGTACGGAGGCTTTAATTCCCTTTTTCCTTAAAATATCCGCAGCTTCCACTGACGGTTTTACCATCTCTCCGCACGCAATAATTGCTACATCGTCCCCTTCACAGACCGTCACTGCCTTATCCATTTCAAAAGGCACATTCCCTTCATTATAGACATCATCCACCGCGTTCCTTCCCACACGGATATATGCCGGCTTTTCATCCATAATAAGCGCCTCCATCAGACACCTTGTCAGAAACCGGTCGCTGGGAAGATATACTCTCATATTGGGCACCGCGCACATAGCTGCAATATACTGTGCCGAGTGATGACTCATACCTAGAGCTCCATAGCTTATTCCTCCGGAAATACCAATCAATTTTACATTTGTATTAGAATAGGCCACATCCACTTTGCACTGCTCATAGCTCCTTGTTGATAAAAAGCTTGCCGGTGAAGCTGCATATGGCTTCTTCCCGCATCTGGCCAGACCTGCGGAAATACTAACTAAATTCTGTTCTGCAATCCCGGTTTCTATAAACTGTCCCGGCAGTTCATCGGCAAATTTTGTAAAGGAAGCGCTCCCTCTGGAATCACTGCAGAGTACTACGATATCTTTGTCCTTCTTCCCTGCCTCTGCCAGCACGTCACAGATTACCTGTTTGTTTGCAATTCTTTTCATTACTGCACCGCCTCCTTTCTTTTCCTTAAATCGTCCCTGATCTGCTCCAGCTCCTTTTCATCCGGAACCCTATGATGCCATTCTGCCTTATTTTCCATCACGGAAGAACCCTTTCCCTTTACGGTATCGGCAATCAGTACGGTGGGCTTTCCTTTCACTGTCTTCGCCTCTTCAAAAGCCTCTCTTAATCTGTCTGTATTATTACCGTCTAAGACATGGATCACATGCCAGCCAAAAGCTGCAAACCGTTCATCCAGACTATCCTGAGCCATTATATCCTCCGTATTTCCGGAAATCTGCAGATGGTTTCTGTCAATCACTGCACATAAATTATCCAGTCTGTAATGACTTCCGGCCATTACCCCTTCCCACACAGAACCTTCTGCTAATTCTCCATCCCCCATCACCGTATAAACCCTGTAATCTTTATGATTCATTTTTCCGGCCAGCGCCATTCCTATGCATACTGGAAGTCCATGACCCAGAGAACCGGAATTCATCTCAATCCCCGGCAGTTTATTGTTCGGGTGTCCGACATATTCAGACCCAAATCTGCTGAAATTTTTCAAAATATCCCTAAGCTCTAGAAAACCTTTTCTGGCAAGTACAGCGTAATAGGCTTCCATAGAATGTCCTTTGCTCATTACAAATCGGTCACGGTCAGGGTTATCCTTATCCTCGGCACTTATATTCATCTGATCAAAATACAATTCCGTCAAAATCTCCATCACACTCATATCCCCGCCGATATGACCGGCTCTCCCGGACATAATAATGTCGATTGTGTCTTCTCTTAACTCATATGCCAGCAATTTTAAATTTTTCATATGTTTTTCCTTCTATCTGCTCTTATGATTTCATCTATGTTTACCGCTTCCTCTACCCTTACGATTTCATCTGCGTTTACCGCTTCCTTTACGCTTACGATTCCATCTGCGTTTACTTTTTTGTCTATGCTTACGATTTCACCTGCGTTTACCGCTTCCTTTACACTTACGGTTTTACCTATGCTTACAGCCTCACTTACGTTTAAATACGCGGATAACCTTGTCACGCATAACAGAGTTTTCCTTAACTGCGTCAATAGTTACTGCCACAAGTACAACTCCGCCCGTAACAATTGTCTCCCAATATGAGGATACCCGCAGAAGTGTAATAGATGTTGATACTGTGCTGTTCAAAAGACCGCCAAGTACAGTTCCCACAACCCCTCCGATACCGCCTGTCATCGAGGTGCCCCCAAGTACCGATGCCGCAATCGTCGGGTTGACCCAGTTTGCACCTATAGAGGCCTGGAAGGAGGCCAGCTTACAGGTCATCATAACCCCGGCGACAGAAGCCAGCAGTCCGCTTAAGCTATATACAAGCACTTCGACTTTCTCCGTTTTGATGCCTACAATCTTGGCACAATTTCGATTACCGCCCAGTGCATAGACATGCCGTCCAAATTTTGTATATTTTAATACAACTGCAAGCACTGTACAGATGACCAGCATAATAATAACAATGGTCGGAAGAAATCCGCCGATCACTCCATTTGCCACAAACTGTGCTTTTTCCGGAACTCCTACAATCGGGCTTCCTTTTGTTACGATATATACAATACCCTTATATATTTCACCTGTCGCCAATGTCACAATGAACGGAGTCAGACGTAAATAAGCAATAAAAAGACCATTTATCATACCGAGTAAAAAACCGACGATACAGGAAATCAAAACAGCAGTCCAAAGACTCATTCCCTGCTCAATCATAAGCTTTGCCGCACACATACTGGATACGGAGCCAACTGCTGCTACAGACAGATCAACACCTCCTGTCAGCAGGACAAGCGTCTGTCCGAAGCTGACAATGATAATAAAGGAGGCCGCTCTTGTCAGTGTACTGATATTGTATGCTGTCCAGAAATTGCCTGTCACAGCATGCACTGCAATACCTGTCAAAATTGTTACAATCAAAACCATCCCTGCAGTCGATTTAAAGAAATCTATTATCTTTTTCATGATATACCTCCTACTGAAATGCCACCTTCAGAACATCCTCTTCTGTGGTCATGTCTACTTCCTCTATATAGCCCTTAATACGTCCTTGATGAACAATCATTACACGGTCTGCCAGTGCCAATACCTCCTCCATTTCCGAAGAAATGACTACCACAGCTACTCCATTATCTGCAAGCTCTCTTACAAGAGCATGAATCTCCGCTTTTGCATTAACATCTATTCCCCGGGTAGGCTCATCCATAATCAGCATTTTGACTCCCTTTGCTATCCAGCGTGCTACAATAACCTTCTGTTGATTACCTCCGGACAGATTCTTAATAAGCGCGTCTCTTCCTGCTGTCTTGATTCTGAATCTCCTGATATATTCGTCCGTAATTTTACCTGCCTGCTTAAAATTAATGAATCCTTTCTTCTTTAATTGGTCATAAGATGGAAGCATCATATTTTCCATCACAGACATTCCCGGAGTAATCCCGTCATGACGTCTCTCCTCCGATATATAACCCATGCCAAGTTTGATTGCCGCACGGGGATCTGTAATATCAATTTCCTGCCCGGATACATACATTTTTCCTCCTGACTCCGGGCGGGTAATACCAAACACACTTTTAAAGATCTCGGTCCTTCCTGCTCCTACAAGCCCTGCTACACAAAGAATTTCACCTTTTCTCACCTGAAAATTTATATCCTGAAATTCACCTTCCCGGTTTAGATTTTCCGCCTCAAAGAAAATCTCATCAGATACATTTCGCTTTATATGTCTGGACTCTATAACCTTTCTTCCCGCCATATTGGTAATAATTTCTTCCTTCGTGATATCTTTAATCTCCGTTACCTTCACAATCTGTCCATCCCGCATAATCGTCGCCCGGTCTGCCTGTTCCATAACCTCATCTAAGTGATGCGTAATAAATATCATGGATGTGCCTGCCTTTTTCAGCCTCTGCATTGATGCAAACAAAGATTCTGACTCCCTGTTCGTCAATACAGCGGTAGGCTCATCTAAAATCAACACTCTTGGAGAATATGCAAGTGCTCTTGCAATAGATACAAGTTGCTGATAGGCTGCCGAAAGATGCTTTACCTTCTGCAGTACATCTATTTCCACATCCAGCAGCTCCAAAAGCTTCGCCGCCTCTTTCTCAGCTTTCTTCCAATCTATTTTTATTCCTTTTCCTCTCTCATTTCCTAAAAAGATATTTTCTGCAATTGTCGCCTCAGGAATTAAGTTTAATTCCTGTGGTACAATCACGATATGCTTTTTGGAAGCCTCCTTCGGAGAAGAAATATAAACAGGCTGCCCATCCATAAATATTTCTCCTTCATCCATGAGATACTGACCTACCAGACAGTTCATTAAAGTGCTTTTTCCGGCCCCGTTCTCTCCCAAAAGTGCATGAATCTCTCCCGGCCTGATACTTAAATCCACATTGTCCAGCGCCCTTGTCCCCGGAAATCTTTTTGTAATTCCCTTCATTTCTACTACAAATCCGCTCAATTCCTTCACTTCCTCTACTTTTCTTCAGATGATATTTTAAAAAATCCCGCGTGACCATGCAGCTTACAATCACGCGGAATCCACTTAACCAGCCAGGGAGCTTTATGTTTTCACTCCAGCGAAAGTCTTTCTTACATATCGCCAAACAAAATATCAATATACTCCTGTGCGTCATCCTTATATGCAGATGTAGATCCCACATCTGTTATCTCATCTACTTCTTCTCCGTCCACGGTTTTTACTGCATTATATATAAGCTTATATCCCATATCGTAGCAGTTCTGAATTTGAGCAATATATAAGGTGCCATCCTTTAGGTATTCTAATGTACGAAGGTCGTGGTCCATACCTCCAATAATAATTTCTCCCGATTTACCTGCATCCTTTACCGCTTGACAGGCTCCGATCGGATTGGACATATTATTGCATAAAATACCGCCCAGATTTGGATTTGCCTGCAGCCATGCCTCTGTAATCTGTATTGCCTTCTCTACAAAGTCGTTGTCTCTCTGCTCATCTACCACCTTGATATCTGGATATTTTGCTATTGTGTCATAAAACGCTTCCAGCCTCTGTTCGTGTGACGATGCTCCAATCGTCCCTGATAAAATAGCAATCTCTGTCTTTCCTTCCTCCTGCATCTTTTTGCAGACTGCATCCGCTATTGCCGCGCCGTCTCCGTAGTTATCATTATTTCCTACAAAAAATGCTCTTTTTGAATCTGGAATATCAGAAGATGCATACAGCGCAATCTTCACACCCGCATCCACTGCGTCGTCAACCGCCTTCTGTGTAGTCTCTATCTGGTTGACATCTATAGCAATTAAATCGTAGCCCTGTCCGGCCGCCGATTCTACAGAATTCACCTGGTCAACTGCGTCAGGTTCCACCGGTGCATACCATTCATAATCAATCGTCACACCTTTTTCCTTCATATCTTCAACAGCTGCCTTTATTCCCACCTCAATTGCATCATACCAGGCATGTACAACCTTATTGGAAAAATAGAATTTATATTCATCCTTTTTGGGCTCGTAGCTCGTGTCAAAGTTCTTATCTGCCAATGACGTTGCATTTTTAGGCTTTACTGATTCATTTACCTCCTCTTTCTTCTCCTCATCCCCACCAGCATTATCCTGTGCATTATCCTTCCCGCAGCCGGCCATAGTCAACAACATTGCCGTTACCAGTAACATACTAAGTATTCTCTTTTTCATACTTTGGTATTCTCCTTTCGTTTTTTCAGGCATTTGCGATACGCCTGTTCATTTTTTATTTAATAGAAGAAGCTCTTTTATTCATTTTCTTAAAATACAGAATTATCACGGTCTAAAAACACACCTCCTTCCTGCACGCACATCTTACCGGAAACGTACTTCCTGTATCTATATAGAATTCTCCTTCTATTAAGTTACGTCTGAGACTGAAGCTCTCTATTCAACCTCCACTCAGCTTCTTATTTCTTTCAATGTTTTGAAATCTTCTTTCACGTGACTGTAAAGCTTCTTATATAGTTCATAATATTTCATGTAAGTGCCGTGATTCTGCTCGACAGGCTCCAGATAATCTATATATTTTGCCTTTTTCTTTGCGATACTGAAATCGTCAAAATGCCTGACTGCCACTGCTGCGAGAATGGCATCTCCATATGGAACGCCTACTCTGTTTTCCACCATTACCGTCGGAACATTCAGTACATCTGTTATAATTCTTCTCCACAGTCTGCTCTTCGCTCCGCCCTCATTCATAACAAGGGGATAGTTTATCCTTATACCGCCTTCTTTGAGAATTATAAAGGAATCATATAACGCATATGCTACACCCTCCATTACTGCACGTACCAGATGGGCTTTTGTATGATGCAGGGACAGGCCGAATACGACTCCTCTTGCATCGTTATCCCAAATGGGCGTCCTTTCACCCATCAAATAAGGCAAAACCAACAGTCCCTCACTTCCGGGCCGAATCTTCTCTGCCTCCATGTTCAGATAATCAAACGCATCAAATCCGGGAACCAATGCTTCCATAGCCGTTTCTATCTGTGAAAAATTTTCCTTAATATACCTTAAACTCTGACCTCCGGTCTGAGTAGTCGTGGCTGTGATATATGTGTGCATGCAGTCTGTAGTATATCTAAAGTTAAACATATCTTTAAAGGGACTGCTTGTATCACGAATAACACCTATGTTGCCGCAGGTACCCAGGTTCATCTGTATATCCCCCACCTCAACGGCGCCGGCGCCAACCCATCCGGCATTACAGTCAACCTGGCCTCCGGCAACGGCTGTTCCTTGCCTCAATCCGGTTTCTGCCGCTGCGGATTTAGAGAGATATCCTATTACATCCTCACACCTGTAAAAATCCGGCAGAATTTCTTTTGAAATCCCTATTTTCTCTAAAATGCTTTCCTCAAACCGGCCTTCGGCCAGATTATAAGCTACTCCATAATAGGTTCCTGCTGAATGGTGCGCCGTCATATTTCCTGTCAGCTTCATACGTATATAGCCGTCAATTGTAAGCGCCTTATATATTTTTTCGTATTCAGCCGGTCTGTTTTCCTTTTCCCACAAAAGCTTCACCAGAATCGGATGATCTTCAATCCGATTCCCGGTCAGCTTAAAAATAGCCTCTTCTCCTAGCTTTTCTTTTAACCACTGCTCCTGTCTGCGCGCGCGTCTGTCCATCAGATTATAAGCATTGTGAAGCACCTGCCCCTCTCTATCCACCATTACTAAAGACGGCAGTGCAGAAGAGGTTCCGATACTTAATATACTTTCCGCATCAATTCCTGCCTTGCTTACGCATTCTTGAATCATACTACAGGTTAAAGGCCAGTACTCCTTCGCATCATGTTCCGAAAAATCCTCCTGATTTGTAATAATCTTATATTGTCTGTACGCATAAGATAAAACTTGTGCATTTTCATCTATAATGCACGCCTTACAGCCTCCTGTTCCATAATCTATCCCTATAAAATAAGCTCCCATAATATATCCTCTTTCTTTTATGTTCCGATATTTTCCGGCACTATTTCATCTGGATTCTCTCCTGCAGCCAGACGCACTGCCTTATCCAGCTGTTCCGTATTCAAATATCTGGTATTGCCCAGAACCTTAGAAACCAAATTCGCTTTGGCGTACATTTCCAGCGTCTCCATCTGATAAAAAGCATCATAAACATTATCGCTCATAGTCAGCGCCCCATGGTTAGAACAAATAATAGCCCGGCAGTCCTTTTTATTCCTCAAAACCCGTCTTATTTCTTCTGGAACTTCGATTGTAGTAGGAGTAGAATATTCTGCGACTGCAATCTCTTTTAATGTAAACAGTACCTCCGGCAGTGCAATCCTGTCATATGAGACCTCCGACATCGCGTACCCTGTAATTACCGGAGGATGTGCATGTACCACAGCAGAAATCTCCGGACGTTCCTCATATACCGCAAGATGCATCCGCAAATCACGCGCCGGCTTCAGCCCTCTTATTAAATTTCCATGCATATCTACCTTTGAAATACATTTTCTCTCCAGCCTGCCTTTGCAGAATCCCGAAGCCGTAACATATACCATATCGTCACTTGTTTTTATACTTATGTTTCCATCTTTTCCTACCAGTAATCCTTTTTCATACAACATTCTTCCGATTTCTATAATATCCTCTATTATCTGTTCTTCTTTATGCATCTCTCACCACCGTACCTTTTATTTTAAATATTAAGGAATCAAGATAACCTTTAAGGAATCCTTTGCTTCTTTTGCTGTATTAAACGCTTTCTCCCACTCGGACAGTCTGAATTTGTGTGTCACGATTTTATCAACCTTTATCTTCTGCTTATTCAACAAATCAATGGCTAATGAATATCCGTTCTGACCGCTTATATGTGAACCGTATATTGTCAATTCCTTCCTGTCTCCTATGACACTCCAGTCCAGACTTGTCTCCTTCGAAAATACACTAAATTCGACAAATTTTCTCTTTTTCCGCAGCATATCAAGCCCCTGATATACACCCTCCGGGCTTCCCGAATTATGGATGTACACGTCGCAGCCATATCCGTCCGTCAGCTTTTTTATCTCTTCAACTACGTTACATTTCAATGGGTTAAATACAAAATCTGCCCCTAATTCTTTTGCAAGCTGCAGTCTATTTTCCTTTATATCCAATCCGATTAACAGCCTGGGACTTTTTAATTTTGCTAACTGCAGCTTGCAGAGTCCTATCGGGCCAAGCCCGGCAATCACGACGACATCTTGTAATTCAATTCCGGCACGCTCAATCGTATGTACCGAGCACGAAACCGGCTCTATCATTGCGGCCGCTTCAATGGGAAGCTCCTCAGGAACTTTATGTACGATATCATTCGGACCATAGAGCATGTATTCCGCCATTCCACCGTCTGCCACGCCTTTTTGATGTCCATGAATATGCGCCTCTTCACACATCCACCACTCTCCCGTAAGACAGAATCTACATCTGCCGCAGGGAACAATTTGTTCTGCAATTGCTCTGTCTCCTACCTTTAATCCCCGCCTCTTTTTTGCTTTTTCACCTATAGCCGCTACTGTCCCCACAAATTCATGTCCCGGCACTACCGGCGGATCGTTCCATCTTGGCAGCAATTTCCCGTCGCCCCAGAACATCGCCGCTCCCTGAAAACTCTTAATATCACCGGCGCAGATACCGCATGCTTCGACCTTAATCAATATATCCTCTTCTCCTGCTTCATACATAGGACGCTCTTCATACCTATAATCGTGCGGGCCGTAGCATACAAGCGCCTTCATAGTTGACGGTATCTTTTCCATTTCTTCAATTCCTCCCTTCTTTCTTGCTTGTTTACTTGTTGTTTATTTTTGTTGTATTATACTATATTTATTTCTGTTTGTAAATATTTTTATTCTGTTTTTGTTGTTTTATTTGTTTTTATTTGGTTTTATATCAATTTTTGCGAATAAAAATTGACTAATCTCATATTTTTATATATTTTTTATTGCTATTATGATATACTTAGCTTGCAAAATTACAGAAAAACCACATAAAACAAAGGAGTAAATGATGTTTTCGGTTACACGTAGAGAGGAAATAGCAAAAAAAGTGCATGAAAAAAAGCACGTAACAGTAAATGAACTGGCAAAGCATTATAATGTCACAGAGGAGACCATCCGAAGGGATTTAAAAGTATTGGAAGCAGAAGGACTTCTGACAAGAACCTACGGGGGAGCCTATGTCAGCTATGTAGGGGAATATAACGTAAGAGACGAACTAGATTTTTCTTTTCGTAAAAAGGCAGGAGTAGCCAGCAAAAAAAAGATTGCTAAGTCTTGCAGGCAATTACTTCAAAACGGCAATACCGTTTTTTTAGATGCTTCTACCACGGCTTATTATGTAGCACAGGAAATTTCAAATATGACCATAACCGTTGTAACAACATCTATGTTGATTTTTAATTATCTATCAGCCTTTAAAAATATTACTTTAATTTCTACAGGAGGGGTTTATGATAAGACGTGTGACTGTCTGGATGGTATATTAATACAGGAAGCTCTGAAAATATATTCTTTTGATAAAGCTTTTATCTCCTGCAATTCTATATCCATTGAAAAAGGAATTACCGATTCCAGAGAAGAAAGCGCTATCATCAGAAAACTGGTTCTTGACAGGAGTAAAACTGTCTACTGCATCGCAGACTATACAAAATTTGATACCTTTTCTTTGATAAAAATATGTGATGTTCTCGACGTGTCCGGACTGATTACCGACAAATCGCTTGATGAAAAATGGCAGACTTTTTTTAAACTGAACGGCTATACTACAGAAAGCTCGGAGGAAAACTGCTGTATTGTTACAAAAACAGGAAAAAACCAGGTGAATCTGTGACTTATATAAGTCCCGGATTTACCTGGTTCTTTATTTCTGCAAAGCTACAAGCCATTCCTGCATACATTCTGACTCATTCTTCTTTTTGCTCTATGCTTCCACAACCAGCCCTTCAGCCTTAATCACATCAATAACCTGTGAGACGTATTCCGCACAAAGTTCATCCGTAGAAGCCTCCACCATAACACGGATAACCGGCTCAGTACCGCTTTCTCTCACCAGAATACGACCATCGTCTCCAAGCACCTCGGCCACCTTATCAACAGCCTTCATTACCTCTGGATTCTCCCGCGCTGTTTTTTTATCCACAACCCTTACATTTTTCAAAAGCTGCGGATAGATCTTTACCGGCTCGGCCAGCTTTGCCAGAGACATCTTTTTCTCCAGCATAACTTCCATGACCATAAGAGAGGTAAGAATTCCGTCTCCTGTTGTCGCATGCTTGCTGAAAATAATATGACCAGACTGCTCCCCGCCAAGGCAGAAGTTATTCCGTACCATATTTTCATACACATATTTATCACCGACTGCAGTCTTTTCATATCTTATACCGGCTTTATCACACGCCTTATACAGGCCTAAGTTGGACATAATCGTAGTGACAATCGTATCTCCATTAAGACGGCCGTTTTCCTTAAGATATTTCCCGCAGATATAGAGAATCAAGTCTCCGTCAACTACCTCTCCGTTTTCATCAACAGCAATACAGCGGTCCGCATCTCCGTCAAAGGCAAACCCTGCGTCTAATTTCTTCTCCTTCACATATTTTTGCAGCACTTCAATATGTGTAGAACCGCAGTTTGTATTGATGTTTGTCCCATCCGGCTCACAGTTGATTACATAGGTCTTCGCCCCAAGTGCATCATACACACTCTTTGCAATGGCAAATGCACTTCCGTTAGAGCAGTCAAGACCGATTCTCTTTCCTTCAAAGGAACGGGTAGCAAGGGAAATCAGATAACCAATATAGCGGTTTCTTCCCGCTGCATAGTCAATCGTACGTCCAATATTCTCTTTCTTAGCCAGCGGAAGCTCCTCACTCTCTCCGTCTATATATTTCTCGATTTTTTCCTCTACCTCGGCCTCCATCTTATGTCCCTTTCCATTGATAATCTTAATTCCGTTATCATAAAAAGGATTGTGGCTTGCCGAAATCATAATTCCACAGTCAAAGTCTTCGGTTCTGACTACATAGGATACACTTGGCGTGGTCGTTACATGCAGAAGATATGCATTCGCTCCGGAAGCTGTAAGTCCTGCTGCCAGGGCATATTCGAACATGTAGCTGCTGCGCCTTGTATCCTTGCCGATGACGATTCTTGCCTTATGCTCCTGACTATAGTACCAGCCCAGATAGCGTCCTACCTTAAACGCATGCTCAACGGTCAATATTTCATTTGCCTCTCCGCGAAATCCGTCTGTTCCAAAATATTTGCCCATACTTTAATTCTCCTTTAAATCTGTCATTATTTCTACTGATTTACTTGTATTGTCAATTTTTACACCTTTACTATTATATAAGCTTTTTTTTCATTATACAACCTAAATTTTAAAGTAATGGACATTTTTTGTAATCTTTTCGTAACTTTTTCGTAATGTTTTGTACTCAGACAAGTATAGAATCCAGTTAACTTGATGATGTTATACTAGTTTCTCCAAAAGCGACGTCCCGATTGTTCCCTTTGGCATTTCAACTTCAAAATTATCCGCAATCGTCGCGCCGATAACTGCAAAAGTATCTGCCTCCTTTAACGCCCCATTTCCCTTCATAGACTTCGAATAGGCCAGGAGCGGCACCTTCTCCCTGGTATGGTCTGTTCCGGTATAGGTAGGATCATTACCGTGGTCCGCCGTGATAATCAGCAGGTCATTTTCTCGAAGTTCCTTAAGAAGCTCCCCAAGCTTCACATCGAATCTTTCGATTTCCTTTGCATATCCTGCCGGGTCCCTCCGGTGCCCCCATAAGGCATCAAAATCAACCAGATTCACAAAGCAGAGACCTTCAAAATTCTCTCCTGCCGCCTCAATCGTCTGCTCCATGCCGTTTACAGAGCTTGCTGATTTTATTGCTCTTGTGATTCCTTCTCCCACGAATATATCATTAATCTTTCCAATGGAAATCACATCATATCCCTGCTCTTTTAATACATTCAGAACGGTTCTTCCGAATGGCTTCAATGCATAATCATGCCGGTTACTCGTTCTGACAAACTCGCCCTTTTTCTTCCCCACATAGGGTCTTGCAATCACACGTCCTACCTTCCACTCATCGCGCATGGTGAGCTCTCTGGCAATCTCACAGCAGCGGTACAGCTCCTCAAGGCCGAAGGTCTCCTCATTTCCGCATATCTGCAGTACGGAATCTGCCGATGTGTACACAATCATATGACCCGTCGCAATCTCTTCCTCCGCCAGCTCCTCTAAAATCTTGGTTCCGCTGGCGCTTTTATTGCCTATAATCGTACGGCCGGTTCTTCTTTCAAGCTCAGCTATCAGCTTGGGCGGAAATCCTGTCTCGGTAAATGTCTGAAATGGCTTTGTGACCTCCAGCCCCATCATTTCCCAATGTCCGGTCATCGTATCCTTCCCCAGACTCTGTTCTCTTAATACCGCGTGGTATCCAAGCGGCTCTTTTTCCGGAGCTGCCTGCCTGATTGGACAGAGATTCACAAGTCCCAGCTTACGCAGGTTGGGAATCGTAAGATTCTCCACTGATTCTGAAATATGAAGGAGCGTATTTACCCCGACATCTCCGAATTTTTCAGAATCCGGCATTGCTCCGATTCCCAGCGAATCCATAACAATAACAAATATACGCTGATATTTTTTCATAGCCCTTTCCCTCCCCGATCTTATATACTTAAACTTTCTTTTTGAACATAATATAATAATACGCAGGCTTTTCTTCCGGGTCGAATTTTTCAACATAGAGATCAATATCACTAGCGCTGCTGCATCGAAATTCCAGAGAGCTTCCGAACAATACCGGCCGGCGGATATTTCTGTCTTTGTAAAATTCCTGAATTAGTTTTTCCACTCTATGCTGCATAAACGGATGCACACGATTTGCGTTTGCAAAGGAAACGCCTTCTATAACAGGATAATCCCACATATTTTGTACGTTATTCATATGGTTCCTCTTCTTCTGCAATTTTTTACTGGTCCGCAGACTTACACAAAAGCTTTTATTCCGCAGGAACCAGAATAATATCGGCCAGCTTTGAAAGCTCTGAATCATTGGCATTTGCGTTAAACAAAGAATCCAGATTCAAAGTTACTGTAACAACAGTCTCCTCTCCAAAGGACGGAGCTTCGGCATATCTTTCCAGAATTTCAACCAGCCCCTGAGATACGGCGTCTATAGAATAATATGTACCGCCCTCAAGCTCTGCCATAGCATCTACCAGACTGTTATTCGGAACAACCGTAACATCAATTGTATAGTTGTAGATGCCGCTTTCCTTTTTCGGCATACCTACCGTATACTGGCACTGCTTAACAATCTCCTTCAATGCTGCCTTATACCGGTCCACATAAGATGCGCTTAAATCATAGGGTGCATCAAAGGCCTCTGCCTCATACCAGGCAGCGGCCTCCTCCTCCGTACGATCCGTATGCTTTGCAAATTGCGCAACCTCACCTTTGTAGGAGGCATCCAGATAGGCCTTCAGAAAATCCTGCACATCTAAAATCTCACACACTGAATCATATGGGGCCATACTGCCTTCAAAAGCCTGTCTGAGAAGCTCCTGCACATCTTCCTCTTTTACCTTAAACCCGTCTCCGTCTTTTTCCACCTCAATCGTCACAAATGTCTCAGGATCATAAACCGGGGAATCTGCAACAATGTCCTTGAGCTGCTCAAGAAGCTCTCCGACCTCCACTGTAAGATCATTAGAGGCAATAGCAGTTAAATACAGTTCCCTTGCATCCTGTGTAGTATTTCCGATGTTCAGCGGAGTAAATCCAACTCGTACGCTGAATTTATCATCTCCGTCTTTTTTCGCCTTCTGTACTTCAAATTCAATATTTTTAAATGATGCCTGAAGAAATTCAAGATAAGACTCTTTCAACTCTTCCGGAAACTGCAGAATATATGTCTCATTACTCTCTGCAATCCCTTCATCCAGAATGACTGAAAGACCGGAAGCACCGTCTTCCTTTAGCTTTGTAATCTGCTCGCCGACATAAGCGTCTGCAGATTCTTTACCGCTGCATCCAACAAGAACAAAGGCTAAAAACAGGGATGTCATCACCAATAAAATCATTTTCTTCATAGTTCTTTCCTCCGTTATTTTATTAAATATATTTTAACATAAATATTGCTGGAAAAACACGTTTATTTTATATATAATGAGAAAGACGGCAGGTGCTAAATTGGTCCCTGCAAAAGGAATATAACTAGTAATCAATATGTAACGGAGACAATATTAGGAGGAGGAAAAGTATTCATGGAAATGCTGAATCTTGAAAAGGAATTACAGGATAATTCTTACCCCGGCCGCGGAATCATTATTGGAAAGAGCGCGGACGGAACTAAAGCCGTAACTGCCTATTTTATTATGGGAAGAAGTGAAAACAGCCGAAACCGTATCTTTGTGGAGGATGGCAGAGGAATCCGCACACAGGCATATGACCCGGCAAAGCTGTCGGACCCTAGTCTTATTATCTATGCGCCGGTCCGTGTACTTGGAAATAAGACAATCGTAACCAACGGAGATCAGACAGATACCATTTACGAGGGAATGGATAAACAGCTGACATTTGAGCAGTCCTTAAGAACCAGAGAGTTTGAGCCGGACGGACCAAACTATACTCCGAGAATTTCTGGAATCCTTCATATTGAAAACGGAACCTATAATTACGCCATGTCTATTTTAAAGAGTAATCATGGAAATCCCGACAGCTGCAGTCGCTATACTTTTGCATATGAAAACCCTGCAGCAGGGGAAGGACACTTTATCCATACCTACAAATGCGACGGAGACCCTCTTCCAAGCTTTGAAGGAGAACCTAAGCTCGTGGCAGTCCCCGATGACATAGAAATGTTTACGGACACATTGTGGAGCAGTTTGAATCAGGACAACAAGGTCTCTCTTTTTGTACGTTATATCAGTATTGCCGACGGCACCTATGAGACAAGAATTGTGAATAAAAATCAATAAAACAGCAGGAGGAAATGAAAAATTATGAAGGAATTAGAACTTAAATACGGCTGCAACCCGAACCAGAAGCCTTCCAAAATTTATATGACAGACAGCAAAGAGCTCCCAATCGAAGTGCTCAACGGAAAACCCGGTTATATTAATTTTCTGGATGCTTTTAACGGCTGGCAGCTTGTCAGCGAACTAAAGAGGGCTGCAGGACTTCCGGCTGCAACCTCCTTCAAGCATGTATCACCTGCAGGCGCGGCAGTGGGGCTTCCTCTCAGTGATACTCTTGCTAAAATTTACTGGGTAGATGATTTGGGCAGCCTGTCACCGCTCGCATGTGCGTATGCCAGAGCAAGGGGAGCAGACCGTATGTCATCCTTTGGTGATTTTATCTCTCTGTCCGACATCTGTGACGCAGATACTGCAAGACTGATTAAGCGAGAGGTATCTGACGGGGTCATCGCACCAGGATATACCGATGAAGCACTTGAAATTCTGAAGCAGAAAAAAAACGGTAATTATAATGTTATTAAAATTGATGAAAATTATAAGCCTGAGCCTCTTGAACGCAAGGAGGTATTCGGCATTACTTTTGAACAAGGGAGAAATGAGCTGAAAATTGACGAAGAATTCTTCTCTAATATTGTCACAGAAAACAAAGAGCTGACTGAACAGGCAAAGATTGATCTGGCGATTTCCATGATTACCTTAAAGTATACTCAGTCTAATTCCGTATGTTATGTAAAAGATGGACAGGCTATCGGTATCGGAGCAGGACAGCAGTCCAGAATCCACTGCACACGTCTGGCCGGACAAAAAGCTGACAACTGGTGGCTGAGACAGTCTCCTCAGGTAATGAACCTGCCGTTTGTAGATTCTATCCGCCGCGCAGACAGAGACAACGCAATCGACTTATACATCGGTGAGGATTATATGGACGTACTGGCAGATGACGCATGGCCGGGCATATTTACAGAAAAACCGGAAGTGTTTACAAGAGAGGCAAAGCGTGAATGGCTGGATAAGATGACTGATGTATCTCTTGGTTCTGATGCCTTTTTCCCATTCGGGGACAATATCGAACGGGCACATAAGAGCGGTGTAAGATACGTAGCACAGCCGGGAGGCTCCGTGCGGGACGACAACGTGATTGCCACATGCAATAAATACGGCATGGTGATGGCTTTTACAGGACTTCGTCTCTTCCATCATTAATTTCTTAACAATACATTAGGGGACACAGCAATGACAGCCAGCCGTATCCCCTAATCATCCGAACGTCTTGTACTTTGTTAATATTTTCTTCCAGATCCGCTTCTCCTACATCGAAGCATAATTCCCGCTGCAATCAAAAGCAGAGCCCCTGCAGACAGCCATACCTTCTCCGTATAACTTCCCGCCGTCATAGAAAATGGGTACCAAACTCCCAAATGTTTCCTTCCGCTCCCGACTGCTAAAATAAAATAAACTGCCGGCATCATATACCCAATAATCAAATTGTCGGAAAGCCCATAAAAAAATAACCCCATACCTCCCAGAAATAATATTTCTGCCAGCGTTCCCAGATAATATCTTATTTCCGGAAACTCACATAAGTTATGTGAAAGCATAAATACATATCCGCCGAGAACTAAAGCAAGCACTGCAATATTTCCAAAAAGCCGTACCAAATACACAATATGGCTTCCTGTATACCTCGAAGAAACCAGCTCGCGGATCTCCTGGCTCTGCTCCGGCAGAAAGACCGGGGGAATCAGTATGATTCCAATAAGAGCCACATACATTTCCAGTACCTTTGCAGTGTCCTGAGCTCCCAGATTCTCCACTCCCATAAGAAACGGAGACAACCCAAGAAGCGCCAGACTCACCAGCACATGGAGTAAAATATTATGCTTTAGATTTATCTTTTCGATCTGCCATAATCTTTCCACGAATTTGAAACCTCCCTTTTCTTTTTTGTCCATATACAAATACCGTCAACGCCAGAATAAGAACTGCCAAAGAAGCGTAAAAGATTCGATTCGATGCAAGCTGTGAAAAGCCATCTTGAAAACCAGTATAATTAAATTCTGTGTTATGTCTAGGCATCAGATTCCAGCCATATAAGCCCCCCTGAATTCTCATGATTCCGGCACTAAATATAGAAACAAACCACCAAATTCCCTGTATCAGCACTGCAAGTGCTGTATCCGTAAGCTCTGTAAGGAGCATTCCTACTGCAGATGATACCATAATTGTCGGCAGAAGCCAGCCTAAAATATATTTTACAAAAGCCAGTATATCTACTGTAATGTCTATCCCTTTTGCAAATTGCACGCATTCTATCAGAAGCGGCATAGATAAAAGAAATACAGGAATTATAAGCATGATAAGTATCGACAGATAACGGCTTACAATAATCATCCATGCCGGAGCACGCCGGCAGTAGATAAGCTCCTGCATCTTGGCCCGCCTGTCCCGCATACACCTCGTTACTGCAAGAAATACCGGTATGAACCCAAGCGCAATGACCATATAATCTGAAAACAATCTTGCATAACCGCCGCTTAATCTGTCCTTCTCCACCAAAAACTGATATTCCTCTACAGCTTCTTCATAGGTCATCTCCTCTTGAGCATTTGCCAGGCGGTAGTCCGCGGCATAGCTGGAGCCACCGCCCAGTATATCGTCTGCCTCATCCATCAATTCTTCAAATTTTTCATAGGTGAGATCAGCCGCTGGACCTATATCTATGTCCGCGTCAGACATACTCTTCTGCTCCTTTAACTCCTTTTCACTGACCCCCGCAGCCTCCTTTAGAATCTCACCAATACGCGCTTCTTCCTTTTCATTTAGGGTAACAGATTTATAAAAACCGATAGGGTAGGTGGTATAACTTCCCCTCTCATATTCCAGAATAAGGTTTTCCAGTGTCCTTTTCATAATAAATGCTCTATCGTTACTTACACGAGTTCCATAGGACTCCTGGCCCCTTTCCGGCATCTTCTTTATGTTCGTATTTCCCAGCTGAGTAGAAAAATCCAAAATCAATATGATAACGATCAGCCAATAAATCAAACTCTTAGCTGTCTGTACACATTCCTTCCAAAATAGCTGTCCAAACATCAGATCTCCCCCCTCTTTTCGTGCATCAGATACATATATGCATCCTCCACGCCCGCTTCACAGAGCTTTGCAGATGCAAAAGGAGCTTTTTCGGCAATAAATCTTGCTGTTACATTATTTCCCATTGTCATCATACTGGTAACCAGATATTTCTGCTTCAGCAGGTCCAGCTCCTTCTTGCTGATTTCTGCTGTATAAACCTTACCTTCCGCCATCTCGATAAGCCCTTCCGTAGAGCCATTATAAATGATTTTCCCTTCATCAAGAACTGCAATTTTTTCACAGGCCGCTTCTATATCTCCCACAATATGTGTCGATAATATGACAATTCTATCTTCTGCGATCTCACACAAAAGATTCCGGAATCGGACCCGCTCCTCCGGATCAAGTCCCGCTGTCGGTTCATCTACAATTAAAACCTTTGGATTATGAAGAATTGCCTGTGCAATGCCAAGTCTCCGCTTCATTCCTCCTGACAGAGCTTTTACTTTTTTCCTCTGTTCTCCCTTAAGATTCACCCTTTCCAAAAGTTCCGGAATCCTCTGTCTTCTTACAGATTTACTCAATCCTGAAAGAACACCCAGATAATCCATTGCTTCATATACCGTTATATTCGGGTACATGGAAAAATCCTGAGGAAGATATCCGGTAATCTTTCGTATCTCCTGTGCATACTCTATTCTTCTTCCGCACACTGACACATCTCCTTCTGATTTTGGAAGCAGGGCCGCCAACACCCTCATAAGCGTCGTCTTTCCTGCACCATTCCTCCCCAAGAGACCGAACATTCCGATTTCTATCGTAAGATTCAAATCCTTTAGTGCCTGTTTCTTTCCGTAATATTGACTTAAACCGCGGATTTTAATTACTTCAGACATTATTCTCTTCCCTTCCTGTTCATATATTTTGTAAATATATAATAGGATGGAAATCTCTACATTTTCTCTACGAAATATTAAGAAATTCTGGTATTATTTCTAAAGTTTTTCTGTATTACCTAAATTGGGGACGGGGTAAAATGAATTTTACCCCGTCCCCAATTTAAAGGAAGCCGTCACTACTGCTCCTCCGTGTATACTATCTGCAATACTCAATGTCCCGCCATGTCTTCTGCACAACTCCCTGCTGATATGAAGTCCGATTCCAAAATGCTCGCTGCCTGCCTCTCCCTTATATTCCTGATAATAAGGTTTCAGTGCCTTTTCCTTCTGTTCACTCGAAAATCCCGGTCCGTCATCTCGGACCGTAAGGAGCAGCTCATTATTTTTATAATCCACATATACCTCTATGGAGGTTCTCGCATACCGGATTGCATTTGAGAGAAGATTTTCCAGCACTTCCGTAAACAAATTATCGTCCAGTGCAAGCTTTTGATTTTCCCCGCATACCTTGCACTGTATCTGAATATCTCCTATCTGATTCAGTGCAAAAATAATCTCCTCAATTTTCTTTTGTATGCTTTCAAGTTCTGTGTTCTCAGGACTAAACGGGATCTCTTCAATGCTTTGGACTCCCTTCATCGTACGGCTGTATTCCTCCAGACGTTTTAAATGATCCGCCATAAGAGCCAATGTATCCTGCATCTTTTCCTTACTCACTTTTCCCTCCGGAATATATCTCGCAAGAAAATCTGTATAACCCTTAAGGACCGTAAGAGGAGTGCGCAAATCATGAGCGAAGGCTGCATTCAGCTCTTTTTGCCGCTCCACGAGACGCCACAGCTCTTCCTTATCCCTGACAAGCTCCCGGCGCATCTCATCAAAAGAGCCGCAGAGTCTTCCCATCTCATCAAGACTCTCATATTCCACCTGGAAATCTAGATCGTTTTCCTTTATCTTTTTCATGCTTTTTTCTAAGATAAGAAGAGGTGTCTTAAGTCTCCTGTCATAAAAGAGAAAAATCAAAAGAATCATTCCTGCAAATGCATATAAGAATGGACCCCATACCCGCACATATCTAAGCACACGGCATAGTACCTCTGTATGTGCGTGAAATTCTGCCGCCAGCTCCCAATGCCTGCAGACTGCCATCGTTATATAGGACAGCCCCCATACAACGACTGCAAGCAGAAGCACATATGCTGTCATCGCCTTCCGAAAGGAAAGATTATGAATATACCTCCACAGATTCACAAATCTTTCATTTACCCAATCCATCGATATCCAACTCCCCACACTGTTTCAATATACTGTGTCTTCGTGTATCTTCCAAGCTTTGAGCGGATTCTGCGTACATGCTCCATCACAATACTACTGTCTGCACTTCCGTCAAATCCCCGCACCCTCTCATACAGCTGTTCTTTGCTGAAAATCTGTCCTGGATTAAGAGACAGCAGCTCTACAATCCCATATTCTGTCTTTGTAAAATTTACTGCTTTTTCTTCATAATAAACGCACCTGTCTCCATAATGGACGACAAGATGTCCATATACCTTTATCGCTTTGTCAGTCTTTTTGCGCTCCTCCCGCCTCAGATGAGCTTCAACTCTGGCACCCAGCTCGTCAATACTAAAGGGCTTCAGAATATAATCGTCTCCTCCGGACATAAAACCTTTAATTCTGTCTGCCTCCTCTATCTTTGCCGTCAGAAACAAAATCGGACAGGAAACATGTGCCCGTATCCGTTCACACACCTCAAACCCATTCAATGCCGGCATATTCACATCCAGAAGAATCAAATCCGGCCCCTGGCACAGCTTTTTAAGAACCTCCGCCCCGTTTTCTGCCTTTATGATCTGATAGTCCTGCATTTCAAAATAATCTGTCAAAAGCTGTACAATTCCCGGCTCATCATCTGCTATTAGTATCTTTTTCCTGATATCCATAAAAATACCGCCGGTCTACCGTATAAAGTTGGTATGTACCTTTGCGCCCGGCTCCGGATGTACAAGCCCCTCAGCCTCTCCATTTTGAATAAGCTTTAAGAGCCATGCCATATTTTTTCCTATAGTCCTCATGATGAAAAGACCTTCTTCATCCTGTCTTACCTCATCCGGCGTATTACCGTGCACCATATTCCAATACGGCGCCGGCACCATAATCATATTGTTGATGCCGATATACTTGTTCAACTGATCATAAGCCGCTGTTGTCCCGGCTCTTCTTGCCGACACAATGCAGGCCGCCGGCTTATAGGCAAATGCACTGTTGCCAGAATAAAACATCCGGTCCATAAGACTAGTCATAGCTCCGCTTGCAGCGGCATAATGAACCGGCGAACCAAAAATAAAACCATCGGCCTCCCGCGCTTTTTGAACAGCCTCATTTACCATATCGTCCTCGAACACACAGCTTCCTTTTTTCCGGCATGTACCACAGCCGATACAGCCTCTTACAGCTCCTGTACCCACTTGGACAATTTCCGTTTCGATTTTCTCCTTTCTAAGCTCTTCTGCTATCTCGCACAATGCTGTGTAGGTGCAGCCCTCCTTGTGCGGACTTCCGTTAAATAACAATACCTTCATCTTTAAAACACTCTCCTTTTCCATTGGTATTTTTTCATATCTACGTAACCGTCTGTGAACTCTATGCCTTCTGCCTTAAGAAGCTCCGTCTGACGATTGCATACCCCACTTCCAAATGCAGCAGATACCCGGCCCTCCTTTGTCACGACCCGATGGCAGGGAAGCGGACTTCCCTGTGGTACTGCATGAAGGGCATAACCTACCACTCTGGCCCATCGGCGATTTCCTGCAAGCTCTGCAATCTGCCCGTAAGAGGCCACCCGGCCTCTGGGAATCTGTGCAATTACCTCATAGATTCTTTCAAAGCTCGTTCTTCCTTCCATCTCACACCTCTGTCCTTTTCTCCCCTGTTCTTTTTTCCTCTGGCAATGTCTTCTCTGAGCTTTTCTCCTCTGGCAATACCTTTTCTGAGCTTTCCTCCTCTGGAAATGTCTCCTGGTGAGACAACTTCCGGAAACGCTCTATTTCCTCCAAGCGTCTTTTTACCGCCTCTTCCTCTCCACTCACCGTTGGATGATAGTATTTTCTGTCCTTCAGGGAATCCGGCATACACTGCATATGAGTCAGTTTTTCCTCTGTATCATGGGCATACTCATACCCCTTTCCATAATTTAATTCTTTCATAAGTTTTGTAGGCGCATTACGCAGGTTCAGCGGAACCGGCTCTGCCCGCTGCCGCTTTACATCCTCCTTACACGCCTCACATGCCATATAAAGCGAATTGGACTTGGGCGCCATAGAAAGATACGCCACCGCATGTGTCAAATGTACGTCACATTCCGGCATTCCAAGAAAATGACACGCCTGATAAGCTGCCACCGCAACCTGAAGCGCTCTGCTGTCTGCCATACCCACATCTTCACTGGCAAAGCGAATCAGCCTCCTTGCAATATACAGCGGGTTCTCGCCGCCCTCCAGCATCCGGCACATCCAGTAAATGGCAGCGTCCGGATCACTGTTGCGCATGGACTTATGAAGCGCCGAGATGAGATTATAATGCTCTTCACCATTCTTATCATAAAGCAGGGATTTTCTGCTGATACACTGCATAAGCCCCTCGTCTGTAACCGTAATCCCCTCCGCACTGATTTCCCCGTTTAAAACCGCTGTTTCCAGTGTATTTAACGCTGTCCTGGCATCTCCGCTTGAAAATGCTGCAATTGCCCCAAGCTGTTTTTCACTGATTTTTACATGCTGTTCTTTAAAGCCGGCCGGATTTTCAAGTGCACTTTTTAAGAGACGTATAATATCCTTTTCCTCCAGCGCCTTCAAAACGAACACTCTGCATCGGGATAAAAGCGCAGCATTTACCTCAAAAGAGGGATTTTCCGTCGTTGCACCGATTAAAATTATACTTCCCTTTTCCACAAATGGTAGAAATGCATCCTGCTGAGCCTTATTAAATCTGTGAATCTCATCCACAAAGAGAACTGTACGAATTCCCAGTCTCCGGCTGTTCTCTGCCTGGTTCATCACATTCTTGATTTCTTTAATTCCGCTGGTGACAGCACTAAAATTGATAAAATCCGCCTTCGTACTCCCTGCAATAATACTGGCAAGCGTTGTCTTTCCCACTCCCGGCGGCCCCCAGAAAATCATGGAGGATATCTGATCCTTCTCAATCAGCTGGCGAAGCATCCGGCCCTTTCCCAGCAAATGCTCCTGGCCTGCGAAAGCCTCCAGACTATCTGGGCGTACACGGCTCGCAAGCGGAGCAGTGTACCTTCTGTCATCAAATAAAGTCAGCTGTTCCATAGATGGCCTCCTTGCTATTCCGTTTTATTATAGCATATATTTTTGCAAAAATAAAATCTGCTTTGAACCTGGTTCAAAACAGATACATCTTTTACTTATTCATAAATCCTTTTTCCAAAGTCATATGCTTCTTTTAAATGAATGGTCTTTGAAATCTGAGGCTTCCCATTTGTATCACCACAGCCGCCGGCAAGCAGCATACCTTTATCATGAAAACCGATATAATTTATCAATGTAAAATTATAGTAAGAAACAGCCTGCTCAAACGTCCAGAAAAAATTATCAGCTGAGGTCATAAGCAAAGCGCAGTCATGTATCGGATATTTCTCATACCTCCCTAAAGGCGGATTTTCGTCTTTCTCTGCTATACAGTAAAAACGCTCAATAAATGCTTTGATTTTTGATGATATAGTCCAGAAATATAAGGGCGAAGCAAATACGATTAAATCTGCAGTTTTTATCTTTGGAATAAGTAAATGAAAGTCATCTTTTTGTACACAAGGTTTCCCATAACGGCAAGCATTACAGCCTATACAGCCATTCACATTCAGTTTATTCAATGATACAAGCTCTGCCTGATGTCCGGCTTCTGCAGCTCCCTTCATAAATGCTTCTACTAACTGTGCTGTATTTCCATTTGTACGCCCGCCGCCTAAAATAACTACTACTTTTTTCAAATTTTTCACTCTCTTTTCTAATGTCGTTCTTTATACTATTCTATACCTGCAATACCACAAAGACAAGTACACACTTTTTCGACATATACTATCTTTAATGAAAGTATCTGTCAACAGGAAACAAAGTGCTGTGAAAAATCATTTCATACTGCAGTTCATCCATACGATATCAATACACAGCAGTTTGAAGCAGCGACATCTCTTTAAGCAAACAATTCGCTGCTTCGAACTGCGTCCTCCGAACAGACTAAACTGTATTTACCCCCATTTCGGATTATCCAATATCTCCGGCCTTCCCTCCTTCTCGACAAGAAGCTTCCGATACCCCTTAGTCTCTATCGTTCCATAATCATGTCCCGCATCTGCACGGAATACAAAGAAAGTACGAAGCGGCTCCTTTGGATCTACGTTGATGCTTCTGTGTGCATATCGCTCCGGCACATATAATGCCTTTCCCGGAGTCATCTCGTATGCAAGCCAGTCTCCTTCCGGGCTTTCCATCAGCATATATCCGTGGCCGCTCAGACAATAATACACCTCTGCGGTTTCCAGAATCGTATGAAAGTGTCCCTTTGTCATAAAATATTCATTGCCGACCTTGCCAGGATATGTAATACTGCAACCAAAGGCCAGATTTCCTGCTTCCTCCGGGACTCCCATCTCATGGAATTCGTATACCAGTACATCTCCCTTCTCCTTCAGCATTTTTTCATATGCTTCATCATCCGCGAACATCCCCTTCATCTGACTTAAATATCTCTTCGACGTCTCCTTCATCTTGGACATTCCAGTCTTTAAATCAAGGTCTATAGTATATCCTCTGATATAATCAAATTTGTTTTCCTTTACATTAAAATCTGCCATCTCTTCTCCTCTGCTACATAATTCTTTTCGTTTCATATGTCATATATGCTATGGGAGTTCCGTTATTCCATATATCATATATGCTATAGGAGCTATAGGATTCCCTTTATTCCATATACCATATATGCTATAGGAGCTACAGGATTCCCGTTATTTCATACAACCGCTCCACTATATAAGTCGGTTTCAGAACACTGACTGTATAATCTTTACGCCGGCACCATGACAAGGGTGTATCTGCAAAACAGCCGTCATACCCCATACTGTCCGCCAGAACTATATCACTTTCTGCATCACCTACATAGAGAACCTTCTCCTTCTCTGCTCCCAGTCTTTTTCTTACGGTCTCGCAGCGCTGATTCTTATTTAAGGATGTTATATCGGCACCTGATACGGCAGAAAAATGATTTGTCAAATCATGCAGCTTCAGTATTCTGTCGGCAACACACTGCATCGAATTTGTAACAACCGCTGTTTTAATCCCGCATTGTTCTACTATTTCCAATGTTTTCCTGATATCTTCTGCAATATATATTTCCTTAATCAGATCATCTATCCTTGTAAGGCAGAATACCTCCAGTTCCCCAAACAGCTTCGTAAACTCCCTTTCATCAAGGCCCATGCTTTGAAAAATATCTCTTACCGTATTTCCGATTCCTGCCGCTACTTTCTCCATAGTAACCGGCATAACACATTCGTTAAAAAATCTATAGAACACTTTTTCATGAAAGCTTCTGGAATCTATGAATGTTCCGTCCATATCAAACATAATTAATTTATATCTATACATTTCATCCTCATAATAAATCTACCAGCACACCAACACCCATCATGCGGATCTATCAGCACGCTAACACTCATCATACGAATCTATCAGCATATTGATCCCATTAAGTATAAGCTTATCTGCACCTGCCTCCAGCGCCTCTTCTGCCTTTCCGACTGTATCAAATACGCCAAATGCTATCACTTCCAAGTCCCGCCCTGCATATTTTTTAAGTCTTTTTACCTCCTCCGCCGTTCCTCTTTTTATGTCATAAGGCATAAAGGCTGTCGAGATTACAATTCCTGCTGCCCGGGCATTTCTTGCTGTACGGCAGACCTTCTCTAAATGGTCATCTTCCATCTCCGCAGCCTCAATAAAAAAATATACCGGTTTTTCTGCCGCACTGACGCACATCTCCATTTCTGCTTTTAGATTATCCTCGTGCCCGCTCATAAAGTATCCGACTGCCGCCGTAACATAATATGCGTCAGCACCTCCATTTTCCCTTTCAAAGGATCTGATTTCCTCTGCCTTAATCTCCGGGTAGGCCGTACCCGCCGGATATGATATGGAAATTCCGGTTTTTATATCCTTTTTTACAAATTTCTTTGCTGTCTTATAGCTGGAGGGGCCTATCAAAACCTCCTTTACATGATTTGCCGCAGCCTTATAATATAAATTTTCACAATCCTCATCCGTCACATAATAATTCGGGATATTGGTCGCAATTGTCCTTCGTAATATTTCTTCTTTAAGCATCTCTATATCCCTCCGTATTCTTTCAGCCTTTTCACAATAAAGGCATCTGTAATCTCAAGAGCCGCCGCCGTATGGATGTTATTACAGCCCATCTCGCGGTAGCGGAGTACATCTGCCAGTGTCCGGATATTCCCTGACGGATGGATGTCAAAGCGATTCGGGAACATCCTCTTAATCAGCGCAACCTCCTCAAATGTTACTCCCAGCGTTGCACCCGGATTGACTTTAATAGAAACGGTCCCCGCATTATCCAGCGCCCTGCACGTCTCAATAATCTTTGTATCACTCATAAGCGTTGCCGGAATGACAAATGCCAGCCGGTAAAAATCACTTTGAAACTCATTTACCATCGCATACGCTTCATCCTCGACATCCTGATACCGTCCTGAGAAAACAGCCTGCCAGTCAAGACATACACACACATCGTCCACACCCATGCTTCTTAGCTTCTCCAAAGTATTCATCTTTGAGCTAAGCGTAAGTCTCCCCATAGGATAGGATACTGCGCAGTGCAGTTTTACATCACAGCAGTAATCACTGAACAGCTCCCTTACCATCGGCACAAATTCCATCTCTGTATCAAATGCCAGCGGCGCCATCTTTGTAGCCTTTAATTTCTCAACGATTTTTATTACATCCTTCTCAGTTCTTGTAATTCCCTGCAGTCCAAAATGGCACAAGGAGAGAAAATCCTTCGCCTCCTGAAATACTTTATCTGCTATTTTCTGGTCCTTAACTGTACTAAAATCAAACATATTCCAGTCTACCTTTCTTTTTAACTCCTGTTTCATTTTTCTTAAAATGTGCATAATGTACATGTAAATCTTACTACTTACACAAGTACCCGCCGTCTACCGGAATCGTCACGCCGCACAAATAATCCGATGCAGCTGAACACAAAAACAATAGTGTTCCTGTCAAATCATCTGGCGTCCCCCATCTGCCATAGGGAATTCTTCCCCTTTTATACTCGTAAATCTCCTTATTCTCCTTCATATCACTTGTCATAGGCGTCTCTATAAATCCCGGCGCAATTGCGTTTGCATTGATTCCATATCTGCTCCACTCATTCGCAATTGCTTTCGTAAGCTGTACAATTGCACCTTTGGAACTGGCATAAGCCGGAACGTTCGTACCTCCGAAATAACTATTCATAGAGGCAATATTGATAATCTTGCCGTATCTGGCTGGAATCATATATTTACCCGCCATTCTTGTCATTGAGAATACGGCGTTCAGATTGATCTCAAGCACAAACTCCCACATCTCATCCGTAAATTCTTCTATATGTCCTCTTCTCTGCACTCCTGCGGAGTTGACTAGTATGTCCAATCCTCCTCCAAGCTTTGCTGCGGCTTCCTCAAACGCCCTTTCTCTGTCACCTTTCTCCAACAGATTACAGGAAACCGAAAATGCATTCTCATAACCGCCGAATACCTGCCTAAGCCCAGACATCTGATTATCCATATCTAACATCGCAACAGATGCTCCTGCTTCCAGAAGCGCCCTGGTAAACACACTTCCAATTCCTCCTGCCGCTCCTGTCACAATCGCCCGTTTTCCTGAAACGGTAAATAAATCCTGCATCATTTCCTCCTATTGACTTGCTGTTAAAATCGAACGCTCCATAATCATATCCTGTGTCGCCTCTGCGGAAGTAAAATATCCTGTTTCTGTACCTTCCCGCAGCACTACAATATTGTCTGCGCATCCCAAAAGTTCAGGAAGCTCCGAGGATATCAGGATAACTGCCATCCCCTTTTTGGCTATTTCTCCGATCAGCTGATGAATCTCTGCTTTAGCTCCTACATCAATCCCCCGCGTAGGCTCATCTAATATCAGCACCTTCGGATGCACCGCCATCCATTTTCCAAGAATAACCTTCTGCTGATTTCCTCCTGAGAGCTCAATTACATTCTTTTCATCAGAAACCGTCTTTACATTCAATCTCTTAATATAAGCATCCGAAAGCATGCTTTCCTCTTTTTTACTGTAAATTCCCAGCCTGCTGATTCTTCGGTAGGAGGGGCATGCAATATTCTTTTTAATCGACATATAGGGAATAAATCCTTCTGCCTTTCTGTCCTCTGATACATATACAATTCCTGCATCAATGGCATCCTTAGGTGTTCGAATAGAAAGCCTCTTACCTTCTACCGTAATCGTCCCCTCCGATGCTTTGTCAAGACCGAAGATACATTTCATAACCTCCGTTCTTCCTGCTCCTATCAGTCCGCTGAAACCCAGCACCTCCCCTGCTCTTACTTTAAAGGAAATATTCTGGAATTTTCCCGGACAGGACAGACCGTCTACCTCCATTACTACACCGCCCAGCTCATTTTTTTCTCTGTCGAATATATTATTTAACTCTCTCCCGACCATCATCTGGATGATCTCTGTTTCACTGATAGCTGCCGTACTTCTGCCGCCTGCATATCTGCCATCCCGCAATACAACTACCCGGTCCGTAATCTCAAAGATTTCCTGCATCTTATGTGAAATATAAATAACAGCCGTTCCTTTATCTTTCAACTGGCGGATAATTTTAAACAGTCTTTCTTTTTCATTTTCTGTCAAAGAGGAGGTGGGTTCGTCCATAATAATAAGCCATGCATCTGTAGATATTACTTTCGCAATCTCTACCATCTGCTGCTCACTGACTGTCAGGTCCTTCACCGGCCTCTTAATATCAATATCTGTAATTCCTATACTTCCTAGAACTTCTTTTGCTTTTTTCTGCATCTTTTTTGCATCTACGATTCCTGGAATCTTGGACTTTAATTCTTTTCCTAAAAATACATTCTGATATACACTCAGCTCCGGCACCAGCGAGAACTCCTGGTGAATCAGTGCGATTCCTGCATCTGCCGCCTTCTGCGTACTGTCTATATTTATTGCTTTTCCGTTTACAGTAATCTGTCCGCCGTCCTTTTTATACTCACCTGCCAGTATTTTCATCAGAGTCGATTTGCCGGCTCCATTTTCACCCATAAGTGCCAGAACCTCTCCTTTTTTTACAGACAGCGATACCCTGTCAAGCGCAATCATACCTGGAAAAGCTTTTATAATCCCCTCCATTTTCAATGATAATTCTTTTGTATTTTTACAATATTCTGTGATGTTACTTTCTTCCTTCTCTGTGCCGTCCTCTGCTACTATCTGCGGTGTCAGTCTCTTTTCCTTCATAAATACAAAAATTACGTCTACCCCTACTGCAATAAGAATCAAACCGCCCTTTACCAGATAATCCATAAAGGTTGACACCGACATCAGAGACAATCCGTTTGAAATCTCCCCTACAAGGATAACTCCTAATACGGTCCCTCCTAATGAGCCGATTCCTCCTACCAGGCTGGTTCCTCCTAGAACAACCGCCGTAATTGCATCAAATTCCAGGTTCTTTCCCGCATAAGGCTGGGCACTGCCCAGCCTTCCCATTGTAATCAGCGAACCGATACCGACACAGAAGCCTGTGATTGCATATACAGCCATCAAATTCCCTTTCACATGAATTCCCATAGCCCCTGCAGCTCGTTCATTTCCTCCGATTGCATATAAATACTGGCCGAAGACTGTATTATTCAGCACCTGCCAGCCCGCTATATATAACAGGAGCACGACCCAGAATACAGCAGGTACACCTAATAACTCGTCTGCACTTAAGGCCTTTACTGCAGGAATCTCCACCTTAACTGCCGCCGCACCAGAAAGCATCATAGCCGCTCCGCCGGCAACGGACTGCATGGCCAGAGTCGCAATAAAAGGCGGCATTTTCATATACCCTATTAAAAAGCCATCGCAGACACCGACCAGGATTCCTGTCAAAAGGGCGGCACAGATTCCGGCAGCTGCATTCTGTGTAGCTTCTATTACCTTAGCAGTAACAATCCCACATAATGCAACATTTGTACTAACAGACAGATCTATCCCGCCTGTGAGAATTACGCCTGTCATTCCGATTGCAACAATAGCTAGTACACAGGTTTGTCTGATAATATTCATAAAGTTTGCACTCATTGCAAAATTCGGATTTGCACCGGTGAAAAAGATCCCTACTGCCAGAATAATAATAAGCAGCGCAGCATACCTGATATATTTTAATAAGATGCCTTTTGCTTTTCCCATGCGCGTGCTCCTTTCTAAAAATCTTACCTATCACAATTCTTATACATGCTTATTATTTAAAGTAATCTGCAAATTCCTCTTTATAACCGTCACAAAGCGCGATTGCCTCATCCGGAGTTGCAAGCGGTATCCATGACAGATCTATATTACTGGATTCCAGTTTATCTAATACCTCCTGACTGGATACAAGGTGAGACGGAATATAAATCAGATCATCAACTTCATTTCCCTTCAAAATCTGGTCTACATACAACATACTGAGCCATGCGCCGCGCTTGGAGCCCAGCAGAGTATCTGCCGCCACCTGTCCTTCATTCATCAGCTCCAATACTTCCAGCTCACCGTCATTACCGCCTACCAGAATATCCTTACCTGAAGCATTAATAACTTCAGCCACACTTGGCGTAGCGCCGTCTGTCATGCAGATAACTGCATCAATATCATCATAGGCTGTAAGCCAGTTCTGCGTAATCTCTACTGCTTTGGAAGGGTCCCAGTCACATGCCTGAACATCAACCAGCTCCACATCTGGGTAATCCTTTAAAGCTTCTTCCATACCTATCGTTCTCTCATCGCTTGCATAATTTCCGGGACTTCCTTGAATTGCACAGATCTTTCCTTTTCCTCCAAGCTGTTCACAGATGGAAAGTGTAACTCCTTTAAACCCAATCTTGTGCTCATAGGAACATGCATACACCCCTTCTGCTTCTGTAGGATTAAATATAGACATTGTAGGGATACCCGCTTCTGCTGCCTTTTCTGCTACGTCAATTACTCCTTTGGCATCAACTGCATCAAACAATATTGCATCTACACCCTGCTGAATATAGTTTTCAATAATCGCAACTTCATTTTCCAGGCTGTCCTCTGCACTGTTCTTAATGATCTCATAGCCCAGCTCCTCTGCTGCCTCTTCTGCCACATCCAGATATGTTGTATAAAACGGATTGACATAATTTATCATACATACTCCTATTTTCAGTTTGTCCGAATCTGATTTGCCGGTGCTCTCCTGTGTGTTTTCCTTAGATTCGGATTTCTCCTCACTTCCCGATGAACAGCCGGCGAGACAGCCAATCATCATCATCGCTGCAGCAATTGCTGCAATCACTCTTCTCTTCATACTTTTTTTCTCCTTTATCTTTTTATTTTTAGGCATTTTCTGCCTGGCGCCCGTTTTATCCGCCGCTGCCTTCGTTTTTCTCACTGCTGCGTCTACTTTTCTGCCTTCTTTATATTTCTTTTTTGTATCAACGTGCTGAGCAGACTTAACGCTAAAGCCAGAATGATGACAAGACCCTTAAAAAAATCCTGTGCAACAGTGGGAATTTTCAAAAGCGTAAGCATATTTCCTATCATTCCTAAAAGAATCACCCCAAGAAATGTTCCGGATATCTTTCCAGAGCCCCCTGACATACTGGTTCCGCCGATTACTACTGCCGCAATACAATCCATCAGCTGGGCGGAACCGGCGCTGCTCTGCATCACAAGTGTCAGTTTGCTCCCCAGAAGAATGGAGGCCAGTCCCACACACAGCCCGCCTGCTGTGTAAGTGGCGACCTTATATCTGTCCACATTAATTCCTGCAAGACGTGCATTCTTCTCGTCTGAGCCAATGGCATAAATATAGGCTCCAAATCTTGTCTTATTCAGTACAACTGAACCTATTATCATAACCACTGCCATAATAATAGTTTCTGTAGAAATACCAAGAACATCGCTTTTTCCTATGATATTAAACACCTCATGGTTCAGCATCAGCCGAAGTCCTGAGCCTACCATATTCAGCGCTCCCTGGGTAAGCGACATCGTAGCCAGCGTCGCTATAAATGGCGCAATCCGCATCCTGGTGATAATCATCCCATTTATAAAACCAATCAAAGTACAGGACAGTATCGCTGCTGCTATCGCAGCCCAGACATATCCCGTATTCGTAAATATGGTTCCGCATACAACAGCTCCAAATGCGACGGAATATCCCATAGACAAATCAATCCCTCCTGTAATAATAATCATCATCATTCCGACAGCCATCACGCCCACTACAGAATACTGATACAAAATATTAATAATATTGGCAGCCGTCAGAAATTTCGGATTGATTACATTTGCGGCTGCGGCAAACACAGCCATAATAACAAGCAGCATAATTCCTTTCATGTCTGTACTGCTTAAGCCTCTTTTCGTCTTTATCACTCCCACCTGCACCCCTCCTTCATCTTATCTTTGACATTTTCTGAAATGGTTTTTTAAGCGCTTGATTTATTTCCTTAAATACCTCGAACATTTCGCGGTATCTGCTTTGTGTATCCTTAAAGGGCTCATACCTTTCCTTATATTTTCCGACAGTGATCTTTGCGGCTTCTATCTCATTTTTGTATACTCCTGTACCTGTCATGGCCAGCATGGCCGCGCCCAGCGCGGTACACTCGTCATGAATTGGAACTACGATTTCTTTGTCATAGATATCTGCCTTTATCTGGGACCAGAGCGGACTGTTTGAAGCTCCCCCTGTATGAATAACCGTATTGATTACATCATATTTTTCAAATTCTTCGTAATACCTTTGATGCTCAAAAGCTACACCTTCCATCACTGCCCGAATCAAATGCTCTGTACTTGTCGCCGGCGTTATTCCAAAAAATACACCCTTCGCATGATTAAGCTCCATCTGTCTGAGTCCCTGCAGATACGGAAAAAACAATACTCCCTCCGCGCCATGAGGAACTCTTCCGGCCTGCTCGCTCAGATATTCATAGCCGTCTCCGTCTATTCCTTCTATCTCCTTTTTACATAGAACATCTCTTGCCCACCGAAGTCCGCCTCCCGACGAGTCAATACAACAATACGGTGTCCATCCCTTTATTACATGACGTACATTCGTAATATCTGTATTCAGAACAGGCTCCTGATTGTAAAAACCTACGATCGAACCGGTTCCTGTTACATCAAAGCCGAAGCCCTTCTTCACCATCCCGGACCCATAGAGAGCACACAGCATATCACCGCCTCCGCAGACTACCTTTATCCCGGCAGGAAGTCCCGTCTCGTCTGCGGCTTCTGCCGTAATGGTTCCAATTACCGCGTGGCTTTCGTATATATGCGGAAGCTTCTCCTTATCGAGCCCCAGAAGACTTACCGCCTCTTCAGACCAGTCAGCCTTTTTTCTGTCAAATACACCCGTTCCGGAAGCTTCCGAATAATCTGTAGCTATCTCGCCAGTAAGCCTGTAATTGATATAGTCTTTTGCACTGACAAACTTACAGGTCTTTTCATATTTTTCAGGACAATGCTCTTTTATCCATTTTATTTTGATACCCATAAGGTGCGGAGCAAAGGGATTCCCCGTAAGATTCTGATACCAGGCGGAAGCATATTCTTTTCCCAAATCTTCTACAAGTCCGCCTGTCCGCTTATCACAGTACAGCTGAACCTCTTCTTCCACCAGATTTCCGTCCGGCCCGACTGCCACCGGTGAATGCATCACTGCGTCAACTCCGACAGCCCGAATCTGATTCAGTGAAACAGCCGGGTTTTTCCCAAGCTCACAGATACTTTTTACAATCAGATCCCACCAAAGTCCGGGACTCTCTACCGCCCATCCGGAAGCAGGCACATGCATATACTGTCTTTCCGAATGCTTCGCAAGCATCATTCCCTCTGAATCAAAGATACAGACCTTCACGCTCTGTGTCCCTATATCAACCCCCATAAATAACGGCTTCCAAAACTCTTTCATCTCATATCACCTCTCTGCTGCCTGTGACCTTCCTCTGTTATTTTCATTTATTATTTTCATCTACTTTTTTTCATCTACTTTTTTCTTCGTCTCATTCCCCAGTCTGTCAACCGTTAAAATTGCTTCTCGAATATTCGGAACGGATATTTCCATAGGTTCCGAATCCCAGAATTTGTCGAACGAAGCTTCTGCAATCCTTTCTGCCGCCTGTTCCTTATCTTCTGTTATACCCAAATCCTCTAAGGTAACCGGAAGCTTTAGTTCATAACAGAACCGAAACAGCTCTCTTAACAGCCCGCCGCCCAGACATTCCAAATACACCTGGCACAGTGTTCCAAATGCAACTTTCTCGCCATGCAGAATATCTTTACATGCTTCCACTGCACCAATTCCACTGCTGACAGAATGTGCTCCGGCACAGCCTGTATTTTCAAATCCCAGCCCGCTTAGCAATATGTTCGCTTCAATAATATACTCAAGCTCCTGTGTAACCTGATGTCTTTCGGCATCCCTTACTGCCTGTACGGCATACCTTCGCAGAGTCTCATAGCATGTCTGGGCAATGCACATAGATAAACGTGTCCTGACACAATTTTTACCCGCAAAATTATCTGTACCTGCTCTTTCATTTGCTCTGGCTTCAAAATATGTAGCCAGAGCGTCCCCTATCCCGGCACGAAGGAACCGTATCGGCGCATCCGCAATAATCTGGCTGTCTACCAGCACCAGACTGGGATTCTGTGCGCATCGAATGACTTTTCGCTCATTATCTGCTCCGTCATAGACAATTGTTAAAGCGCTGCAGGGGGCATCTGTAGAGGCAGTCGTCGGTATACTGATAAACGGAAGATGCATCAGGTGGGCAATATATTTTCCGCAGTCTAATGTCTTTCCGCCGCCAAATGCGATTACATAATCTGCTCCATGCTGCTTTACTAAAAAGCAGCACCGTTCTACCTCTTTGTGGTTATTTTCTCCTCCAAAATATGCCAATATACACTTTGCATTTTTTTGAAGAAATTCTTTTTTCAATTTTTCCGAATATGTATCCCTGAAAAAAACATCCATTAAAATAAATGCAGCCTTTCCATATTGTCTCGTATATTCAGGCAGCTCTTCAATAATCCCAGCTGCCTGAATATACTTTCCAGGACTCACATAGCCGATCTTCTTCATTCACATCAATCCTCAATTCGTTTAATATTTCGTAATATAATGATGTTGTATTGTTATGACATATAATAGCACAAAAAAAAGCGTCTGTCAATTCAGGATTCAGACTATCGGGAAAAATTGTTGAAAGAATATGAATTATAAAGCTTGCTTTTTCATTCCATGTGGATGTATAATAATCACATGGAAAAACTGGCAGATATGGTTCATCGGTAGAACACTGGCTTCCCAAGCCGGAGAGGCGGGTTCGACTCCCGTTATCTGCTTATATTAAAACCGTCAGTTTTACGGCGGTTTTAATTTTTTATGACAAATTTCATGGTGTATAAAACCAGATAAGACCCAACAAAAGCAAAAACCCGTCAAAGGAATCTTTCTTTGACGAGTTTTTATTATCTAAATTCCAAAAAAGCTCTCACTGCTTTATCTATATGATCTATCTATACAATCTGCCAATCCACAGCTTCTGCTCCGTGCGCCTCCAAAAATGCATTTGCCTGGCTGAAAGGTCTGCTGCCGAAAAATCCTCTGTAGGCCGACAGAGGACTTGGATGCGGAGCCTTCAAAATCAAATGATTTGGATTATTCAGCATCTTTTCCTTACGCTGCGCCGGAGCTCCCCACAGAATAAATACAATCGGCCGATTTTGTCCGTTAAGTGCCGTAATAGCTGCGTCAGTAAACTCTTCCCAGCCAATTCCGCGGTGGGAATTCGCCTGATGGGCCCGGACAGTCAAAACCGTATTCAGCATCAGCACGCCCTGCTCGGCCCATTTGGTCAGACAGCCATGATTTGGAATCGTACAGCCAAGATCATCATGAAGCTCCTGATAAATATTTACAAGAGACGGCGGAATATCTACCCCCTTCTGAACAGAAAAACACAGTCCATGCGCCTGCCCATGATTGTGGTATGGATCCTGTCCCAGTATAACCACCTTAACCGCATGCAGCGGTGTCAGATGAAAAGCATTGAAGATATCGTCAGACGGCGGAAATATCAGTCTTGTACTGTACTCCTGTTTTACTGTCTCAAATAGTTTTTTATAATACGGCTTTCTGAACTCATCCTTCAAGGCATCAAGCCAGTCATTATTTATCGCTGCCATGTATATTCCTCCTAAACATTTATCACTAGTTCATAATTCCTATATCCCTACAGTCTCACAGACACTCCCTGCTTTTGCAGGAATTCCTTCACCTGACGTATTTCCAGCTCTTTGTAGTGGAATAAGGAAGCGGCAAGCGCTGCATCTGCGCCGCCTTCTGTCAGCGCATCATAAAAATGCTCCAAAGTCCCTGCTCCGCCTGAGGCTATCACTGGAATCGACACGGCCTCTGCAATTGTCTTCGTAAGCCCCAGGTCATAGCCTGCTTTTGTTCCGTCACAATCCATGCTGGTCAGAAGAATCTCGCCGGCTCCCAGCCTTTCAGCCTTCTCTGCCCACTCTACTGCGTCGATCCCCACATCAATTCTTCCCCCGTTTTTATAAATATTCCAGCCATTTCCATCTGCCCGCTTCTTAGCGTCAATCGCCACTACCACACACTGACTGCCAAATTTATCTGCCGCATCAGAGATCAGCTCCGGCGTGTTTATAGCCGAGGAATTAATTGATATCTTATCTGCCCCTTCTCGCAAAAGTGTCCGAAAATCCTCTACCGTACGTATGCCTCCGCCCACTGTAAATGGAATAAATACGGTTTCCGCCACTTTCCGCACCATATCCACCACAGTCTCTCTCGCATCAGATGAGGCCGTAATATCAAGAAACACCAGCTCATCTGCCCCAGCACTGTCATAGGCCTTTCCGATCTCCACCGGATCACCTGCATCTCTTAAATCTACAAAATTCACACCCTTTACTACTCTGCCGTTATTTACATCTAAGCAAGGGATTATCCTTTTCGTATGCATCCTTTTTTCTGCCTTTCTGTTTTTCTGTTCTCTGCATTCCTGTACATTTTCTATACAGTAAGCTTCTATACAGCAAACTTCTATACAATAAACTTTTATATATCAACAAAGTTCTTTAATATCTGAATTCCCACATCGCTGCTCTTCTCCGGATGAAACTGGCAGGCGAATATATTTTCTTTCTCTACAGAAGCATGAATCTGTACGCCATATTCACTGACTGCAGTAACAATAGAGGTATCCTCAGCCTGAAGATAATAGGAATGCACAAAATACACATACGACTCCTCCGGAATTCCCTGAAAAAGCTTTCCCCTGCGGGGCAGCTTAAGCGAATTCCAGCCCATATGCGGTATCTTTAGGCCGGGTGACTCCGGAAATCTGACAATCTCCCCCTTCAGGACTCCAAGTCCCTGTACTCCTAAAGACTCCTCACTTCGTTCAAATAAAAGCTGCAGACCTAGACAGATTCCAAGAAGTGGAGTTCCGTTTTCTGCCACCTCATAGATAACCTCCTTAAGACCGTACCGGCAAAGCTTTTCCATCGCGTCTCCAAATGCTCCCACTCCCGGAAGAATCACTTTATCCGCCTGAATAATCTCCTGTCTGTTTCTTGTAACAACAGTCTTCTGTCCTAGAAAATGCAGTGCCTTTTCTACACTTTTTATATTCCCCGCATCATAATCAATTATCGCTATCATATTCCCTGCTCCGTATTCCTCTTTTGTCTCGTCCTACACACATCATACATCAAGTTCAAACCAGAATTCAACACCATTATCATAATTTCTGACACCATATTCCTGATGAAAGGATTCCATAATCGCTTTCACAATAGAAAGTCCGATTCCATTACCTCCGTATTCTCTCGTATGCGCTTTATCCACTTTATAAAATTTATCCCAGATATATGCAAGAGACTCCTCCGGAATCGGAGTCCCTGTGTTAAATACAGATATTCTCGCTTTCCCCTCCCCGGCTGCAATCTTCACCTCCACCACATGCTCGCCGGACAAATGGTTAAAGGCATTGCTGATATAGTTTTTCACTACCTGCTCCGCTTTGAACTCATCTGCCCACACGTATACAGGAGAATCTGCACGTAAGATAACCTCCGCCTGCTTTTGCCGTGCAAGAATATCCATACTCTGCAGAACTCCTGATATCATCGCAGTAATATCAAAGCGCTCAAATTCGATCTCTTCATTTCCAAACTCCAGCTGATTTAATGTCATCAGATTTTTTACCATCTGATTCATCTTCGCAGCCTCATCAATAATTACGTCACAATAAAATTCTCTGCTTTCCGAATCCTCCCTTACTCCTTCCTTAAGGCCTTCTGCATATCCTTGAATCAGTGCAATCGGTGTCTTCAGCTCATGCGATACATTTCCCATAAATTCACTCCGCATCTGTTCAAGTCTGTCTTTTTTCTCTATATCCTTTTTCAAACTGTTATTTGCCCTCTTAAGCTCTGATATGGTACACTCAAGCTTCTCTGACATACGATTAAAATTTTCTCCAAGCTCCCCGATTTCATCAACACCGCCGCTTGTATATTTCACCTCAAAATCCAGGTCAGCCATCTTATCTGACAGCCGGGCAAGCTCCCGGATAGGCTCTGTCAGCTTCCTGGAAAAATACCATACAAGGCAGACACAGATTCCTATCATAATACAGCCGATATAGATTAAAAAGCGATTTGAGACCGCCGCGCTCTCACGGATGCTTTCCAAAGGACTTCTTAACAGAAACTGGCTTCCGTCGTCAAAGCTTCCCCACATCTCTATATACTCTCTTTGATTCCACGGATCTATTGTCTGTCCAAGCTGATAATTCTCTGTACTCTCCAGCACCTTCCCGCCCTTTTGTGCTTTATTTAAAAGATATCCGAGAAGCTGATTTTTCAGCATATCTCTGTCATGTACATTTGTTATCACCTGACTGTACTGATTATCTATTACCAGATAAGAGATATTATTCATCTCCGCTGTCCGGTGAACCTCTGACATAACCGATGTATCTTCAAATTTCTCCTCTTCAACTGCCTCCTTCAGCCCTTCATACATGGAGACAAATTCTGAGGCCTTATTATGCACGTAATAAGATTCAAGAAAATTTACATTGATTATAAACATCCCCAGTATCAGACACACGCCAAGTCCGATAAAAACTACGGTCATCTGCCTTTTTATTGAATACTTCATCCTATTCTACCTCGAATTTATACCCCATTCCCCAGATCGTCCTGATATAATTCCCCTTATCTCCCAGTTTGCTCCTGAGCTTTTTTACATGGGTGTCAATCGTACGGGCATCGCCAAAATAATCATAATTCCACACATTATTCAATATCTTCTCCCTGGAAAGTGCAATTCCCTGATTTTCGACAAAATATGACAAAAGCTCAAACTCCTTGTAGCTTAGCTCAATATCCTGCCCTGATACCGTCACTCTATGTGCCGCTTTGTCGATCACAATTCCTCCGGCGTCTATCGCTTCTCCCGGTTCTAAAGCCCTGAAACGCCGCAGCACTGCCTCTACTCTGGCGACAAGAATTCTGGGGCTGAACGGCTTCGAGATATATTCATCTACCCCAAGCTCAAACCCTTGCAGTTCATCCCTCTCATCTGCTCTTGCCGTCAGCATTATAATCGGCACCTTTGATGACTGCCGTACTTCACGGCACACCTGCCAGCCATCCATCTTAGGCATCATCACATCCAGGATCAAAAGACCAATATCTCTATCCTTATAAAACAGCTCCATTGCCTCTTCACCGTCTCCTGCCTCAAGGACAATAAAACCTTCCCGCTCCAGGAAATCCCTGACCAGTTTGCGCATTCTGCTCTCGTCATCTACAAGCAGTACCTTAATTCTCTCCATCTGACTTTCCTACTCTCTTTTTTCTTTATCCTATCAAAGAAATATGTCCGTTTTGTGAAAAAAAATACAGCTGTATATATCATTAAAGCCCAAGATGTAAGCAATAACCTGCCTTCATCCCGGGCTTTTACCCTCAGATAAACGATACTTCTTCTATAAGAAGATATATTTCAATATGAACAACACCGCCAGCACATACATAAGAACGCTGATCTTCTTCTCCTTTACCTTACCCGTGATAAGATTAAGTGCCACATAAGAGATAACGCCCATAGAAATACCTTCAGAGATACTATAAAAGAACGGCATTGCAAGAATACAAATATAGCAAGGAAGCGCCTCTGCTACGTCACTGAAATCAATATTTACTACATTTGTCAGCATATAGAATCCTACCACTACAAGAGCCGGAGCCGTCGCAAAGGAAGGAATCGCAAGAAATATCGGCGACAGGAACAAAGCAAGTCCGAAAAGAACTGCCGTAGTGACTGCTGTAAGACCAGTACGTCCTCCCTCGGATACACCTGATGCACTCTCAACAAATGTAGTCGTCGTTGTCGTTCCAAGCGCAGCACCTACAGTCGTTGCAACCGCATCTGCAAGAAGTGCTCCCTTAATGCGCGGAAGCCTTCCCTCCTTATCCAGCATTCCGGCCTTCGAAGATACACCAATCAAGGTCCCGATAGTATCAAACATATCGACAAATAAAAATGCGAAAATGACTACAATAAAATTCAGAGAAAATACACCGTCAAAATCAAGCTTAAAAAGCACCGGCGCCAGACTTGGAATAGACAGCCCATTGCTGAAATCCGGAAGAAGACCATAAAATCCAAGCTCTGGATTCGGAACGTAAAGTCCGGCAAGCTGGCAGATAATTCCAAGAATCCATGTTATTAAAATACCCCACAGTATGTTTCCCTTTATATTTTTTATAACTAGTATTCCTGTAATTATAATACCGACAATTGCAAGGAGCACTGTTATACCTGCATCTTGAAAAGACGCCTCCACTCCATTTACTAAATTATAATTTTCTACGGAAAATAACTGAATTAAAGTAGATCCGCCAATCACAATCTTGGCATTCTGCAGACCGATAAACGCAATAAACAGACCAATTCCCACACTGACCGCTGCCTTTAGATTCAAAGGAATAGCATTAAAGATTGCTTCACGAACATTTGTAAGAGAAAGTACAATGAATACAATACCTTCCACAAATACCGCAGTCAGAGCCACCTCCCAGCTGTACCCCATACCCAGAACTACGGTATATGCAAAATACGCATTCAGTCCCATACCTGGAGCAAGTGCAAAGGGATAATTCGCAAAGACTGCCATCAGCAGCGTACCTATCAGAGAGGCAAGCGCTGTCGCTGTAAAGACCGCCCCCTGATCCATCCCTGCTGCTGCAAGAATGCTTGGATTTACTGCCAGAATATAGGCCATCGTCATAAATGTCGTAATTCCGGCTACAACTTCAGTCTTTACATCCGTGCCGTTGTCACTCAGCTTAAAAAACTTTTCTAACATCTTCGTTCCTCCTCATTTTATCTCTCATGTAACTGATTACTATAACATCTTTATTTTAGCAAATTACTATTCTAAAGTAAATAAATTTTTATTTTCCTTCCTTCCAATCCTCTCTCCCAATCTAACCTGTGTCTCGATTCCCCGTCTGGAGTTTTCCAGAATATCCTTATCCGGCTGTACTCTTCCGCTCTGGGTTATAAGAATAACAGTGGAACCGCCAAATGCAAAATTCCCCTTTTCCTGTCCCCTTCTTACACTTTTTTCTCCGCGGCGGTTTTCGATTCTGCCAACGAAAAGAGCACCCACCTCCATCTGCAGCACTGTTCCAAAATTTTCTGATCTAAGAAGTGAATATTCCCTGGTGTTTTCCTTGTAAATCGGCATTCTGTCTCCTGCCGCCGGATTTACCGTGTGAAAAACGCCGGGAATATAAAAACCTTCCGACTCACTTCCGCAGTCTACATACACATATCGGTGATAGTCCTTTACGCGCAGCCGGAATATCCATACATATCCGCCGGAATACCTTTCAGCCAGCTTTGTGCTGCGCAGAAGTCCGGCAGCCGTATATCTTGTATGCTTTACAGAAAATGAACACTCCCTGCTCAGTTTCCAGACACTGAGACAGCCGTCACAAGGACTTATGAACACTTCGGGAGCCCACTCCATTTTCCGGGCTCCCGAAATCAGCTTTCTTGTAAAAAAATCATTGTAAGAACTATAGTTTTTCTTTTCATATTCCGTCATGTCAATACCATGCCTGCGGATAAAGGGACGAATCAAAATCTTCGATACCCCGGACTCAAGAACCCTTCCTCCAGTCTTTGACACTATGGGCAGAATCAACGGCTTTAAAATCAGTCTCCCAAGCTTATGTGTATACATCCATTCCAGGAAACGGTCCTGCATCGTATTCTCCTGTATAATATTCCCTTCCCTGTCTGCAATCAAATGCATCCCTTTTCTCCTCTCTTAAGCTCTATCTTTTATAGAAATGCAGAAAGCTCCACCAGCTCCGCCATACAAAAACAATTACGGCCACTGCCGCCGCCACTACTGCAACTAAAAGAAACAGCTCCTTTGTAGTCAGTTTACGCAGTTTAAAATCTGTAACAAACAAAATTCCCACCGCTGCAACCAATATATGAAGTATAACTAAAAATGCCTGATGCCCTGGAAGCAGCGGAGATACAACAAATAAAAGCGGAAGTGCAATCGCCATAGAAGTAATCGGCAGTCCCTGATAATATTTTCTATTTTCACTGGTTTCAGCCTGTCTCTTTGCCTCCATCACATTAAAATACCCAAGACGGATTACACCCGCCAGACCGTACAAAACTAGAATCACCATACTGTAGACATGACGCATCCCAAGCTTATAGCAGATTAACACCGGCAATACTCCGAAGCAGACCATATCACAGAGAGAATCTATCTGAATTCCAAAGCTCTTTTCATCCTCTGTACGATTTTTCTTCGTCCGCGCAATTTTTCCGTCAAACATATCACAGAGTCCGGAAAATGCCAAAAAAAACACTGCAAGCCTCAGATGCCTTGTTGCTGCACAGAACATTCCTGCCATCCCTGAAGCAAATCCAATATATGTAAGAATTACCGTATAATCATAAAACCCTATCATCTCTCATGTAACCTCCTCTTGTCAACTCTGCCCCGCCGCACGCAGTGTATAATAAAGCTGCGCCGCTCCTGTAAAAACTGCACTGATAAGAAGCTCGCTGTAATACCCAAGCCCCCTCGAAAGTACCATACCCGGTAAAAGTAAAGGGCCAAAAACCGGAACAAATATTTTTAGGAATAATGTCTCACTGATCCCCATCCCGCCCGGAAGCGGAAGCATATCGACAGCCACAGCTATAATCGCCTGCAGAAGCACTACATCTGCCATACTTGTACCGGACAGTCCGAAAGCCAGGTATACCATGAGGGTTACTGCAAACAGCGCCAGCCGCTGGGCAAAAGTAATTAAAATAACAACTATAATTACCTTTTTCTGCTCCTTAAGATATTGTGCCGTCTCCCTATATACCTGCATTCCGTCCAAAAGTTTTTTCCTGCGTGACGCCCTGCGTTTCATAAGACGAAGCTTTTCAAACCACGTTTCTCCCTTTACCAGAATTCTCTCAGCCAGGAGTGGATGAAAAACCAAAATCGTCATAAAACATACACAGAAAATATTCAAAATCAATCCAAGATAATAAACCGGAAGAATCCTGCTTAGATAATGCCTGGTAAACCCTCTTCCAAATATGAGAACTCCAAGCCCGATTACTACCAATACTAGTTTATACGTAATTGTTACAATCATAAGAATCACAGTAGACACCGGGATGGGAATATCCTCCTTTTTCATATAATAGATCTGCATGGGCTGCCCGCCGCTTGCCGACGGCGTAATGCAGCTGAAGAAAAAGCCCACTGAGGAAAACAAAAAACAAGTCCTTCTTTTTAAAAAAATGTGGAAAGATCTCATCATATACCAAATAATCGTAGATTCTCCCCAGATAAAGAATATTACCAAAACCACACCTGCAAGCAGCCATCGGATATCGGCTTTTTTCATTGCCGCCGCCAGCTCATCCAGATCCTCACCGTGAAACACACCGTATATCGTAAGCAGGAAAAGCACAATCAGAAATATACCATTTCCAATTACCTTCTTTTTATTCTGCATCTAAGCTTCTCCTCTTCCTCTGAAAATGCCGCTTATTCTGTCAGAGCATCTCTCATAGACTTTCCACGTCACTGTCCTCTTTCCAATATAAAAGCAAAGTTCAGCTAAGAGAACTCCCCCTGCCACATCTACAAGCACATGCTGTTTCGTCAAAAGTGTAGAGGCACAGACCATAAGCGCCATGGCACAAGAAAATGCTCTGTACCAGCGCGGAATCTCCCGTTTATTTCGAATTCCGATATAACAGAACCAGCTTACCAGGCAGTGAATTGAAGGAAACAGATTATCCGCTGCATCTGTAGAATACAGAAAACACATCATCTGATTCCAAAACCCGTCCGGAGCTACTATAGGGCGATGATTCGTTGTCGGAAATAAAAGGAAAAACGCCAGGCAGACCATTCTAGAAAGCAAATCTCCTGCAAAAAACTGACAGACCTCTATTTTTCTCTGCCTGGCAATTATAATATAATTTACTATCCAGAATACATAACATCCCAAATAAACTGTTATTGCCGGAGGCCAGAAAGGTATCATCTTATCAAGACTGCTTTCAATATTATAGTGATACCAGTTTCCGGCTATCAGCCTCGACCCCTCATAAACTGCCAGATTAAAAAAAACAGCCAGAATGAGCGGAAATAAACTATATTCCGGAATCACTCCAGCCACTATTTTTCGTACTTTACTCATGTTTATCACCTGCTGCATTATTTTTTACGTATATTGTAGATTATAACAAGATACATTATGATACTCAAGAATCTTTTACATATCTTTAGAAAATTTCAGAAAACATTAAGAAACCATTTTTACAATACACCTGCTTCTTGTTTTTCAGAACATTTTCGTGTAGTATAGTAGTTACGCATTACAAAAGGAGGCCGCCACAATGGATTTAAAAAAGTTAAATGTACTGCTGTCTGTTGTTGACTACGGCAGCTTTACACGTGCCGGTGAAAATCTTGGATATACTCAGTCCGGCATTACGCAGATGATGAAATCTCTGGAACAGGAGATTGGCTTTCCGCTCTTTATCAAGGGACATCACGGCGTAACTCTCACAAAAGAGGGAAATTCCCTGCTTCCCGCAATACAAAATCTGCTCTCCGCCAACGAAACACTGAATCAGGAAATTTCTTTTCTGAAGGGCGCAAAAAAGGGGACAATAAGGGTCGGTACTTTTATCAGCTGCGCTATCCACTGGATTCCGGAAATTATCTACAAATTTCAGAAGGAATATCCTGAAATTCTTTTTGAGATTATCGAAGGAGATGAGCGTGACCTCGCCGACTGGGTCGGTAATCACAAGGTAGATATCGGCTTTACAAATTATCAAAAAAACCAAAGCTACGAATTCATTCCCGTTTATGACGATCCCATGATGGCGGCAATACCGAAAGAGCATCCTTTTGCTCAGTATGATGAAATTCCAATTGAATGGTATGAAAATGCGCCGTTTGTGGAATCCAGATATACCTATGTCAATGAAGTACACCGTCTTCTGAACAGTTATAATATAAAACCTGATATAAAATATACTCTGAGCAATGACCTTTCCATTCTGTCTATGGTGGAACACAATCTCGGCATCAGTATTCTTCCCGGCCTCGTTTTACGCGGACAGACAGGTAATTTTGAAGTACGGCCGCTTAAGCCCCGTGCCTTTCGAAAGCTTGGCATGGCAATATCCTCACATGAGACATTATCTCCTGCTTTGAAGATATTTATTAAATATGCCAGAGATTATTTACTGGAATAAGCTTTTTCCCTTGACATAAAGTTTTTATATTCATATAATAGTAAGGAATCGGCAAGGGCTTTATCTGTGCACCGGTAAAAGGCCGAGACTCAGGGCTTGTACTGGTTTCGACGGGGGTCTGGAAGTTGAAGAAGCCATCCGTAGCGGGACACTACGTTAAAAGTTCCAAATTAAATATAAACGCAGACAATAGAGAATTAGCGTACGCTGCCTAATACGGCGGCAGTCGGCCTCAGGTTATCCGCTGCTTGAGCAGCCGGCTTCAAACAGGCGGAGCACTTCGTTTTCAAAGCTTTGAGGAGACGGAAGAATTTATGAAGCTACTGAAATCAGCAGCCTGTCATTAGGCGGCTGACGGAGGGAATGCCAGTATAATGACTGTGATGGGAGATGCTTTGATGGATGGGCTTTCGGACGCGGGTTCAACTCCCGCCAGGTCCACTTAAAAACCGCTTGGAATCCTTAATATGGTTTCCGCGGTTTTTTCATTTTATAAATTGCAAAAACTCAAAGATATATTTACTATAAGAAGAATTTTAATTATTGAAAACAAAATCAGGCAGTAATATCACTGCCTGATTAAAAACATATATATTATTCTTATGGAACCAGCATAACCTTAAATGCATCCGGATCCTTTTCTGCCACTTCAAAGGCTTCCTGCCAGTTTTCCATTTTAAAGGAGTGTGAAATCAGCCCGTCTGTGTAGATGGAACCGTCTGCCATACCCTTCATTACCGGACCATAGCAGTATGGTCCCAGATGCGCGCCGTAGATTTCAATTTCTTTCCCATCACCGATATCGTTCCAGTCTACGGTAATCGCCTTCGGAAATACACCGAACTGCACATATCTTCCGCAGAAACGAATAGCATCCATGCCCTGGAGCACGCTCTTCTCACTGCCGGAGGCTTCAATATACACATCACAGCCATATCCTTCTGTCAGCTCGCGGATCTTATCTCCCACGTTTACTTCCATCGGGTTCAGAACGATATCTGCCCCGCATTTCATCGCCATATCCATGCGCTTTTGTCTCAGGTCCAAGCCGATAATCAGCTTCGGCTGCATTTTTCTCGCTACACTTATCATCCCCAGGCCGATCGCTCCTAAGCCGCTTATAACAACTACGTCATTGTGCTGAATCTTTGCCCTTTCCACTGCATGCATTGCGCAGGCCATCGGCTCAATCAAAACAGACTGTTCCAAAGACAGTTCATCCGGTACATGATGATGTATCCCCTGTTTATTAAACTTCATATATTCTGCAAAACCACCCTGCGTGTCCTCTTTAAAGCCATATATATAATGTCTCTGGCACATGGAATAGTACCCTGCCCTGCAGAAGCGGCATTCGCCGCACGGCACAATCTGCTCGGAAACCATGCGGTCTCCTTCTTTTACACCTTCCACGTTCTTTCCATATTTGACAACACGCCCCACAAACTCGTGTCCGCCGATAACCGGTGCTTCTATATACCTCTTCTCTGGTACTGCTCCCCAGATACGCACGCCCCCATGAAGAGTTTTTACGTCACCTGCACAGATTCCGCATCCCTCAATTTTTACAAGAATCTCATCGTCGTCGATCTTCGGCACTGGTACATCCTCATAGCGGAAATCACCGGGTGCATACATTCTTAATGCTTTCATTGTCTTTTCCATTATCTTTTCTGCCTCCTGTTATTTTTTCTCCAGCCGAATTACATTCCAGGATGCCTTATGAAGCACACTGCTCATAATTCCATCCTCCATCGCAGACTGATCTGTTGTTTTTGGGAATACAAGCTCCCGGCCTGCTCCGTTGCAGAGCTTTACATCACTGTTTTCCAGTATAATATGTTCCTTTATCTGGTAGCCTTCCATGCCCCGCATATCCGTAATCACCTGAATATCCTCGTCAATGTTGCGGTTTACGGCAAATATTGTCAGCTCTCCCTTTTCTTCATTGCATACAGCAACACTTTCTATATCCGTAACATTTTCATGCTGTGCAGTATCGTGAACCGGCGTATTTATCACCGGCTTTAATACAACTCCGCGTCCATACCTGGAAGCATGCATAAACGGATAAAAGATCGTCTGCTTCCATGCCGGACCGCCGCCCGGCTCTGTCATAATCGGCGCAATTACATTGACAAGCTGTGCAAGGCATGCCATCTTTACTCGATCTGCATGCCTCAAAAGTGTTATCAGCATAAGACCTACCAAAAGTGCATCCTCAAAGGTGTAGATATCCTCCAACATCAAAGGCGCTTTCTGCCACGGATGATTTTCCCGGATATCCATCTCTTTTTCCTTGGAATGGAACCATACATTCCACTCATCAAAACTTAGATTGATATTCTTCTTTCCACGTTTTTTTGCTTTGACATAATCGCAGGTTGCAATAACCGTTCTTATAAACTCGTCCATGTCATCAGATTTCGCCAGAAAGTCCGCCGTATCGTCTGCCTCATTCCCATAATATTGATGAAGTGATACATAATCCGCCACATCATAGGTGTATTCCAGCGTCTCTGCCTCCCACTTTGGGAATGTATCCATCTCACGATTAGAGCTTCCGCAGGAAACCAGCTCAATGGTCGGGTCTATAATTTTCATCACCTTTCCAGTCTCCTCTGCAAGCCGTCCGTACTCGTGCATTGTCTTGTGCCCCTGCTGCCACGGACCGTCCATTTCATTTCCCAGACACCACACTTTAATATTATGAGGCTCCTTCACGCCGTGCGCGATACGCATATCGCTGTACTTCGTCCCCTTCGGATGATTGCAGTATTCCAGCAGATTACATGCATCGGCGATTCCTCTGGTCCCCAAATTTACAGCCATCATCAAGTCCGAATCCACTTTTTTTGCCCATTTGGCAAATTCATTGACTCCCACCTCATTAGTCTCTAAGCTCTGCCATGCCAGCTCCAGGCGCCTGGGTCTCTGCTCTACAGGGCCTACGCTGTCTTCCCACACAAAGCTGGATACAAAATTGCCGCCTGGATAACGTACAATCGGAACTTTAAGCTCCCTCACCATATCTATGACGTCCTTTCGAAAACCGTCTTCATCGGACTCCGGATTCCCGGGCTGATAGATTCCGTCATACACTGCTCTTCCTAGATGCTCGATAAAAGAACCATAAATTCTTTTATCCACCTCTGACACCTTAAAATCCTTGTCAATGATCATTTTCGCCTTCTTAAGCATGACATCAATCCTCCTTTTGAATAATGTGCAAAATCATAATCCGTCTCCTTCGGATAATAGTTACTAAATATTCTTGAAAAAAGCTTGGACTGGAAATAGGCCAGTATGGACACAGTGAACAACAGCACTACAAATACTCCCTTTACAAATACCTGTACAGAAACCAAAGAGAGCATAAGCGGCAGGCCGTGCAGCACAACAATTATAAGGGTAGACGGCAGATGCCTGATCGACATGATCAGTGCATTCTTCATCGTATTTTTCACTGTATTATCAAACCTTGCAAGAACCGGAAATAAATAAACGCCCGCCATGATTAAAAAAATACCCAGTACAATTACAATAAGTGCAGTCACAGAGCCAAGCGCCTTACTCATCCCTCCAATCAGAATACTGTCTATCCCCAGTATACAAATAACAGCCAAAAGTATAATCCAGATTACGGTTGCCTGCCGGAAATTCTGACGAAAAGATTTCCAGTAATCCTGCCACACATAAGACTCCCTGTTCTCCGCCATCTTAAGCGTATTGTAGTAAAGAGCTGTAGTGGCTGCTCCTATAGTTACAATAGGAACGCAGCTGGCAAGATATATTATATTTAAAATAAACATATCTCCCAGTCTGTTTAAAAAATTCATAATTCTGCTGTCGGTATTCATCTGCCTTCCTCCTTTATCCCTGCTGTTCTAAGTATCAGCCGACTTGGATAACTCCAACCATATGGGGCCGCAGCGTGATCTCCATTCCGGGGATATATTCACCTAGTTCTTCGCATTTTACCGCAATATCTTCACGTCCGATATCGTTATAAGACTCTGTGCTGTCTCCGGAAATATAATACATCCGGACAGCCCCTGAAACCTCTGTCTCAAAACTAAGCTCCAGTTTTCTGCTTTTTTCTGCACTTTTATTTACAACGGCGACAGCATACCCGTCTCTTCTTCCAAATGATGTTGCTACGATATCTAAACTATCCGTTTCTTCCATATCTCCTGCTTTATTTTGAACCTGCATCCGTTCCATATCCCCGCACCAGGAGTCCAGAACAACATCCCCCAGATAATTGACATATAAATCAAATACGTGGTACGTGCTGCGAAGTACAATCCCATCCCTATGCGTAAAGATACATCCTCTGGTATTTACTATCGGTGCAAAATTTGCCATCCCTACTATATCGCAGTTTCGATTCAGTGCATTAAGAAAGCAGGCCGTAAACACGGCATCTGCCATTGTATATTTACTGTTGTCGTCATTTTTATCCCGCGGATACAGGTAGTCCTCTTTTGTGCGTCCCTGTTTAATCGTATGTACATTAGGATGATACCAACCCCTGAGATTCCATTCATCAAAGGCAATCTTGATCCTCTTTTCCAGCCTCATGGCTGTAAGAAGTCCCCGGACTTCGGCAATCGAGCGTTCGGTCTGATTCGTGTAAGCCATCACTGCCTCATAATCTGCATAATCGTTTGTCTGATGTATGCCATCCCAATATTCATGGATAGATATCCAGTCCAGAAACTGGGCGCTTTCGCTTAACAGATTTATATTCCAGTTCAAATCCGTAAGAGCTGCAGCGCTAAGCTCTGTCTCCGGGTCCACGTGCTTAATCATTTTAGAGGATTCTGCCGCCAGCCTTCCCCATTCCTTTGCAGATTTGGCTCCGATTTCCCAAAAACCGTAATTTTCATTTCCTACACTCCAATATTTTACCTTGTAGGGCTTAGGACTCCCGTTTGCAATTCTCCATTTTGCATACTGACCTTCACATTCCAGATTACAGTATTCTACCCAGTCACTCATCTCTTCGGCAGTACCTGTACCTGCATTTGTACAGATATATGGCTCACAGCCTATTTTTCTGCACAACTTTATGTACTCATCCGTTCCAAAGGAGTTCGGATCTTCTACCCGCCATGCCTTATCAAAAAAGGGCGTTCTGTTTTCGCCTACCGCATCTTTCCAGTGGTAGGAGGATACAAAACACCCTCCAGGCCATCTCAGTATCGGAACCCTTATTTTTCTCATCGCCTCCAGCACATCCTTTCGGAATCCATCTGTATCCGACAGAGGATTCCCCGGATCATACACACCTCCGTATATCTGACGATGAAAATGCTCAATAAAGTGTCCGTATATCATCCTATCTCTCGTCCCAATCCTACGCTGTCCATTGATATATAATTTCACTTCAATACCCTTTCCTATTCATATTTAAATACAGGAGTTTTTACTCCGTCTCTTCTTTCCCAGGCAATTTTCATCAGCATTGCATGTCTGTTGGGATTATACAGGGGATTTCCGGTAATCTCACTTTCCAGCCGGGCATGATACACCATAACGTCTGTTCCATCCGGAAGCTTTGTAAAGCAGTTATGTCCCGGACCATATATTCCCTTCTTCTCATCTGTACGCAGAACCGGATACCTGGATTTTTTCCATGACAGCGGGTCCGTAAGGTCACTGTCCGACTCTGCAGTCAGCATTCCGATACAATAGCAGATTCCTGTTTCACTGGCAGAGTAGGTGAGAAATAATTGTCCTTCATCATTTTTAATTACAAAAGGCCCTTCATTCACCCAGAAGCCGACCCTTTCCCAGTCATAATCTGGTGTAGTTAAAAGCACTTGGGCCGTCTTAAGCTTATATGGTGACTCCATCTCTGCAATATACAGATTTGCAACCTTTTTTCCTTTGTTAACCTTCTCTGACCATACATAATAATTTTTTCCGGTACTTTCAAAAACAGTCCCGTCCAAAGAAAAATCCTCAAAGGAAAACGGATCTGTATCCGCTCTCTGCATCATTCCCCTTTCACTCCATCTTCCTGTAATCGGATCTTCATCTGTACATTCGAGTACATAGGGCCGTATCTCCCACACGTTGTCCTTATCTCCTCCTGCATAATAGATATACCATTTTCCGTCCAGATAATGAAGCTCCGGAGCCCATATATGTATACTCATGGCACCTTCCTCATGCTTTACCCATATAGTATGCTCTCTGGCCTCCGGCAGAGCCTCAAGACTTTCTGCACGTCTCAGCACTATTCTATCGTACTCAGGGACAGAAGCCGTAAAATAATACATTCCGTCTATATGCCTGTATACGTATGGATCCGCACGCTGCGGAATCCATACGCTGTTAAATTCTAATTGCCTGTTCCCGCTCATAGGCCTAACCCTTTACACCACCCGCAGTCATACCTTCAATAAAGTAAGACTGGAAGCAGACAAATAAGATCAGAATCGGTATAATAGCAAAACAGGAGCCGGCAATCAAAATATCATAGTTATTGCCATAGGGTGACATCAGGCTCTGCAAGCCTACCGGCAATGTAATCTTAGACTGTGAACGCATAACAATCATAGGCCACAGGAAATTATTCCAGCTCGACATACCCTGATAAATACCCATTGCCGCAAAGGAGGGCTTCATCAGAGGTATCATAATACGAAAGAAAATTCCATATTCCGTGCATCCGTCTACACGCGCCGCATCTAAGAACTCTTTCGAAATACCCGACAGGTATTGCCGGAAGAAAAATATCAGCATGGGCGCTACTATGTACGGCAGCATAATGCCCCACATACTGTCCATGATTCCCATACCGATAATCAGCCGGTAAAGCGGAAGGATGATAACCTCCGTGGGAATCATCATGACAAGGAGCACGCAGGCAAAAGCTACATTCTTGAACCGGAAATTATACATTGCAAATCCGTAGCCTACACAGGCACTTAAAAACAATGCAAGTACAACCTGAATCACAGTAATAAGCAGACTGTTTTTATACCAGTTAAAATAATTGTTCTGTCCGCTGAACAAAAGCTTATAATTGTCCACATTGGCTGTCGCCCAATTAACGTCAAAATTAAGTCCAAAACGCATCAGGTCAGAACCCGGCCTAAAGGATGATACCAGCAGTAATATCAGCGGCAGCATCGTAACAGCCACAACAAGAATAAAAAATATAAAAAGGAGAACCGAAAACACCTTATTTTTCTTCTGCATGCCTATTCTCCTTTCTTAAACGTACCGTTCAGACCAAGCTGAATGACGTTAATAACCATAACAATAACAAGAAGCAGAACTCCGATTGCAGAACCGATTCCAATATTATTCTGCTCCATACCCATACGATACAGATAGCCTACAATCGTCGTACCGACATTATTCGGTGATTTATTACCGTTAAATAACAGATATGACTCTGTAAACATTGCCAGGCCTCCGAAAATAGAAATTGTCAATACATAAATCGTTGTCGGCTTCAAAAGCGGAAGCGTAATAAAACGGAACTGCTGAACAGAGCTGGCCCCGTCGATGCTGGCTGACTCATACAGATCACCAGAGATCTGCTGTAGCCCGGACAGATAGTACATCATATTTACACCGGTCCAGCGCCAAAGACAAAGCACAAACAATGCAAGCCAAACCGTCAAAGGCTTTCTCAGCCAGATTACCGGATCCTTTCCGAAAAATTCAAGCACTTGATTCATAAAGGAGCCTTCCAGCTCGCCAAACATCAGACGGAATACAACACCTGCCACAACAACCGACGTAAGAGCCGGGACAAACATCATACTGCGGAAAAACCCTTTTGCACGCATATGTCTGCTGTTTAACATAGTAGCCAGAATCATGGGTATCGGTATCATCAGTGCACAGCTTACAATCATATAGAAGATACTGTTCTTCAAACTCTTGTAAAACACTGGATTCATCAACATCTTATAATTCTTCAGTCCTACAAAAGTAGTATTGTCTCCCGCGACCTTCTGAAAACTCATTGCAATCGTACTAACAATCGGATAAGCAAAAAAAATCAAAAACGTTAATATAAACGGAAGAATAAACACATATGGTGCCACCTTCTGAGAATACAGAAAACGTTTGAAAACACTCTTCTTTTCCATAGTTTTATCTCCATTTCTTTTTTAGTAGGAACAAGCCGGGGACGGGGTATTTCTGCTCATAAAACTTCACTGGAGTTTTATGAGGCGTGCATGGCAAAATACCCCGTCCCCAATTCTCTACCTACCCTAAAATAACTCTCAACCTATATTCAGTTTATTCGTCATAAATGATTGTAGCCTGCTCTGACTCAAGCAGATCAGCTGCCGGAGTCTCTGTATCCATCTCAAATGCATTTGCATAGGTCGTGGATACAAGTACACTGTATGTAGCAGAATATCCGCCTGCAATATTAGGAGCTGTCAAATCCGTACCATTTTTCTTAATAATATCAAATGGATTTGTCGCAAAGTACTGAAGGAACTTGTTGTCTTTATTCTCGGTAATCTCCGGATCATCCCACAAAGATACTCTGATCGGGTCAAATCCTAACTCATTCCACTCGTATTTATTTCCCTCTTCTGACAATTTAGCAAATGCCAGGAAATCTTTTGCAAGCTCTTCTTTCTCTGTAAACTTAAGTACGGAAGTACCTGTACCTCCTTGAAGAACTTCACGGGTATCTCCCTCGTTCCATACAGGAATCTCATAGATAGCCATCTTGCCGTTCAAATCCGGGCAGTAATCTGTGAAACGTCCCATATACCACAGAGGCATTGCAAGAGAAGCAACTCCGCCGCCGTTCAGGTGTCCATACCACTCTTCTGTGTGGAAGCCGCCTCCAGGAGCAACCTCACATACGCCAGCTTCGATCATCTCTCTGATGAATTCGATAACCTCTGCATGCTCTTTTGTATTAATCTCTGGCTTTCCAGAATCATCAACATACTGTACCCCCTTCTCAAGCATCATCAGCTGAGGAAGGAACAAGTCAGCAGTCTCAACTGCGCACATAGGCTTTCCTGTCTTCTCAAGAACGGTCTTTCCTGCTTCCATATAGTCATCCCAAGTTACGATCTCAGCCGGATCAACACCAGCTTCATTCATGATATCCATATTGTAATAGCATACGGAAGCTCCAAGATGGAAGTCAACACCATACCAGTCTTCTTCATTGCCATACATCTTAACACGTGACATAACAATTTCATCCTCATATGGCTCAACAACATCATTGAGTGGAAGTAAGTAGCCATCCTTTAAGAATGAACCATAATATCCAACCTCAATATCTGCTATATCAGGCGTACCTTCTCCCGCCTGGCATGCTACAAGAAGCTTGCTCTGTAAGGAATGTGACTCACCAGTTGTTACAGTCAGGTTAATTGGGTTATCAGGATTTTCCTCATTCCAGAGATCGGCCATCGTAGTATAAAAGCCTACATGCAGCTCCTGGAATGTCCAGAGTGATAACTCTGTACCTCCGTCAACAAAGGTATTCTTACCCTCTGTCATACCGTCCTCACTGCCGCCTTCTTCCTCTGTTTTGGCATCTTCTTTTTTGTCCTCGTCAGAAGAACCGCCGCCGCAGCCGATTAACATTGATGCTGCCAGCATCACACACAAAATACTGCTTAAGATTTTCTTTTTCATCTGTCTCCTCCTTTTTATTATTTTGTGTATTTTTGACAATTTCGCGTTTTATCCGCAAATTGTCCACTACATTTACTATAATTATCTAACACATCTTTTTATATCAAATTTTTACTGTATTTATCAAATTCTTAATTTTTTATTGAAATTCTTTTCTTGCGTAACAATTCCTATACTGTTTAGGAGTCATATTCTCGTATTTCTTAAAAATAGTGCCAAAATGACTCTGTGAACTAAACCCCAGATACAATCCTATCTGTTCAATAGAATACTCTGAGTAAATCAAAAGGTTTTCTGCCAGCTTTATCTTTTCCTTCATAATATAATCCTTAATGCATATTCCTTCTATTCTCCGAAACAGCGTTGACAGATATTCTATAGAAACATCCAATTCCTCTGCAAGCTCACGTACAATTATTTTGGAATGCATTCTCCGAAATATCAGATTCTTACATTCTTCTACAAGAGGATTTTTTTCTTATCAGAACCACATTTTAAATTATGAACGATCTCTGCATATTGAATTTTGCTTCTCCGTACCATTACCTCTATCTCACCGATATTATTCATCTCTTCGATTTTCAAAATCTGGCTGTCATTAAGAGAAAATGCTTCTTCATACGGCAGTCCTCCTTCAATGGCTGCTCTTGAAGCTAAAGCAAGCCCTATGATACCCAGATTTCTGGCGCTTTGCAGAGAGTTCTTTGACAAAACACCGTACTCTCCGATAAATGTTTCGTCAAGACTTCTTTCCACTCTCTCTATGTCACCTTTACGGATTCCTTCCATTGTCCTGGCTTCCAGTTTATACGGATTGTGGACTCTTGAATGTTCATGGTAACTAAAAAAAAGTTTACTTTTTTTCTCCTTCATTGATGCAAGTAAATCATCTGTTATATAATTCTTCTCATTCAATTCCTCATATGAGATTTCTACACCTGTCACCATATAAAATAATAACAGCACTTCCCGGCAGAAGTTTTCATATTTACAATAAGGAATCTTCAGATTCTGAACCTTGTGCAGACGTGCAAAATAATTTTCCACCGTTACGCCGTCATAATATACCTGCTGCTGTTCGACATTCACCGGCCCAATAATAAAACAGCCAGAAGATTCACTGCATATTACTGCATAATATACCGGATATTTTTCTATGTATATGACTGGATGCTCCTTACAGCCGGCATATAATAATTTCCCTGCAAATTCTTTGTCAGAATTAACTGCATCATCCTGAATAGAATCCCCGTAATACTGCAGAAGCTCCAGTCTGCTTTCGTCTACAATTTCATACTGCCGGATCTGTGTATGTGTTGTCCTTAAAATATGACTGCAAATATAACTTATTTCCTCTCTTAGTTCCCTCATCTAAATGTACCTCTCCATTTTAAATGCCTATCCTATCATTTTTATTTTTTAATATATATCAAATTTTTAATGTATATATCATAAATCTTCTTATTTCCAGCTAATCTATGGAACACTTAGAAATATTTTACAATATTTTTTTAAAAATTAGCACTCTCCTCTTGACACTGCTGATAATGTATGTTATATAATAAATATAACAAATAAAACAATTAATAATTCATATACCTTATTGGACATAATAGTTACAATAAGGCGATTATAAGGAGGTATGATTTATGTTACTTGCAAACAGAAATTATGATTTATTCGATGAAATGTTCAGAGACCCATTTTTCACACGCCCGTTTGAAAACTCTTCTTCACAGATTATGAAGACTGACATTCATGAAAAGGATGGAAATTATCTGGTAGAGATGGAGCTCCCCGGATATCGGAAGGAAGATATTAAGGCAGACTTAAAAGACGGGTATCTTACTATTACTGCTCATAAAAATGAGACAAAAGAAGAAAAGGATGCGAGAGGAAACTGCATTCACAAGGAGCGTTATACCGGAACCTGCAACAGAAGCTTCTACGTCGGCGACGCACTGACACAGGAGGACATTAAGGCCGCATTCAATGACGGTATGCTCAGGCTCCAGTTCCCGAAAGAGGTGCAGAAGCAGGAAGAACAGCCAAGATTGATTACTATTGAATAATGCCTTACTTAAAAACCCCGGAGGATAGGTGCTTAAGCTTATCACACTATCCTCCGGGGTTTTTATATTTTCTTAACCATATACTCTCAGCTTATCTCCAAATCTTAATCTGTCCGATGATTGGCAGTTCTTTTCTCTCTCCCTTACAAGCTGCTACAATACCTACTATCATCAGGATAAAACAGGCAAGATCTAAAATATCAAACACTCCAGAAAACCAACTTCCGCCGAAATCAATCAGAGAGTGAAGTCCTAAGACCCAATTCCCGGAAAGTAAATCTACAATCTTAGACAGGATAAATAACGCAAAGCCTTGATTAATATGGAATTTCACATATTCTGATCTTCTGTCTCCCGCCAGAATCGGAATCAACACCAATATTCCTATATAAGAAAGCACACCCATAGCCTTATTGCGCTGCACATCCCCACTGTCAAAATATTCCTTGCCCCGATATCCTTTTTCTTGATACGTACTTTCTTGATATGTATTCTCCTGATACGTACCTTCCTGATACGCATTCTCCTGAGTTTGATTTTGATACCCGTTCTGTCCGCCGCCGCTTCTATGCTCTGTTTCGTTCCAATAATTCTCCTGTACTGCTCCGGGGATCTCACTGCCGCATTCCGGACAAAACAGAATGCCGTCTTCAACCCTGGCACCGCATTTTACACAATATGTCACCGCTTATTCCTCCAATCCAAGTATTTCTGCCAGAACCTCTATAATAATCTCATTTGTGCAAGTCTTCACATATCCCATCATATGCAGAGATATCTCGTCCTGCTTCTGCGCCTCGGTAAGCTCTTCACTATGCTTCGTCTCCTCGATGAGCCGGATAAGCTCCGGCGTAAGCTCCTCATATGTTTCCAGTGTTGTCTGTGTTACCATTTTGCGTAAATCTTCCTTTTTTACAGGCACCATAAACTCCTCCTATCCGAAATTCCGCACCTTGAAATCTCTTTCTGCCTCTCTCTTCTGGTCCTTCTTCGCAATATCCTGACGCTTGTCATACAGCTTCTTACCCTTTGCAAGACCTATCTCCACCTTTACGATGCTTCCTTTAAAATACACCTTAAGCGGAACTATAGCCATACCCTTTTCCTTTGACTTTCCAAGCATTTTTCGAATCTCCGATTTATGCAGAAGAAGCTTGCGGACACGCAAAGGGTCCTTATTGAAGATATTTCCCTTCTCGTACGGACTAATATGCATTCCGTAAATAAACATCTCCTCGTTTTCCACACGGATGAAGGACTCCTTAACGCTGCATTTTCCCATACGAAGAGACTTCACCTCTGTCCCGTGAAGTGCGATACCTGCCTCAAAGCTTTCTAATATGAAATAATCATGGTATGCTTTTTTATTATTGGCTATCATCTTTCCATTCGTCTTCGCCATCTCTCCATTCTCCTTCCACTGCCAGCTCAAAATCAATCGTACGGTTCAGACGGTCTGCACCCGTCACCTGAACATACACCTGCTGGCCCGGCTTATAAGTCTTTCCCGTATGCTCTCCTCTCATTTCATAAGAGCTCTCATAATAATCATAATGGTCATCCCGCATATTTGCAACATGAATCAGGCCTTCCACCGTATTTTCAAGCTCCACATACATTCCCCATTTAGTAATACCGGAAATAACGCCGGCAAATATCTCCCCGATATGTTCCTGCATGTATTCTGCCTTTTTCAGCTTAATGGTCTCCCGCTCCGCTTCCTCCGCACGTCTTTCCATCTCACTTGCATGCTTTGCCACCTCAGGCAGCCGCTTCTGATAATGAGCGATTTTCTTATCTCCAAGCTGTCCTCTTAGATTATCCTTGATAATACGGTGAATCTGCAGGTCTGGATAGCGTCTGATAGGTGAGGTAAAATGTGTATAATAATTGGCAGCAAGTCCAAAATGTCCGATATTCTGCGGCTCATATCTGGCCTGCTTCATGGAACGAAGCGCCAGCCTGCTGATGAGGGCCTCCTGAGGACTGCCTTCCGCCTTGCCTAAAAGCTTCTGAATCTCCTTAGGCCTTATCTCATTTGCTCCTACATGCATGGTAAATCCAAAGTTATTGATAAATATGGCAAGCGCACGTATCTTATCTTCGTCGGGTGCTTCATGAGTCCGGTAAACAAAAGGAAGCTCCTGCCAATAATAAGCCTCCGCCACCGTCTCATTCGCCAGCAGCATAAAATCCTCAATCAGCTTTGTCGCTGTATTTCTCTCGTAAGGCTTTATCTCAAGCGGATGTCCCTCTTCGTCAAGAATCAGCTTCGTCTCCGGAAAGTCAAAATCGATAGAGCCTCGTTTTCTCCTTCTTTCTCTTAAAACAGCAGACAGCTCCTTCATCTGCTCAAGCATAGGTACAAGCTCCTTTAGAGCTTCTCTTTCTTTTGCATCCTCTTCCTCCAGTATCTTATTGACACCTGTATAGGTCAGCCTTTTATCTACATGTATAACTGTCTCGGCTATCTCATGATCCACTACGATTCCTCTGCTGTCCACCTTCATAATACAGCTTAACGCAAGCCGGTCTTCTCCTGCATTCAAGGAACAGATTCCATTTGACAATGTATGGGGCAGCATGGGGATTACGCGGTCTGCAAGATAGACACTGGTTCCTCTCTTTAAGGCCTCTCTGTCCAAAGCACTGTTTTCCTGCACATAGTTTGTCACATCTGCAATATGAACACCTAAAATATAATTTTCTCCTTCCCTCGTCACAGACACGGCATCATCTAAGTCCTTTGCCTCCTCCCCGTCAATTGTCACCATCTGCCAGTTCCGCAGGTCCTTTCGTCCGGCCATATCTGCCTCACTCACCGGCTTGGCAATCCGCTCTGCCTGACGCAGAATCCGCTCTGTAAATTCTGCCGGCAGATCATAGCCTTTCACAATCGACAAAATATCTGTCCCCGGATCATTGATATGACCGATAATCTCTACAACCTTCCCCTCCGGTTTTCTGCCGTCTCCGCCGTAAGAGGTAAGCTCTGCCACAACCTTATGTCCGTTGACGGCGCCTCTTTCCTCCCCTTCCGGAATAAAAATATCCTGTCCGATTCTCTGGTTGTCCGGCAGCACAAATCCATAGGCATGATTCTGTCTTCTCTGATACAATCCGACTACCCTCGTGATCCCCCTGGCCGCAATACGGACAATCCTGCCCTCTCTTCTCTTATCTACGGCTTCTTTTGTAACCACGGCCTCTACCGTGTCTCCGTCTAGTGCACCGTTTACATCCTCTTCACGGATATAGATATCTGCATCTTCATCCGGAATAACAACAAATCCGAACCCCTTTTGATTTGCACGATAAATACCAGTAATCTTCCGTGCCTCTCCTCTACAGTATTTTCCCCGTTTCGTCAAGTGAATTCTGCCCTCTTCTTCTAATTCCTCCAAAAGCTCTCTAAGCTCACTCCTATGTTCCTTTGGAACCTGCAGAAATACTGCCAGTTCTTTAAACTTCATCGGCACATATATGTCACTGTCCATTAAATCACAGATAACCTTCTTCCTTCTTTTCATCGTCTCATCCATATTATTCCTTATCTCCCCGTCAAATATTGCAAAAGGACACCCCTTACCCAGGAGTGTCCCGCCATGTTTTTCTAAATAGCTTCTCTACTTTAAACTTAAGCAAATACTTTTAAATTCAACACTGCTGCCAGTACAATAAACAGAATCGCAAGGAACTTTGTAGACTTCACAAGAGCTCCCTCCATAGAACGTCCCTTATTCTGTCCCCAGTAAGTATCCGCCATACCACTGATTGTACCAAGCCCTGCTGACTTTCCCTCCTGAAGCAGTACAATCGCAGACAATGCGATACAGTCTATTGCAAATATAATCAATAATATTGTCTTTAAAATCTCCACCTTTTCCACCTCCCGCGGATAAACCACATTTATTCTACCACAACACGCAGAAGATGACAAGGAAAACTTACGAAATTCCAATTCAGAACGGATTCTTATACTCTGCTGCACCGCCCAGATGCTCTTCTATCCTTAACAGCTGATTATATTTTTCCACTCGTTCTGAACGGCACGGTGCTCCCGTCTTAATCTGCCCGGCATTAAAGGCTACGGCAATATCCGCAATTATCGAATCTGCCGTCTCACCGGAGCGGTGTGAGACAATTGTATGATATCCGGCATTTTTTGCCATCTCTACCGCGTCAAATGCCTCGCTGAGTGTTCCGATTTGATTTACCTTAATAAGAATTGCATTGGCCGTCTTTTTTTCTATTCCCCGGCTCAGACGTCTGGTATTTGTCACAAATAAGTCATCCCCTACAAGCTGTGTATGAAGTCCAAGCCTTGTAGTTAAAAGCTCCCAGCCATCCCAATCCTCCTCGTCAAGAGGGTCCTCAATTGACACAATAGGAAATTCCTCAAGCAGTGATTCATAATACTCAATCAGCTCCTCCGCTGAACGAATCACCTTTCCATCCCGGCTTCTTCCTTCTCCTTCAAATACATATTTCCGGAAGCTGCGCTCATAGAGCTCAGAAGCCGCCACATCAAGCGCCAGATTTATATCTTCTCCCGGCCTGTATCCGGCTTCCTCCGTCGCCCGGATAATAAAGTTAAGCACTGCTCTTGTATCTGGAAGATTCGGTGCAAAGCCTCCCTCATCTCCCACTGCCGTACTTAGTCCTTCCTTCTTTAAAAGTCTTTTCAGAGTATGATAGATTTCTGCACACATGCGCAGGCCCTGCCGGAAACAGCAGGCCCCTGTCGGCATAATCATAAATTCCTGAATATCAATTGTGTTATCTGCATGCCTTCCTCCATTCATGATATTCATCATAGGCACCGGCATGCGTTTGGCATTTGTTCCTCCAAGATAAGCATACAGAGGCAGTCCCAATGCTGCAGAGGCTGCTTTTGCTGCTGCCATAGATACACCAAGCATAGCATTTGCTCCCAGATTGGATTTATTCTCTGTCCCGTCAAGCTTTATCAAAAGTGCGTCAAGAGCAGCCTGATCAAATACATTGATTCCTGTTACCTCCGGCGCAATCCGTGCATTCACATGATCAACCGCACGTTCTACGCCAAGCCCGCAGTAGCGGCCGCCTCCGTCTCTTAATTCTAATGCTTCAAACTGACCTGTCGAAGCGCCGGAAGGCACGCCGGCTCTCCCGCAGAAATCATTTCCTGCCAGCACTTCTACCTCTATTGTAGGATTCCCGCGGGAATCTAATATTTCTCTCGCGTATACGTCTGTAATCGGTAAATATTTGTACATGTTCAAATCCTCCTTCACAAAATCCGGACGTTCGGCACGCGCCTATTCGTAAAATCCGGACGTTCAGCATGCGCCTATCCGCAAAATATACCTACGGTGTTTCTTCGCCGCTTTGCAGCTCCTTTTGCTCATAAGCAGGCGCTCCCTCCGTCAAAGGGAAAGTCCGAAAATTCGGACAAGCACGATTTTCGGACTTTCCCTTTGACCGGCTGAACTGTTGATATATATAGTATGTACCAATTCTGATATTCCGATGCGTATTTCGTTGACATTTCCATGAGGGAGCGTTACAATCGGGTGGTGGTATTAAAAAAAATACATATTGGGGATTAAACTTATGAAAACACAATTTAAAAATTTCTGTCTTTTAACTGGAAGCACATTGGTTATGGCCGTTGGAATTTACTTTTTTAAATTTGCCAATAATTTCACCTTCGGAGGCATTACAGGTCTCGCAGTACTCGTTGCAAAATCAGGATTTTTGTCTGCCAGTGATTTTACATTTATCACAAATATGATACTTCTAGTTATCGGCTTCTTTGTACTGGGGAAAAAGTTTGCCGCCAAGACCGGCTACTGCAGTATTCTTCTGTCAGTATCATTGTCACTTTTGGAACGAATCTATCCTATGAGTCATCCAATGACCACCCAGCCTGTACTGGAGCTGGCTTTTGCCATCGCTCTGCCGTCACTTGGCTCTGCCATATTATTTAATATCGGCTCCTCCAGCGGAGGAACCGACGTAATTGCCATGATTATGAAAAAATATACCAGCACAGACATTGGAAAGGCTCTTTTGATTACAGACTTTATGATTACACTGGCCGGCTGCTTTGTATTTGATATTGAGACCGGTCTATATTCCTTCCTGGGACTCGCAGTCCGCTCCTTCATGATTGACGGCTTTATCGAAAGCCTGAATCTGTCCAAATATTTTAATGTAGTATGTACGTCACCTGAGCCTATCTGTGACTTTATCAATGAAAATCTTCACAGAGGTGCAACAATTGTGGAAGCAAAAGGCGCTTTCTCCGGAGAAGATAAGTACATTATCTTTACTGCACTAAGCCGGGTACAGGCAGTGAAATTAAGAAATTACATCAAACAGAATTCTCCGGACGCATTCCTATTGATTTCAAATACAAGTGAAATCATCGGAAAAGGCTTTCATTCCATCTGATAACAGCTTACTGTACTAAAACCGGCAGCTCTGCACCTGAATAATTGACTATACTTAAAATATAACATATACTTTCAAAAGGCAGTATAAATATATAAGAAAGGAAATACTCATATGACAAAGAAAAAACTAGCTGTACTGTTCGGCGGACAGTCCTCTGAGCATATTGTATCCTGCATGTCAGCAGCCAACGTAATCGAACAGATCGACACAGACAAATACGATTTACTTCTTATTGGAATTACAGAGGAGGGAAACTGGCTGAAAGCAGATTCTATAGAGGATATCCGCTCAGAAGCCTGGCGGAAAAGCCGCACAGAGGCAGTTATTTCCCCAGACGCCACAAAGCAGTGTGTTATTCTTACAGAAAACGGGAAAGATACTCGAATAAAAATAGACGCCGCCTTTCCGGTGCTTCACGGACCTTACGGAGAAGACGGAACAATTCAGGGTCTGTTTGAGCTGGCACGAATCCCTTATGTCGGCTGCGGAGTTCTCTCATCAGCCGTATCTATGGATAAGCTATATACAAAAATCATTGTTGACGACCTGGGTATCCGACAGGCAGATTATGTTCCGGTCATGAGCTGGAAAATGAGAAAAGATATGCAGGAAATTATACGGCAGGTAGAGGAGAAATTCTCCTATCCTGTATTTATCAAGCCTTCTAACGCCGGTTCCTCCAGGGGAGTAAGCAAGGCCGAAAACAGGGAACAGCTGACTGCCGGCCTTAAGGAGGCAGCACACCACGACAGGAAAATCCTGGTAGAAGAGATGATATACGGACATGAAATCGAATGCGCCGTACTCGGCGGAGGGGAAAAACCTGTTCAGTCCTCCGGCGTCGGGGAAATTCTGGCTGCGGCAGAATTTTATGATTTTGAGGCAAAATATTTTAACGAGGAATCCCGCACACAAGTAAACCCTTCTCTTCCCGGGAATTCTGTCCAGGAGGTAAAAAAGGCCGCCGAGAAAATTTTCAATGCGGTAGACGGATATGGTCTTGCAAGAGTTGATTTCTTTGTAACAAATGAAGGTGAAGTAATCTTTAACGAAATTAATACAATGCCTGGATTTACTGCTATCAGTATGTATCCTATGCTCTGGGAAGCAGCAGGAATTTCAAAAAAAGATTTGATCGACAAGCTGATTTCGCTGGCATTTGAACGCTGATACTCCTCTCATAATATCTCTTAGAAAATACTCTAGTATACAGACACAAGGAGGACCCCCTTCATGGAATACGGGAAAACTGCCGCACTATTTTTTGATATCGACGGAACTTTGGTAAGCGAAAAAACAAGAACAATTCCCGACAGCACCAGACAGGCAATCGCCGCTGCAAGAAAAAACGGGCACAGGATTTTCATAAACAGCGGCCGGACCTTCTGCGAGATTGATCCGTCGGTAAAGGCTTTGTCACCAGACGGTTATCTATGTGCCTGCGGCAGCTGTATTATATATAAGGATAAGCTGTTACTGCAGAAGATTCTTCCTTTTGAAAAGGGAATTCATTATATTGATGAAATGCTGTCCTGCCGGATTGATGCTATGATAGAAGGTGTAGATGATGTTTATTTTCCCAGAAGCACCTCCCGCTTTTCTATTCTTGAGCGGGAACGTCTCTATCTTAACAGCATAGGGCTTGGAAAAAAGACTTACATAGAAGATAAAAACTTCAAATATTGTAAACTGTATTTTGCAGCCGACTCTAAAAGCAGCAAAGAGAAATTTAAAGAAGCCGTATCTGAAGATTTTGATATTATTGACCGCAGAAACAATGCTTATGAATGTATTCCGAAGGGATACTCTAAGGCCACTGCACTTGATTTTATATGCAGCTATCTTTCACTTAAACCAAATAACATATATGTATTCGGAGACAGTGTCAATGACCTGGATGTATTTCAACATGCTGCCCATACAATTGCTATGGGCGAGCATGCGGATGTCCTCGAACCTTATACAGAATATATTACTGACACAGTTGAAAATGACGGTATCTATAAAGCCATAAAGCACTGCGGATTAATTTAAACAGTCCTCAGTGCTTTTCTTTTAAAAATATATGCCGCTATTCTACCCTCTGCATCTGCGCTCTACCGCTGGATTCCCAAGTATCTGTCAATTCCGTCGGAAATTCCTGCAGCAATCTGATCCTGATAATCCGGCGAAGCCATTCTCTGGTCTTCCTCTGGATTTGTCATATATCCCATCTCCACAATAGTTGTCGGCACCTGGGCCCAGTTAATCCCGCTCATAGTATCTGTCTCCCATACCCTCTCACGATTGGCCCCGGTAGCAGCTGTCATACAATCTAACACATTTTCAGCCAGAGACTTACTCTGCTCATACAGCATTCCGTTATACGGATTATCCGGAGTCTGGCATATTGTCATAGCTCCGCTTACACCGCTGTTTTCCGAACCGTTCGCATGAACCCGGATAAACGCATCTGCACCTGCATCATTAGCCGTCTGAGCACGCTCGGCATTGGAAATATCGACCTCATTGGTTTCCCGTACCATAAGAACTTCATAGCCCCGTCTCTCAAGCTCACTGCGAAGCCTTAAGGAAACCTGCAATGTCAGCTCATACTCCGCAATTCCGGTAGATACACCGCTTGTCCCGGAAGCAACTTTAGCCTTCATCTCAGAAGCGCCGGGTCCTACCGGCTCCTGTTCACTGTTTCCATGCTGCTGATGCCCGGCATCTATCACTACCAAATACCCGTTTTTTTCCGGTTCCTTCGATTCCTCCTCTGATTCGGTCTCCGGCACTTCCTCCTGTACCTCCTCCAGAATCTCCTCCGGCTTTTCTGTATCAATTACAAGGTCGTTTGACTTCTCCTGTTCTTTCTTATCTTTATCATCTGTCTCTATACTTTCCTTCCCGCATCCTGAAAGCAGCAGGATAAATACAATGCCTGCCAGAATTATTCTCTTTTTTTTCATTATACTCATATTTTTATACCTCCTGCCGGCTGCGGTTCTCCAAATGCAGCTGCTTAAATCTTATCATATCACATCTTTCATTGACAAACAAACCTCTAGCTGTTATATTTTATTTATCATTATGTTGATTAATCAACATTAAAATAATTCAGAACAATATCAGCATGAGGTTTCTATGATTGAAGGATTTGAAAAACTAACCACCGGCGTTTCCCGAATATACAAAAGTATTCAAAAGATCAAAAAGACCCGTATGAATTCTCTGGGACTTAAAGGCACGCATGTTATGTGTATCTATTATCTGAATCAAAATCCGGAAGGCCTGACCGGAGCAGAGCTGTGCAGTCTGTGCCGGGAGGACAAATCCGGAATCTCCCGTATTCTGGCTGAGCTGGAAAAAATGAATTTTATTTTCTATAGTCTGGCCCAGGGCAAGAAAAAATACCGTACAAGAGCCCTCTTGACAGAGGCCGGAAAAACCTACGCACAAAAAGTAACCAGCTTGATTTCCCACGCATCAGAAGCCGGCGGCAGAGGACTTACAGAAGAAGAAAGGGATACTTTCTACCGCGTCTTATTTCAGATTGCTGATAACTTAGAGCTGCTGAGCAAAAAGCTCGGCCGCCAGGAAAGGAAAAATTAATCACATGAATCCATTAAAACAGATCTATTGCCGCACATTTCAAACAGCACTCAAGGCTGCACTGCCCTTTCTTCCCTATCGGAAGCCAAAGATTGTAGGAAGCGCCAGAGCGCTTCCTGATATCCTGATAAAGAAAAACTGTATGAACGTTCTTGTAATTACAGATCCGGGACTTGTGAAACTTGGGCTTATCCAGCGGCTGAAAAAAATACTGACAGACAGCGACATTCTCTGCACAGTCTACGATAAAACGGTCGCCAATCCTACTACCAAAAATGTAGAGGAGGCCCTTGAACTTTTTTTCACAGAAGGCTGTAATGCAATCATCGGCTTCGGGGGCGGCTCCAGTATTGACTGTGCCAAAGCAGTCGGCATACGTGCCGTAAAACCAAATAAATCTCTGGCAAAAATGAAGGGCATATTAAAGGTACATAAAAAGCTTCCCCTTCTCATCGCTGTTCCAACCACCGCAGGAACAGGAAGTGAGACTACACTGGCTGCTGTTATCACAGATGATAAGACCAGACACAAATATGCTGTCAATGATTTCCCGCTTATTCCCAGGTACGCCGTACTGGAACCGAAGGTTACTTTAAGTCTCCCTCCCTTTCTTACTGCTACAACAGGAATGGATGCCCTCACTCATGCTGTAGAAGCATATATCGGAAACTCCACCACTTACGGAACACGCAAGGATGCACTGCTGGCTGTTAAGCTTATATTTGAAAACATTGATACTGCATACACCGACGGAACCAATATGGAGGCAAGACGTAACATGCTCCATGCCTCTTTCTATGCAGGCTGCGCATTTACCAAATCTTATGTAGGATATGTCCACGCTGTCGCCCATTCCCTCGGCGGGGAATACAATGTGCCTCATGGCTTTGCAAATGCAGTTCTTCTCCCGTTCGTACTGGAAGCCTACGGAGCGGCTGTACATAAAAAGCTTGCCCGTCTGGCCCAGGCAGCCGGAGCTGCCGATACAGACACTCCTGTAGAAGAGGCAGCGCAGCGTTTCATCGACGCCATAAAGGATATGAAAAAACGTTTTGGTATCGGAGATACCATAAAAGACATCCGAGAAGAAGATATTCCAAAGCTTTCTCACTATGCAGACAAGGAAGCAAATCCTCTCTACCCGGTTCCCGTACTCATGGATGCTCATGAGCTGGAACAATTTTACTATCTTCTTCTAAAGAACGATGAAAAATAATTAAAGTAAAATATACATTCGAAATACAGGGACAAAAATTAAGAAAGAAAATTAAGAGGAGGATACAGGCCATGACCGAAGCTGAAATCAAAAATATAGTAAAAGGACAGCGTACCTGGTTTTACACTGGCGCACCGCTTTCCGTTGACTTTAGAATCCATGCACTTCAAAAATTAAAAGGCTCTATCTTAAAAAATGAGGATCAAATAAATGCCGCACTTAAAAAGGATCTGGGAAAAAGCCCATTCGAGTCGTATATGTGTGAAACGGGGCTGGTACTCAGCGAACTCACATATATGCTGAAGCATATACGCTCCTTTACAAAGGAAAAAAGAGTTCACACTCCTCTTTCTCAATTTCATTCCAAAAGCTATAAAAAACCTTCTCCATATGGTGTCACACTGATTATGAGTCCCTGGAACTACCCATTCCTGCTCACAATCGACCCTCTTATTGATGCTGTAGCAGCAGGGAACACAGCTATTCTAAAACCAAGCGCCTATTCTCCCTGCACCAGCGAAGTTATTAAAGAGCTGATTGCCGAGTGCTTCGACTCCAGACATGTGACTGTCATTACGGGCGGGCGGGCTGAAAATACCTGCCTCTTAAAGGAACATTTTGACTATATTTTCTTCACCGGAAGCCAGGCTGTCGGCAGGGAGGTTATGAGGCACGCCTCCTTTCGCCTCACACCGGTTACTTTGGAACTGGGCGGAAAGAGTCCCTGCCTTGTAGATAAAAATGCAGATATAAAACTTGCTGCAAAAAGGATTGTTTTCGGAAAATACTTAAACTGCGGACAGACCTGCGTGGCCCCTGATTATATCTACTGTGAACGCAGTATAAAGGAACGTCTCATAAAAGAAATAAAAAAACAGATCCAGAAGCAATTCGGCAAACAGCCTCTTGAAAGAGAAAATTACGGAAAAATTATAAACGAAAAGCATTTTGACCGGATTCTGGGGCTGGTCCAGCCTGAGAAAATCGTACACGGAGGGGAGTATAATCGTAAGAACCTTCAGATTGCTCCGACTGTCCTGGATAATGTATGCTTTGGAGATCCTGTAATGCAGGAGGAAATCTTTGGACCGCTGATGCCCATACTTGTATACGATTCCCTGGATGAGGCTGTCCGCAATATCAATTCCATGCCTCACCCGCTCGCCCTGTACATTTTCACAAATAACCGCCAGACTGCTGAAACAGTTACCGCCCGGTGCGGCTTCGGCGGAGGCTGCATCAACGATACCATCATACATCTGGCTACAAGCGAGATGGGCTTCGGAGGTTTTGGTGCAAGCGGTATGGGCTCCTATCACGGAAAAGACGGGTTCGATACCTTCTCACATTATAAGAGCATTGTGGATAAAAAAACATGGATAGACCTGCCGATGCGGTATCAGCCGTACAGGAAAGTGTATGAAAGATTGATCCGTACATTTTTAAAGTAGCTGTATATAAAAAAGATTGCTGCACATCAGAAACGTCTGCATAGTCTATAAAACTATACATGCACACTTACGCTCCTGTTGTGCAGCAATTTTTTTATGCCTTTAAAAAAATTTTCTCCTGTTTTTGTTCCATTGTCCCACTACCTCGCCGACAGTAGATACTGTCAGAAATGCGGAAGGATCATTTGCATGAATATAACTTAAGAGCTTTCCGTACTCATTTTTCTCAAGAATTGTAACTACCTCCATCTTTTCCTCATGATTCATGCCGCCAAAGGCAGAATAAAGCGTTACGCCTCTGTGCAGCTCCTTTACGATATACTCCTGCACAGCCTGATAGTCAGAAGAAATAATGCATACCTTCTTGCGCATATGAAAGCCGTCAATAAAGTTATCCAGTACAATTCCCGATAAATACGTGCCAAGAAGACTTACTACTACTGTTTTGCGGTCATATACAAGGACAGAGGTCGCTGCTGTTGCAAACCCTGCAACCATAATCGCCTTGCCCAGCTCCATATATAAATATTTATTCAGAAGCTTTGCCACAATATCAAGTCCTCCTGACGACGCATTAATACCAAACAGAAGAGCCTGTCCAAAGCATATTACCAGAAGATAACAAAGCATATCTATCAGCATATCTCCCGTCAGTGAAGTAACGTTTGGTGTTACACGCTCAAATACTGCCAGGTATGCGGGAAGAAGTATCGACGCTACAACAGTCTTCCCTCCAAATTCCTTTCCGATAAATACATATCCTATAACCAGCAGAATTATATTAATAATAAATGTAAGTGCAGATATTGACAAGGGAATAAAATTAACCAGAACAATTACAAGACCTGAAAGACTTCCCAATACAAAACCTCCGGGCATCATAATATAATAGACGGATGCCGCCACAATAAACATACCTATTACAAGAATCACATATTCTTTTACATTGATTTTATTTTTCATAATTTCACTCATCCTCTCCTTTTATACCATTCCGGCAGATTCCCCATGCTGCCCGCCGGACAAACTACACTGCAGTACCTCGCAGATGTATTTTAATACCACAATTATCATAACATATGTATCGTAAAACTTCCACTTGATTCTTGGCCGGACTTATGATATACTTATTTCGCATTTGAATAGTAGAGGAGGCAAAAGGATGTTTAACTTTTCTTGCAGATAATAATTAAATATGCGGCAGTATTGCAACGATATTAGTTTTTATTAATACTGCTGTATGTATTTGCAGGAAAGTTATAGAATGTTCTCCTATTATATAATTTTTCCGCAGCGCTTTGCTGCGGTTTTGTTATATTACGCCAGGCTGCAGGATTTCACTTTCCTGCAGCTCTTATATTTTATTACACATTTATTTTTCCTTTATGTACAAGATAACTTATGATTCTTGTACACCGAAAATACACTGAAAGGAGTAACCGGTATGTCAATGATTAAAATAGAAAACCTTACATTTTCCTATCCGTCAAGCTGTGATAATATATTTGAAAATGTACATTTTCAAATTGATACCCACTGGAAACTGGGGTTCGTAGGAAGAAACGGAAGAGGAAAGACAACATTCTTAAATCTTCTGCTTGGAAGATACGAATACAGCGGAAAAATAATCAGCTCTGTACAGTTTGATTACTTTCCATACCATATTAAAAACAAAGAAGCGCTTACCGGGGAAATACTGATAAATATATGCCCCGCTGCCCAGGAATGGGAGCTGATAAGGGAGCTCTCCCGGCTGGATGTAGACAATAATATACTATGGCGCCCTTTTAATACCCTTTCAAATGGAGAACAGATAAAAGCTCTTCTTGCCGCTTTTTTTCTCAATGAGGAGCATTTTCTTCTCATTGATGAGCCTACAAATCATCTGGACACTGCGGCAAGACAAAAGGTGTCTGAATATCTAAAAACGAAAAAGGGCTTCATACTTGTATCTCATGACCGTCATTTTCTCGACGGATGCGTTGACCATATTCTGTCTATAAACAGAGCAGATATCGAAGTGCAGAGCGGCAATTTCTCGTCCTGGCTTGAAAACTTCAGCCGGCGACAGGAATCCGAGGCAGCACAAAACGACCGTCTGAAAAAAGATATTAAACGCCTGCAGAAATCCGCCAGACGCTCGGCCGCCTGGTCAGATAAGGTGGAAGCCTCAAAAACCGGAGCCGCAGATAAGGGCTACGTAGGCCATAAATCGGCAAAGATGATGAAGCGCTCGAAAGTAATAGAGGCAAGGCAGAATCAGGCCATCCTGCAAAAAGCAGGACTTTTGAAAAATGTCGAGACTGCCGAAAGTTTAAAGCTCTCGCCGCTTTCCTATCATGCCGACACACTTGCCAGCTTTTCCCAGGTTTCCATCTGCTATAATGGGCATACCGTATGCGGACCTGTCACTTTTACGGTGCACCGCGGGGACAGGATTGCTCTTGACGGAAAGAACGGAAGCGGTAAAACCAGTCTTCTCAAACTCCTGATTCAAGAAGCAATTGAATATACCGGCACTAAAGCTGTCGGGTCCGGACTTATCGTCTCCTATGTACCGCAGGACACTTCCCGTCTTACAGGGAATCTGTCTGACTATGCTGCAGAAAACAGAATAGACGAAAGTCTTTTTAAGGCAATTTTGAGAAAAATGGATTTTGAACGGGTACAGTTTGAAAAGGACATGAAAGACTTTTCCGGCGGACAAAAAAAGAAGGTGCTGATAGCCAGAAGCCTCTGCGAAAAAGCACATCTCTACGTGTGGGATGAGCCACTTAATTTTATTGATATCTATTCCCGTATACAGATTGAAAGGCTGCTGGCAGAATTCCGGCCTACAATGATTTTCGTTGAGCATGACAGATACTTCAGAGATACGACAGCGACAAAAATTGTGCGGATATAAAGAAAAAGCAAAAAAATACAGGGCGGCTCACCGAATGGCGGGCCTGCCCTGCATTTTTTCCGTCTATACCTTCGAATCTGGAATGAATTCTATCTTAAGCTTACAGCCCATCCCTTTTGCCAGACGATACAACACATACAGCTCCGGGCTGTCTCCGTGATTCATCCGATTAAAAATCGTAGACAGATTCTGTCTTGTTTTACCCAATGTATCACATATATCCTGCTCCAAAATATGATACTCTTTCATAGCGGCACGAACTGCCAGATATAATTCCTGATTATTTCCTGAATAAATCATTTTCTCACCTGCCTCTATAATGCCTTGAATGTCTTATACGATTCAATCTTATCGACAGCTTCCGAATCCTCCAGAATGTCACGAAACATTTTTTCAGACTGCTCATAATAATATTCTGTGTCTACCGGTTTACTGAGAGTTCCGTCCTCTACAAAGAGCTGCACATTGTAATCCGCTCCGCCTTTCCAGTAGTGATTTACATCAGACGAGTTGAAAAAGTATTTTTCAGCATCCTCAAGACTTACATAGATGTCCCACTCCGTCTGCATTTCCAGCCAGTCCTTCACTGAATATTCAGAACCTGTTATCTCTGTCAGATATGCAGACGCAACCTCTGCTGCTTCCTGTGTATTATTCCAGAATGCATCTACTGTGGCCAGCTGACATTCATATATGGTTTTAGCTAAATCATATTTTTCTTCCATAAATTCTCTTGTACACACGAATGTATCATACCATATTCCTGACGGTCCAAGAATATCTGTTCCTCCAGCATTTACATATCCCCCCATATTCATGAGGGCCATCTGCTGCTGGTCTCCGCCGGTATAGTAGTCTCCTTCTCCCGCCAGAAACGCCTCGCAAGCCTTTGCATCATCTGCGAATTCAATAAAATTAACATCTGCGGAAGTAAGCCCCACCTGCGATATGGCATCTACGATAAGCGCCTTTCTCTGTGGAATCACGCACCATGAGGAACCTTTGAATTCATTCAGCCTCTCTTCTTTTGCCGGCTCAATATCCCCGTCATGAGACTCCAGAAGCGCATCCCAAGAAGCCACCTCGCCTTCTCTTCCTACAAAGAAGAAGCCACGAAAATCTCCGCACGGCGAAAAGTTGACCAGATTGTCACAAGTCTCTACACAGGCAAGATGCTCATTTACACAGGCGCTGGAAATATCCACATCACCCCGGATACAAGCCTGCGCTCCCTGAGGAGTGCCTGCAAAGCTTGAAAGCTGAATATCCAGGCCATAATCCTTATCAATATCCCAGGCATCCGCTATCGCCCATATTACATACATGGAGTAAGGTGTAATTCCGATGTTTACTGTTGTCAGACCGTCACTGCCTTTTTCATCATCTGATTTTTTTGTCCCATCCCGAGTCTCAGAGCCGCACCCGGCGCATAGCATCATGAATAACGTAATAATCAAAATAACCGCTGTTAATCTCTTTCCTTTTTTCATTTTCTTTCCTCCTCTTTTGAACTACAATTGATAAAGCTTCTTGGCACAGCCAAACATAATACTATCAATCTCCTCCTCTGTCAGCTCGGGCCATCCACATCTGCGGTTAATCTCATTGAGTCCTTCTTTTACCAGATAAATCCAGCTTTTAAGGTCCTCCGACGGCTTTGGTCCGAACACATCGTAATCAAATGCGACATAATCTGTGGCAAACATAACCCTGTCCAAAACTCCGTATTCTCTTGCTAAAACCAACTGCCACGCCGTCCACATCGGGCGTCCGTAGGTCATGGCCAAATCTGTATACAGATTCTTATCATTTGTCATAAGTACAAACAAATACTCCGACCACGGATATCCCAAATGCTCCACAACTATTTTCATATCAGGAAAATCAATCATTACCTCATTTAAGTACTCCATCTTTGCATAAAACGTAGGCGCCAAAATTGCCGGACCCATCTGGGCAGAATGATGATACTGTACTACAATGCCTTTCTCCTGTGCCAGCTGATAAAACGGGTAGATGGTCTTATCGTTAGATTTAAACTGTCCGTAAGGCGGCGTCATCAGCACTCCCTTTACTTCCTCTTCTTCAACTGCCTTTTTGAACCTTTCATAATTTTCCTGATGAAAACGATTTGCCTTGTCAATAGGCTCAAGACTTACAAATGGAATAAAAAAATCCGGATATCGCTGATACGCCTCTCTTACATATTCATCGCCAAAGGTACTGTTCCAGATGCGGGACATATCCTGTCCCATACAGACACATTTATCAATACCTGCTTCTTTGTACCAATTCACCAGCATATCCAGGTCTGTATTCTCCGGCACCTTCATACCCAGACGGTCATAGGTTTCTTTATCGAAATTTTCCTTTCGAATTAAATGCATATGAGAATCAATAATCATAAGTTTACCCCCTATTTTCTTTCCTGCATCTTTAATTCCATTAATGCTTTTTTCTCTGCCTGTTTTTCCTTCCTGCTCATTTTTCCTTCTGTAGTTAAACCTTCAAAGGAAAGACTTGAACGGTCAGTCCATGTAGTTGCCCCTTTCTCAATAATGCGGATTACCTGGTCCAGCGTTATGGCAAGTACACTGTATATCAATACAATCGCCAGCACCTGGGGCGTATTCAGATAGTTCTGTTGAATAATCATGATATGTCCAAGTCCTGTCTGCACGCCCATAAATTCAGCACATACATCAAGCCCCCAGGAGGTTGCCGCCGCAACTCTTACCGCCCCTATCAGGTGAGGTATAATACACGGAATTACAACCGTTTTAAATACCTTCATCTTGGAAGCTCCCAGATTAAACGCCGCCTGGACATATACGACAGGCATATTACGGATTGCTTCATAGGTCTGTACTCCGAGAATAGACGACACTCCCAATGCAATCAACAACACCTGTGGTAAAATTCCAATTCCGAACCAAAGCATGAAAAGCGGAATCAGAGCAAATACGGGAATAGGCCTTGTAACCTCCATAAACGGACCAATAACCTGAAGAAATATCTTACTGTACCCCATAATAAGCCCCAGCAGCAAACCAACTGCCGCCCCCAATGCGAACCCTATAAGCGTTATTTTTAAGCTGGCTGCAATAGATACCGGCAGCGAAGGTGCCAGCTGTCTGAATGCCCTGACCATATCCGTAGGGCTGGGAAGTATCACGGCCCGTACTCCCATTTTATAGGTCAGCAGACACCATGCTCCAAAGAGCACGGCACAGATAATCACAATATAACACTTAATTCTTACATTCGTTTCCTTACCTGTTGTCATGATTCAGCCCCTCCTTTGCCGCTTTGATGGAACTTTTCAGCAAGCCTTCTCCTCATTGCCTGAAATTCCGGCTGCTGCTTAAGATAAATATCTCTTGGCCTGTCAAAAGGCACGTTGAAAAATTCCAACTCCCCGCCGTCTGACAAGCGATGCAGAAGTCCTACACGGTCGCCCAAAAATAATGCCTCCTCAATATCATGTGTAATGAAAAAAATCGTTCTCTTCGATTCATTCCATATCTGTACCAGCTTTTCCTGCAATACCTCCTTTGTCATTGCATCCAGTGCGCCAAAAGGCTCATCCATAAGCAGCACTTCCGGTTCATTTGCCAGCACGCGCGCTAAGTCCACTCTTTTACGCATACCTCCGGACAGTTCCTTTGGCAGAGCATTTTCACAACCTGTCAGTCCGACCAGATTAATATAGTGTTTAACCTTTTCCTGTCTGATATCATCAGATACTCCCCGGACCTTAAGCCCGTATTCGACATTTTTATATACGGTCAGCCACGGAAAAACTGCGTCATCCTGAAACACCATCGCACGCCTGTAGTCAATTCCTTCAACCGGTCTTCCGTCATTCATGATGACGCCCTCTGTCGGATGTTCAAAACCTGCTACATTCCTTAACAGGGTTGTTTTTCCACAGCCGGACGGGCCAATAACACAAAAAAATTCATTATCTTTAATTGTAAAGTCCAGATTTTCAAATATTTTTGCAATCCCTTTTTTAGATGAATAACCAAAACCTACATTTTTAAACTCTATCATAAAGCTTTCTCCTTTCACTACTGCGCTTCATTACTTAGAATCTGTCTGGTTATCCCATTCCTCATCAAGCCTTTCAATCTTAAATACTACCGGCCGCAGGCCGTCATTACAGCAATTTACTGCGATTCCCGGACGATTCACCCAATCACTGTATATCTGCCCGCATTCCATAGAAAGTGCATAGACATAATATTGGATTGCCTGCCATGCATCCTCACAGAAATTTTCCGGCTTACAGTAATCCGTAATAAATGTGTCTCCCACCTTGTAAAACGGACATTCCGTAAATCCTTCTACTCCATACTCCTTTGCCAGTTCCTCATTAAAACATTTTTTTACTACTGTAATCCTGCACTTTTTCATTTTCTGCCTCCTTAAAATATATTTTTTATCATTCTTTATCCACAGCCAGTACTACGGATACATCTGCCATATACGGAAAACAGACTGCAGGCAAATCAGATAATGGCAAAACTTCATCCGGAAGATTAATATTCAGTATTTCTCTCATGAATTTTTTCCTTTTCTGTATTCTTCTGCCGCATCCTGGAGCCAGCTTTTCTATCTCTTTTTGAAGCGCTTCATTTCCAACCGCTAAACCATCCTCTATGTGACATGGAAGGTATGGCTCTTTAAAACACACGCTATAGTCGCATTGAATTACATGCCCGGAATGAATTTTTACAGAGTTTCCCTTTTCAAACGGAGAATTTGTCCACTCATCTGTATGTATCAGATGTCCAGGATTCAGGATAATGTTATATTTCTGTATGCCCAGCTGTTTTTCTACCATATCATATATATCCCCAAAAGCCGCTCCGATTCTCACCATCTCGTACCAGGCTGCAATACTGGAAAAATAAGGCTTGGCCACCTCGTCCACATAATTTCTCCTGTCCTTCGGCAAATCCTTTGGCCCGCGTATATACATTCCCATCTTATGTACATTGGAACCTCGAAGCCCATAGCCCACACCCAGCGGCATCCCATATTCCAACCGTCTTCCGTATACGGGACTGCTTAACCCCAAAGATACATGAGCGTCTCCGAAGTTAACATTCGGATGCGTACATAACGGTTCCCCGTCTATTCCCAGCAGCTCGGATGCTTCTATTTCTGTCATACCCTTTTTTAGATTTTTTATTGTTTTATATATATTTCGGGATATTTTAGTTCCCATCACTTCAAACTGAATGATTTCCTTTGCAGATGCATGATGCCGAAGGCCATAGCTGCTGTCCATTAATAAATCTACTGCATTGCTGATGGAATCCGAACCTACTGCAGATGACAAAGTATCCACAATGTAACTGGGTACGTCTGTAACACATCGTTCAATCTCAAACAACTCTTCATTATAGTATTTCCATCCAATCAGCCCTATCTTCACTCCCAGGCTTCCGGCATGGTCCCACAAAATCTTTTTTAAGGAATCTCTGTTTCCACCTGGCTGCCCCATCAAGCCGAAGGGCGGGTATAAAATCTTTTTTATTTCATACGGAATTTTTTCTGCATATCCAAACCCCTCGGTTCCAACTATAAGCACTGGAATCTCATCTCGTTTTAATATTAAAAGCGCTTCCTCAAATCTTGGGTCATATCCTGTAAAATAATAAATATTTGAAAAATGCTCTCTGTCTCCATAAATTATAATTGCCGTATACTGCTGCGCCTGCGGCATTTTCCAAAGCTTATAAAGCCGCTCTTTATAGTCCTCACCTGTTATTTCCGGAACCTCTGCATAGCTAAGCGGCTCCGGCTCCTCACACAAGGTCAGCACCGCCTGCTTTTCCGTAATTTTTTTCTGCATGTTCTTCCCCCTTTTTTATCCGCGTTATAGACTGTCCTGGAATAATCTTATAAGGAATCATCGTTCGGATTTCCGTACAGCTTCCCTCTCTTATCTGCTCCAGCAGCTGATAAGAGGCCTGCTTTCCCATCAATCCTAATTCAAATTGAACCGTTTGAAGACTCGGTGTACACGCCTGTGCTGCAATACTGTTATCAATTCCCGCCACCGATATATCTTCCGGGACAGACTGCCCGGACTCCTGAATTGCTTTCACCGCTCCTACCGCCATATTATCATTTCCACATATAAGAGCAGTACATTCCATACCTTCCAGAATGCTTTGCCTGACACAATCGTACCCACTCTTAATACTGAAATCTCCATATAAAATATAGGAATCCCTTACCTCAAGATTCTCTGTCTTCATTCCATCATAATATCCCTGAAGACGCTGTTTCATATCTGTCTGTCCACTGCGTACATTGATAAATCCTATCTTCTCATGTCCCAAACCAGCTAAAATGTGTACCAGATCTTCCACCATTTTATGATTGTCAATACAGACCTCGTTTACCGCAATTCCGGAGCCGCTTCTCTCCAAAAGAACAAACGGAAAATTCTTTTTTTTCATTTCTGCCAGCACTTTCGCAGATACATCCCAAACAGATAAAATCGCAATCCCATCTGCTTCTCTGCTGTTCATACAGCTTCTGACACAGCTTTCCAGATGACTCTGCTTCTCCGCAGATATAATCTTTATCTGCAGGCTGTATCCTTCTCTGACAAGACAATCATTCATTGCCTGCACAACAGGAAGCTGATGCAGCCAGGTCGAAGGACTTATATTATTCTCCGAAACAATACATAACAGAATAGTATTAGATTTCCCTCTTGCAAGCTTTTGGGCATATACATTTGGTGTGAAATCCAGCTCCTTTATTGCCTCTGCTATTTTTTTTCTGTTTATCTCCTTCACGGCATACGGATTACTTAAATACTTTGAAACTGTTCCCGCAGAAACTCCTGCTCTGATTGATACATCCTTTAGTGTAGATTTTCCATTACTCATTTGCAGTTTCCTTCCTTGCTAAACTATATTTTGTAAAATCTGTAAAATATTTCCAAGTATATTATATACCTTTTTCTCATATAGTTTCAAGGATTTTTGAAGCGCTTCATTTTTTTATTTTAAACAATTGTTTGTACCAATTATATACTAACCTGTTTGTTTGTCAATGTTTTATGAACATCTTGTCTCTTTTCGTCGAATTGTTTAAATTTTATTCGTGAATTTTGTTTATTATTTTTATCATTTATTTATTTTCAACTCATTGTCAAAGAATATAATCTGTTTTTTATAATGCCCTCTACCTGAAAATTCGATGAAACCTTTATCTCTCAATATCTGTAGCTGCTAACGAATTTTCGCCTCAATATTATAATTGTTCATATGCTTTTCATGCTTTTTTATCTTAGCATAATTTTCTGTCACTTTACTTATGGGATTAATCACTCCATTTTTGATTATTTCTATTTTTCCCTGTTATGGATATATTCTGAAGAGTACTGCATAACAAATAGCTCAGGATTTGTGACACTTGTTATCCTCTTAATCATTGTTGAATACGCGCCGTCATTAATCTTTTTTCCTATTCTGCCTTCTTTGCTTTTCAATTCGAATATTTCACGGCAATTATCACATACCATATCTGCAACAGGCTCATTATTTTTCAATTCATGTATGTGTGAATTACCACAACATGGGCAGAACATATCTTCTTTAATCCAGCTTTCAGTCATCACCCTTACTTTTTGAGACTTACTTTTATATTTTCGCCTAATGTTTATCGAACTTAAGATTCATACATAATATTCCTATTTTCCTGCTCCATTGACTCCCGCTACCAAAATATATTTTTTCACTAAAAGAGATTCTTTTCTATTACCTGTCGTTGTTTTCTTTGCAGAAGAAAATTGTCAATCATCTGATGGTAGGACTGGTATCATATGACTGATTCGCAGTGTCCCTTTTAATTCCTTTTGTCCCCTTGAATTTTTTACCATAATCCGTATAATCGGGACAATACTCTTTTTAATAACCTTTTTCTCACCAGCAATTTGGTAATCCGATTCTTTTGGTGAAGACATCGGTATGTAATAATGATAATTTTCCAAACGTAACACTATACCAACGTACTTTCGGGTATGAACCCTCGTTGTTTCCTTATTTGAATATACATTTGGAAATATAGCCCGCAAATATTCTATATATTCGTCTGATACACTATATAGTTTAAATTCTTCCATTCCTTTCTAAAAAAATGAGGGAGCATTACTGCTCCCTACGAGTTTAAAATCTTCCACTATCTGGCAGGAACTCTCCAAAGATAGTTCCCTATCTGTTTTTATTATATGCAATTATATCATAAGAATCAACAAAAATATTATAAAACTCTTGAAAAGAAGAGATTTTCAAGGGTTTCATATTGCATATAAATAATTCCTTATCTCTTGCATAACTCCGAACGCCGTAAATACGCCATTTTTAAGCTGTTTGTCAGTTACGTGTTCGTTACCCATATACGCTCATATGTGCGCATACTATCTCCAAACCATATATTATGCTATCTTTTCTGCCTCCATCGGTAAATCATACAGTGTATCCGGGTCAATATCCAGACACTTCGTATTATCTCGGTTTCCCCCGATATCCCATGCCAATGTATCATTCATCACTGTACAGGCCTCTTTAAAAACAGTGATATCTTTCAATGGACGAAATACCTCTTTCTCAATCATTTGAATCATATCATAACATACGATTTTACCATCTTCAAAGTATACATATACCGAATAATTTTCCATTGGTATTACCTGCACAACTTTCGGAAACATAATGTTCACCTCACTTTTAAACTAACGGGTTGATTCGGTTCATCGGTTTTCCATCCTTTGATAATTCCCAATTCTGCATCAGTTCATCCTGATGTAAAACACACCATGCTAAGATCAATTTGAGCTGCCGGGATGGCAATGCACCTTTTATACACCTTGCTGCATCAATTTCAATAATCGCCTTATTTCCATTATATTCCGCATGGAAATGTGGAGGATTATGGTCATCATAATACATTGTAACCCTGATTCCATAAAACAACGATATCTCTGGCATTATACTTCCCTCCTCATTTCATTCTGCAGCATATATAGTTGACTATATATACTTGACAATATAAGTTTACCACAGTTATCACTAAAAAGAAACCCACAAACACGATGTTTGTGGGTTTACCATGCAATAAAATATGCATTTCCTATCTCTTACATAACTCCGAAGCCCGCAAATAAAGGGTTTTTTATTAAGTTGTAAGTTACGTGTAAATTACCTTCCGTAATTATCGCCGCTTTTTTCTGCTTTATGAGTATGTAACAAAGCAACTGATACCAGCAGCTTTTAACCTTCTTACTGTCGTTTCCGCGTTTTTCTTGTCAGTATACGCTCCTACCTGGACTTTGTAAAGCCCGTTTAACAACCTTACGAGTACGTCCGTATGTCCTGTCCGCTTGATCTTCTCCGCCATAAGGTTAGCGCCTTCCTTGCGCCTGTAAGCCCCAGCCTGTACCCGGTAATATTTCCCGTCCGCTGTCTGTCCTGCTGCCGCCTGGCTCTTATCCTCTGCCGCTTCCGGCTTCTGTCCGGCTTCCCCGTCGTACTCTGTAAGCTTGTTTTCCTCAATCAGCTTAATAAGCTTCGCCGCATACTGCGGGTCTGTGGCATATCCGGCAGCCTTAATAGCTTCACAGGCTTTCTTATAGTCCGTTTCCCCTACAACCGCTTTATACCGCTTATTTGCCTTCAAAAACGCGCTGTGATCTGTAATAGATTCTTCCCAGCTATCATAAGCACGAAAAGCCGCATTTTTGACCGTTACCAGGTTTAAGCCGTCGTAACATTCTTTTGTATCGCTGCAATATACTTTCCCTTTCCAGGTCTTTGTAGCTTTGATACCGAAAAGCGCTTTACCGCCCATAGCAAGCCCGGAAGTCCCGTAAGCCGATTCTAATATAGCCTGGGCTATTGTCAAGCTGGCAAGTACACCCGTCTTCTTCATATCGGCGGACGCGATCGCGCCCACCGTCTTAATAAAATTCTTCTGTGCTGTAGTCATATAGAAGCCCCCTTATACAGCCGTTAAGCTTGTCACAGCTACCCAGCTTTTGATCTCTGTAAGCCTTGCTTCTACTACTCCCTTATTGGTCTGTATTTTGTCTACTGTGTGCTTCTTCCCTCCGCGCTGTGCCTTCGGTACTGCCTTACCTCTTGTTGACGATAACCCGCCGTATACTGCACCGTCCTTAATTGTAACTGTGCTTCCGGCTCTGATCTCCTTTTCTGCTGCCTGTGCGCCGCTTCCTGCTGCCGTATTGCTTTTCTTAAGCCCGAACTGCGCCGCGATCGCATTAGCCACCGCTGCCGCGATCTGCGCTTTTTTGCTGCTGTATATCTGCATATCGTCCTTATCATCTATAAAGCACGTTTCCAGCAGCGCGGAAGAAACGCCCGCCGCCTTTGCCCTGGCAATTACTGTAAAGTTTGTCCGCTTTACTCCCCGGTTCTTTAAACCGAAGGCGGCTATAGCCTGTACGATCTTTGTTTCTACGCCTACGGTCTTTTCCGCCTTTGTAACGAAAATTTCCGTACCCGTTGTCTTTCCGTCTCCCTTCGTGTCATTGACACAGGCGTTAAAATGCACTTCCAGCACATAACCATAATTACCGAAGTTAACCGCCAGCTTTCCGGCTTTCGCGTCGCTGTATGCGTTTCTGTCCGTAGGGTATAAGTCAACCTGTGCATACTGGCTTAAGGTCTTCTGTATTTCCTTCACCATGTATATAGTTTCGTCTGCTTCCCTTCCAAACTGTGATACTGCGCCAGAATCCCCCGCGCCATGCCCGCTAATAAGTAAAATTTTCATACGCCTTACGCCCCTTCTACACTTTTCCTTATAATGTCTTCTGCTGTGTCTGTTTCCGAGACTGTAAGCGTATTGTGTACATAGTCGTACAGGCTTTCATTATTTTCCAGCATTTTCTTAAACTCTGCTAAAGCCTGGTCTAACAGTTCGTCGTACTTTTCTTCTGTGATAAACAAAGTTATGATCGGGAAGCGCTCAACCAGCCATTCCCACACCATAGAACGCTTTACGCGCCCTGTCTTGCTTTTTAACTCCTTTTCCGCTTCCGTCACCATGTAAAGCAAAGCAGTCCTTACCTTGTTTAGCTGCTGCTTCGGTGTAAGCTTCAAAAAACGTAAGATCGCATATACCGTAAGCAATACCAGGATAAACGCGATCACAAAAATAAGCCAGTTTTCAATAAGTTTCTGTAAAATTTCCATACTTAAGCACCTCTAAAAGTTCTGTATGTCTGTCGCTTCCAGCGCTTCATCTATAAGTGCTTCTGTCCTATCCTTCATCTTTTGTATGGTTCTTTCTTTGATTTCTTCCGCCTGGTTTTCTTCCCCCAGGTCTATAAGCTTTTTTATCATTCCTAATTGTATTTTGATACCGTTTTCAAGCTGTACCGCTTTCAGATACCAAATTACAGCCGCCCCGAAGATACCCCCGGAAGCCGGGATAATGTAAGTAAATACTTCTGTAGGCTTTTCATGCCAGGAAAAAAACAGGGCGATCATACAGGCGCATACAAATATTAAACCCGTCCGTATTACTACTTTCTTTTTAAATTCTGTCTTTTTCCGTCTCATGCCTTCGCTGTCACTTCTTCCAGGTCGTCTATTCTATGGTTCGCTACCTTCTGCCGTTCCTGTAATACTTCCTGGTCTGTTTCCAGCTTATACACCCGTTCTACTACATTGTTGTGCTTGTCTAATTTGTCTTCGATATAATTAAGCCTGGTTTTCACCGTCCCATAAATTACACCGATCGACACCCCGTACACAATCAACTGAATAAGTAAGCCTATCCAAAATTCACTATTCAAGCTTTACTAACTCCTTCCCTACGGCTCTAACAGCCGTTTTAAATCTTCCTTTCCTTCTTCTACGTCTTCGATCATCATTAGTAAATGCCTGTCTTCGTCTTCTATAGCCCTGTAGTTTTCCAGTTCTTCCAGCAGCAGCCTATTAACTTCTGCCAGGTCTGAAATAATGCTATTTTGTACTTCCACTACGTCAAGATCATACCGCGCTACTTCTACGGCTGCTTCGCTGTGTGTTCCTTCTTCCTTCCTGTGTCTGATCTTGTTAATTATCCGGCTTATTATACCTTTTGCCATTTTCTATTAACTCCTTTTCTCTTATCGCCGCTTCTATTTGCCCTTTCATCTTCTGCCGCAATCGGAAAGTATCCGCGTGTCCCGCGTGTCCTTCCCAGCTTTTGTAAGACAATAGCAATTTATCTTTTGTTATTTTCCCATGCCTATAAGCCTTTATTGCGGCTTTCATATGCTTAGGTCTGCGCTTCCGTATCTTCCGATAGTCCTTATAAATACGATAACCGCAAAAGTCTAAGCCGTTCTTTGTATTTATAATAGTGGTCTTCGGGTTTAAGGAAAGTTTCAGCCTTTCCCCTATAAAAGCGTCTATCTTTTGTAAAACTTCTTTTAAGTACTCCCGGTCATTATGAATAACTACAAAATCGTCCATATATCGCGGGTAGTCCTCTACCTTTAATTCATTTTTTACGAATGTGTCTAACTCATTTAATACCAGGTTTGCGAAAAGCTGACTAAGAAGGTTTCCTACTGGTATTCCCTTACCGTCTTCGCCGTAGCTGTCTATGATATAGAAAAGCAGCGCTATTAACTGCCTGTCCTTAAATATCCTTGTAAGAAGCTGCTTTAATATCTCATGGTCTACGCTGTTAAAATACTTATGTATGTCTGCTTTCAGCGCGTACACCTGGCAGCCTTCAAAAGATCGTTTTCTTATGCACTCCTGGGCGTAAGCCGCCGCCTTGTGCATACCTTTATTTTTTCTGCAAGCGTAACTGTGAAAATAGAACCGCTTTTCTATTATTGGTTCTATCTTCGTGTTAATCATGTGCTGTACTACCCTGTCCCGGAAGGGCAGCGCGTATATATCCCGCTTTTTCGGCTCATAGACTACAAAGCACCGGGCTTCCCCCTGCCTGTATGTCCCCGTCAAAAGTCCCTGTACAATGTCGCACAATTCCGCTTCTTTATTTTCCGTAAACCTTAAGACTTCTTCCCTGTATCTTTTGCACCTTCGCGCCTTCCTGTATGCGTCTTCCGCATTTTCAAAAGTTGCTATATCCTGTATTCCTATATTGCTTCTTTTCATCTTCCGCCGTTCCCGCTTCCACCCTTCGCCAGCGCTACTAAGTGGAAGCGTCCTTTTTTATATTTGCCGGGTAAGTCCCCGGACGGGCTATACGTTCTGACTATATGAAAATAGTCCTTGCTAGTAAGCCGTAGCTTGCTAAGTCTGAAAGTCCATAAGTCACAGCCGAACCGCGCCCCGACGTTCGTGTTGACGTTCCAGGGGTAGTTGTTACAGTTCACCGCGCGGCAGCCAGCGTTAACGCCGTTGTTCCAGTTGCCGCCCGCGATAAGGCGAAGCAACATATAGCCCATATGATTAACTTTGTACCGATTTAATAAAGCCGCCTAACATTCTTCCTATTTCTGTTATCTTCTTTGCGGCTACTCCGTATGTATGCCCGTTTATGTACTGCTGGTCGTATGCAATTCTGATATAATACCGCAATACAACTAATTCTACGTCCGCGTCGTATAAAAGCTTTTTCTTCGTAGTGCTTTTCCCGGCTCTAATGATGTACCGCAAAATATCCATGATACAATTTTTCGTATCTTTTTGAAGTGAAAACTTTTCACTTTTTGGATACTGCCTTAGCACCGGGTAAATATACTTTATAAAATCGTATAGCTTTTCCTGTATTTCCAAATTGCTTTTCATATAATCGCCTTCTTCCTGTTTTGCGATTATATCATAAGCTTTTTTATTTGTACTGCTTTCCCTCATTGTTTCCTATATCCTGGAAATTTTATAAATTTTTCGCGTGTGCGGGCTTCCGCCCGCACTAAGACAGATCACAGAGAGTCACAGCCGAACCGCGCCCCGACGTCCGCGCTGACGACCCAGGGGTAGTGGCCACAGTACACCGCGCGGCAGCCAGCGCTAACGCCGTTGCCCCAGCGGCCGCCCGCGATAAGGCGAACAAGCCCGTAAGTCCCTTCTGTATAAGCCTGTCCGTTTCCTGCCCCTAATACGTCCTTCCAACTCCAGGACTGCGTACCGTCATACCTGTAGCTTAATTCGTCCAGCCATTCCCACACATTCCCTACACAGTCTACGCAACCGATCGCTGACACAGCATTAACGACTTTTCCCGTCGTCGTCCTGGCAGTATTTGACGTAGCAGCCCAGGCGTTTGTATTGTTCCCGTCTGCCCCCTGGGGGCTTCCATAAGCCGCCTGCTGCCATTCAGAATAAGACAGTAACCGCTTACCCGATTTTAAGCCCAGGTCAATAAAATCATAGCTGTTATGTCCCTCTGTACCTGTAAGCGGCGTAGTTCCATAAGCAGACTTTACGCCGCCTACGCCGTTGCTGGAAGCTATGTAAATATCTACCCACAATCCGCCCCCAGCGTATACCATACCTTCCGGGCTGCATTTTGGACGGTGTTTAGTCGTCCACACTGAACGCGGTACAATGCCGGAAGCTACGTTAGATTCCCAACCGCTGCCCTTTTCTACTCCGGCTGCATTGATCGGTATAAGCTTACTGCTTACCTGTCTTACCCGTCCGTAATGGAAGCCGCCTATTTTCCGGCTGGTTTCCGCGTCGTAGCCGTCCGGGTATGTGCTGTTAAGGCTAATCTTGTAAACTTCGTCCAGGTCTTCACTTCCCGGATCACAAATATATACATAATAATCTTTTCCGACTGTAAATACGCTTCCCGCGTCCAGGTTGCCCGTACTAAGTATCGTCGCGTCCGTCTTAAAAACGCCTGTACTGCCTATCGTAATCACGCACCCGGCAGTTACCGTAAGTTCCGTAAGTCCCGTAGCCGTCAAATACTCCGCCGTAGGCGCTACAAGATCGCCAATATTCGCAAGCTTTGCTACTGTCAGCTTCGCGCGGGGGTCTTTGTTGATAAAATCATTACTTAAAAATCTACTCATACTTCGCTAACACTCCTTTAATGCTGTCTAATTCTTCCTGGGTTATCCCGATTCTTTCTAAAACGCTTACCGGGTTTTCTACCCCTACTTTTTCTGCTGCTTCTTTCAGATCGGCGTTTACTCCTATAACCGTCTTCTTGTCTTCCCGCTGCTCTGTTTCCGTTTCTCCTTCTCCGGCTGCTGCCGCTTCTTCTGTAATGTGTTCTACGCTCTTGATCGTATATACCTTCCCTTCGCACAACACTTTAGCGCCCTTTTGTGCTTCCGCCAGGTAATTAGTCGTCACGTACCTTTTATCTTCTGAAATATCAATTACGGGGGAAAAGATGTACTTTTCTTCCTCTATCCCCTGTATTGCTTCCCTTAACTCCCCTGCTGCCAGTTTCCCAGCCTGTACCATTCCTAACAGGTTGTAAATGTCCTTTCCCGTCCCGATCACTTTAGGCATATTCCGCATATTTAGCCCTTCCTTTCTACTCTTTCATTTCGCTTAAGTATCCGCTTCCTAAGTATGATTTATCTAACCAGGCTTCTTCCGCGAAGTCGTTAAGCTTATCAATATTGTTATAAATGTCTTCTATCAGTTCCTTGTAGTTTTCCGCCTGTTGTGCTGCCTGTGTAGCCACCTTTACGGCTTCCTGGCTGGCTGCTGCCGCTGCCGTTGCTTCTTCCTTTACCTGGTTCGCTATGCCTATGGTATCGTTTGCCGTCCTCATAGCTGTAGCAGCTAAAACCGTCGCTTCTTCTATTGTGTCTTTCGATTTCTCCACTTCCTGCAAAGCGTTGATAATCGCTTTATATTCTATTGTGCTTTCTATTTTGTCGCCCACTATGACCGCTGTATCTACTTTAATGTTAAACGTCCAGGAAGCTATATAGCTGTCCTTTTCATATACACTAATAGCACATTCCGCATACCCTGGGGCGGCTGTCATTTGTTCCGTAATCTCTGCCGTAATAAGGTTTTCAACATATGTACAGTCGTTTAAAATTTCTTCCCCGTCCGACTTCCTACACTCTATTCTTACTATTGCCCCTTCCGGCATTTCGTAAGGTTCGCCGTCATTCAGAAGCACTATTAACAGGTTGCGCGTTTCGCTGTCGAATTGTTTAACCCTTATAGTCTTTTCTACGCTATGACGGGCGAAGTCAAATATAAGCCTACCTACTACCACTTTGCACCGTCCTTACTCGCATAAATAGCAATTATTTATATATGACAAGTCTAACCAGGCTTCGTTACTCTGCCCCACCTGTACGCTTGCGTCTTCGTATAGTTCTTTTGTCATTTCATAATAGTGTTTCGCGCCTGTTTCCCCTTCTGCCGCCGTCTTTGCTGCCGTTGCTGCTGCCGTTGCCTGGGTCGTTGCTGTCCCGGCTGCTTCCCTGGCTTTCCCTGCCGCTTCCTGGGCGGCTGTTTTATCTCCCGCCGCTGCCTGGGCTGCTTCCTGGGCTTTCGTCTTTGCTGCTTCTGTGCTTTCCTGGGCTGTGACTGCTGCCGTCTTCGCCTTTTCTGCTTCCCCTTGCGCTGTTTCTGCTGCACCCTGGGCGGCGACTGCTGCCGTTTGCGCCTTCTCTGCTGCTTCTTTTGCTGTAGTCGCTATTCCGGCTTGTTCTGTCGCTGTCCCGGCTGCCGCTTCCGCTGCTGCCTTTGCTGTCTCTGCTACGCCCTGGGCGCTTTCTGCCCTTTCCTGGGCGGCGACTGCTGCCGTCTTCGCCTTTTCTGCTTCCCCTTGCGCTGTTTCTGCTGCACCCTGGGCGGCGACTGCTGCCGTTTGCGCCTTCTCTGCTGCTTCTTTTGCTATTACTGCCGCCTTCGCCTGGCTAACTGCTGCCGCTTCATGCTGCCCGGCTGCCGTTGCCTGGGTCGTTGCCACTTCACTAGCCGCTAAAGCTTCTTTCGCCTTTGCCGCTGCCTGGGCTGCATACTCCCCGGCTGCCTTCTTTTCTTCTGCCGCCGCTTCCGCCGCTTTCCCGGATAACTCCGCCTTGCTGGTTGCTTCCTTTGCCTGGGCTGCTGCTAATGCTACCTGGTTTGCCGCTTCTTCTGCTGATCTTCCAGCTTCCGCCGCCCGGCTGGTTGCTGTCCCGGCTGCTGCCTGGGCTGCCCTTGCCGCTTCCTGGGCTGCTACCGCCCCTTCCGTCGCTTCCTTTGCGGCTCCCTGGGCTATCTCTTTCGCCGCTAAAGCCTGGCTATTTGCCCCTTCTATGGAAGCCGTCGCCTGTTGTATGCTGCTGCTTGTCTTGTCAAAGTAAGTTTGTAAGAAGTTCCCTAATTCTACTTCTTCGTTTTCTTTCGTTAAACAGTTCCACTTAAGGCGGATACAACGCGCCTTTGCTTCTACCTTTATTTTTCTGTGCTTACAAGTGATCGTATCCCCTATCCGCACATTTTCTAACTGCTTATAGTCCCTATATTCTACCGTTTCAGCAAGTTCTACCATGTTTACGGTATAATTTACTGTCGGTTCGTCGATTCCCTTTTTAAATTCGTCATTACACGCTTTTACAAGTGCCTTCCTTAATTCCGTAAGGTTTGCATATCCTTTTTCGTCCTGGCTGCAATCCTCTTGTAACTTGATTTCTGAAAACTCTATAACGCCCGCTTTAATCTCCGCATAGTCCCCGATCTTTGGACTGTCTACCCAGGGCTTGCTACCTTCCAGCGTATACCCGTTATATGCTACTGGGATAATTCGCGTTATCGTTTCTTCTGTGCTTATGTTTTCTTCAATCCCTGTAAGGTTGTGTCCGAACTCTGCCCTTACGCCTTTATCCTCTCCTAACTGCCGCATAACGTATATATCGTAGTTGTCGTACAGCATTTCCCCGCCCCAGCGGTTAATAAAGCTGTTTTCGTCGTCCCCGGCGATCGCTGCTACTATATTCTTACGCACATAATAAGCAGTATTTACCGTCGTTATATCGCTATGCCCTTTAAACTTCGTCCCGCTGAATATAATGTTTAAGGCTTCCTGCCCGGTCTTAAGCGTTGGTCGTGTATCTATAAGTACATTTGTCAGATTGTCATAGTAAATATGTCTTGCGTATACGGTTACTTCGTCGTCGCCCTTCACCCTGTTATATATTCTGAATAACTGTTTGTCGCTGTAGGGTGTCGGCGCGGCTATTACATTGTCATTTACCAGGTATTCCCAGCGCCCCAGGTCGTCGTATTCGTGGCTTAGTTCTACCTGGCTTATGCCGTCTAACCCCATTTCAAAGATACAGCTTAAGGGCGTAAGCGTTATATCTCCGTTTCTTTGGTAGTTTCGGTTAGTATTCTTATATACCTCTATCATAATTCCCGCCAGTTAGGGACTAAAACAACCCTAAAGCCCTCTGTAAAATTAAATGTATTTTCGCCTTCTTCCAGGTAAAGCCCTTCGTATTTCCCGGAAAGAGAAGCGTTGCTTATTTCATTTGCCGCGTTATAGCATATTTCTAATTTTGTATCTATGTTTAGCTGCCCGTTTACTTCCGCCGTTACCCGGTTTCCGTTTACCTCTAACACAATTTCCCCGTTTCCGTATATCTTATATAGGGGCTGCGTCCTCATATACGGGTTATATAAATACCCTGCTATCTCCTTTTCTTCCTGCCCGTCTATCCGATACATATAAGCATCACAAGTGAATGTTATTTCAAATTTCCCTACGCGCCTTGCTTTCCTTTCGCTGTCGCTCATTACTGCCTGTTTCACTTTATAGAAATACTCCGGGTCGTCGCTTAGTATCAGTCTTTCATCTTTCCCGCTGTAAAGCCACTTTTTAACCTTCCTTAAGTCCTGCGCCCATATATCCGGGGTTTTTGACACAAAGTTAAAGCCTATTGTTATTTCTATATCCTTATACGTCCCTTTGTCCCTGTGTAATTCTCCGTCCCGTCCTTCTACCTTTATTGTCTCATGCTCTCGCTCTGGTATCGGGATAGTAGGGCGGCTTGTCACGCTCAACCCTACATCTTTACAGGATTCACCATTATAAAAAATGTGAAATGTTGCCCGCATTACGCCGCCCCTTTCGTCTTATCCTTGTCGTTTTGGTCTTTCGTGATACCCTTAACAACTTCCTTCTTTACTTCTTTTGCTATTACTTTTTTATCTAATGTAGTTGTATTCGTCGTATTGACAATTACGGTTATCTCATTGTTTGCTGTTACTTTCTTTGTATCTAAGTTTTTATCTATTGCTATTACTTTTGCTGTGTTCTTAACTGCTGCCACCGGGTTAACCTCTGCGGCTACCTTCGCCGTCATTCCCTGTAAGCCTTTTTGTAAATCGTCCTGTAGCGTCGGTAATTCTTCGTCAATTCCTACGCCTATTCCCTGCGGTATCATCTTACCTACTAAGTCGCGGAAAAGTCGGGAAGGCGACTTAATACCTAAAGCGTCCTTTGCACCCTGTAATAAACTGCTTGCCAGGCTGCTAACTTTGCCTTTTAACCAACTCCAACCGCTGCTTATTCCGTTCCATATGCCGGAAACTATATTGCTTCCGATCTCCGCCATTTTCCCCGGTAAGCTGCTTACGCCATTTACTACAGCGTCAAATAGCCCTTTAGCCGCCGCCGCGCCTTTGGCTGCTAACTGTATGCCCCAATTTGCAACCTGTTGTAATGCGCCTACTATCGCGTTCCATACCTTCCCCGGCATTTGTGACAGTGTACTAAATACCTGGCTTATAAGGCTTGTCGCTGCCGATACTGCGCGGCTTCTCATTTGTTCGCCCCAGGTTGCTATTTTCTGTACCGCGCCTACTATCGCGTTCCAAATTTTGCCCGGTAACTGCTGCATGAAGCTAATAACATTCGTTATAAGCTGGGTTACTTTCGTTACTGCCTGGGTCTTCATGTTTTCGCCCCAGGTTGCTATTTTCTGTACCGCGCCTACTATCGCGTTCCAAATTTTGCCCGGTAACTGCTGCATGAAGGTTATAATACTTTTTACAAATTTCGGTATTTCCGTAGTCGCCCATGTGTATAGGTCTATTCCAAATTTCAGAATATGCCCCAGGCAAAAACCGATCACGTAGGCTATTTTGTTCGGCAATTCAGAAAAGAAGGTTACTACATTCGTTACAAGCTGGGTTATCCCTTCTTCTGCCGCCGTCTTAAGCCCTAACGCCCATTCGCGGATAGCGTCAACTGTGCTTACAATCGCGTTCCAAATTTCACTCGGAAGATTTTTTAAGAAAGTAACAACGCCAGCAAATGCAGCTTTTACCTTTTCTGTAATATTGTTTATAATTTCTCTAAACCATTCGCAATTATCGTATATAAGCTTAAAAGCCCCTGCGAATGGATTCACAAGAAACAGTAATAAGCCCTGCCAGTTATCTTTAACAAAATTAACTACCTTCTGAAAAAGTTTTACTACTGCGTCGATTGCATTTTTAACAGTGCTTTTTACCTTTTCCCAGGCTGCCGCAACTACCGCCCTTGCGTCTTCATTCGTTGCTACAAATCCGACAATAGCCGCAACTACCGCCGCGATCACTTCTACCAACAAAATCATAGGATTTGCAGCCATTGTAATATTCATTAACTTCTGGACTACTTCGGCTGCTGCCGTTGCTATCTTGAAGCCTTGCATAGCTGTAGTTACTGCGTTTATCAATGTCGCTACTTTAAACGCCACAAAACCCGCGCCAATTCCGGCTAAAATGCTTACGACTGCTTCCCCGTTATCTGCAATCCAGCCCAGTCCTTCAAGAATTGCCGGAAGTACAGCGGCTACTATTTCGCTTGCCTTCTCTACCATGTTTCCGAAGCCTGTAGCGATCTTTTCCAGCGCCCCGCTTAAGCTTCCGTCCGTTAAATCGTTCTGTAAATTCCCTATGACTGTTATAATATTGTCTACGGCGTTTGTAATCGGCGTTTTGAACTTCTCATAGGCTGCAATTCCCAGCCCTTCCAACCCGCTTTTTAAGATCGTTACTTTTCCCTGTAGGTTGTCGTTCATTGTAGCCGCCATATCCGCCGCCGCGCCGTCACAGTCTGAAATATAGCCGCTTAATTCGTCGAAGCGCTCCCCGCTGTTTGCCAGCAGCGCGTTAACGCTCTTAAGGTCTGTCTTATTGAAAATGTTATTAAGTACTTCGGTCTGTTCTCCCTGGGTCATTGTCCCCAGGATTGCGTTAAGGTCGTTAAAAGTATCATTCAGCGGGCGCATATTCCCGTTAGCGTCAAATACTTCTAACCCTAATTCCTTCATTTTCTCCCTGGCGCTGTCTGTCGGCGCTGTAAGGCTTAAAATAATGTTTCTTAAAGCCGTCCCGCCCTCTGCGCCTTTTACACCGTTATCGGCAAATATACCTAAAACGGTGTTCATTTCATCAACGCCGCCCGCCAGGTTCTTAGCCGTTCCGCCTACCGTTAGAATAGCTTCCCCTAGCTGCTGTACGCTGGTATTACTCTTTTGTGAAGTCTTCGCCATTTTGTCAACGAAGCTTTCCGTAGTCCCGGCTGTATCGCCTAAAGCGCTCATGCTGTCCGTTACCATGTCGGAAGCCGTCGCTAAGTCCATTCCCCCGGCTGCTGCCAGGTTTAAGACTGTCGGTAACGTCTCTATAGACTTGTCCGCATCATATCCGGCTAAAGCCATATAGTTAAGCGCTTCCGCCGCCTGTGTTGCGGAAAACTGCGTAGTAGCCCCGGCTTCCTTCGCTGCTGCTTCCAGCTTGCTAAATTCTTCGCTACCTGCGGCTATTTCCTCTGTGGTAATACCCATAGTAGCCGCTACCTGGCTCATGCCGCTTTCAAAGTCCGCGCCTACCCCGATCGCCGCCGTTGCTAATTCCTTTATGCCCTTCGCAAGCGCCTTAACCCCGTTTATGATCGCACTTGATATTAAGTTAGCTTTTATAATGTCGCCCAGGCTTACCGTTTTCTTCCCGGTTTCGTCCATGCTGTCCCCAGCGTTCTCTACTTCGTCCCCGAACTCTCCGAACTCGCCCCCGGCGCTCTCTAATTTGTCTTCGGTTTCTTTTAGTTCTGCTTGTTCTTCTGCTAATGCTACCCGCGATTCATTCAGCTTAATTGTATTCTTCGCTATCGCGTCTTCCTGTTTCTTTACCGCGTTTTCTGCCTTAGCGTGTGCTTCCTTAGTTTCGTCTAGCTGTGCCTTTAATTTCTTACTTTCTTCGCTGTCTTCGCCAGTCGCCTTAACGCTTTCGTCGTAAGCTTTGGTAAGTTCCGCTACTTTTTCCTTAAGCTTCTGCTCTGCTGCCTGTAATTCTGTAAGCTTCTGCTTTTGTGCTGCTAAGTTCGTCTGCTGAAGCTTAATAGCGTCCGTCTGTAGCTTAATCTTAGCCGTTAACTCCGTCTTCTTCGCCTTAAGTAAATCGGTCTGACTGCCTAACGCCTTCGCCTGTGCCGCTTCTACCTTGTATTCGCTGGTTACAAGCTTCATTTGCGTAAGCATTGACCGCATTTGACTGGTAAACTCGCTTGTATTCGCCCCTACCCTAAGACTAGCACCAGCCATTTATTAAGTTACTCCTTCGTTTGTGTTTCCCTGTCATACTCGACTTGAAATACAACGTAGTCTAAAAGATCGCTTAAATCAGATTCCAGGCAATCCCTATAGCTGTTTCGCATATTCTTAATACATATCTGTAAAATATTATCCAGGGCTTTTCCGTAGGACTTCCAGGCTTCTTCCTGGGTTTCTTCGTCCGTATACCCGTTTTCCCTGTCATATTCATCAAACGCGCTGCCTTCGTATGTTTCCCCCTGCCCGCCGCTTAAAAGTTCGCTTATATCTCTGATCTTCCCATTTACAGAAGCGTCTACTATTTCAGTGATCGCTTTAAATGTATTAACAATTTCTGCTACGTCCAACTGTTCTATTTCTTCTTCCTCTATCCTGTCGTTAAAGACTGCCCTAATAACGGCAGAATACAGGTATAATAAGTCGTTTTCGTCTTCGGTTTTACTCACCAACCCCATAAGCTTTATATATCTTCTGTAAGCGTATGTAGTGATTTTATAAAAGCGTTTCAGCCCGCCGCCGCACTCGATACAGCTATCTATTATGCGCGTGAACTCAAATTTTTTTTTGCTTCTTCCGCCTGTTCACCCAGGCGTTTTATAATATTTGCGTTGATAAGTGCAAAATTAAAAATGATCTGTGAAACGTCCGTTAATTCTTCGTTTGCCGCTTCAAAAGAAAATTGATTATCATATATTTCTACAATCGCCGTAACCATACGGTCTAATTCTTTGTCTGTATAGGTCTGTTTTTCCGGCTTTACCAGGTCGTTATACACTTCCCTAAACGCCCTGTATTTCTTCCTTCCGATCTTCCCGCTTTCGTACTCCTTCCCGCCGATCGTAATTACATTCGTCTTTAAGGTTTTCGCTACCGCTTCCGCCTGTAAGTTCGTCTTATTCATTATTTCCGCGTTGATAAATGAGAAATTAAGAATAATGCTGCTGATCTCGTCTAAGCCTTCGTCCGCTTCATCAAAAGTAAATTGATTTCCGAAGACTAATACAATGGCTTCTACCATATTGTCTAAGTCTTCGTCGCTGAAAGTCTGCGCCGTCTGCTCTTTTCCTAACAGGCTTTCATATACAGCCGCAAACTTTCTATATTTTTCCCTTGTAATTTCTCCGCTTTCGTACTCTTTCCCGTTTAAGCTGATCTTCATGTTATCGCCCTTTCTCTGTTTAGGGTGTCAGAATATGACACCCCGCCTTTATGCTCCCGTTTCTCCCCCGGCTTCTTCCTTTTCGGGTACGGGCTTGTACTCCTGCACTTCCCCGAACCAGTCCGCTATAGCTTCCGCTGCCGTTGTGTGTTCCGCCAGCAAGTTACTTTCGTCTACGGTGATTCCGTAAAGCTTCTTTCTTTCCCCGTCTATAATGTCTTCTTTCTTCCTTGCGTACATGGTAAACTTAAGCTTGATCGTCTGCGCCGTCTTCTTATCCTTTACCGTCTCGTAAGTTACGTCCGGGTGTTCCGCCTTCCCGCAATAGTACCAGTTAAATTCATACTTCCCGTTACCCTGCTTTGCCCGGAAGCCTAACGCAACTTCCTTAGCCTTGTCGCCTTCTGCTTTTACCATGAAGCCGAACTTATACAGCGTGTCGAAGATCAACGCATAATCGCCCGGCGTTATCCTGTTAACCTCAATTTCGATCTCTGTTTTTTCGTATGTCTCTACCGTATCTTCCACTTCATCATCGCTGTATGTGTATTCGACGCTAAAGGTATCCTTTACCGTCGCCGCCAGTGCCTTAGCCAGCCTTACCGGGACTTCCGCTTTATATACGTCTTCGTCGTTTGTTGTAACCTCTGCTACGCAAATATCGCGCAATCCTACTAAACGGCTGCGTACAATGGTTTTTTCATTTTCCTTTACTCTTGCCATTTTGTTAGTTATCTCCTTCCACATTCATAACAAAATAAAATCTTGCTGCTTTATGGTAGATTCCCGTTTCTTTTTCGTACTGGTCGTTACCTGTGAAATATGTAAAACCAGCATTCTTAAGCAACTGTTTAACCTTCTGCTTAAGCCTAAAACAGTCTTCTTTACTCCATATATCAACCTGTATGTAATATTCTTCGCTTTCGTTGGTATCTTCGCTAAAATCTGTATCTTCATCACTCATAAAGTAAAAAGTTATGTGTGTCTCGTTAATATCCTGGTTATACCAGCCTTCTTCCGTATGTATCCCTGTAATTCCTATTACTTCCGCTATAAATGCCGTTAAGTCCAGGTCTTCATTATTCGGGTAAGCTTCTATGATCTGCTTAAGCTTCTCTTTTTCTTCTCCGCTTAATTTTGCCATGCTTAACCCCCTAACTTTTCCTTCAATACTCTTTCGTATTCTTCTTCCGCAATACTCTTAAGCGCCGCGTAAGTCGGTTTAGCAGCGTCCAGCATAAAGCCTTTCGGCTTATGTATGCTTGTTCCCCATTCGTGAAATTTCATGTAAAAGAAGGGGGATACGTCGCCCCTGTCCCAGCCTATCAGTTCCCCATAATTCCCGCTTTGCGTAGAAGCCTTCTTAGGTGCATTGTCCGCCGCGTGTTGCCCCGTCCTGCTGCCCTTTCTGCCCGACTTCATAGGGTTTTTACTGTATGCCTTCTTCCGTATCTGGCTTTTTGCTTCCTGCTGCCCGATCTCCCCGGCTCTTTTTACGATCTTCTTATTAAGCGCCTTTATTTCTGATTCCGTAGAAAGTTTTTCTATTTCCCGCTGTGTCTCATTAAGCCCCGTAAACTCCATTGTAATATTGAAACTCATATAATTTCCTGTGCCTTTAACACTATCTTTCTGCGCTCATACTTCCCGTAGTCTACATTGATAATGTTAAACAGCCTTTCGCCCCATTTTACGCGGTATTCCTTTGTATTAAGGGCTTCCAGCTTGCCACAAAACCGGGTTTCAAAGTTAAGCACGTTTTCTAACTTCGCTTCCAGGGCTTCATACAGTTCTTTTCCGTACAGGCTTTTTACATCACACCAGCACTTAAAATAGTCTTCCCAGGTTTCTACAGGTCGCCCCTTTTCTACGGTCTTCTTCCGTTTCTGAATCATTAAATACATACGCCCTACCCCACATTCGCCAGCTTGTCTAATATGGTTTTCGTGATACTGTCCGTTTTGGTATTAACCCGGACTGTCGTAGCCCTCACTTCGTACATATCGCTAATGATCTTCTTTTGAAGCAGGGCGGCAATTCTCCGCCCTTTTTCGTAGTCTTCGTCGCTTTCATAATTTGCCCTGTCTTTATAGCCAGTCCCTACGCAACTGTCTATATAGGCTTCCGCTGTCAATATAAGCCCTTCTATTTCTTCGTCGTCTTCATCATAGCTTACCCGTAAATAGTCCTTCGCCTGTTGAAGCGTCAGTATTTCTTTTTCTTCCGCCATATTTTCACCCCTTCCGGGACTTATTAAGCAGCGGGCTTAAACTCTACTTTGAAGTCCGCCCGGTCGTCCAGCTTTTCACAGTCAAAGCGTTCCTGCACCTTTAAAGCCAGTTCGTCCGATTCAAAGAATACGGACTTGTCCGTAGATACGGTATAGCCCTTTCTTTCAAAGAACTTAACCAGGGCGTACAGGTTCACCACGTAAAAGACTACCGCCCCTTCTTCTGCTGCTGTGATCGCTTCATCACTCAACGTAATAAGCCGCTTATTCTGAAAATAGTCCTTGTCGTTTACCGTCTTCACTAATTCCAGGTTGCGCCCGTTTTTATCTTCCTGGGACTGCAAGTACACATAGCCGGAAAGATTAGTAATTACGATCGTCCGGGCGCGAAGCGTCGGTAATACGCCGTCAATAACCCTTTTCACTCCGCGCCAGTCGGTAACGCCCGCCGACTTGTCAACTGCTGCCGCTTCCACGATCTGTAAAATTTCGTCGTTTTCACTGTTTACGCCAGCTTCCGCAAAGTCCGGCTTAATAACGTCCTGGACGATATTTACGGCTTCGTCTTCCTGTAAATCGTTTGCGATCGGTACAAGTGCGCCGTAATTCTCGATATTGTAAGAAATATCTTCCGTATTTGCCGCTTCCCCGCTTAACTTTGTACCCGATTTGTACTTAGTAAGCTTCTTCCCGCCGATCTTTGCAAAAGGCATTTTCCCATGATTAGAAGTAGCCCTTACAATGTGACAATGTTCCTTAAGGCTGGGGAAGCCTTCGCGCAATACCTGTATATCGTTTACGAACTGTTCCGGCAGAATTGCGGCGTTATTGTCAATATTCACCGCCGCGCGTTCTTCATCTGTAAGCGCCCCCGCACCCTTAAGCGCATATTTTACCGCTGCGCGTAACTCGCTTACTGCTGCCGTTGCCCGCTTTTCCCCCTTCTTTTCCCGCTGCGCCCTTAATTCCTGGGCTTCTTCGTCGTCTTCTGCTTCTCTGATCGCTAAAAGCTTCTGCAATTTCCTTTTTTCCTCTAAGGCAGCTTCCGCCTTGTCCGCGTCCCGGCTTTCCAAATAGCCGTTAATTTCCTCTGTCTTCTTTCCGATTAACTCCCGTAACTCCTGTACTGTCATGCTCTTAATTCTCCTTTTTGTTTTCTTCTGCGATCTCTAAAAGTCTCGCTTCTAACTTAAGCTTTTCTATCCTGCTTTCCTCTTTTGCTTCTTCTTTCACCCTCTCAAAGCTTCTACAGCTTATTTCCGAACTGTCATAAGCCGGAAATGTGCAAGGGCTTACTTCTAATAACTCCGCCTTTACTACGCTTCTTTTGTAAATCTGTTCGCCTTCGTGTTCTACCTTACTCCACCTGTCTTCCTGGCAGATAAAGCCGAAGCTGCTACCGTCAACGTCCCCACGCCTTACGCTTTCCCTTACGTCATTTCCCCAGGTATTGTTAGGTAAGTCTATGTCATAGGCTAACCCGCTTTTGTCTTCCTGGTTAAAGCGTAGCGTGTCCGTTTTCGTGCTTCCTAACGGTCTTCCTGTGTCGTGATTCCATAAGGCTTTAATTTCCTTCCCTGCTTCTTTGCTGCTGTTCAAGCTTTCATCAAAGCAGCCCGCCGCGATTTCTTCTAAGTACCTGTCGCCCCAGCGGTCTACAATCAACACAGGCGTATTATACTTAACGGCATATCCGCCGATCGTATTGCTTCCTTCCCCTTCTGCTGCTTTTCTGACTTCTAAAGTTGTCTGCTGATACGCTGCATAGTTCCGGCGTTCCAGTTTCTCACCGTCCTTCTTTTCAGTCGTCGGCATTTCCCGCGCCCCCTTTCGTATCTTTTCCTAAGTCTTTCAGCTTCAAAACTCCGGCATTAACTATAAGGTCGTCGCCGTCCGGCGTTGTCTGCCGCCCAAGTTCTAACCTGGCTTCATTCGGCTTAATAATTCCGCCCGCCACATACCCGCATAATATTTTTTGCTGTACTTCCGGCGAACTCCTTAAAATAACATTTGTGTTATGCCTTGCTTTGTATCCTGCTGCCCTTTTTTCTTTTGTTAATAAGCTCCATGTAACTTCCTGCTCTATCGCTTCGTATATGATTAGCAGCGTATCAACCAAAAAGCTTAACTGCTGCTGCTCTAAAGAATTGTTATTTGTGTCCTTAAGGTCGTTTAGCTGGTACATTTTAATACCGAAAAGCGCCGCGATCTGACTTATTGACATTCTTCTTATCTGTTCGTACTGTGCGTCTGCCAGGGATAAATTAACAGGCTGTACGCTGAATCCTGCCGGGACTGTAAAAATGCGCTTCCCCTTGCTGTAAAGCCTTGAAAACTTATCTTGTATTTTCCTTAGTTCTTTTTCTTCCTTTATGTCGGAAGTAAGCTGTACTACCATTTTGTTAGTTAACCCATTATCAAAAAGCGCATTTAAGTAATTTTGTGCTTTTATCTGTCCTTCGATCGTGCTTTTTACGATCTCCCTTACTGGCTTCGTGTTCATGCCGTCCATTGTGAAGCCTTTAAATATAAGCAAGTCCTCATAAAATCCGCTTTCGCTTATGCTGCTTCCCGTTACCCTGTAATCAATCAAAACCTTGTTTCTAAGCTTTGATCTTAACAAGCCCGCGTCGTCTATGGTTATCCCTTCTATGGTACAGGGGTACAGCGCCAGTATTTCCCCCTTCCTTCCATACTGCTTTACAGCGGCGCTTATTCCTTCGTGCTGTCTGGTTGCTTCTATCGCCTTCCAAAAGTCTACCGCCGTCATATAAGGATTAGGACGCAAGCTTAACAGTTCATATAACGGGTCTTCCTTCGCCCTTCTCTGCCCCGTTTCCGTTTCCTGCACCAAATAAAGCGGCGTTTTCGCTACTGCTTCCGATAACTTTTTGATACAGGTAAAGTAAGTTGCTTCCCGCATAGCTGCCGCTGGCTGATCTGATTCTATTCCGAACACTTTTAAAAATAGTTTTTCTTCGTCCGTAAGCTGAATTGTGTCCGCTTCTTCCCGTTTTTCCAAAAAATCTAAAAACATTATTTTTTACCACTCCTAACCAGCATTACCGCCGCCGCTAACAGTTCCGCACTTAACAGATATAGCCCCGCGTGTCTGTTAATATCGTATGTAACAGCAAACGCAATAACCAGGGCTGCTATTAAGATCACGTCCGCAATTATCAACCGTAAATTTTTTATTTTCTTTATCTTCTTAAGCATTTTTACCCCTTACATAGCGTCCAGGTATTCCACCGGGTTATAATGTTCTATACCGTTTTCTTCGATACACAGCAGCAGCCCCATAAGCATAGCAATAATACCGTCGATCTTAAATTTAGATTTCTTCTTGCTGTATTTTACGCCTAACATTTCGTCATAGACTGCTATACAGTTTTTCGCCATAAATCTAAAACACTCATTTTCTGCTATAATCAGTCTTTCATCTACTAACAGGTTTTCAAAATCGTTAATAACCTGTGTCATGGTTTTAGTCCCCTGCCCCAACGGTATAACGTCCCAGCGTTCTTCTAATCGGTTTATGATCGTCTGGCTTCCCCATTGGTCGAAGCCTATTTGTTCTATCCTGTATTCTTCGTCTAATTCCGTCGCATGGTCTAAAAACCTTTCAAAATTTATGTATTTTCCGTCCAGGGCTATTAAATCGCCCTTCTTTATCCAGTATTCATAAGGGTTATTGTCCTTATGCTGCCTGTATGCTACGGTTTCCTTCGGCGTATACAGATACGGGACTACAATAAAGCGCCCTGTAGTTTCTTCATAGAATACCAATACAAAGCCTGTAATATCGTTCTTACTGGATAAATCTAAGCCGCCCCAGCATTTCCAGCCCTTTAGGTCTTCCGGGTTTACTTTCTTCGTGCATAAGTCCCACAAGTCCATATTGATCGCGCCTTGTTCATGGTCTAGCGCTACGTGCTGGTTAAGAAACATTCGGCGGAACATATTTTCTTGAAGCGGCATTAGCCTTATACGCTTCGCATAGTTCGCCAGGTCTTCCAGTTTCCTAAATATCCCTAAAGCCGGGTTAGACTTATACCACTGTTCTTCATCTTCTACGTTACATTCCTTGTCTGCTTCGTATATCCTGTAATAAAAGCTGGGGTCGTCCATTTCTCCGGCTTCTATTTTCTTCGCCATTGTATAAAGTTGCATTTCGGGGTTAGCCGGGTCTTCTCCGCTGGAAGCCGTCGTAATCGTCATAATTAACGGTTCGTCCCATGCGCCTTGCCCCGTCCTAAGCTTCCCGTACATTTCGTCGTTTTTTGCCTGGTGTATTTCGTCCAGTACCGCTACATAATCGTTAAAACTGTCCGCGTTATCAGCGTCGGAAGAAAGAACCATAAGCTTATTACCGTTATCTTTCCTTACGATCGTTTTTGTACTGCTGGTAATTTTGCAATAACGCCGCAAAGTCTTATTTGTCTTTATAAAGTGTTCGACTGTCGCGTATAACTCCCCGGCTTGCTTCGTCGTATTTGCCGTTAAAATAAAAAGTGCGCCGAAGATATGACGTTGACAGAAAAACAAATACACTACAATGATCGCCGCTAAAAATGACTTCCCATTTTTACGCGGTATGTTAATATGTGCTTCTCTATGTTTCCGCTTGCCGTCGCTTCTCCGCCTTACGCAAAGAATCTCCGTCACTATTTCAAACTGAAATTCTAATAGATCAAACTTACGGCTTGCCCCTCTGTCATTTGTCAACTTCGACACAAAGTTAAATATCTTTTCCGCTTCTTCTACGTCGTAATAATATTCCTCTGTATCCCACTTCTTTTGTAACTTCTCCAACCAGGAAGCTAATAGCAGTTCCTTTTTAATCATGCGCTATCATTCCGTCTAATTCCGGGTCTATACCGCTGTCCGCTGTACTCCCGTTTTCCTTCATGCGCTGCCGCGCCGCTGGCGTTAAGCCTAATTCCTTCGCCCAGGCTCTTAACTCCGCCTGTGCCTTGTTTGCTATACTTACTTCCGGTCGTTGCTGTTCGTATCCGTTATCCCCCACTTCCATACTGTAGCCTTTTTTGTCTATGATCTGTTCGCACCGCTGCCACTTCGCATAGTTGATACAGTATGCTTCCAAAGCCTTAAGGTCTTTGTCTGTAAATTCTTTCCCTTCTTCTGCAAAAATCTTAGCCACCCTTCGCCACTCTTTTTTAGCAACGTCATTTAACCACTTCGGGCAGGGCTTAGGCTTGTTTTTCTCTTTCTCTTTTTCATCTTTTGCCATATCTCCACCTTCCTTAACCCCCCCTATAGCAAAAATCGGCTTATTTTTTCACGCCGACTTGAACTCGGGACTTTTTAAAATTGCTTTTAAACTTTTATATCCCCCCGTCAAGAACAAAATCCCTATAGAAGCGTTCCAACATAGCGTACAAAATCTTTTGCATTTTCTTTTTAGCCTTATAGCTTCGTTCATACTCTGTATGTATGCGTCTATGGTTCGCTTCGCTTACCCCTATGACGTTTGCCGCGTCCAGCCGCCGCGCCCAGGCTTCCGTTATCTCTTGTATGTGGTGATAGTTCTCCGCTGCTACGATCTTTCCCGTAGTGTAGTATTCGTATATATCTATTCCTAATTGTTCCGCTGCCCTTGCTGCTCTGAATAGTTCCCAGGCTTTGCTATTATAAAACTGCTGCCGCCTGGCTTCTTCTTCGTCCTTCATGCGCCGCCGCTTGTACTCCCTGTACTTCTCCCGGTCTGTGTTCCTGTGCTTCTCACAGTACTTAACCCCGGCTTCTATAACTTTGTGGCAGCCCGGATAACTGCATAACTTCTTTAACATTTGCTTTCCTTCTTTCTTGACGCGCCGCCCTGTGTTTCATGCGACGCGCGGAAGTTTAGGAATAAACAAAAAAGAAGAACTAGGCAAGGGGATAGTTACCCTTACCTGGTTCTTCTCTTGTTCATGCCTTAATACTACCATAAAGTTTTTAATGTTTCAATTACTTTTTTATGAGATTGCATAATACTTTCTTTATTTTCTGTACCGCTTTTTCCTTGCTGCTGGCAGTCCATGTAGACGCTTCCAGTTATTAGGCTTGTCCCTGTTCTGCTCTAACAACTGCTGCCGCTTCCTGCTTCTCTCCAACTGCTGCCGCCTGTCCCTTATTGACTGCTGCCGTAATCGCTTCTTTACGGCTTCATTCCCCAGGGCTGCCGCCAGTTCATTATAAAGATCATTGAACGACTTTATAACAGGCTTTCCGGCTTCCCCTATCTTATTCAGCATATCCTTAAGTGCTTCACCCGCTGCCACTCCAAACGCCCCGACTGCTGCCGCAAATTCATATAAAGTATCATTCATCTTTCTTATTCCCTTCTATTACTTCCAGCTTTAAAGGCTCTATCATATCTTCCAGGAATACATAATAAGGCTTTCTGTTTCCTGGCGCTGCCTTAAGGTTTATGTAACGGAAGTGTACGAAGTAGGCGGGTATATCCATATCCGGCAGCGTCCGTACTTCCTTTACTGTCCCGATCTTCCCCAGGATATGCTTAATATGCTTCTGCTTTACGCCTACTTCCTTAAGCCTTGCTTCTGTGCATATTACTTTTACCTTCTGTCCTTTTCTGATCTCCATTTTTCTTTACCTCTTTCCGAGTTATAATATATCCGCTTTCTGTCTGTATCTCCGTATCACTACACAAAAACGGCTTATTTTCCAGGTCGTTAATAACCTTCCTTGCGTCTTTAATATCCATCATTTTATATCCAACTTTCTACTACGCTTTTATGATCTTCTTTGCACCTGGCAAAAGGCAGCTTATCCGGGAAGCGTCTTACAATATCTTCCCTTATTTCGTCTACTGTATCCCTTGTTATTACTATATTTGTCGGTTTCGTTCCGTCAAATATCCGGGCTACGCATTTGTCCGGGTAGTCTTTCGGGTTTCTGAAAACACATATAATAGGCTGTCTTAAGTCGCTTGTGTCTACCTCTGCAAAGCTTTTAACTTCTTTTGTCTTCATTCCTCTTTACTCCTTTACTTCGTGTAAATGTCGCGCCGCCAGTTCACAGTTAATAACAATTTCCTGCAAAGTGTAAAAATCGTCTTCGTTGATAAATTCCCTAAGCTGGAATAGATCGGCTGTAAGAATACCTGTAGCTTCCGCTATGTCTAATTCTTCTTCGACTGCTGCCGCCTGGCTTTCTTCTACCATTTCCGGCTGCTCGTTAATAATCCGTATCGTGTGCCTGGTGTCATGTTCTGACACTTTCTTGACGGTCTTTCTGATCGTGTTTTTAAGGGTTTCCACTACTCCAAAATACCCGGCTTCTAACATAGCTTCCAGCAATTCCATTAAGTCATAGTCCCGTAAATATTCCTTGTACTGGTTGTCCTTGCTGTCTACATTAAAGCCCCGGTTATCAAAATACGCGGCGTATTCTTTCCCCTCATGCTTAAAATCAAAGCTTTTCTTACCCGGCGCGTATTTTCCGTCTTCTCCATAACAAAGCTTTTTCCTGTAGTTTTCAATGATGTTAAGCAGCGCATTTATTCCCCTGCTACCCTTATAGTTTTCTATGAAGTCCTGGCTAAATATTCCCGAATGAAGAATAGCCGTAATATAGCAGCTATACGGAAGTCCCATAGGCGTATAGTCCGGGTTTAATACCCCGTCTATTTTAAAGTGTGCTGTATCCCGCTTTATGCTTACGCCGCCTGTCACTTCCGGGTATTCGTCTAAGTCCTGCTGCCCTTCTATCTGTTCTTCCGGCTCTGCTTCCGTAACCGGGTACAGATCATTAACCAACTGTACAAAGCGCGTCCAGGTTATTTCCGTTGCACTCCCCAGCTTTACCCCGCGTAAGCTACAATCAAAGTTTACCCCACCACTATCCCCGCCAGCCTTGCACTTTCCTAAATGCTCTATAAGCAGTTCCTTAAGCTTGCTTCTGTCCCCGTCGTACTTTTTCGCGTGTGCTTCGTAAAACTTCTTGACTGCTGCCGCTGTAGGCTCTTTCTTCTCCCTTTCCTGGTCTACCATTTGCTTAACTTCTTTACTAAGCATTTCCCCGGAAGCGATCACTTCTTTTTGTTTGTCTTCCGGCAGCCTGGACGTTTCGTAAGCCTTCGTAAAGTTTATGTCCCCGTTCTTAAAAGCTTCCTTCCCTTCTTCGCACAGGTTATTAGTAATGCTTTCCATTTGCGCCATTTTCCCAGTAGATACTCCGATCGCGTCCGCTATGTAATCGCGCATTTTCCCGGTTATCTCCACTTCCCCGGCTTCCCTTGCTACAATCAGATACTTTTTAAACTCTGCTACGCCTTCGGTCAATTCCCAATCGCTTAAGCGTCTGTTAAAGATATTTGCACTATGTAGCGTAAGCATAAATAGCGCTTCCGTCATTTCTCTAACTTTGCAATCAATCAACTTAAAGCTGTCATGCCCTCTATTGATGTTAAGGACTGCTGCCGCCGTTCTCCTATGTCCTACTATAATTCTGTCTTTTCCATCTACCCGCCCTACTATAACTTCCTGTAGCTGTCCCACAAGTAACATATTGTCCGCCAGTTCTTCTATATCGTCCTGGGCGTATTTATTCCTTTCGCTTGGAATCAGTGTACGCGGGTCTAACTTAACTTTCCTGTATTCATCTGTAAATATAACGCCCTGTCTGCTGTTATTATTCAGCCGATCGCCTAAACCTAATTTAGCCATTCTTTATAACTCCTTCCAATCTCATTATTGACTGTTTAAATATTTTTGCGTCTTTTTCAAATGCTATATACTTTCGTCCTGTTCTTATACAAGCTTCCTGTGTTGTCCCGCTGCCGCTGCAGCTATCTAAAACCGTTTCCCCTTCGTTTGTGTAGGTAAGTATTAAATTTTCCATAACCTCTACTGGTTTTTCCGTTGGGTGTATCATCTTGCAAGAAGCTTTTCTATTGATTCTAATAATCGAAGTAGGGTATTTTCTGGTATCTCCTTTCCTTTCTGCAGTCGGGTTATTTTCGCTTGCATATTTCCGATAATTATTATTTGCGTTTCTTTTCTCCCTAAAACTGCTACCCATGCTATGTAACGGCTTACCTATCGTAAATTGTGGGTTATAAGTCGGCTGCCTTTTGTAAAAAATTATAATTTCCTCATGTTGCCTAAGTGGTTGTCTATTCGCATTAAGGAAATTTGACACTAACCCTTTGTCCCACACCAAATTATACCGCCATATATCCGCGCCTTCTGTCATAAGTTCTTTTATTAACATTCCGTCCGCAAACAACGCTATACAGCCGTTTTTCTTAATCACGCGCTTATACTGCTTAAAAAGTTCCTGCAAATCTAACTTTATGTCCCACTTGTTGTTAGTTCTCCCGTATGGTAAGTCTGTTAAAATCATATCAACGCTATCGCTCGGTATTCTTTGCATACCTTCTAAGCAGTCTTCGTTATATGTCCTATTCAACTCCATGCTGCAGCTTTCCTTTCGTCAAGTCCATATACTCTAATACCAGGTTCTTATAGTCCTTTGTCGCCGCGCTCCTGGGCGTGACTTCTACCAGGCTCTTTCCCTTCTCATACGTCCAGCTATTTACCCGTTTACTGAATCTGATATGAGTATTAAATGTGCTGTATTCGCTTTTCTGTAAAGCTTCTTCCCCTTTTACTACGTCTATGTCATTCGTAAACATAGTTACAAGGCACTTTACCAGGCTTAAGCCGGGGTTATATGGTCTGATTTCCTCTATAACCTCTGCCAGTTCTTCCATACCGTCTAAGGCGTTCTTATCTGCCTTGATCGGTATAATTACATCATTTGCCGCCGCCAGTGCGTTAAGTACGTTTATTCCCACCCCAGGCGGGCAGTCGATAAAGCAATAGTCGTAACGGTCTTCCACCTGGTTAAGTACTTCCCGAAGCCTTGTTAACTGGCTGGCTTCCTGGTCTAACATAAGGTCAACTGCTGCCGCGTCCATATTCATATTAGCCGGGATAATATCTAAACCATAGCGCCCGCTGCTTCTTATCACGTCTTCCGCTATTGCTTCTTCGTCCCTTAATACGTCTTCCATGCTTTTATAGTCGTAGCTGTGGACGCTAAAGAACTTGCTTACGTTTGCCTGTATATCATTGTCAACCAGTAATACCCGCTTTTTATGTACCGTTGTCAAGATCAACGCCATGTTAATAGCTGTCGTGCTTTTCGCTACTCCGCCTTTTAAATTTACTACTGCTGCCGTCCTCATTTCTTCCTACCGTCCTTTCCCTAATAGTATCTTTCTATCCCTAAAACACAGTAACCCGGTTCTATTCCTGGGTAGTTTTCCAGCATATAAATAATAGTTACCCTGTCTTCTACTCCTGTATATTCCTGTAAGTCCTTATCCCATTCTTTTAATATCATATCGTCGCCCGGCTGGTAGTCCCGGTCGTTCTTCCTAACTTCAAACAACTTATAATCGTTTACCACATCATTAAAGAACTCTGTTTCGCATTTTACCTCATGTGTCTTTCGCGGCTCACTCATTAAGCGATCTTCGCTAAACATTATCCTTTCAAGCCACATCATAAAAGCTATGAATTTATCCCCAACTTTTGCGATCGCGCTTTTTATTTTCTCTTTCATCTTCCTAAACCTTCCTTTCTGCGGCAGCAGTCGTTATAGGCTCTGCCGCCTGTGTGCTGTTGTCCTGTTACTATTCGTGATATACTTCCTTGCTTTGCCAATCCCTTAAGTGGTTTTATCTTTCGTGCCTGTCCTGCTTATGTTCCTTCCTGGCTTCTCTGTACACCCGGAAGAACTCTAAAAGCTGGTCTGCTTCGTTTGCTGTCTCTATACTGAATAGATACGGGAATATACCTACTAATTCTTCCCATATGCTATTAAGACTGCTGCCGCGCGTCCTGTCTATTGTAAGCTGCCCTACGAACTCTTTTAAAAGTTCCTTCCAGGTATCGCGCCCTATTTCCCTTCGCGTCCATTCATTGACATATAGCCGCGTTTTCCTTGCATACCTGTAGAAGTCGTCGTAAAAGTCGTCGTAGAACTGCATTTTATACCGTCCTTCCCAGGCAGCCCGTATTATCACAGGTTCTACAGTCTGTCCCGCAAAACCCTATAAAACGCTTTTTATTTACCCTTTCTGTAATCTTCGCTTTGTCTGCCGGGTATGTATCGCTTACTATTTCCAGGCTGTCTATTTTTCCTTCCAGGTAAGCCGTAATCACTTCTATAGCGTTGTCCGCTTCATACACTACTAAGGCTTTCCCGCCTATTTCGTTGATCGTGTCTATAAAGGCTAACTGTGCGTCGGAAGCTTTGTTATTTCCTACCTTTAATTCGATATAAAGGTTGTTATATCCCCCTGCCGCATATGGTAAGCAAATATCACTTACACCCGGCTTCATGCCCTGGCGCTTCAAGTTTGCCCCTGCTGCCCGGCTCCGCTTCCCTTCGTTTGCTGCGTGATACATGGACTTAAGCGCCGGGTGTTTGGACTGCTGCCAGTGCGCCCAGCTAAATATAGCCGCCTGTGCCTGGTCTTCCGATTCCTTAAGCCCCATACATAAGCACCCCTTCCGCCGCGTCCCGGGCTGCCCCGTCTGCCGCGTCCTTCCCCGTTATGATCTCCTTGCTTAAGCAGTTCCCTTTATCGTCCAGCATTACAACTTTTTTCCTGCACCCGCTAAGGCTGCAATATTTACAAGCCTTCACGCCGCATACTATGTTAGTTCTATTCATTCGCCCGCACTCCTTTCCCGGACTGCTGCCGCTTCCTTCTTCATCTGCTGCCGCGCTCTTTCCGGCGCTTCCGCAATATGTACACCTACCGCCTTCTTAATTTCGTCCGCCCCGATCTGCACTAATGCCCCGTCTTCTACAAACTTCTCTAATACTGCGTCTAAAGCCTGTCCCACCAGCGCCACACCGTTTACTAAGCCTTCTTCGTAGCCGTTATCGTAGCTTCTGTCCGTTACCCTGCTTAAGTAGCCGTCTAACTCTTTGGTACTCATGCGCTTAATGCGCCTTGCTGTGTCTCTGTCAATGCCTAAAGTTTTTCCCATTCTATTTCCGTTTCCTTCCATGTTTGATTTATCCTTACGAACGTATAAGAAAAGAATGTATAGCCCGTCCTTTCGTGTATGCCTTCCTGTATGCTGTCGCCGTCCAAATAATAGGAGTCTGCCAGCTTCTTATGAAGCTTTGCTACCCTGTTGTACCAGCCCTTATCTTTTATAGGCTCTTTTCTTATAACTGTCGGTTTTCTTAGGTTCTTAGAACTATTCCAGCGTTTGCCCTGTAGCGCGTCCGGGTCTTTTAACATTCCGTCACTTTGTTTTATCAGATAGGCGGCTAACTTTGCATACTGCCCGGTATCGTCCAGGGGGTTAAAGTGTGTCCGTCCCCTTCCCTTCCAGGCTTTTGTTATTGCTCGCTGGCTTACTCCTTCGGGTGTATTTATAACTAAGTGGTGATGTAATGCGCCCTTCTTCCCGATCTCCATTACATGAATATACTTAAATGGTATCCCCAGGGACTTATACAGCTTCCGCATTTCCTTTAAGAAGTCGTCCGCGTCTGCCCTCATGCCTTCCCGCCCTGCTGGACGTTCACTTAACTTATAGTCAAGTACTAAATGTGTGTCCCCTTCCTGGAAGTTCTCGTTAATCAGCCTTCTTAGTTTTTTCTCTGCTGCTCTCTTATTTACTTTCCTTTGTTCCTCTGTAGTTAACTTCTTCCTATCCCCCCTTCCTATCCCCTTCTTGTTATACCTACTGCTATAGTACTTTAATACCTCTACCGTCTGTCCTGCCTTAACGATCTCTATAATGTACGGCATATCCTACCACCCTATAGTTAATACTTTAATCAAGCCATAAAAAGGGCGGAAAACCCTTGAAAAATGCGTGTTTTTCGTTGACTTCCGCCGTACATTTTGGTATACTATTTATGTGAGTAAGTACTTGAATGTACGGCGAAGCCGCTAGGTTATTTCCCGATAATCTAGCGGCTGTTTTTTCGTCCTTTTTGTGGCTGTCGTCGGGTGTATATATTCCGTATCGCTGTTAAGCTGATACTTCACTTGTCTTAAGTATTTCGTACTTGCTTACGGACAGTTCGTAGCACGTTCTAGGCTCTTTGTCCCCGTCCCCTAAGTCTTTTATGTATTCGCGGCTCTGTAAGCGCCCTACGGCTTCTATAACGTCCCCTACGCGTAATTTCTTACTTGCCCTGGTTGCTGTGCCGTTCCACATGATAGACGGGATATAATCGCTTAAATTACTCCCGTCTTCCCGGTTTACTGCTAAGGTAACGTCCGCTATAGTAAAGCCGCGCGGCGTTGTCCTGGTCGGTATCTCCTTGCATATATGCCCCGTAATAATTACCCGGTTCGTAATGCCTTTGTAATTGTCGTCTTCTGTGATCTCAAAAGCCCTAACGGAAATATCCAGCTTTCCGCTATCCTTCCCCTTTAAGTTCCTGGTTCTTACTTCTCCCTTAATTACAAGCTGTGCGCCTACGATCTCGCCTTTTTCGTCAATGTCTGCCAGCGCGTTATATGCCGCTGTGTCTTCTTCTACCACGATCGGTAAAATATCAATAATGCCGCTTCCCCTCTCTACTGCCATGTTGAACTTGTAATAAGCTTTCCCCTGCCTGTCTACACTCACCTGCTGGGGATAGTCTACAGGCTCACCAAAAAGCAGAATATAATTATTTGCTTCATTCATTGGCTATACACTCCCTTCTATCTGATCTGCCGTAATCTGTCCCACTTCCGGCGCTGCCCTACTGTCTCCCTGTAAGAACACTACCGCCAGGACAATAAGCGCTACGATCGCTACCGCTACCGCCAGCCGTTTATTTTCCTGCACATTTGCACCGATCGCCGTAAGCAGCGCCAGGACGATAATAACGGCTAAAAATATTTTAAAAACCATTTCCTACGCCCCCTTTGCTGTTGTCTGCTGTTACGGTGTCCTTCTTCGCTAAAAACATATTCGTAGCGATATAAACCGCCTTTTGTGTTACTTCGTCCAACTGGCTTAATAAAGCGTTTGCTTCTTCTACCCTTGCTTTCTTACGCTCTAAGCTTTCTACTGCTGCCATATTGTGTAACCCCCTTTCTTCCGCCTGTTCGCCGCCAGGAAGCCGCGTGTAAGCCGTTCCCCTTCGCTGTCGTCAAATTGTCCGCTTACCTCTACTTTCTGCCCGGTATACGGCACACAGGAAACGACTTTAGACTTGTCCGTAGTACAGTTCCGGCGCGCTGTCGCTTCGTCCTTTGCTGGTACTAATCTTGTCTGCCGCTTTCCGGCTGTCTCTACTTCTACTACAAATTTCCTCATTGTCTGCTTTCCTTTCTACCATTTCCGCGCCCGGTTTCTGCTTACCTCATGCCCGAAAATATATTTTTCCATACTGACTATTTCCCCGTTTATGATTGCCCGGTTTTTATACCAAAACGCCCCGGCGCTGTCCCGGTAATAGTCGTATACTATGTTTCCTTCCGTCCTGCTGCCTATGTAGTCTACCGATCGTCCGCCCGCTTCGTGTGCTTCCATGTTTTCAATACTCCACGCATTACCACGCGCCAGGGCTAAAAGATCGGCGCTTATCTCTCTGTACTCTCCTTTCAACCGCTGCCACCTTCCCGGAAGAACCAGTTAATAACCGCTGTTGTTATTACCGTCCCTATCCCTGCCGCTATGACCGCTGCCGCCGTTGCTACTGCTGCCACTATTACAATTACCTTTATAAAGATCATTCCGCGATACCTCTAAACAAGGGCTTTTCTTTGGACTGCTGCCACAATCCTTTTATCTTTTGTTCCGTTCCCGTATCCGGCGTATTTCTTCCTGGACGTTCTTAGAAGTCCTTTCCTGTAGCAGATTGTCGCTTATTTGATATGTAAACTCTGTTGAACCAGGAAGCTTAATAGCAACGCCTATAGGAAGCTGCCCTAACTGCATAGCCACGCGGACAAACTGCGGCGATACGCCTAATATATCCGCCGCTTCCGCTGGCTTTATGTTGTTATCCCTCAATCTATCCCGCCTTTCTATGTATTCCTACGCCCTCTGCATTTATCCAGGCTGGGGACTGGCTACCGTTGGTAGGCTGCATTACGCCGGGCGGACTGCTGCCGCCCTGGTCTTTATATCTCCGTTCTTTCGTGATATAATTCTTTTGTGATCTGTTCACAATATTTCAATGGAAAGGGGCTACTTATGGACGTTCAATTACTCAAAGCATTAGTAGACTTATCCAACGGGGAAGACTGCGTAGACGTTGCCGCGCTCTTTCAGCGCTTCCCCAAAAACCAGGCTACTTTAAATAAGCTTTCTGCCCTTCAAAATCTCGGTTATATCGTTGTTCTTTATGCCGACGACGATGTAGACGAGATAGGCATTAACAAGAAGGCGTTTGACTATTTCAAGTAGCACACCGCCGCCAGTATTGCGGCTAATGTAACGGCTGTACTGATTGCAATTAGTACGGCTGTTATTTTTAACTGCTTTTTAACCTCTGTGCTTTCAGCTTTTACCCGGTTCAAAATCAGCAGACGGCTAAACTTTACGATACTGTTTACTTCTTCGCCTGTCGGCTGTTCTTTTTTCCTGTATTTAAGGTCTACCGCTATGCTTCCCGGTTCGTAATTTTCATTTGCAAGCTGCCGAAGCCTTCCGGCTGCTTCTTTTCTGTTTTCTGCCATGTTACTAACCTCTCTTTCTGCCTTCTCCCAGGGCGGGGCGCGTTGTCGCGCTTCTCTCATGCTCTGTTTACTCCTATTCCGGCGTAAATTTATCGTGTAGGCGCTTTTTCTCATTAAAAAAGCTGCTTAAAAACTTGTTGACCGTCCACATACTCTATAGCTGGTATGACCGCCGCTATTTTTGCACGATATACAAATACAGCTATTCGCTTGCTATATCTGCCGCAAGGTTGCCGCCCTTGCTTCTAATGCGCCCTGCTGGAATCGAACCAGCGCCCCCGCGTAATGCGTTTTTACCACTGAATTAAGGACGCTTGCCGGGCGGACTGCTGCCGCCCTGGGTTTTACGCTTCTTTCTCTCTTAATTTGAGTATTTCGCCTTGTTTCCACATTCCTTCGCGCAACATCTTTATAAACTCTAAAAGTTCTTTATGATCTTCGCTTTCTGCTACGGTTAATATTTCTGCTTCCGCGTTATATTTTTTTGCCGTCCATTTTATATCCGCCACACAGCAGTAAAACATATTCCATAAGATTTCCGCCGCTGTATCCGCTTCCGCGTCCATCTTAAATAATTTGTCTGTCTTCTCCGCTTTTAAAATTCGTTTTAATGCTTCCTGGGCTGCTTCCTTAGCGAAGTAAGGCATATCGTTAAAAATCTTTTCTGCCGTCTGTTCTTCGTGTGCTTCTCTATACTTTTCCTGGCGTACATTTTTCAGTAAGTCGTACCAGTCGTCCCATTCCCAATTAGGAAGCTGTTCACCTAAAAGGCTTTTAATATAGCTGCTGTCTTCTAACTGTTCGTCGTTTAATTCCTCTGCAAGCTGCTTAACCAGGTTTGCATACTCTACCAGTGCGCCCGCTAAGTCTTCGCCTATGCTCTCTACCACTTCTTTTGCTACGTTCTCTGCTATGATCTCCCTTGCCTTGTCTTTACTCATTTTTCTTTTTTCCTTTCTTCTTTGGCGTGTTATAATTTGCTTAAGCAATTTTTAATTGCTAATCCTCTTAAGTGAAAGGGGGTGTACCGTATGAGCGATACAAGCCCAATCACTAAAGAAGAACTGCTTATAGCTATTACTTCTGCATTGGAAAATGTTAGCCCCGAATTTGACGACCCAGCTTATAAAGCCGTTGTCGAATTTGTTAAAGAACTCCATGCACAAATAGAAAAGCTATAAAGCACAGTCACTAAAGATAACGTGAAGGCTGCTGTATTCCAGGTACAGCGGCTTTTCTCTTTCTTGACTATGTGATTATTCTACCCCACATAGTCCACATTGTCAATACTTTATTTTTACTTTTTCTTGACTATGTGGGATTTTAGTGTTATTGTAAGATTACGCACTATACGAGAAAGGGGGTATAACGTGAAAGACAGAATAAAAGCAGTCCGCAAACACCCGGATATAAATTTAAGTCAAGAAGACTTTGGTAAGCGGGTAGGCGTAAAAGGTAACACAATAGGAAACTATGAATTAGGTTTACGCAATCCTTCTGAAGCTGTTATTTTTTCTATTTGCCGGGAATTTAACGTAAGCGAAAACTGGCTTAGAACTGGCGCGGGCGATATGTTTAACCCAATGTCCGAAGACGAAGAATTAGACTTATACATAGGGCGCATATCCGGCAGCGACGACAATTTTAAAAAGAATCTTCTTAAGGCTCTTTGCAAGCTTACGGAAGATGAATGGGACGTACTTAAGAAAATTATTTCAGAAATGAAAGAAGGATAGACGCTTTTAACGCCTACCCTTCAATCCCAGGATATAAAAGTATATCTTTCTAAGTAATCTTTCGTCCTGGATAGTGTCTATAAGGTCGTGTAGCTTCTCACGCATTTATAGTTAAGCCCCCTTCCTTTGACACTAGCCATTATACAAGATTTCGCCCGGCTTGTCTCATATCCTAAAAAGATTTCCAGGATATAGGAAATATTTTTACTGCCAGGGCTGGTAAGGCTTCGTTATGATATACTACTTATATTCTGAATCGTACAGATCACTAATACGGCAGCCTAAGCCCCTGGCGATCTTTTCCAGGTTTGCCAGCGTAGGCGAAGTCTTACCGTTTTCAATGTTATTAAGTGTGGACTTGCTTACACCAGTTAATAGCGCTACTGCTTCCAGCTTTAAGCCTTTAGCTGTACGCACTTCCCATAGCTTAATTTTTACCATGTTCTACCACCTTTCCGCGCGATAGAACAATGGTACTAAATGCACAGAAAGGCGCTTTATGATTACAAACAGTGAAGAATATAAAACAAAAATAGTAGGCGTTACGTTCAAAAACGAAGACGGAACAAGTCGCCAGGAAGTTATAGAATCCTGTAGCGAGGGCGACACTCTAAATCTTGAACACTACTACTATAAAGACGAAGACGCTTTTAAGGTAACAAACGTATACGGGGAAGCTTTAGGAAATTTAAAAAAAGAATTGACAGAAAAGCTTGTAGAACTCTATGACATTGGCGCTATAGAAGCAGCCGACGTTGAAATTTTAAATATTACAGGGGAAGATAAGGGGACGCTAGGCGTTAATATCAAAATAACTATCAAAGAATTTATTACAGATTCTTCCGACGATATTAGCATATCACCCAACTATGACGTTGATTCGTCAAAAGATACCGTAGTTACTCCACTAAAAGCAGAAGAAAAAGCTACGCCACCTTCCAAGAATGAAGCTACTTTAAAAATGCTACATGACAAATACGGCGCACATAACTTAAAAATGTATGCTACTGTATTAAAGATACTTTTTGTATTTAGCCTTTTGCTGGCTCTATTCACTTTAATATTTAGCTTTCCTTTTGCAATAATTTTCGGCGTAATTGCTTTTATATGTTTTAAGTACAGCAAGCTTTATAAAAAAGCTTCTACATACTCTGAATAATTTAAAAGCCGCCCCAGGCTGCCACCCGGAACGGCTAACACGATACCTATAAACATGGGCTTATAAGTGATCGACGTACAAACAGATTATACCATAAGCCCAGCTTTTTATAAAGGGCTTATTTTTTGCGCCCTTTTTTAAAGGACGGTGCATTATATGAAATTACCTAACGGCTTCGGGACTGTTTATAAGCAGCCTGGGAACCGTCGCAACCCCTATGTAGCAAAGAAAACGAAGGGCTGGGAGATTAACCCGGAAACAGGAAAAGCGAAGCAGCTTTATACTATCGTCGGTTACTATCCCACCCGGAAGGAAGCCTTAACCGCCTTAGCCGAATTTAACGCCAATCCTTACGACGTGAACGCCGCTAAGGTCACTTTTGAAACAGTTTACGATCGTTGGAGTAGCGAACACTTCCCTACTGTCAGCGATTCTAACGTAAAGGGATATAAAGCCGCCTGGCTTCTCTGTGATAAGATCGCTAAAATGCGCTTCGTAGACGTAAAATTAGATCATCTGCAAATGATTGTTGACGAATCGGGGAAGAACTACCCGACGCTTCGGAAACTTAAGGCGCTCTTAAGCCTTATGTACAAATACGCTGTGATACATGAAATTATACCGAAGGAAAGAAATTTAGTAGAATATGTGAATATTAAGAACGCTGGCAACCCCAACGCCTACGATCGGAAGCCCTTTAGTAAAGCCGAAGTTAACCGTATATGGAAGGTTAAGGACACAAATATATATTATACTGTCGTCCTCATGTTGATCTATTCCGGCTGCCGTATAAGTGAACTGCTGGACTTGAAGAAGGAAAATATTAACCTGGAAGAACGCTGGTTTAAGATCATAGAAGCTAAAACCGCTGCGGGAATCCGTACCGCGCCCATATCAGATAAAGTATATCCGTTCTTTGAATACTGGTATAACCTTAATAACTGTGAGTACTTGTTAAGCACCCCGGAAGGCGAACACTTCAAATACAGAAATTATTATGATAGTTACTGGATACCGCTTATAGAAGCTGTAGGTATGTCCCACCGCCCGCACGATACCCGGCACACCTGTATAAGTATGCTTACCGTTGCTGGCGTGTCTGACAAGATCATAAAGAAAATCGTAGGACACAAGGGACAAGGCGTAACAGAAACGGTATATACTCACTTTGAGATAGAAGAACTTTTAGACGCAATCAACAAAATATAATCTAAGGCGGGGTTAAGCCCTGCCTTATTTCTTATGCGTCTTCCCTATGATTCTTCTTACCTCTGCTGTCTTCTCACAATGTATATTCCTGCTGCCCGTTACGTCGTTTATATATCCGGCTTTTAAGTAGATAAAATAGCCTTCGTCCTTTGTGTAAGACAAGTCCTCTATCATATCGTAATACTTCCTGGGTACTTGCCACTTCTCTAGCATTTTCTTTTGTTCCTCATTAAAGCCTTGCTTTTTCTTTCCTAAGCGGCTTTCTCCTGCTGCCAGGTCGTCACAAACTAAGGCGTACAAATATTCATTAACTGACATTCCCAGGGCGGAAGCTGCCGCCTTTATCCTCTCCTTCTCCCCTTTTGGAATCGTTAAGTATATCCTGTCGTAATGTTCCCTACAATGCTGATTTTTATAAGCCGTCCTGTTCATCTTCTGCCCCTTCTTTCGCCTTTTCCACATTGTAGCAAAGTCTTACATAAGACACAAGCTTTTTATTTCTGCATTTGTAAGTTACGTGTAAGTTATGTGTAAGTTACCGACGAAAATTTAGCCTTTTTTGTGGTACTCCATAAAATTACATGACATAGAGAAAACCCAGGAAATATAAGCATTTCCTGGGTCTGTGTCTTTTCCTGTATTCGCTTTGAATTATCTCTTACTGAACTGCGGAGCTCTTCTTGCTGCCTTGAGACCGTATTTCTTACGCTCCTTCATACGTGGATCACGTGTCAGGAATCCTGCTTTCTTGAGGATCGGTCTGTAATCCGGATCTGCCTCAAGAAGTGCTCTTGCGATACCATGACGGATCGCTCCTGCCTGTCCTGTGTAACCGCCGCCCTTTACGTTGACAATAACATCAAACTTTCCTTCTGTCTCCGTAGCTGCTAACGGCTGGCGGACTACTACCTTCAATGTTTCAAGTCCAAGATATTCGTCGATATCTCTTTTATTTATCGTGATGTTCCCTGTTCCTGGTACTAAATATACTCTTGCGATTGATTTTTTTCTTCTTCCTGTTCCGTAAAATCTTGCTTTAGCCACTGTAATCTCCTCCTTTCAACCTTTCCTTAAAATTTCAGCTCTACCGGCTTCTGAGCCTGCTGCTTATGGTCCGGTCCGGCATATACGTGAAGCTTTTTGAACATTGCTCTTCCTAAAGGTCCCTTTGGAAGCATCCCCTTTACAGCGAGCTCTACAACTCTCTCCGGCTTCTTTTCCATCATCACTGCCAGTGTAGTCTCTCTCATACCTCCTACATAATCGGAGTGATTATAATAAATCTTCTGGCTCATCTTCCTGCCTGTCACTTTTACCTTATCAGCATTTACAATTACCACATAATCACCAGTATCAACATGCGGTGTAAATTCCGGCTTATTCTTTCCTCTTAAAACTTTAGCTACTTCTGATGCCAGGCGTCCTAATGTACAGCCGTCAGCATCAACAACATACCATTTTCTTTCAATCTTATCTGGATTAGCCATATAAGTTTTCATTGGTTTCCCTCCTGTGAAATCATTCTCATAATTACAATAACTCTATCGAAATCAGCAGGACTCCGGGGCTTTGGCTCCCTGCTGTTTCTCCTTTCGTCATACTGCATTATTATATTATACGGTGCCGTGTGTGTCAACTATTTTTCCTGAAATTCCCCTTGAATTTCACTGAAATTTATAGCAGTCCGTCCTGTCTTATATAAGCCTGTGCTTTCTTTTTATAAAATACTATATTTTATTTATATATAGTGCTATAATATCCGGTACTGGAGGAATTACTTATGAAACAACATGTGGATCTTCTTCATGGTCCTGTTCTGCCGTCTCTCTCAAAGCTTGCTCTTCCGATTATGGCTACCTCTTTGATTCAGATGGCCTACAATCTGACCGACATGATATGGATCGGACGCATCGGGAGTGACGCGGTAGCTGCAGTCGGCGCCGCCGGCATGTATATGTGGCTTTCCGGCGGTATTGCTGCCCTTGCCAGAATGGGCGGTCAGGTAAATACTGCACACGCACTGGGGGCGGGACACTTGGAGGAGGCGTCAAAATTTGCATCAAACGCCTTTCTTTTAACTGCATTTTCCGGAATCCTATACGGTATCATATGTGCTTTATTTTCTGTCCCTCTGATTGGCTTTTTTAAATTAAATCAAATGCATGTTATCACCGATGCCCGAATTTATCTTCAGATCACATGCGGGTTTGTCGTTTTTTCCTTTTTTAATCAGGTATTTACCGGACTCTTTACTGCAGTCGGAAACAGCAGCTGTACCTTTCTTGCTACCACAGCCGGACTCCTGGTAAATATTGTCCTGGACCCTCTTTTAATTTTCGGCATAGGTCCTTTTCCGAGGCTCCACGTTATGGGCGCGGCGATTGCAACTGTGATCGCTCAGTTTATTGTCACTTTAATTTTCTGTCTGTATGCGGCAAAGGATACTGTACTCTTCAGAAAAGAATATATGTCCCTTCATCCCGATTCTTCGTACCTGAAGCCGATTCTGAAGATCGGTTTCCCTACTTCCATACAAAGTCTTATGTTCACAAGTATTTCTATGGTAATTGCCAGACTTGTGGCCGGCTATGGAGATGCGGCAGTTGCCGTACAGAAGGTAGGATCGCAGATTGAATCAATCTCCTGGATGACCGCCGACGGATTTGCTGCTGCCGTGAATGCATTCATCGCACAGAATCACGGCGCCGGCTTTTATGCACGTATCCGCCGGGGATATAGAGCCGCTATGGCAATTGTACTAATCTGGGGGGTCTTCTGTACACTTCTTTTGATTATGTGTCCTGCTCCGATTTTCCGTATCTTTATTACGGAAGAAGCTGTTCTTCCTATGGGAATTGACTACCTGATGATTTTGGGAGTATCACAGCTTTTTATGAGTGTGGAAATTACAACAGCCGGTGCTTTCTCCGGATATGGACAAACCATCCCTCCTTCTATTATCAGTATTGTCTTTACCGCAGTCCGGATTCCGCTTGCAATGGTACTGGTGCGTACGCCCCTAGCCTTAAACGGCATCTGGTGGAGTATTACGATCTCAAGTATATTAAAGGGGGTTTTCCTCCTTATCTGGTTTTTAGTTTATTTGAGAAAGGAAATGTGTTATAATAAATGATGCAAATAATTTTTAAAGGCAGGTAATTTTTATGTGGGCTTATAACAGTGTATTTTATCAGATCTATCCTATCGGTTTCTGCGGCGCTCCCTACCACAATGACGGCGAGTGCCGGCCTCGTATCCGAAAGCTTTTGGATTGGTCTGAATATTTAAAGGAACTGGGAATAGATTCTATCCTTCTTAACCCTATCTTTGAATCTGACAATCACGGCTATGATACCCGCGATTTTCACTCTATTGACTGTCGTCTCGGTACAAATGAGGACTTTGCAGAGGTATGCGCAGACCTGCACGAACACGGTGTAAGGATTGTGTTAGACGGCGTATTTAACCATGTCGGAAGAGGCTTTTGGGCATTTAAAGATGTTCAGGAAAAGCGGTGGGATTCTCCATATAAAGATTGGTTTCATATTAATTTCGACGGAAACAGCTGTTATAATGACGGTTTCTGGTACGAAGGCTGGGAGGGACATTTTGAGCTGGTCAAACTGAATCTTCGGAATCCGGCCGTTGTAGACTATCTTCTGAACTGTGTAAAATTCTGGATTGAAACCTTCGGCATTGACGGGCTCCGCCTAGATGTCGCCTATTGTCTGGAACCTGATTTCATGCGCAGACTCCGCTCCTATGTACAGGAATTAAAACCGGACTTTGCCTTAATCGGCGAAGTATTGTTCGGCGATTACAACCGGATTGTCAACGATGAGATGCTGCACAGCTGCACCAATTATGAATGCTACAAGGGTCTTTATTCCAGCTTTAACTCCATGAACCTTTTTGAAATCGCTCACTCTCTTCACCGGCAGTTTGGCGCGGATTCCTGGTGCATTTACCGTGGAAAGCACCTTATGACCTTTGCAGATAATCATGATGTCACAAGAATCGCCAGCATTCTGGCAAACAAAGCGCATCTTCCTTTAGCTTACGGCCTTTTATTCGGCATGCCGGGAATTCCGTGTCTGTACTACGGAAGCGAATGGGGTGAACCGGGAGAAAAAGCACCGGATAACGATTATGCACTAAGACCCTGCTTCGAGGCGCCCAAACCAAACGAGCTGACGGAATATATCAAGCTTCTTATCCGTATCAGACAGCAAAGTGACGCCCTGTGCAGCGGCTCTTACCGGAATGTAGTAATCCAGAATCATCAGCTAATCTTCGAGCGTCATTCAGAAAAGGAGCGGATGCTCGTAGCCGTCAATGCTTCAGAAACTCCATATACGGCGCAGCATCCGGACCTGCAGGGGGAAGCTGTGGACGTGCTTTCCGAAGATACTGTAAAATTAGACGGAAAACTGGAAATGCCGGGTTACAGTGTTCAGTATCTGAAACTCTGACCAGATTCAGACATATGCCGGTAGTCGAAAGAGCAGGTATCAGATATTGCTACACAAAACCAGATATTTCAAAGCTTAATAAGCGAAGCAGGCGGAAAACCGAATCCTTCCGCCTGCTTTTTGATACTTCCAAAGATTGACAGTCATTTTTGACAGGCGCATCCTGACATCACTGCTTTAAAGCGGTCATACAAGTCTGGCCGCTTCAAGCATCCCGGTCTCAATCCCAAGCGCCGACGTCTCAATCTCCGGAAGCTCTCCCTGCAATCCGCCGACACATTTCCGTCCAGCTTTTTCATCACATTCCCGTCCAGATTCAGTCTGTCTACTGTAAAATAATCACAGTCCGCCACATGAGGATAGCTTTTCTTCTCTCGAATCATCGGCATACGATTGGTCACAGCCAGAGCCTTCTCGATATAAAGGTCCCGCTTTTTTCCGTCTCTGCCCACGCGTCCGTAATCGCACACCCGGTATGTGACATTGGAATTCTACTGAATCTCTGCGGTTAAAATATCCTTTCCAATCGCATGAATGTGCCAGATTCGATAAAAAACACGTCTCCTTTTTGCACCGGCCTTTTTTTGTACTGATACGGACTGCGTATCAGATGTTCCCGATAGAAATCATGAAAAGAGCGGCTCATTTTTCCAAGTCCGCAGTCCAAATAGGTAAGCGCTGCCTCCGGCGCAAGGCTCCAAAGCTTTGACTTTCCCTCTTGTATCTCACAGCCGTCAAAAAAATCTCGCTTCCGATATTTCCCGATATATCCTTGACATTCGGTCAGCTCTCCCTGTAATCGCCGATGCCGCCTGTAGGATACTCCGTCGGAAAGCAGTCCAAAAAAGCATAGCCCTCGTCAGAAATCCTTATCATGTAAGTATTTTTTTCTGTATCCAGCTTGAACATTCTCTTTTCCCCGTTAATTGTGATTGTCATACTTAATTCCTCCGCTGCCTTAAATTTAATTAAAAAAAATTAAATTTAATTATTATAAGAATCTATTAATTAAATTATAGGAAATAAGTCAATCTTTTTTAAATTGGGGACGGGGCATTTCTTCGCCCATAAAACTTCACTGGAGTTTTATGAGGCGTGCTATGGCAAAATGTCCCGTCCCTAATTACTAAACATTCCTTATATAATATAATGAGCCCGCTTCGTACCCATATCTGGGACGGCTGCCATTATTTTTATGTTCCGAAAAACCATCTCTTTTCAGCTCTTCCCGAACCCATTCCTCCTCTTCCCCGGACACTACATGAATCAATTCTCCTGACAGCCGGCATTTTTTTATCAGTTCCTCATGAACATTTTTAATCAGGCCCTCTGATTTAAGAAAAGGTGTAAATAACTGTATCACTATCTTCGCTTTTTTCATAAGTCCGCCTTTTTCGTAACTATACTGCAGCAAACCTGCTTCTTCCACGGAATCCATAATTTTATAGGCAATAATGCTGTTAAAATTATGCTCATACATTTCTTTCTCCGACTCCAAAACGTGGTTCCATGTCTCATGGCAGGGACAATGCTGCTTTATCACCTCTTCTAATTCTGACGGCGTTTTTATTTCCTGTAAATTTATCATAATCTGTATCCCCCTAGTGTAATTTCTCGTTCACTTTCAGCCAAATAACGCAGAGTGAATTTTCAGTCTGCAAGGCAGCTGAACGAGGCGGTGCGGCGGCATCATTGAGTAAAGTTAACGTAGCAGATGGAGATTCAGGCAAGTTATTTGGCGAAATGTGAATGAGACACTACACTAAATAAACGGCACCGCCGGCCCGATTCTTTTTACGCTCTCTCTCGATAAACGTACCCGGCATCAGAAATACACCGGCAGAATAATTAACGTTTCTCAGTTTATGAAGAAGAATATGTACCGCCCGCTCCGCCATATCCGCCATATGAATCTCATAAGTTGTAATCCCAATCTTATTAAACTGCCCATTAGAATAGTTATCAAATCCTGCCACCGAAATCTCATCCGGCACAGCATAGCCGGCTGCGTTCAGTTTTCGAATCAAAATCTCCGCACTGGTATCACAATTGCAGAAAAAGGCAGTCGGCATCTCATCCGGCAGACGAAACTTTCTATCCGCGTCGACACGCCCGAATTCCCTGTCCTCGATAATCCACTCCTCCTTCTCTCTGACGCCGTGCGCTATTAAGGACTTAAGATAACCGAGATAGCAATTGTCTATGCTGTCTGTGACAAGCCTTGTTCCCACGAATCCGATTTGCCTGTGTCCCATCTCAAACAGATAATTAGTCATCTTGCAGCCGCCCATCATATTGTTGGAAACCACACAATCGCAGGTATCTGCCATACCCAAAGTATCAAGATTGAGGAGCGGAATCCGAACACTATTTATCAGGTAATTTATGTAATTTAACTTGAACGTCCCCATAATTATCATACCGTCTATTTTTTTCTCGGCAATCATTTTCGGAAACTCTTCCTTTTCCTCCGCTTCATGCGTAATCACTTCCAGTATCACAAAGCAATTCCATGCCGTCGCTTTCTGAAGCACTTCCTGATACAGCATCCAGTAGAAGGACTGTCCCTCCTTCAAATAGCGTTCCACAACTACAATACCAATCGTATATGTCTTCCCTTCGCCTGTACTTCCTTTTGTCTTGGAATATCCAAGCTCATCTGCAAGCCTGATAATTCGCTGCCTTAATTCATCACTTACACCCTTCTGCCCCGAAAGCGCCTTCGATACTGTCACCGCGCTGACCCCAAGACGTTCTCCTATATCGGAAAGCCTTACTGCCTTTGCCATATAACTCTTGCCTTTCTTCAAATTACTACTGAAAATTAACTTAATTTTTTACTTTATTAATTTATTCTATTTCTATTTTATTGATTTGTCAATGCGGTATTAACTCACTGCAAACTACAAAGCATCTGCCCATCGAAGCAGCCGCAAAAAATATTCTTGCGGACATATCTGCCTGGTTCGCCCCTTCACGGAAATAAAGACAGCAAAAGCCGCTGTAAAACACAGAAACTTCTGATTTTACAGCAGCTCCTTCATGAATCTAAAACCCTGCTCTTAATTTTCCCTCTCCTGCCTTATCATGCTCCGAACAGCCTCTATGGCAACACGTATTGCCTCGTCTGTGTCATGCGCCTGTGCATTGGGAAGTCCTTTCTTTTCTCTCTCCTGATTCGCAACCGTTAACAGCACCGTGCCGACCCGCACTCTGCGATAAGCTCCCACGATAAATAACGCCGCCGATTCCATCTCCGACGCCATACAGCCCATACGAATCCACGCCTCCCACTTATCTTGAAGCTCGTACCCAACCGGATGAAGCTCTGACTGATGCTGCCCGTAGAAGGAATCCTTGCACTGCACAACTCCTGTATGGAATACCGTGTCAAGTTTTTTTGCCGCTTCCACAAGCGCATTCGTAACCGCAAAATCCGATACGGCCGGATATTCGACAGGCGCATATTCTCTGCTGGTTCCCTCCATACGGACCGCCCCTGTGGCAATCACCAAATCGCCGCCGCATATTTCTGTCTGCATACCGCCGCAGGTTCCTACCCGTACAAATGTATCCGCCCCGCAATTTACCAGTTCTTCCAGCGCAATAGCCGCAGAAGGTCCTCCGATTCCGGTGCTTGTTACGCTGACCTTTTCTCCTTCAAGCATTCCCGTATAAGTTACAAATTCCCGGCTGTCCGCCGCCAGAACCGGCTGCTCAAAATACGCTGCTATCTTTTCACACCGTTTCGGGTCTCCGGGAAGAATCACATATTTTCCTATATCTCCTTCTTTTAATTGTACATGATACTGAACTCCTGCTCCTTCGGTATAGTCTACCATCCTTATCCACCTGCTTTCCGTCTTTTCACCTTATTTCCATACAAATATGTTCTGGCTCTTATAGTACAAAACGTCCATTTACAAGGAAAATCCCATCGGCATCAGCTCGCCCAATGTGTATAGCTCATACTCTTCTCCGCCGGCCGCCAGTATAATCAGAAAATCCTCCCTGCAAAATTCCTGCATCACCTGTCTGCATACGCCGCAGGGCGGACATATCCCTGTCACCCCTTCTTTTCCGCCGCCGGCAATACAGATGGCACGAAAATCCTTCGTTCCTTCGCTCACCGCCTTAAATATCGCCGTACGCTCCGCACAATTGCTGGGGCCGTACGCCGCATTTTCAATGTTACACCCGGTATATATCTGTCCATCCTCTGCCAGAAGCGCCGCTCCTACCCGAAACCCGGAATAAGGCGCATAGGAAAACTCTCTCTGCCGGAGCGCGGTTTTAAGAAGCTCCCGGATTTTCTCCTCATTCGGCAGATTCTTACCTGTACCTTTCATCTCTGAGCATTTTTCCATAATCTATGACATTCCTTTCAGACATTTAATAATTCTGCTTGTTCCAAGCCTGTCTGCCCCAAGCTCTATAAAATGCTTCGCATCCTCCAGGCCGCTGATACCTCCCGCCGCTTTTATCTTAACAGCTTCACCCACATGCTTCTTAAAAAGCTCCACATCTGCAAACGTGGCCCCGCCTTTTGAAAATCCGGTGGAGGTTTTAATATAGTCCGCTCCGGCCGCCGTGACCGCCTCGCACATCCGAATCTTTTCTTCTTTTGTAAGCAGACAGGTTTCTATAATTACCTTCAGCGTCTTATCCTGGCAGATTTCTTTAAGACTACGGATTTCTTCTTCAATTTCCTTATATTTCTTATCCTTTACCCAGCCCAGATTAATCACCATGTCTATCTCATCCGCGCCATTTTCAATGGCATCCTTTGTCTCGAATGCCTTAACTGCCGTCGTCTGGTATCCGTTGGGAAAGCCTATCACCGTGCACACTGCCATGCGCTCCCCTGTGTACGCTTTCACCTGCTTCACATAGGAGGGCGGAATACACACCGACGCAGTGCCATATCTTATGGCATCTTCACACAGCTGCCTTATCTCCTCCCAGGAAGCAGTCTGGCCAAGCAGCGTATGGTCTACGCGTTTCGTAATCTCTGTTATATCCATCCTCATATCTTCTCCTCCTGATAACCCGCTTATGTCATATGTCTGTTCTTTTGTTTTACTGGTTTCCGCACCTGCCGGTTTTATATCTGCCTGGTTTCTATATCTGCCTGGTTTCTATGTCTGCCTGGCTTCTGCATCTGCTGACTTCTATTATATACTGTCTCACGCGGCTTGTCACGGTCTGGAGAATATAAAACGCATTTTTAAATACATACGATGTTTGGATCAAAATATCTTTTTCCCCAGGAGGCTGCGGATTACTCTGCCTCTTTTATATATTCCCCTGTAATAGCAAAGCCATGATTCATAGGACCTCTGCCTTTTCCCAAATCAAGCATGGCTTCCAGCGCTCCGGAAATGTATGATTTTGCCCGCTCCACAGACGTATCCAAATCAAACCCTTTTGCAAGATTTGAGGCAATCGCGCTGGACAAAGTACAGCCGGTTCCGTGGGTATTGGGGTTCTCAATTCTCTTCCCGTAAAACCACCTGTAAGCGCCGTCTTTGTAAAACAAATCATTGGCATCGTTAAGCTGATGTCCTCCCTTGCACAATACTGCGCAGGAGTATTCTTCGCTGATTGTTTCTGCCGCTGTTATCATATCCTCCTCACAGTTAATCTTCCTGCCGGACAACACTTCTGCCTCCGGAATATTCGGCGTCAATATACAGGCCAGCGGAAACAAATATTTTTTCAGCGTCTCGACAGCCCCATCACTGATAAGCTTCGCACCGCTGGTCGCCGCCATTACCGGGTCCACGACAATATTTTCCGCCTGGTATTTCCTTAATTTCTCCGAAATTACGATAACCTGCGGTGCCGCCGACACCATACCTATCTTTACTGCATCCGGACGTATATCCGTAAATATATTATCCAGCTGTTCACCCAAAAATTCTGGCGCCACATCCATAATTCCTGTTACCCCGGTAGTATTCTGGGCCGTTAACGCGGCAATTGCACTCATAGCATACACGCCGTTTGCCAGCATGGTCTTAATGTCCGCCTGAATACCGGCGCCTCCGCTGGAATCACTCCCGGCGATTGTCAATGCTGTTTTCATCTCTTTTCTCTCCTTTGCTATGCAGATTTTCCCAAAATCTGTCAAACTCTGTAAAATCCGTCAGATAAAAATCGGCCATCCCTTTTATCTGCTCTCTATCTTCCTCACTATACCAGTCATATACGCCTGCAGTTCGAAAGCCTGCCCGGCACGCGGTGCGGATTGCATACAGCACATCCTCAAATACACAGATTGCCTCCGGCCGGACGCCGAGCCGCTTGGCTGCCTTTTCATAGATAAGAGGCTCCGTCTTACCTGCTCCAACCTCTGAGCAGGTAAATATCTCCTCAAAATACTGCAAAACTCCCAGCCTCTCAAAAGCTGCCTGTACAAGCTCCCTGTCGCTTGAGGTAGCCGCCGCAATAGGGATTCCTTTTTGGGCCAGTTTTTCCAGAAACTCTTTTGCTCCCGGTTTCAACTGAGCCTCGTAAAAATAAAAATCACGGACAATATCGAGTACCCCCTGAATAATCCGGGCAGCCGCTTCATGAAGTCTGTAATGGCTCTTCATATACCGGGCGCCCTCCTCCATCGTCATGGACGCCATCTTCCTTCCCAGTCCTTTCTCCGGTACTCCTCCTGTACTTATCAGATAGCGCGCTCCGGCTTCCTCCCAAATACCCATAGTATCCAGAAGCGTTCCGTCCACATCAAAAACCGCTCCCTTTATCTCTAAATCTGTCATAGTAATAGCATTTCCTCCGTCAGAGCTTTTAATTCTTCTGCCGCCCTTCTGATATCCGGCTGTGCAAAAAGGGCGCTGATAACTGCAATTCCACAAATGCCGCTCCCTGAAAGATTCCGGACATTGCTTTTTGTAATTCCTCCGATTGCGATGACCGGAATGTCGACAGCGCTGCAGATAGCCTGAAGCATCTCATAATTTACCTCGTCTGCATCTGCTTTTGAGTCTGTATGAAATACCGCCCCCACGCCAAGATAGTCCGCTCCCATCTTTTCCGCAAGGAGCGCCTGCTCCTCCGTCTGAACGGATACTCCGATAATCTTGTCCGGCCCAAGTCTCTTTCTTACATCCTCAGCCTCCATATCGCTCTGGCCCACATGAACGCCGTCTGCATCTGCTTCTTCTGCAATTTTTACATTGTCATTAATTACGAAGGGAACCCCGTATTTCTGACATAATTGTTTAATTTCTTCTGCTTCCTTAAGAAAATTTTCATTGTCAAGCTCCTTCTCTCTAAGCTGTACAAAGGTGGCTCCTCCGTCAAGCGCCTGCTCAACCTGATGATGCAAGGTATCTCCGTTAAGCCAGCTCCTGTCTGTCACCGCATACAGCAGAAGGTCTTTTTTACCGCACTTCATATCTGGCTCCTTCTTCCAATATCTTTTCATTCATATGGCAGACTGCGTCAATAATCCGGTTCCGGTAGGAAGCGTTACCCTCACCTTCCTGCATGCGCTCCCAGGCAAGCTCGCCTGCAAGTCCCATTGCAGAGACTGCCGCCGCAGAAGCCTCCAGCTTATTCTCCGGATTTGCCGCCAGAAATGCCGTCATCATACCGGAGAGCTGACAGCCGGTTCCGGTAATTTTTCCCATTTCTTCACGTCCGTTTCGGATAACATAGCAGGATTTTCCGTCGCTTACCAAATCAACAGCACCTGTGACAGCTGCAATACAGCCCGCCTGCCTCGCAAAACCTTTCACAAATGCAACTGCCGAATCAAGGTTTTCCTCTGTCACAGCGTCGGCAGCATCCGCATCTACCCCCTTTGTCGTTCCGCTCCCCGATGCCAGTGTCTTAATCTCCGAGATATTTCCACGAATAACGTCAAAACCGACTTCCTTCATAAGCTTCACAGCCGTATTCGTTCGAAGCGCGCTCGCCCCGGCGCCTACCGGGTCGAGAAGCAACACATGCCCCATGGACCTGGCCTTCCTTCCTGCCCTGAACATCCCCTCAATGCTCCGCTGATTCAACGTACCGATATTGATGTTGAGTCCTCCGCATATAGAAGTAATATCCTCCACATCCTCCGGCTCGTCCGACATAATCGGACTGGCCCCGCAGGCAAGCAGAATATTTGCAACATCATTCACCGTCACATAATTCGTGATATTGTGCACAAGCGGCGCGGCTGTCCTCACATTTTTGATACAATTTCCAAACATAATAGCCTCCTTTTCTTTAATTGGGGACGGGGTAAAACGAGTTTTACCCCGTCCCCAATTAAAAATGCCCTGTCCCTTTTTGAAACCGTCCAACTTCTCCGCAGGAAAAATAAGCGGACATACCAGGTAATGGTACATCCGCTCAGCTTACGAATCTTACATCCCTACGTTGGCATTATCCAAATCAGGTTCCCGGGTCGAGACAGTTCTAAGTCTCCTCTCAGCCTGCTCCTGCAAGCTCCCCGTCTTATTCTGTTACAACTACAATTATACTACAAGATGTTCTTTTTTCAAGAGGTATTTATCGTGCATCTTATACAAATCTGTATAATTCCATTAGAGAACATATAGAGAGATACCATATATAAAGAATGAGTGAGAAGCCTTTGACCTCTCACCCAACATCTCATAAAAAACCAGGCTACATCATTATAAAATTTTCGGCAGCTTTTTACGCAAATGAGCTAATCTAGCATAGACAGCCCCCTGCCGTCAAATGCACGAGCGGGGCAGTCTCTTTTGTGGAGTAATCCTGCATTTTCAGCAGAATATTCTCCAAAATCGCTTGTCCACCGATAAAAACGACAAAAGAAAAATCGCAAACGTATCAATCAAAAACTCAAAATAAAAATTACAGAGGTTTAAGGCGATGAAAAAGACAATTTTTGAGGAAACGGGCGACACTTATACACAGGTTGGGGATTAAAGTGTGACCAGACAATTAAAGACAGACAATCAACTTGAACGAGTTCAAAAAATGAACAATATTCGTAATAGAGCAATGGAAATTTTAAACATAGAAATCATTTTCGCACAATAGATTGGCGGCAGAGAAAATCTCTGTCGCTTTTTTAATATTTTATCAAGCGATATTTTGTCATGTGGCTCATCTTGAAGTCTGCCAAAAATATGTTATAATATATTAAAATATGCTTTTACATATTTTTAGGAGGATAAACATGGAAAACCTAAATATAGGGAAAAAATTAAAAATCGCTCGTCAGTGTAGAGATATGACCTTGGATGAGTTGGCAGAAGTGACGGGCGTCAGTAAGCCGATGCTTGGTCAAATTGAGAGAGGACAATCCTCGCCGACGGTCACAACTCTTTGGAAAATTTCAACTGGTATGAAAATACCGTTTTCGTCCTTTTTACAGAAGCAAGGGAGCGAATACACAATAGTTGATTTGCAAGAACAGGATGTACTATTAGAGGAAAATGGTTTAATGAAAGTATATACGCTTTTTGCTTTTGACCCTATTCGCAGTTGTGAAACATTTTTTATTGAATTTGAATCTGGATGCGAACATAAGTCTGACAAACATAACGATGGTGTTGAAGAATACATTTTTGTTACTCACGGAAAGTTGGATATGGTTTTGAATGGAACAGAGATTACATTAGGAGAAAAACAGGCAGTCCGATTTGAAGCTAATGTTCCACATTCGTATGTGAACCCCTATAAAGACACCTGCAATATTTATAATTTTATATTTTATAAGGAATGAGAGGATTGGGAATGTTTGAATTAATTCAAGTCGGTGAAAGAAGTTATTACATAAACTGCCCTGCAAAAATCGGGATTTATAAGCCAGATGATACAGATGTCTATCTGATAGACAGTGGAAATGATAAGGATGCAGGCAGAAAAGTCCGCAAAATACTGAGTGAAAATGGATGGAACCTAAAAGGGATTATCAACACACACTCGAATGCAGACCACATTGGAGGAAACAAGTATTTACAGCAACAGACAGGATGTAAAATATTTGCAGACGGCATTGAAGCAGCATTTACAAGGCATCCTATTTTGGAGCCGTCATTTCTGTATGGCGGATACCCTTGCAAAGATTTAAGACATAAATTTTTGCTTGCGTCTGAAAGTGATGTCAGTGAGATTACGGACTCCGACTTTCCAAAAGAATTAAAGGTTATTCCATTGCACGGGCATTTTTTTGATATGATTGGCATCCGTACACCAGACGATGTTATGTTTCTTGCTGACTGTATCAGCAGTAAAAGCACTTTGGAAAAATATCAGATTACTTTTATTTATGATGTTGCTGAATATCTAAATACATTGGATAAAGTTGAATCTATGAAAGCTGCGATGTTCGTGCCTGCCCATTCTGATGTAACAAGCGACATCACAGGCATAGTGCAGCTCAACCGTCAAAAAGTATTTGATATATCAAATAACATACAATCCATCTTAAAAACACCTATGTGCTTTGAAGAACTCTTAAAGCAGCTTTTTGATGAATATGGGCTGGTAATGAATTTTGAACAGTATGTTTTGGCAGGGAGTACCGTGCGTTCTTACCTGTCATGGTTAAAAGATAATGAAAAAATAAAGGCTGTTTTTACCGATAATTTGTTATTGTGGAGCAGCTTATAATCGGGAGGAAATCATATGTCCATTGAAAAAGTAAAAGCATATTTCAAAACAAAGGGAATTGACGGAAGAATACAGGAATAGGAGAAAAGGTGATACTGATTGTTGCTGCGGGTGATACTAAGATTGATAATGCAAAATATAAAGCACATTTTGGAACAAAAGCAAAAATGTTGTCTTTCGATGAAACCGAGCCTTTGATTGGACACGCTGTTGGAGGTGTCTGCCCCTTTGCTGTAAATGAAGATGTGGAGGTTTATTTAGACATATCGCTGAAACGCTTCCATATTGTATTTCCTGCGTGTGGCAGTTCCAATAGTGCGGTTGAGCTTTCAATAGAGGAATTAGAAGAATATTCTGATTTTATAAAATGGATTGATGTTTGCAAAATATTGTGATGAGAAGGAAACAGAGGGCTTATTCCTCTGTTTCTTCCTTTGCCTTACACTTTTGTGATTTTTCAAAATGAAGATATCTTACAAGAAACCGGCAGATATTCTGAGTATAATACAGGGTGTTAGGAGGTATTGCCATGCAAAAAGAAGTACGAACAGTCTGCTATGATGACGATTTACATCTTGAGGCATATCGTTTTGAGGGAATCGTACAGCCGTTTCCAAATCACTTTCACGACTACTATGTGATTGGCTTTATAGAAGCAGGGACACGCTGCTTATCCTGCAAAAATAAGGAATATACGATAAGTTACGGAAATATCCTTTTGTTTAATCCAAACGATAATCACAGTTGTGTCCAGTGTGACGGCGGAACGCTTGATTACAGAGGCTTGAATATTCCAAAAGAAACAATGTTGTCATTAGCAGAAGAAATAACAGGACAAAGAGTATTGCTTGGTTTTTCGGAAAATGTCATTAAAAGCGATGAGCTAAATCATTATCTCCATTCTTTGCATCAGATAATTATGGACGGCGGGGCAGAGTTCGAAAAAGAAGAAATGCTCCTTTTCCTTATTTCATTACTTATCGAACAATACGGACAACCTTTTGAAAACTGTATTCCAGAGTGCAGCGAAGAAATAGAAAATACCTGCATATTTATGTCAGAACATTTTGCAGAGCATATCACACTCAATAACCTCTGTAAATTCAGCGGTCTTAGTAAATCAACATTGCTCCGTGCGTTTACCAAGTCAAAGGGAGTTACGCCATATAGGTATCTTCAAACAATACGGATAGGCAAAGCAAAGGAACTGTTGGAGGAAGGCGTATTTTCGGTTGACGCCGCTATACAGACAGGTTTTTCAGACCAGAGCCACTTTTCAAATTTTTTTAATATGTTTA
>CAMNTM010000003.1 GCA_946558465.1 uncultured Lachnospiraceae bacterium
CTGCGTGGAACTGATGACAAAGCCGCTGCACCTGCCGGGCGCACAAAAGAAAACCAGTTAAAAGCCATAACGAAAAAACAGCCCGCGGCATCGTTTCCAAATGCCGCGGGCTGTCCCTCTGTCCTTAAATATTCAGTTATACTCTTTTTGCGTAGTCCAAACTCACCCATCCATTGCGTTTGCTCTGATAGGATTTCAGCAATCCCCACCTGGATGCGCCCTTGCCGTCTGCCTCTTCCACAATCGTGAAGGTTCCGATTCCCGTATATTTCCCGGTCTTTGCATGGTCAGTGCCGGGGCCTTTCCGGATGTTCAGGTCAGGGATGGATACCCGCACCAGATACGGCTTGAATGCTGCAGCCCTGGCGTACACTGCTTTCCCGGTTTCATCAAATACGGAATACCCCTGATTTTCGTCCGCACATTTCTTCGCATTCTCCAGCGACTTGAACGCCCCTTTCTGCGAGGAAGTGTCCGCCCACGACTTCCGGACGCGGTACCAGGCTTCTGCAGGCTTGGATGTGCCGCCTGCCGTGCTGGGGATGCCTTTCAGGATGGAGAGGATTTTCTTCCCATAGCCAGCTCCCGCCGCCCATCCTTTCCCGGTCGGATTTTCTTTCTGCCCAAGCCACTCCACATACTCCGCACAGCCCCTCGTGACATACTTGAAACGCGGGTCAATGCAGGCGTTCTTCAGCGCATCCGTGGAGGCATAGGCTTTCAAATGCTGCACCTGCGCCCGGATGCCGAGCTGCGGCGTGTCAAAGGAATTTCCCTTTACCCCATTGGAAGTCACGCCCATGCCACAGAAATTGTTCTGTGAAAGCGTGACCGCAGAGCCGGAAAAAGTGAAGTTCCCCGTCTCATGGCAGGACTGCGCAAAGGCGATGTCGCCCCTCACGCCCTCTGCCTTACCCTCGGAAATATACAGCGGAACCATGTCAAGGACAGACTGCGCCACATTCGGATTCTTCGCTTTGATATAATTCCTCATCTGCTCCGCCGTTGCCGCGGAATCCCCCATGATCTTCGTGTATCCGCCCGTGCCGGAGGATGCGCCTCCCATCGCCGCCTTGACTGCTTTACGAAACCCGTCCATCGTGTACCCCGCGCCAAGCTGCGTCCATAAATGTTCCGGGTCGCCGTGGTTGCTGGCATTGCCCCGGCTGTGTCCTTCTTTGTGGCTGATGACTACGCCATCCGCCAGCGGGTCCAGGCTGTACTTCTTACAGAGCATGGCGAACAGCTCCACCGCCGCCTCATAGGTTCTTTTTGCCACCGCTTTTGCCGCGGCCACATCGGAGCAGGTAAAGTTAGAGCCTGCCGTGTATCGGATACACGCAGGCTCGCACATCTCCACCCCGATATGGGTATTGTTCCCACTGCCCTTGCTGCCGCTTCCGCAGTGCCATCCCCTGTGGTTCCACGGCAATGTCTGGTACACCGTGCCATCGTTCCCGTCAATGAAGCCGTGGACGCAGGAGGTGTCATGTGCCGGGCTGTTCCACGAATTGATGAACACGGATGCCTTCGGCTGCGGGCAGCCAACGGAATGGAGCATCAGCCCCTTCACCGTGATCTTCCTCCCCGCCGTGTAGCACGGATTTCTTGTCAGGATGCTTTCCACCAGTTTCATTGCTTATTCATCCCCCTTCCCGTCCTCTGCCCTGTCATGGAGCTGCGCCAGGATGTCCTTCAGCTTCTCCGGGATGGGCAGCCCAAGGTGCCCGGCATTCTCTAAAAGGCTCACGCCCTCATTGGAGATGTAGAAAAAGATAACCGCCGTCCGCAGGACAGAGCCGTTCCCGATGACCTGCACATCGAGGATGTTGGCGATCCCCACCAGCAGGAAGATCAGCACCTTCTTTGCGATGCCCCTGAACCCCACCTCGCTGGACAGCTTTTTGTCCACCGCAGCGCACATCACGCCCGTGACATAGTCCACCACGACAAATGCGATGAGCGCATACAGCAGGCCGTCACATCCGCCGAGGAAATAGCCGAGCCATCCCCCGATGCCTGCAAAAATAAGTTGGATCGTGTTCCAGAATTCCTTCATAGTGAAACCCTCCTTTAAAAGTTTTTTGTATGATAAAAGGCCGCCTGCCAAACGGCGGACAGCCCTGTATCCATGGAAATATTAAATTTGTTTCGGCAGCGCCTCCCACAGCCTCATGTCCTCCTGCCCCAATGACCAGATGGCGATCCCCCGCAGCTTCCAGCGGTAAGCCGCCTCGTTCGCCCAATAGACCAGCGAGTCCACGTCCTGGTAGTAAAGGATGGAAAAGCCGTCCGCATCCCCAAGGAACAGCCTTGAAATCCAGATGTTGATGTCCTTCGGCGTGATCTTCACCGTGTAATCGTTCCCGCAGGACAGCTCCATCAGATGGGAATGGAAGAAGTCATAGTCCAGCGAGATTTCCCCGCTGCGTGTGCTGCCCTCCTCCACATCGGCGGTCAACGTGAACACCTGGTATTCCTCATCCCACACGGCATTGTTCCGGGCAATCCTGCCATACTCCGTCACCCTGCCGTCCGGGAACGTGACGTCGAACCGCTCATACGGCTCATAGGTCCATGCGTCCCCAAGCCGGAGCAGCTCGCAGACCGTCCGGCTGTCCGAGCGGTACCCGGCATAGCCGCCGGAAAACCCGCTTATGGAGGCCGTAAACCGGAGCGTGTAAGAAGCGCCGGAATAGACACGCACCCTGTTCCCCCGAATACGCATCTCCACCGTGTACATGGCGGGGTTCCCTCTGAGGTCAGCGTTGGAGGTACGGCTGATTGTCTGGCTGTAGCTGCCAAGCAGGGAAGAGCCTTTGTACAGCTCCACCCGCTGCGTATCGTAATTCAGGCAGCAGAACACATCCCCGCAGAATACCCCGGCTTTCCCGCTGCCGCCCGCCGGGAACGCCAGCCTTGCCCGCAGGTGCAGTTCCTGAAACCCGCTGTACTTCCACGCAAGCTGCCCGCTCCCCTCAAGCTGCGAGTACACCCGCTCCATGGAATATTCCTCCGACCGCCATACCGCCCATGAGCCGGAAAGCACGCTCCAGTAGTTTGTTTCCAGCACGCCGTAATCCCGGAAGTCCTCATACCAGACAAGCGCCGAGTCCGGTTTCCTCCGCAGCATCTCGCAGGTCAGCCTGAAGCCTTTGTCCGGCTGGCAGGGATTCCCGTTTACGTCAATGAACTGCCGCGGGGAGAGCGTGAACGCCGCCTCCCCCGCAGAAGCGTATTCCCGGAAACCCGTGCAGACGCGGAAACCGTAAAACTGCACGCCCTTCACATCCACCGACACCGTGACCGTATGCGTCCCCGCTGAAAGCGAAACCCCGTCCGCAAGGGAAATCCAGAAGGAAGTCCTCCAGTACGGCCACCACAGGCGGCTTTCCGTGAAATGCTTCCTGTTCCCGTCAAGGGAAACATAGATGCCGTTCTTATCCCAGAAAGGATAGCAGATACGCACCGCCACATCATAAACCCCCGCCGAAGGCACACTGAAACGGTAGGCGGCGCTCCCTTCATCCCCAAGCACGGCCACGCCGTTTTCGATGGAGACAATGCCGGATGCGCTTGAAGGGCTGCCCGCATCCCGGTCAACCAGGACATCCCCAAACTCCGCCTTCTGCTCCTTGCCATAGGCGGTCAGGTAATGCCTGCGGTTATAGGTTCCGGTCAGCAGGGGATATTCACGGGAAACGGCGTCCGCGCCTTCCATGAAGTCGTACACCTGCGGGAACGCATAGGGGACTTTATCATAATCGTCCCAATAGGCGAGGATGGGGATGAAGGGCTGCGGCGGGGCGTCGTTTGTGAAATTGTAGCCGCCCGCCATCCACAGCTTGGCGGCATAGTAGGTGTTGGAAGTCCCCCGGTAGGACTTGCCCAGGTTCTCCGGCGTATCGTAAATCTGCCAGTTCCACCCGTACCCCGGCAGCCCCATGAAGATTTTTTCCGGCCGCATGGCTTTGGAGGCATAATCATAGATTCCCTCCAGCCAGCTCCGCGGGGAGACCGGCCCCGGAGCGGAGCCCGCCCACGCCATGCCGTAGCTCATGATGGACGCCGTGTCGCAGTAAGCATTGAGGTCCGCATACACGCACCAGTTCTCGCCACCCACCGAGCCATTGACGCCGGTCATCCCCGGCAGGCAGATGTTCACCAGCTTTGCCGTGTCATAGTTTTTCACAGTATTGTAAATATCCCGGAACAGGGCATTTGCCGCCGTCCGGTTCTCATATTCCCCGCCGCGCTCCAGGTCGATGTCCACCCCGGCGCACCACGGGTATTTCCGCATGATCCGTACCAGCTCCGTGAGGAACTTATCCTTCGCCCCGCCCGTGTTGTTCCGCAGCGCAGTAAAAATGGATGCCGCACCGTGGTTCATCACGGTCAGCATCCATTTGATGTGCGGCCATTTATTGATATAGGGCATCATGGAGGAAATGCTCGTGCCGGTTTCTGAAATTGTGCCTGTGATATCCACCTCGAATGTAAAAATGCCCACAGTGTCCAGCCGGTCGCCGTAATCCCGGAGCGCCTGATACATCCGGCTGTTCCCCATAAAACTCCACACCATGCACCGCTTCCCCTGCAAATAATCCCTCATAAACAGCCACCTCCTTAAAAACAGGCATCAAAAAAGCGCCTGAAATTCAGACGCTTCTCTGATGAACATTTTTCTTTTAATTATTATTTTTTTCTATTTGAGTTTCATCAATTGGTATATACTTGTCGCTAATATAATCAGAATATAATGTATGTATATCTTTCTCTGAATACTGTCCATTAAGATATTTCTCCTCAATCTCCATGGCAAATAATAAGTTTTCACAATGAGAGTTCATCATTTTTACATAAGTGATTACATTTTCATTTTTAGAATCTAATTTCATTAAACGATCATATATATCATTAAGGATTCTCAAATCATTTAATATCCTAGCATACCCCTCTGCTGATAAAGTAACCATAACAATATCATTGTCCATCAAATTTTCTAAAACACCAGTATAGTTGTTAATATTATAATATACTTCTTCTGCTTCCATTGAACCTGCATCATATTGTTCTAAAAAAAATTGGGTTTGTGCATATTCTGTACTAATTTCAGAACTTGCAATATTAAATAGCTTTATCACTTTTTCTTTTTCATCTAAATTCTCTGAATAATTAGTAACATATAAGGCTATAAATGCACCAATAAATATTATTAATAATTCTTTCGCCAAATCCAATATCTCTATATTTTTAATGAATTCCAATATTTTTTCCCACTTCAATTCGAACCTTCCTACTGTGTTCTTGTGAAGTAAAAATTGTATTATCAATAACAAAATTATACTTAATACAGTTGCTACAATCATTTTTACTTACCCTTTCAGTCTTTCACATTTTATAATTAAAACATTATAAATTATATTCTAAAATTTAATTTTTTTCAATCACCTTTCAAACCACATCGCCCCCGTCCTGCATTTCCTGGAACTCAAAATAAACCCTTGCCGACTTCCCCTTTTCCACCGACACCGGGTGCTTGCTGTCCCCGGCAGCCGTGTACTGGAAAAAGCCGTCTTTCTTCGTGGCTGCGCCGTTTCTAAGGCACTGGCGGCTGGATGCCAGGAGCGAGAACTCATCCCCGGCTTTTGCCGCCGAGAGGAATTTCGCCTTATGCGCCCCTGCCCCCAAAGACAGCTCTATGCTGCCCGCCGCCATGTCCTGCACCGGGTACACTCTGACGTCCAGCCCCGCCGAGGTCTGCCCCAGGTTGAACGCCACCAGCGTTGCGCTGGATCGCACCAGACCATTATAAAACCTCGGCGGCACGATCTCTCCATTTTCACGGTACTTTTCCATCACCGTTTCCGTGTGGATCACATATCCCGTCAGCCGGTCGCCCTCCTGCGCCATGAGGTCGGTGAACCAGATCCGGCCGGTGCAGTCCGAGACCAGCGGCTTCACGGTCACCGCCACCACCCGCATATCCTTCTTGCATTCCAGCGTTTCCGCAAACCGTGTGAATTCTGCCATAGCCCTGCCCCCTATCCGTCAAGCGTCCACTGTATCTCGCTCACATGGCCCACCCACCCCGTTGCGATGGAGCCGCCCTGCAGGAGCATATCCGTGATGTAAAACTCCCCCGTGCAGTCCGTCACGCACACCCGCACGGTGATGGATTTGAGCCGCTCATACCCCCTGGGCGACACGTCCTGCGCCGCCTGCGTGAAAAATGCCATACTCCACCGCCTTTCCAAATCTACAGCAGATCAATAAACCTCGTTTCCGTGGTTCCGTCCTCATATTCAAAGGTCACCTCAATGCCCACCTGCCCGCCTGCCCCTTTTTTCAGATTCTCCGAGGCGATCTGCGCCGAAAAGGTGTAACTGTTCCGGCTTGCCGGGTACACCGTCTGCGCGAGGCTCTTTGTCATGCCTGCCGCGCCCACACATTTGAAGGATGCCGTGCCGGACACCCCGTTTTCCGCATCCACTTCAAAGCCGGAATTCAGCCAGTAATTCATGCCGCTGTCGGCGCGGGAATTCCGCAGGTGGTTGAACGGCACCATGTCCTTCACCTCCTGCCGGTCGATGACATCCGTATTGGAAAGCACATCCGCCGCCTTATCCCACTGCGCCGAGGAATCGCCCAATTCCCGCAGCGTGGTGGAAAGCTCCAGCACCGTGTTCCACGGCTCCTGCAGGTTATACTGCCGCCGCACAATGCGTGTCTTCACGGAAAGGTTTAAGTCCCGGTCATCCACCGTCACGATGTCGCCCAAATCCCATGTCTCATGCTCATACCCCGTCAGCACGGATAAGTCCATGGCGGAAAGCACATAGGAAATCCGGGGCTTCGCATAGTCCGCAAGCCGCATTTCTGCGAACTCCAGCATCTGGTAGGGGTTCGTGAAGCTGGAGCAGTCCAGCGTGGAAGTCCGCACCTCGTCTGTATAGGCGTAGCTTTCCACATATTCCTTCCCGCCGTTGATGCTGGCAAAGGTCATGCCGTCCTTCCCGTAGGCGTACAGCCTCGTGACAAGGCTTCTGGTGTCCACCACCCTTTGGATGGATTTCATATTTTTGCGGTAGGCAAATAACACACCGCTGTCCGTGCCGCCGAAAGTCAGAAGATGCACCAGATGGTTGGCGCAGTCAAAGATCAGGTCGCCGCCGTGGATGTTCTGCACCTGCCGCAGGATGGAGAGGGCGTTCTTCTCCGTACTCTGCCATGTCCGCTTTGTCCGCACCGTCACGTTCCCCACGCTCCAGTCCGTGCCTTCCAGCGCGTATGCCATCGGCGCCTCCGCCGTGTCCGCATTGAAATTGACGGCTGCCTTTTCCACGGAGAAAGCCAGGTCATAGAAGGCCGCCTCCGCATACACCGAGGTCACCACTTTCCCGTCCGCCCCCTTGTCATCGGTCAGCGTCCGGATGCGGTACACATCATTCACGATCTGCACCTGCTTTTCATTATCCAGGTGCGGGCGCTTGGAATCCCGGAACGGCAGCTTGAATTCCAGGGTGTCCGCCCCGTTCACCTCGCTCGTCACCATAATGTCAAAGGCGTTTTCCAGCACCGCCTCCCATGCCCCGTTGGAATCAAGAATGACCGGGCGGGCAAAGCCGAGCCGCTCATACGGCGGCTTTGGGATGTCATGCAACTGTATCTCCATCAGCTTCGGCGTTTTGGAAGTGTCCGTTGTGGTAAATGTCACCCGGTAGCGGATGTACCTCTGGTTGGGGGACTGCAGCTCGCCGCTGCTCCCGACAGCCTGCCATGCCGTCCATTCCTCCAAATCGTCGGATGTTGATGTTTCCACCAGGGAGACCGCCGTAACGCCTGCCGTGTATTCGCTCTTTACTGACACCCGCCCCGTCCCGGCAAGCAGGCATTCCGCAGGGGCCGTCGTAAGCTGCCCGGTCTCCGGATAGGCGCCGCCGCTGCCCTTCCGCAGCGTCACGCATCCCGGCTCCGTGAGGGCGTCCGCCTCCCCGGAGGTGTCGCCGCCGTTGGCGCAGAGGGATTTCCTGAAATAATCCGCCAGGCCCTCTGCTGTGAGCTGCGAATCGCAGTCTAAAAACCAGTCATCAAAGCCCCCTGCATACCAGTAGGAACCGGCATTCATCCCCATGATGAGGTCTGCCGTGCAGGAGCGGTTCAGCTCCCCCGTGAAGGAAAGCGCCGCGGAAACCCACACCGCCCCGCTTTCCCGGTCGCCTATGACATACTGCGCTTTTTTGTTCCCCGGCTCGATCACGCAGGCGAGGAAGTACCACCCGTTGTTCGCAAAGGAAAAGGGCGGCGCCACCGACTCATCCAGGATCAGCGCGCCGGAGGAATTATAGAGCATGATCCTCGGCTTCCCCCGGATGAGGGACAGATAAAAGATCGGCTGCCCCGGCCCCTGCCTGGTGTTGAAGATGGGCGTGTAGGTGTTGCCGATGGAATAGGTGGTCGGGTTCATCCAGCCGCCCACAGCGATCCGTTCCCCAAGGCTTGAAAAAATGCTGCCGTCATTCGTTACCTTCAGATAGGTTTTCTCCGAGGCAGGGTTCGTGATGTTCATGCGGAAGTGCCGCCCCTTCTGCCCGCCCCGGAAACCGGCGCTCGTACCGGACCAGCCGGAGACAAACATCTTCCTGCCCTGGCCGGAGGAATCAGAAAGCATTGTGTCTGCATCCGGGGCATTTTCATTGAACCGCCACAGCCCGTCTTTTGCATATTCTGCCGGGAACTCCCCCGTGAAATCCGTCTGCTTGTTCAGCGTGCTTTTGACCGCCATCCCGTCACCTCCATCTGCTCCCCGCCTGTATTTTTAATTCTGCAAATGCCGTATTCCCTGCCGTGGAAACCGCCACCGTGTTATGCCCTTTGGACAGCACGGGGAAATTCAGCTCCGCCAGCAGCGGCAGTCCGTTGCGCAGCGTGTTCCCGGAGGCATCCACCACCTTTGCCGTGACCAGGTCGGAATCCACCAGCAGCGTTTCCCCTGCGGCAAGCGGCCCCGTCACACGAAGCTCCGTCCCGTTTGTAATGATGGACACATAGCTGCCCGTGCCGGAAGGGATGCTGCCCTTTAACGCATACACCGGACAGGAGTCTGTATTGCCCGTATGCCGCACCGCCATGTGCGCCCCCGTTTCCGAAAATATATAGGTTTCATCCGCCAGGGCATAGGCGTATGGGTCCGGGCAGATAAAGGACAGCGTGAACTGCCCCGCCGAGCGGAGCAGACGCTCACAGTCCACCGCCTCTGAAAGCCTCGCCATGAAATACCGGTCCGGCACATCATCTAAAATAAGCTGCCCCTGCCCCCTTGTCGGGTCGAGCCACTCCGCCATGTTATCCAGCACCGCCACCAGTGCCGGGAAGTTTTTCTGCGGGAAGACGCTGCATTCCACTTTGATGGTACGCTCCGCGCTGTCACAGCCGAAGTCCGCCACCCCCGCCTTCCCCGGCACGGTCTCGTAAAAATTCCGCAGGGAAGGGGAAGCCTGCCAGGAGGACAGCCTTGCCCGTATCTTCATGCTTTTGGATGTGGTTCCGTTGAAAGTAAATCCCATAGCCGCCTCCTTTATGCAGTGATGATCCGGCCGCCCGCACGGGAGCCGGTCTGGATCAGGTTATAAAGTTCCTGTGAAATCTTGCGGATGTCGTCCTCGCTGCGGACGATCATCTGCTGGATGGTGATGAGCGAAGCGAAACCGAACATATCCTTTCCCTTCATGCCTGCCATGCCGTCTGTCACGGAACGGACCGAAGCGTCCGCATCCAGCTTGAAATCGGTCGGGATGGAGGTCTTCATGTCCTCCGCCAGCCCATTCATCACATCGGAGATGCCCTCGCTCAGTCCTTCGGCGGCTTTTACCGCCTCGCCGCCGTTATCCTCGATGGAGCCTGCCAGACCTTCCACCAGCATCTCGCCCACCCACGCCATTTCCGTGGACGGAGAATGGATGCCGAAGAAGCCTTTTATTTTGCCCATGAGGTCGGAGCAGAAGCCGCTGACCTTGCCCCAAAGCCAGGATGCCGCGTCACCGATGCCGTTCCAGATTCCCTTGATCAGGTTCAAACCAATGCCTGCCATCTGCGCCGCGCCGCCGGCAAATCCCTTCACAATCGCCGCTATAATCTGCGGCACTGCCTTCACAATCGACACAATGATCTGCGGCAGGTTTTTAACCAGGGAAACCAGCAGCTTCACGCCGGCAAGGATGATCTTATCCACGTTCCCGGCGATGGCGTTCACCAGAGAGGCCACGATCTTTGGGATTGCGCCCGCCACCGTGGTGATGATCTGCGGGAGGTTCTGTATCAGGGAAACCAGCAGCTTCATCCCGGCATCGATAAGCTGCGGGATACTCCCAAGCACTGCCGTCACCAGCCCGTCAACGATCTGCGGGATTGCCGCCACGACTGCCGTGATAATCTCAGGCAAAGCCGAGACCAGCGAGGTCAGAAGCTGTATCCCTGCGTCAATGATCTGCGGGACTGCCCCAATCAGGAAGTCTACGATAGAGGCAATGATCTGCGGAAGCGCCTCTGTCAGAACCGGGATGGCATCTAACAGTCCCTGCGCCAGCCCCATAATAAGCTGCAGGGCGGCCTCCAGTATCATCGGGAGGTTATCCGCGAGGGTCTGCACAATCGTGGCGACCGCCTGCACGATGGCAGGCACCAATGTTGGCAGCGATTCCCCGATGCCCGCGGCAAGGGTGGACACGATCTGCACCGCCGCCTCCACGATTGCCGGGAGGCTCTGTATGATGCCGGAAAGGAGGGATGCCAGCATCTGCGTGCCTGTGCTGACGAACTGCGGCAGCATGGCCACCGCCGTGTCCACCAGCCCCGTGACTGCCTCCGCAAATGCCGTGTCCGCCCCTTCCACGCCGTTCACCATGTCCGTAAATGAGGAGACCACGTCCGCAATGGCGGGGAGGAACTCCGCCTGCAGGTTATTTTTTACATTGGAGATGGTCTCCCCAAGCCCTGCCAGCGTCTCATCCATCCGCGCCTGGCCTTCCCTTGAGGCGACCAGCGCCTCGTTGTTCCGGTAGAACGCCTGGCTCGCCTCGTCATACGTCCCGGAAAGGGTCTCCATGATGAGGCGGTTCCTTTCGCTCTCCCCGGAGCAGGCGGCCAGCTTTTCATTGAATTCATCCTCGCTGATCCCCACCCAGTTTAAGGCGTCCGCAAGGGAGCCGGTAACCTGCCCCACCTTGGCGGTCTCATTGGCGGATTCAATCAGCCCTTCAATCGGCAGGGCGTCACCGAACGTGCCGCAGACGCCCGCCGCGATATTTGTCCATTTGGTGATGTCCTGCTCGTTTTCCGCAAGCTGCGCCAGTAGCTGCGAGGCTTCGGCTGCCGTGTCCGTATCGCCTAAAATCTTGTAAAACTCGGTGTAGGATTTCTGCGCCGCCTCCCCGCTGTACCCCGCCGCCTCGAAAGCCGTGGTAAGTTTTCCCTGCGCCGTCCGGTATTCCTCCGTGGCTTCGTCAAGGTTCCAGATGGCGCTCCCTAATTCCCTGATGCCGTTTAACGCCGCCTGGATGCCGGAGGAGATGAGGTTCCCCATGGCGACCGTCGCCGCCGAAAGCCCGGAGCCGAGTTTCCCCGCCCCGTCCGAGGCGTCCTCCATGGCGTCCCCAAAATCCTTCGTGCTGTCGGAAGCCTCCCGCAGCGTGTCACGGTTCTCCTCCAGCTCCCCGGAAAGGTCTGCGATACGCCCTTCCAGCTCCCTTGCCTCGCTGGAGCCTTTCCCGTATTCCAGCACGGCATTGGAGTAGGCGCGTTTCAATCCCGCCAGTTCCTCCTCCTGGCGTGAAATCTCCTGGGTGAGCCGCTCCGTGGCGTCCACGGCCTGTTCCTCCTGGTTATTTAGCGCTTCAATGGCCTGCTCGTTCTGGGAAAGCTCCCGCTCCATGCCGTTTAAGGCGGCCTCCGCATTGTTGAGCTGTACCTGCCAGTTCTGCGTCCTGCGGTCATTCTCCCCGAAGGACTCCGCTGCGTTCTGCAGGGCGGAGCGCAGGGTCTCCACCTTCTGCCGCTGCGCATCGATCTCCTTATTCAGCACCGTGTTCCGGGCGGAGAGCGCCTGCACGGAACTGTCGTTTTTGTCAAACTGCGAGGACACCAGTTTCATCTCGGAGCCGAGGACCTTGAAGGACTGGTTGATTTCTGCCAGCGCCTTTTTGAATTCCTTCTCGCCCTCGACGCCTATCCGCAGCCCAAAATCATCCGCCATGCAGCCGCACCCCCTTCCCTTAAATGCCGTATGGTATCACATCATCAATGGTCAGCTCCCGCTTCGGCTTCGCAAAGCCCATGAACTGCTTATGGCACTCCCAAAGGTCCATAAGCAGGCCAAACGGCGTCAGCCACGTTTCATCCATGGAAAGGTGGAGCTGTGCGACGCCGTAATATAAAAGCCGGGTAAACAGTTCTTCATCGCTTACCCGACCGCTCCGTTTTTTCCCGCATTTTCCTCGCTCTGGATGTTCCGCTTCGTGCCTTTGTACATGGCCTCCATGATGGCGTTCTTATAGCCTGCCAGTTCCAGAGGGGAAGTTAAAAGCTCCACCTCCTCGGCGGTCAGCTCCGGCTTTTTATCCTGCGGGTTTTTCAGGTTGTGTACCAGTATCGGCTGGTTGCATAAAAGCGTGATCAGCCACACAATCTCATCCAGCGCCATTTCAAAGTTCTCCGACTTCATCAGCTTCTCGCCCAGGTCCTCCAGCCCTCCGTAACGTCCCGCGATCTCCTTTGTCGCCCTCGTGGTCAGGAGCATTCCATACTCCGTCCCGCCGATAGTGACCACTGCTGTCCTTTCTCCGTCCATGCCTCAAAACCTCCTTATTCTGTCCCGCCCATGCCGCCGGATTCCTCCTGGGCTGTGAAGGACGGCTCATATACATTCTTGTACCAGTCTGCAATCGTGGAAGCGGAAACGCCCGTGTCATCCTCGGAAACCTCCGCCTTCCACGGGTGGTTCCCCTTGCCGTCCACCTTGTTCCGGCGCAGCACCGTCCCTTCAATAGTGGGCGTGGAAAATTCGATGCTCTCGCCCTTGGTGGTGAGATTGGTGGCGGGGATGCCGAACTTCACGCGGTACAGCCAGAAGTAACGGTATTTCCCGTTTGCCTTCTTTGCCCGGAACCCCACCGCCACCGGGTCGCCGCCGTCCTCGGACGCGGAGACCAGCACCTTGTTGTCGTCAATCTTCGCCCCGGTCAGATCCTCCGCCACTTTGGGGCCGATGTCCGCCACGCCGAGGGCAAGCGTCCCGCTCTGGAACTCCTTCACGATCTCCGCCGCCCCGTCGTCCGCATACAGCGTCGCCTCCGCAAGCTCCACGGACAGCTCGGCGGTCATCGCTTTGGCAAGGGATGTGGGCGTGGCATAGGTCTCATTCCCGTCCTCATCCTCCGTGATCTTCGCATAAAATAATTTGTCAAGGCCAATCGTAGCCATGCTTCATTCCTCCAATCCATACAGTTTCGCCACGTCAATGGCATAATGGTGGAAGCCGGTATCATCCTCATGCCCGATGTACCGCCTGTCCGTAATGGTAAAATCCTCTGCAAGCAGCTTTTTTACGAGCTTCTTTTTATGCCCCGTGTAGTTTCCCCTGGAAAACAGGGAAAGCCTCGCCTCCTGCGTTTCGTATTCCGGCGCGTTGTCGGCGTGCAGCCCGAAGCTGTCCCCAAGGGGCGTGGCCACCAGGTATAAGTCCGGCGGCGTGCCGGAGAACACCCCGGTCTCCACCGGGATGCCGCACCCCTCCGCCACTGCTTTTATCTCTGACAGCAGACTCATAATCCGTCCACCTCCCGTTCAAAACGCTCCTGCATCGCATCCACACAGGCTTTCCGTGTGGCGGTCTTAGCGGGTTTCAGAAACGGCTTTGCCGGCTGCCCGCTTTTGCCGTATTCGATGATATTGGCAATCTTCGCATTGCTGCCCCCGCCGCTCCTCGGCTCGGAAAAGCCGATCTTCACATTGAAGTTCCCGTTCCTGTCCTGCAGGGGCCTGGAAGTTCCGAGGGAGGAAAGCAGCTCCCCGGTGGAACGGGAAGGCTCCTTTGTCCCGCTGCCGATGGCTGCCTGCAGGTTGGAGCGCACCTTCGCCTCCACCACCTCCGCGCCGGCCTCCAGCACCTTCCCGCAGATTTCATCCGTCTTATCCCCAAGCCGGGAGAGCTTTAAAAGGAACTCCTCCGGCAGCTTCACGTCAGCCTTTGCCACTGGCTTTCACCTCCTCCGCCAGTACCTCCAGGTACATCCCGCGCCCTTTCACATCCTCCACCGAGGAAATCTGGAAACGGCTCTCCCCGCACAAGACAGCCATGTCAGTCGTGACCTCCAGCCCTGGAATTACCCGGAACCGGAAAAGGTCCGTGGCAGAGGAAAAGGCGGCGCGGTTCGCCCATTTCTCGCTGCCGTGCCGCCCCTCCCGGTATGCCCGGACCGAAGCGAGGATTTCCTCCGTGTCTTTCTTAAACCCTTCACTGTCCGTACCCCTTTTCATACGGACAATGTCTATAAAAACATCCATCTTCCCAAAACCCATCCGCTACACCTTCCATTCCCGGTCCAGCCGCAGGAGCAGGTTCACCGTGTGCCACACCTGCTGTGCGGCGTTTGTATTGTCTGAAAAGAATCCGCCCGTGCTGCCGTCCCTGCTTTCATAAAAATGCGAGGCGAGCATGATGACCGCCTGTTCCGTGGTGGCGGGCATTTCTTTTCCACTGTAAGCCCTTTCCGGGATATGCTGGTAGCTTTCCGCATAGGAAACAGCGGCGGTAATGTAGCTTTTCAGAAGCGCGTCATCCGCCGAATGCTCCAGTATGAGGTTCTTCTTCACTTTCTCAAGCAGCGCATCCATATCCATCACCGCCGCCCCCTTTCCTTAAGCCGAAGCCCCTGCCTTCTGCTCCAGCACCTTCACCGCTTCCGCAAGGATCATCTTCCCGTCCACACGCTGCGAGGCGAGGAAGCCCACCTGCCCCGTTGCCGCGAACAGCTCGTTCAGGCGCTTGAAGCTGCGCCCCTGCCGGTCGGCAATCCAGTAATAGGAAAAATCACCGAAAGCGATGGTCTTTGCGCCTGCGGCAATGGCCGGCATATACGCAGAGGTCCTGACCGGCCTGCCGAGAATGGTGTCCGGCGCCCCGGCTGTCAGGGACGGCTGCCATAAATACTGCCCGGTGCTGTCCTTCAGCTTGCGGATGGCCTTGATGGTGGAGTCATTTAACACCCACACGGATTTCTTGCGGTACGGGGATTTCAGCGAGTAATATAAATCCATCAGCTCATCCGCCGTCACAGCCGTGGCGGACGCTGCGGTCACGCCCGTTTCCGCGCCGCCCGTGGCAGCCAGGACGCCTAACGGCTTGCCCTTGCCGTCCCCCGTGAAGAACGCCTCCTCTTCCTTCGCACCGATCCTGCGGGCAAACTCGCGGGAGATATAGGACGGCAGGTCAAAGACGCTGTCGTTTAACAGCTCCTCGGAAACCTTGATCATGGTGCCGAGCTTATACGCCCCGATGGAAACCTGCCCGAAGGAGTCGTCGCTCTCCGGGAACGCGCCCTCCTCGTCAATCCAGGACGCCGTGCCCTTGGTGGCCACAACGGGGATTTTGCGGTCGCCGCTGGAGGTCTTTATCACCTTCGCCATCTGCCGGAAGATGTTCTCCTCCTCCAGAGCCTCCACCAGCGTCCTTTCATATTCATCCGGCACCAGGTAGCCGCCCTCGGAATCCGTGCCGATCTGCAGGGCGTTGGTGACCGCAGGCATCGGCGCCTTGGAGCGCATGGCGTTCCAGAAGTTCTTCCGGTAATCGTCAGAAGCGCGGCCGGTCTTATCCTCCCTGTCTGCATCCGCCCTGCCGCCCGGCTTTCCCGTGAGGGGCCTGTTCACCGGGCGGTTCAGCTCCGCGTCAAGCGCCTCCTGCCGCTCCAGCCTTGCGATCTCCTTCCCAAGGTCGGTGATCTCCTGCTCCATCTTCGTGTATGCGGCGTCATCCTCCGCGGAAAGGACGCCGTTCTCCTTCCTGTGGGAATCCAGGAATGCCTTTGCCGCCTCCCATGCCTTTGCGCGTTTCTCACGCAGTTCCAGAATCGTCATAATGAAATCCTCCTTCTTATCGTTTCAATAAATTAAGCCGCTCCATGAGTGCGTCCACGGAACGGCCGGTTTCTGTATCCGCAGCAGGGATTTTTGCCTGCGCCTGGATATCCGCCTTCGGTTTTTCCCCGCCATACTTGGCGGCCAGTTTATTCAAAAGGGCGTTGTTTGCCGTCCGGCGGGAGAACAGCATGGAGCTTGGAGCGGGAGGGAATTTCTTCTCTTCTTCCTCCCCGTCCGTATCCCCCTCGCCTTCCTCCGGCTCTTTTTCCGGCTCCGCCTTTGCCCGCGTCATGATCTCATCCGCAAAGCCAAGCTCCACCGCCTTGTTTGCGTCCATCCACGTTTCCGCATCCATCAGGTGCGACAGCTTCGGACGGGAAAGCCCCGTCTTTAACACGTAGGCGTTGATGATGGACTCCTTCACTTCGGAAAGCATATCGATGGCCTTCTGCATCTCCGCATGGTCGCCCCAGGCAATGGTGGCGGGATTGTGGATCATCAGCATGGAAACCGGGGACACCAGGACGGTGTCGCCCGCCATGGCAATCACACTGGCAGCGCTTGCGGCGATGCCGTCAATCTTTACAGTTACCTTGCCTTTATAGTTAGAGAGCATATTGTAAATCTGTGCCGCCGCCACACAGTCGCCGCCCGGCGAGTTGATCCACACGGTGATGTCACCGTTCCCGGCATTCAGCTCATCCTTGAAAAGCTGCGGCGTGACGTCATCGTCAAACCAGCTTTCCTCTGCGATGGTGCCGTTCAGAAACAGAGTCCTCTCCTCCGGAGCCGTCCCCGCCTCCGCCTGGTTCCTCCACTTCCAGAACTTCTTCGTTTTCATTGGATTCCTCCTCTCCGTCCTTTCTGCCGAACAGACCGGCATCGGACAATTTTGTCATGTTCCCGTTTATCAGGTACAGATCGCCTCCCAGCTCCTCCGGGATGCGGTCAAGGTTCTCCAGCTCCCGGATGTCGTTTGCGGACATCCACCCGTTCTGCCGCCCCACGGCATACCCGTTCATGCGGCTCTGGTAGTCGCCCCGGAGCAGGCCGTCCACGTTGAACTTCACAAAATACTGCTTCTTTTCTTTCGGCGTCAGCAGAGACCGCGCCATGGACTGCTCCCATCTGGACACCCACGGGTCGAGGGTGTATTTCACGAACTCAAGGCTCTGCTGCTCGATGTTGGAGAAGCTGCTCTTTTCCAGGTCGCCCACCATGTGCGGAGGCACACGGAAAATCCGCGCAATCTCATTGATCTGGAACTTCCTTGTTTCCAGAAACTGCGCCTGTTCCGGGGAAATGGAAATCGGAGTATACTTCATGCCCTCCTCTAAAACTGCTACCTTATTGGCATTGTGGCTGCCGCCGAAGGTGGACTGCCAGCTCTCCCTTACCCTTGACGGGTCTTTCAGCGTCCCCGGATGCTCCAGCACGCCGCTTGGCTGTGCGCCGTTGGCGAAGAACTTCGCCCCGTATTCCTCGCAGGCAATCGCCATGCCGATGGCGTTCTTTGCCATGGCAATGGGGGAATAGCCTACCAGCCCGTCAAAGCCAAGGCCGGGGATGTGCAGCACCTCTGATGGCGGCAGGACGACCGTGCTGCCCTTCACCGTGGGCGCGTCATCCATGCTCACCGTGTATTCGTAATAGAGCTGCCCCTTGGAATCCCTCTCCACATTCATCCTGTCCGGCATCAGCGGGTACAGTGCGATGACCTCCCCTTTGCCGTTGCGGATGATCTGCGAGTAGGCATTGCCCCACAGGAGCAGGTGCGTCATCAGCGTTTCCCGGAACACGAAGGAAGTCATCTCCGGGTTTGGCTCGTCATGGAGCAGAAAATACAGCGGGTGATCCGCTGCCTTCTCCTTCCCGCCGTTATCCGTATATCTGTAAAAATGCAGCGGCAGCCCCGCCACCGCCTCCGACAGGATACGGACGCAGGAGTACACCGCCGTCATCTGCATGGAGGAACGCTCATTGACACGCTTGCCGCTGGTGCTTCCGCCCATGAAAAAGCTGTAGGCGCTGCCGGAAGTCCTGTTCTGTGGGGCATCCCTCGCCCTGAACAGCCCGCTTAGAAATCCCATAGGAATCACCCTCCTTCATTAAAAGACAAGAAGCCCCCGGCTGTCATAGACGGAAGCCCCTGCATCATTCCCACAGCGGATTGCCCGGTCAAGCCCCATGATCGTGGCAACCGCCCCGTCAATTTTCTCCGTGGACTTTTCCTTATCCGCTTTGATATTGCCCGCCGGATCGGTGCGGATGAAGATGTTATCCATCATCCATCTAAGGACCGGATGCCCGCCGTGGGCAACCATCTGCTCCAGCACCAGCTTCATCAGCTCCTTGGTCGGCGGGGACATATCCTTGAAGCCCTGCCCAAACGGGACCACCGTGAAGCCCATGCCCTCCAGGTTCTGAACCATCTGCACCGCTCCCCACCGGTCAAAGGCGATCTCCCGGATGTTGAACCGCTCCCCAAGCCGCTCAATGTATTTCTCAATATAGCCGTAATGCACCACGTTCCCCTCCGTGGTCATCAGCTTCCCCTGCCGCTCCCACACATCGTAGGGGACATGGTCGCGCCGCACACGCAGCTCCAGCGTTTCCTCCGGCACCCAGAAATATGGGAGGATGCAGTATTTGTCCTCCTCGTCCAGCGGCGGGAACACCAGCACGAACGCCGTGATATCCGTAGTGGAGGATAAGTCCAAGCCTCCATAACACACGCGCCCCTCCAGGCCATCCTCCGAAACCGGGAAGGCGCAGGCATCCCATTTATCCATGGGCATCCAACGGATTGCCTGTTTCACCCACTGGTTTAAGCGGAGCTGGCGGAAGGAATTTTCTTCACCCGGATTCTGCTTTGCCGACTCACAAGCGGCCTCCACCTTGTCAATCCCCACCGTGATGTTTAAGGATGGATTCGCCTTCTTCCACACCTTGGGGTCCGTCCAGTCGTCCGCCTCATCCGCGCCGTAGATCACCGGATAAAATGTAGGGTCAATCTTCCGCCCCTCCAGAATGTCCTTCGCCTTCTGGTGCGTCTCATAGCAGATGGAATGGGTGTCCGTCCCCGCCGTGGTGATGAGGAAATACAGCGGCTGCATCCTGGCATCCCCGGAGCCCTTGGTCATGACATCAAACAGCTTCCGGTTCGGCTGCGTGTGCAGCTCATCAAACACCACGCCATGGATGTTGAAGCCGTGCTTGGAATACGCCTCCGCCGAAAGCACCTGGTAGAAGGAATTGGTGGGCGTGTAGATGATCCGCTTCTGCGAGGCGAGTATTTTCACTCTTTTGGAAAGAGCGGGACACATCCGCACCATATCAGCGGCAACATCAAAAACGATGGTAGCCTGCTGCCGGTCGGCGGCGCACCCGTACACCTCGGCACGTTCCTCCCCATCCCCGCAGGTAAGGAGCAGCGCCACGGCGGCGGCAAGCTCCGACTTGCCCTGCTTCTTCGGGATTTCCACATAGGCCGTGTTAAACTGCCGGTAGCCGTTGGGCTTCAGCGTTCCGAAAATATCCCTGATAATCTGCTCCTGCCAGTCTATCAGTTCAAAAGGCTTCCCAGCCCACGTCCCCTTGGTGTGGCAGAGGCTCTCGATGAACATCACGGCAAAATCGGCGGCATCCTTGTCGTATCGGCTGTCCTTCGCCTTGAACTTCGTTGGCCTGTATTTTTTCAGCTTCCGCATTGCCACCGGCATCACCTCCCCAAAGATGGCATAAAAATTGGCCTGCCATCGGCAAGCCGTAATCTATCGGTACAAGACACAGAGCCTTCCGGCTCCGCTCTTGGAATGTCCACTTGTCTTTACTGCTGCATTGCCCAGGCGATTGCGTGGCCGTCATCCTTGAACTCAACCCCGCTTGCAGCCCTCAGCTCGATGGCGCCTTCGCAGGTATGGTTGTCACCCAGGAATTCATAAGCCGCCCCGAAGTAGCAGGGCTTGTTCTGCCCGTTGTAAAAGTATCCTGCGATAATCACCTTATCGCCAAAGGTCAGCAGCTTGCCCCATCTGCATTCCAAATCCTCCGGCGTGGTGGGGTTCGGCAGTCTGTAGGTCTTCATTGCATCGTTGATTTTCATGGTCTGTGTCCTCCGTTTTTTTTTGTTTTCCCTTTCGGCAGTATACATATTCGCTCTAAAATCACATTTTATCAAGTTAATTCCAGGCATAAGCTGCACAAATATCCGCAGTGGGAATTGTGTAATTTTAATGGTTGGGGATGTGCTTCCCGTCCTCTATCCAGTCAACCAGGGCGATGATTTCGCCCTCGGTCTCCATCCGTTCAAACCCCACCACATCCTCCAAATCCCAATCGATGGGGTACACTCCGCAGAACTCCACAATGCAGTCTATCTCCCCGGTTTCAATCCAGTCCCGGTTCAGGTTCCATGCACCGCAGACCGTATCGACATGGCCGTGGCTGACATGGTTCTTATCAAGCATCCCCTCAATCTTCCGGATGGTTTCATCCTTATAAATGTCAGTATCCTTCGGAACCGTGATGTAAAACATACATTTTGTGATCTCGCCCCGTTCCTTCCTTGCGTCAATCCACTCCCGGATGACCTCTGTCCTTTGCCTCATAACATCCTCCTTTGCCTTTTTCAGTCCTGCCCATGCCTCCCATAGCACCTGTGGATGGCTTCGAGTATCTGTTCCTGCTCCTTCCCGTCCACGCCGATGCTCTCCAGCGCCTCCCTGGTTCCGCAGTCCGGGCAGAGCTGCGTTCTGCCATCTGCCCGTGAGACTGCCGGCCTGCCGTGGTAGGTCTGCCCGCATCTGGGGCAGACCGAAATCCTCGCAATATTATCAGTTTCCTTCATTTTGGTTTCCTCCTGGTTCCGTATTTTCCTTCCGAGGGGCCAGCGCCGCCTCCCTGCCGCGGAACATCCGCCCTGCGGATGCGCGGCAGCGGCTTCCCCTGCGGTTCTGCAGGCAGAAATATTTTCCGTCAAATCCCCGCACTGTGTAGGTGCCGGTGCAGCCCTTTTTCCTGTTGGTCACCAGAAAGCAGGCATCCCCCACTTTCCACCCGCCCGGAAATTCCTCCGCGCTGTCAGCATACGCCTGTTCCAGAAATGCCTCATCGAACCCAAATCTCTGGTAGCCCTGCCTGCAGGTTTCCATGTAGGATTCACCCGGCAGCCCAAGCGGGCGGTCCTCATGCATGATGTAGACGAAAACCTTCCGCATCCGCACCCTGCCGGTCTTGATGCCCTTGAGGGGCAGCTTCATTTCCTTTTTGTAATAAAAAGTGGGGAAGCCCTCGTAGCGGTCCAGCGCCGCCTCATCCTCCTCCGTCACCGCCCATGCCGCCACGGGGACGCTTGCGCCCTCCTGCGGCTCGATGGTGAGGTAGGAGCCGGTCCGGCTGCCCTTGAACAGCAGCCGGTAACCCTCGATCACCGAAGTGCCGATGATCCTCGCCCCAGGGCAGCGCATCCGCATCTGCGGGATGTTCAGGTTTGAGCCGTAAGCAATGTAGTATCTCTTTTCCATTCTGATATCCGTCCTTTCCGAAGGGGGCACCCTTCTACCACCTTAAGACCGCCGGAGCGGTCCACTGCCGTTTCCGCGGCAGGAAAGGTGGCAGGAGGCTACCTCCTGCGTTCCCTTCAAGCGGCCCTTCCGTTTCGGAAGGATGCGTCCCCTGCAAGCCTCCTTGTCAGGATGTCCCTTGCGGTCTTGAATTCGTCCCCGATGAAGCCGAGCCGGAGGAGCCATGTCCGCATGGCGTATTTCGGGTTCTCGCTCTGCTGCGGCTTCGGGCTTGCCGTCTTTACTTCCTTCGCCATCTGGCTGAGTGCGAGGCAGAGCTGAATGTAGCTTTTAAGCTGCCCTGCGTGGAGGCCGCCCCTGCGCCCGTCGCCCGGTTCGTCGAACTGGAAGAGCCGGAACTCGACCGTGCCTTTGGTGAAGGTTGCGTGGTAATTGAGCATATGGTAGCGGCTGTCGTTGTAGTGCTGGTCCCTGCCGTAGCTTGCGCCGTGGCTTGTGTACCAGATGTCCGCAAGGGCCGCCATCGTGGAAGGTTTCTTTCTGTTGACCTGCTCCAAAAATCGTGGGTCAACCGTGCGGCAGTAGCGGTTCATCCTCCAGCGGTCAAGGTTTAAGGCATCCGCTATCAGGCTTTCATGGCCTGCCATGATGTTGGCGAGGTTTCTGAGGCTCTGCGGCGTGTGGCCTTTCGCCCCGATGTGGATGTGTACCCCGCAGCCCCTTCCCGCGTCGCTCTTCGCTCCAGCGTGCCGTAGCTGCCGGATAAGCTCCTGCAGGGTTTCCATGTCCCCGTAGGTAAGGATGGGCGTCACCAGCTCGCACTTTTCGCTGTCAGGCCCCGCGATGCTCACGTCCTTCTGGAATTTCCACTCCCTGCCCTGCGCATCCCATGCGGAGTAGGTTTCGTAGCCGTTCCTGCGTGCCGTGTATTCATGCCTGCCTGTTCCGAAGAAGTCCGCTGCAATTTTCGCCGCCCTGCTCCTTGCGATGCTGTTCATCTCCACCTCAACCCCGATGGTCTGCTTTTTCATTTCCTCAACCTGCCTTGCTAACTTTGCGTTCATGCTGTTTTCCTCCGTTTTCTTTGTGTGTTTTCCCTTTCGGTAGTACACATATTCGCTCTAAAAGGGGATAATAGCAAGTCAATTCGAGGCATATATTACACAATGTTTTCCGCAGTTTTTTGTGTATTTTATGGCTTTTTCAGGCCCTCCATGGAGGCTGCCGTGATCTGTGCGCCAAGCCGGAATCCGTCCTTAAAGCCTTCGCAGATGGTCTTGCACTCAAGGTCGGAGGCATCGTCCAGAAGTTTCTCCAGCAGTGCCTTCCCCTCACTGTCCAACAGCCCTTTCAGGCGTTCAATCTCCCCGTCGATGCGCTCCGCAAGCTCTGCCATCTCCGGCGTCTTGTCGTTCCGGTTCTCCCACGGCACGATCTCACCAAAATAAAGCTGTTTCAGAATGTCCTGCTCCATCTATTCATCCTCCTTTATCCTGCGCACCACATCCTCACCGTAAATTGCATGGAGGCTGCTGCCGTTGTCCCATGCGACCATGACGCTCGCCGTGTCATCCACACCTTCGACTGTTCCCCGCGTCCCGATGGGCGGGGCCTGCACATCGTCCATCCGTACAAGCTCCACCCGTGTGCCTGCAGGGTACTCCCTGCGGACACGCTCCACAATCTCCCTATTCGGAAAGTTCACTGCTGACCGCCTCCTTCCTTTCGCCGTTTTTGAATGCCGAGCTGCCGGAGAGGTTCTTCAGCAGGATTTTCCGCTCGCCCTTGTATTCCGCCCCGATGAATCCGAGCCGGAGCAGGAAGCACCGGAATGCGTATTTTTCATTGTCCGCAGGCTTTTCCTTCGCCGTGATGCGCTTCTGGTTCCTTGCCATGTCGCAGATGGCGGCAATGAAATGGGTGTAGGCTTTCACCGATTCGCTGTCCTGCCCATCCGCAAACCATGGGAAGGAAACCTTCTCCCCGTCCGTTTCAATCGGGAGGCTGTCAACCGCCAGCGCCTTTTTAATCAGGCTCCCTTTGGCATCCACCAGCTTCCGCAGGTTCTCCAGCGCGGCATCCGTGAAGGAATCCCTCGGCATTGCCACCGTAAGCCCCAGATCTACCCCCTGTGCCTCCGTTTCCGGCTCCTCCGCTTTGTTTTCCGCATCCGCGCTTTCTTCTGCCGTGCCGCCTTCCTGCGCCGTTTCTGCCGGGGCTGCGACAATCCCTCTTTCCGCAAGCCGCTCCAGCAGGTTCTCTATTTCCTCACTGTCCGCCCGGTCGTCAAACTCCACCGCGCCGGTCTTGTCGATATGGAAGTAATCCACCTGGTAAGCCGCTGTCGGCATTCCGAGGTATTTCGGCTTTGCCTCTAAAATCTCCCCCATCGCCTGCACCAGAGCCTTCCGTTCTGCCCCTGTCCTGTTGAATTCAAACCTCATTTTCTTGTACCTCCTTCGTTTTTCGGTACTACATTAATCACTCTGAACGGCAGAAATAGCAAGCGATATGTGAGAAAAAATGTCACAATAAAAAGTCCGGGAACTGTGCGTAATACACAATGCCCGAAAGCACGAAATAAACATTCGGCAGTGCCACGCCATTGCCCCACATCTTATATTCAGCGGAATCCGAATGCGGGGCTTTCAGCCACTTGATGATCTGCTTATCCGTTTTAGGTTTTGTGGAAGTCCCTGCAATCTTCCGATGGGTCTCAAAGGCCTCCCGCCAGAAGGCAAGGTCATCCTCCGTGGGTTCTTCCGTCCCAAGGCCGCTGCACCACCAGTCCGGGAAGCCCTGCAGCCTCGCACACTCCGTCGGCGTCAGCCTGCGGACGATATACTCCGGCTCCATGATATGGTAGTCCCCTCTGAACGCCTCCTGGTTGCCGAGCCACTGCTTGGAGCCCATGCTTGCGGAAAGTGTGCCGAACACCTCCTTGCCGGATGCCGTCTGTACATCATTGATGACAGGAGGGTCTTTATAATCTGTAGCCACCAGCGTATTTGCCAGCTCCTTTTCCGCCCGCGTGAAATGGGAATTCTTGCTTGTGCAGTAAGTCGGGTACGCCACCGCATGGTGGTCCGTGGCATTCAGCGTGAAGGAAACATCCTCATTCACCCCGCTGCCCTGCGGCCCGTTCTTATCGTCCCTGCCGATCATGGAGCCCTGCACCGACACCACGGCAATGCCGCCCTGGTTGCAGGAGGGATTCCCGCCGTTCCCATCCAGTGTCCGGGAAGTGTCCGCCTCATAGAATCCGCTGTGCGGGTTATCTGACTTCATGGCATTGCTGTCTTTGGAGCAGATGCCGTATGCCTGCACCACCAGCTCATTGCAGCGGCTCTCCCCGACATCAAAGGTGTTCAGCGTGTTTGCCACCTTCCCGTCCTTCCAGGTCGGCGCATCCCCTTTGTAGTGGGCGCGGTACCCCTTGCAGAAAGGCACGAACACCGTCTGGTCATTGTTGCAGGAGAGAGTTGCGGATTTGTCATCCTGTATGATCGCCCCTTTGCCGCCGCCCTCACAGCCGGAGCGGATTTTCAGCGTCTTTGGCGTTTCCACCACGAACGGCTGGTTATTGCCGCCCATGCCGTAGGTGGAGCTGACCGTAGGCGCCGTTTCCAAAGGCCCCGTATATCTCGTATCCTGCGAATGGTTCTCATAGAGCGCCACCGCAGCCGGGACCGTCCCTGCACGGAGCGTGGGCGAGGTTTCCTCCTCATACCCGATCCCACGCGCCTTTGCGGAATGCTCCGTGCAGAAACCGGCCGATTCCAATACGCACGGAGGATGGTGCGCCTCTGCCCGCAAAGTGCAGGTCACGTCATCCGTCACATCCATCCTCTGCCCGCCCTGGTCGTTCAGGCAGATGCCGCCTGCCGCTCCAATGCAATCCGCAGCACCTCCGGCAGCTCCTTGCCACGCACGGAAGCCCTCCGCAGAATACCCAGACACGCCTTCGGACTCAAATAATACCTTTCCGGCACTCCCGCCTGCAAAATCTGCGACAAGGTAGATGCGTTTTCTCCGCTGGGGGATTCCCCAAAATTGGGCTAATGTAAAGCGAAAAATAATGTAAAGTCACCTCCTTAAATGCCGCAAAACCAGTAGATTTTCGTCTGCTGGCTTTGCATAATTCTGTAGATTATTTAGTGGATGTCACGGAAACTTTCGAGCCAGCCCATCAGGCTTTTGTCCTCCGTCCATGATGGATATTCAGCGGCAGGACGCTCTTGCGGCTGGGCGCTTTCCAATACTTTACGTTTCATTTCCGTGTTGATCTGTGCATACACCTCAGTGGTCGTAAGATCTGCATGCCCAAGCAGGTCTTTGATATATTGAAGGTCGATCCCGGCTTCAAGCCAGTGCATGGCACGACTGTGGCGGAATATATGCGGGTACACCTTCTCAGGGAACAGCTCTGGTTCAGCAATTCTGGCGGACTCAGCATACTTGTGGAAAATGTAGGAAATCCCTGCGCGTGTCAGTTTTTCCTTATGACGATTGCAGAACAGCGGCTCATCTTTCAGGCAGGGACGGTACCGCTTTTCATCCTGCAGGTACAGCCGCAGTACTGCTGAAATGTCTGCGATAAGAGGAACTGACCGGGCTTTTTTGCCCTTTCCATGCAGATGAACGATGGCTCCTTTTTTGTCAAGGCTCAGATCTCCGATGCGCAGGTCGGCAATCTCTGAGATTCTTGCCCCTGCTTCGTACATCAGGCACAGCAGGGAAAAATCCCTCCTGCCGCTGTGGCTCTGCTGGTCTGGCTGCTTCAATATTGCCTTTATGGCGTCAACAGGAAGATGCCGGATTGTCTGCTTTTCATGCTTTTTCTTTGGGATGGAGCAGACCGTCTGGCAGAGGAGGACGTGCTCCGGGTTTTCATACTGAAGGTATTTGAAAAAAGTATTCAGCGCAATGCGCCGCTGGTTCCTTGTCGCAGCCGAATTGCCTTTTTCCTGTTCCAGCCAGTCAAGGAAATCCTCCACCAGCTTCCTGTCAAGGTCCTTGATCTCCATCTTTTCCCGTTTCAGATGGCGCTCGCTTTCGCAGTAGGACAGGAACACTGACATAGAATCATGGTAGGATTGTATTGTATTTTCACTCAGCCCTTTCTGCACCGGCAGGTATTCAAAAAAGTAGCCGGACAGGGCGCGTGCAAAATCAGTCGGTCTTATCATCGGCATCTTCCACCTCCTCTGGCAGGAATTTTAAGAGATCGGCATACATCCCACCAAGCTCCGCTTCACAGACCTGCCTGATATGCGGGTATGCTTCCGCAGTCAGCCTCAGATACCACTGTGTTGCGCTGATGGAAGTATGCCCAAGGTATTTTGAAAGCACCGGAAGCCTGCTGGAAACAGGTATCCCGGATTCTGCCCATCCCTGGATGTTGTGGCAGACAAAGGTATGCCTGACATCATGCACGCGGGGTCCAAGGCTGGTTCCCCGGTACGGAATGCCGACATCCCAGAGGAAACCGCGGAACGCTTTTTCTATGGAAGACTTTGCGTAGCGCTTTTTCTCTTTTGTATAGAAGAAAGGCATATCTTCCGGGGTATCCTGGTGGACATCCCGGATGTACCGGAGGCACCGGCCGGTGAGCGAGTCGGACATAGGCACGATGCGCTCCCTGTCATTCTTGCCATGCAGGATATGAAGGACGCCGCTGGCTGTGTCAACATCCTGCAGGCGCAGCGACAGTGCTTCGGAAATGCGCAGCCCGCAGCCATACAGCATCCGGAACAGCAGTGGATACACGAGGTGCCGGTGCGGGGAGACATTGGTCGGCTCAAGTTTATCGAGACGGTCAAAGATGGATGCCATTTCCTCCCTGGTAAAAATATACGGCACATGTTTCTCCCCGGATTTCGGGATGGCAGGCAGCAGGTATGACGGATGCCCCTGCCTGCAGAGGAACACCGCAAAGCGCTGCATTTCCGCAACCCTGTTGTGCCTTGTTATCTCTTTTTCATTCGGACGCTTTTCGCACCATGCGGTGGCAATCTCCTTCGTGATTGTATAATCATGGACCTCGTACCCTTTGCAGAAGTTGTCGAACATCTTAAGGAGCATTGCCTGTTGTTCGTATACAAGGCCGGAGGCCCTTTTCTGGGCGACAAAAGTTTCGCACATCGGGGCAAATGGGCCTGTGAAGTAGGATGTTTTCATAGATCCACCTCCAATGCGCACTGGCGGAGCAGCTCCGTATCCGTACTGATATATGTCTGGGTGCTTTCCGGCGTTGTGTGGCCCAGCGTCTGGGCGATCTCAGTCAGCTTCACGCCATTGGAGAGCATGGCCGTGGCTATGCTGTGACGGAAGGAATGCATCCCTACCGGCTTATCCGCAGGGACTTTTACCCCGGCTTTCTGGACAGCTTTCACCACTGTTTCGCGGAAGCTGTTTTTCAGGGCATCAAACGGGGCTGTGTGCCGCACGAAAATGTACCCGCAGTCCGTTTCCGGGCGTCCATGCTTAAGATAGTCGATAATGGCCCACCCTGCATCGTCGGGGAGCGGAAGCTCCAGCGGCACGCCGGTCTTTTTCTGGGTAATGGATATCCGCCTGTTCTGCCAGTCGATGGAATCAAAGCGGAGGAGGCGGACATCGCTGATACGCAGGCCCAGGCGGGCAACGAGCAGGAACACCGCATAGTTGCGCTTCCCCTGGGCATTGTCGCGGTCAACGGATGCCAGTATCCGCTCCACTTCCTCCGGGGTAAACACTGTCGGCAGCCTGTAGCTGTGTGTGCGGCGCACATCCGGCAGGGAGCCGGAAAAGCTCCTGCTGTGCCAGCCGTTTGCGAGGGCATAATCTGACAGCCTTCCAAGGAGCTTGATTGTCCCGCCAACTGTCCCGGAAGAAAAACCGGCCAGCGTTTCGATATAGGCGTTCAGGTGGTGCAGCTCGACCTGGCTGAACCGGTCTATCCCGCTGTTTGCCAGGAAATACTCGAAGCGGAACAGCCGGCTGCGCCATGTCCTGACAGAGCCCTCAGCAAAGCCGTCTTTGCGCTGTTTTTCAAGAAAACCTTCAAACAGCGGGCTGAATGCATCTGAAAAGGACTTCAGAGTCATGTGGGACTGCTTAAAGATCATGCCGAACTGTTGGAAGTCCAGCAGTATGTGGACGGCCCTGTTGACGTTCTGTGATGCGTCCTTTTCGCCCAGGACAGCGCCATACAGATCCCAGACAAAGCCCCGTGCCGATTCCGCTGTCAGCAGGCCATCATTGTGTTCCTCGCAGTAGGATGCCAGATTCTTCCACACTGCGTCCATGCGGTCAATGGTGTACTGGCTGTAGCCAAGCCCGGACATCTGTGCCTTAACCGCTGTGACCAGCTCGCGGATACCTGCGGCTGGTATACTTTTTGTTTCTTTCATCGTGTAAAAACCTCCATATTTTATTGTGATGGGATGATCCATCCAATAAAAGTGTAAAGAATTATGTTGAGTTTAGCGATGAATTTTTCAGCATATCTGGCATTTGAAGGAGGCGACTTTACATTATTTTTCGCTTTACATTAGCGCAGTAATGTTGAGCTAAACATTAGCAGGCGTCAAGCACCCGCCATGCGAGGGAAAATCCGTCCCCCACGACAGTTCCTGCGTTTGCCCATTTCCCCTTTGGAGATCCAGGTACAGAAACACTTTCGTCTTTGACGGAGCAGACCGCTTCGAGGACTGCCTTGAAGTCCTCCCCTTTGTTGGAGGAGAAAGCGCCGGGGACGTTCTCCCATACGATAAACCTTGGGTATTTTCCATCTGTTGCACACCTCATTTCCTTTACGATTCGTATTGCCTGGTAGAACAGGCTGGACTGCCGCCCGTCAAGCCCCGCCCGCTTTCCCGCCACTGACATATCCGTGCAGGGCGAGCCAAATGTGATGATGTCCACAGGGGCGATTTCATCCCCACGGATGCTGTTGATATCGCCCAGGTGTTCCACGGAGGGCAGCCGCTTTGTTGTCACACGGATGGGGAACGGCTCAATTTCCGAAGCCCATAAAGGCGTGATGCCCGCAAGCAGCCCGCCCAGAGGAAAACCCCCGGAGCCGTCAAACAGGCTGCCGAGGGTCAGTCTGGAATCCGCAGTCTGCGGATTTGGTGTGTCTCCGCTGCCAGTGCAGGATTCACTACTATGGATATATATCGCATCTGCATTCATTCCGTCTCCACCTCCTTCACCAGTGCGGAGTATGGGATTTTCTCTTCACTGCGCACCACATACACATTCTCCGAATCCCTGGTATCCTCCACATACCTCCGCAGGATGACGGATGCGTACTTTTCATCCAGCTCACACATGAAACAGATGCGGTTCGTCTGCTCACACGCCATCAGCGTGGAGCCGCTGCCGCCAAAGGTGTCCAGGACGATGGCGTTCTCCTGGGAGGAATTGCTGATCGGGTAGCCGAGCAGGTCGAGCGGCTTGGAGGTCGGGTGGTTCTTGTTCCGCTTCGGCTTGTCGTAGTTCCAGATGGTGGTCTGCTTCCGGTCAGAGTACCATGGGTGCTTCCCGTTCTTCAGAAAGCCATACAGCACAGGCTCATGCTGCCACTGGTAATCCGAGCGGCCAAGCACCAGCGAATTCTTCACCCATATGCACACCCCGGCAAGGTGAAACCCTGCATCCACGAAAGCCTTACGGAAGTTCAGCCCTTCCGTGTCCGCATGGAACACATAAGCCGCGCCGCCCTTCTCCAGATGCTCCGCCATGTTCTGGAAGGAATTGTACAGAAAAGTGTAAAACTCCCCGTTTTCCATGCTGTCATTCTGGATGGAAAGCCCGCTGCCGCTCTTGAAAGCAACATTATACGGCGGGTCCGTCACGATGAGGTTTGCCTTTTTCCCGTCCATGAGCGTCGCCACATCCTCCGCACTGGTGGCATCACCGCACATCAGCCTGTGCCTGCCTACCGTCCAGATATCTCCCTTTTCCACGAACGCCGCTTTCTCCAGCGCTGCGGAAAGGTCGAAATCATCATCTTTCACATCTTTTTCACTATCCCCGCAGAAAAGGTCTGCAATCTCATCCTCACCGAAGCCTGTCAAAGATACATCAAAATCCGCACCCTGCAAACTTTCAATCTCGATGCGGAGCAGCTCCTCATCCCACCCGGCATCCAGGGCCATGCGGTTATCCGCAAGGATGTAGGCTTTCTTCTGCGCCTCCGTCAGATAGTCCACAAACACACACGGCACTTCCGTGATCCCTTCCTCCTTCGCCGCCGCAATCCTGCCATGCCCCGCGATGACATTGAAATCCCGGTCGATGATGACCGGGTTGATGAAGCCGAACTCCCGCAGGGATGAGCGGAGCTTTGTGAGCTGCTCCGGCGAATGCGTCCGCGCGTTATTCACATACGGCACTAATTTTGAGAGCGGCACAAGCTGCATCTCCGTTGTCGTCTTACCCATTTTTATCTACACTCCTTTCCTTGCACGGAGCAGCCGCTCCATCACATCATCCTGCGGCGTGTTCCCCTGGAACTCCACCGAGCAGTTCTCCTTCACGATCTGGTATATCTGCATCCAGCAGTAATTGGTCTGCTTCATGTAGGACTGGCTCATGGTGACATAGGGGGATGCGATGGCAGCCCCCGTGGTCGGGTGCTTCGCAAGGAAGCCCGTGGAGGACACGATCTCCTCGCACTGAATCCACCGGGACACGCTCATGGCGTACTGCTCCACCATCTGCACGGTGACCAGCTTTTCACATCCCCTTGCTTTCAGCCAGGCATAGGTTTCGTTGTACACTTCCTCCGCCACCAGCTCCCGCCCGCTCTTCTGCGGGGATTTCAGGAAGTCCTTCACGGGCGGCACATCCACGCCCTCCAGCTCGGCCGGCTCCACCATGACCGCCGCCGTTTTCCCCTCGCTGATCTTCTCCGTGAGCGCCTTGGGCTTGCGCCCCGCCCCCGGCCTTGCGCCGCCACGGTTGCTGCCGTCTTTTGCCACTGATTTCACCCCGTTTCTTTGATTTCGTTTGAAAAAATGCTGCGGAAATCAAACGCCGCAGCACCTTAAAAAGCCTATGGAATACGGAAAATCAGAGCAGGGCAATCCCCCGTTTGATTTCCGGTTTTTGTGCGTGTGACCCCACGCCCGTTCCCCGGCGGGTCCCTTGTAGAGATTTCACCCGCCCCTCCGGGTCAGCAGAAACCTCCACAGCATAAATCAACACAGCACTGATTCCCATAAAATAAATTAATGTTTATGCCACCTGTCACCGCGCTCCGCATGAATCCTGGCATGGCACGGCTGGCACAGCGACACAAGGTTTCCCTCGTCATGCGTCCCGCCCTCTGCCAATGGCAGCCTGTGGTGTACCTCCTCCACCGGCCGCAGCAGCCCCTTCTTCTGGCACTCCTCACAGAACGGGTGCTTGGCTGCGTAGCGGTCACGGATACGCTTCCACGCCCGCCCATACCTACGGCGTACAGCCGGGTCACGGTCGTACTTCTCGTAGCGGCGGTTCTCCTGCTTCCCATGCTCCTCACAAAAGCGCCCCTCTGTCAGCTTGGGACAGCCGGGGAAGGAACACGGCCTCTTCGGTTTCCTTGGCATTGTTCTCACCTCCTTCGGGCATAAAGAAAGCCCCCGCAGGGCTGCTCCCCACGAAGGCCGTCTGTCTTTATGCAGTTTTCGATAATGTCAGTATACCACGCCATATGGCAAACATTTTACACGGAATTACTCATGTGTGTCCCCGCCCGGTTTTTTCCCGCCAAATTTCATGCCTTTACAGACATTTGCAAATGACCGGTATGTGCCTGCCACAAGTTCCGACCAGTGTTCCAACTGCCCCGTCATGATCTCCATCTGCCGAAGCAGCTTGTAGATGTGGAAGTCCGGGTCGTAACTGCCGACATTCTCGTTGATGTCCAGGTTTTCAAACATCTTCTGCGTGTTCTCCAACGCCACGGCATTGAAGGTCTCCATGTTCTCCGCCATGGTCCCGATGATCAGCTTCTCCAGTTCCTCCGCCGTGCTGAATTCCTCAAACACCTCAAAGTAACGGTACTGGTCGTTGTACACATAGAAAAAGTTCGGCCCTTTCCTGCCCATGGCGATGTCCGAATGCCACTCGTTAAAGTAATCACTGTATTTCTCCGCCACCGCCATGATCCTTGAAACTTCATCCTCTTCTGCCATCCTGCACCTCCTCTCGTTTTGGTATGGTGCATATTACCGTCAATGGGGAAATATATCCACTCCTATTTTCATGAATTTCAGCTTTTCCCAAAAAGCAGGATGGTGAGGTGGTGCAGCGCGCGGTTCTTTTTGTTATAGGCGGAACTCTGCTCAATGTGGAAATGGTCTGCGATTTTATAGATAATGCTGCTGCCATATTCGTTGCCGTCGCCATAGAAGGCTTCCAGCACATACCGTTCATCTTCTGAAAGCTCCTCCCATGCCGGGAGGAACCACGTCATATATTCCACCGCCTGGCGGTACCGCTCCTTCAGCACATCGATCTCCTCAATGCCCTTTATCATCCTGTCCTCCACGGCATGGGGATTGTGTGTGCGGGGCATCCCGTCAGACTGCGGGCTGCTGACACCGCCCATCTTCTCATATGCCGCCTTTATCTCATCATCCGTGTGTTCGATGATGAATTTCATACTGCTGTAATCTTTCAATGCATCCACGGCCGCCGACCGTTTGTCAAGATACTTCCAGATAATGCTCATAAGCCATGCCTCCAATCAAAATATATTTGCTTCCCCCGGATTTTCAGAGATTGTCGTTGATTTTCATTGATTGGCCCAGATTTGCAGTTTTGACTGAAGGCGGCATTTCCGCCTATATCTTCAAATCGGCTTTCACCGCATCGATCAGTGCGGCCTGCGTGGTGTCCTTTTCGGAAAGCGCCTTCATAATCCGCTCATCTATGGTTCCCTTTGTGATGATGTGCTGCACCACTACGGTTTCGGATGCCTGCCCCTGCCGCCACAGCCTCGCCACCGTCTGCTGGTATAATTCCAGTGACCAGGTAATGCCGAACCACACAAGGGTGTTCCCTCCGCCCTGCAGGTTCAAGCCGTGTCCTGCGGATGCCGGGTGGATCAGCGCCACCGGGATCTCCCCGGCGTTCCATTTCCGGATGCTGCTGTCGGTATCCAGCCTGGAACATGGGATTTTCAGTTTCTGAAGCCGTTCCGTGATGCGTTCCAGGTCATGCCGGAACCAGTATGCCACAAGCACCGGCTTGCCGTTCGCCGCCTCGATGATGTCCTCCAGTGCGTCCAGCTTCCGCTCGTGGATGGCGACCGTCTCCCCGGCATCCGTGTAGACTGCGCCGTTTGCCATCTGCGACAGCTTCCCGGAAAGGGATGCTACATTGGCGGCTGTGATGTCCCCGTCCGGCAACTGCAGGACGAGGTCTTTCTTCAAATCCGCATACCGCGAATCCTCCTTCTCGGAAAGATACACGGTGTATCTGGAATTTATCAGCTCCGGCATCTGCAGGTGGTCAGTGGACTTCATGGAAATGGTGATGTCGGAGATTTTATCGTATATCTGTTTCTCCGCCCCCGGAAGCGGCTTGTAGGAGAACACCACCTGCCCGTTCTGCTTATCCGGCCGGAAGTAAGAAGTGCGGTACTGCCCGATGAACCTGCCAAGCCTCTCCCCCATGTCCAGCAGACGGAACTCCGCCCACAAATCCATCAGCCCGTTGCTGCTCGGCGTGCCGGTCAGCCCCACGATGCGCTTCACTTTCGGACGGACTTTCATCAATGCCTTGAACCGCTTCGTCTGGTGGTTCTTGAAGGATGACAGTTCATCGATCACCACCATGTCGAAATCAAACGGTATGCCGCTCTCGGAAATCAGCCACTGCACGTTCTCGCGGTTGATGACGTAAATGTCCGCCTGTTTCCGGAGTGCCGACAGCCTTTCACTTTCCGTCCCGACCGCCACGCTGTATTTCAGTCCCTTCAGATGATCCCATTTTTCAATTTCCGCAGGCCACGTATGCCTTGACACCCTTAGTGGCCCGATAACAATAACCTTATGAACCTCGAAGCTGTCAAACAAAAGGTCACCCAGTGCGGTCAGCGTGATGCTCGTTTTTCCAAGTCCCATGTCCAAAAGGACTGCCGCCACGGGGTGTGTCTCAATATAGCTGATGGCGTACTGCTGATAATCATGTGGCTCGTATCTCATCAATCATCCCTCCGATCTGCGACTCGTCATCCAGCACATACACTTTAAATCCCAACTGCCGCAACAGCCTGTGCCGTGCCAACTGCAGGGGGCGGGGCTTTTTCCCTGTGGCCTTGACTTCCACAAATGCCACCCTCCCACCAGGGAGAAGTGCCAAACGGTCAGGCACCCCATCAAAACCGGGGGATGTGAACTTAACTGCCAAGCCCCCGGCGGCCTTGACTGCCGCCCTGAATTTCTGCTCTATGGTTTTCTCTCTCATGCCGTTTCCTCCGATTCTGGCAGGACATATACGGTTTCGTGGTTTTTAAGGCTTTCTTCTATTTCCCCGATAATCCGTTCAGCCTGTTCCCTGCCAAAAGTCCCAATGCAGAAGGTGAATTTTTCCAATCGGGTAAAGCCTTTCCAGCCTTCTGCCTTGAAAAGATTCAGCCGGAAAAGGCTGTCATTGTATTTTTCTGCCTTGATCCCGTCGAAATGGTCAAAATTGATAATGGTAGTGCCTTTGGAATTTTTTATATACATGATTCTCCTCCTATTGGGGGAGAGGTCGGAGCGGTCTTGCCATAAACCTCTCTATAGAAGATTTTTAGGTAAAAAACTGCCCTAAAGGGGGTTTTATACTAAGACCTCACCGACCTCTCCCCTTCACTCTGAAAAGTCGCTCTCCAACAGCCTCAATCCAAGAACCCACATACTGTGTTTCTTCTTCACCCGCCTGAACCCGCGCTGTTCCACGGCGTTATAAAATTCCGTAGTGCTTCTGACAAAATCGCCCACCCTCGCACAGTAAGCGCGGTATTCAGAATAAAACTTCCCCGATCCCGTTTCGTAAGGCTCCCCAAGTTCGCAGCAGTCGGCAAGGAAATGCCCAAGCCAGTCATTGTCCTGCCTGTATTTCGCTATGGCATCCTCCACGCACTTTGGAAGGGGTATCCTGAAATTGTTCCCTATGGCTTTCCTCGCGCCCTCAATAATCCACGCCATGATATAAGGCGCGGCGTTTTCTACAAGATAATCCGCATAGTTCTTCCGGTCATGTTTCCCGGTAATCTTTGCATTGAAGGGGATCACAATCAGCCTTCTCCAGATGCCGGAATCCATCGCACCCACCTTCGGCAGATGGTTGGTGTACAGCACAAGGGTATGGCTCGGCGTGAAGGAAAACGGGTCCTTATACTTTTTCTCCGCAAAAATCTCATCCGTGGAACAGAGCTGTTTGATGATGGACGTGTTCAGGCGCACACCTTCCTCCAGCTCGGATGCGATAAGCAGCCGCTTGCCCTTTGCCTCGGCAAGTTCCGGCTTTACGTTCCTCTTACATCCCATCGTCAGCGCATCCGCAGACATATTCCCGCTGTAGGTGCCAAGCACACGGGCTACGGTGTTCCAAAACGTGGATTTGCCGTTGCTTCCCTCCCCATAGGCAATAATCAGCGCCTCCATGTAGACGCGCCCCACCGCCGCCATGCCCACAATCTGCTGCACATAGTCAATCAGCTCCGAATCGCCACAAAAAATAGTGTCCAAAGAATCCAGCCACAGTTTCTCCCCTTTATCACCAGGAGCTGCCACCGTTATTTTCGTGATATAGTCCTCCGGGCTGTGGTCACGCTTCCCCTCCAGACCGTCCGGGAGGTAATAGGTACCGTCCGGCGTGTTCAGCAGAAAGCCGTCTTTATCCAGGTCGGAAACGCTAATCTCCAGCATCGGCTTTGCCGCCTGCAGTGCCGACACCACATATTTCATGTCCCTGCGTTTCATCACGAACGCCTTATACGCCTGGGCGGACATATACGCAAGGTAGACGTCCATCTGCCCGCCGCTGATCTTCTTTTCCAGTGCCTTGCCGCCGGAGGTGATGGCATCCTCTGAAATGCCGGTGTCCATAAGCGCCTGTTTTGTCCGGGCGATTTCATCCTTGGCATCCGCAAGCTGCAGGTCGAGGAACTCCTCCGCCGCGCCCACTGCCTGCTGCTTGGACTCCACCCAATACTGGCCGCAGAAACGCAAATAGTCTGTGGCCGCCGTATACCGAAGCTCCACGCCGTATTCCCTGGTCAGCACCTTTGCTTGCCCGATATCGGAATAGTCCCCCGGCTTCAGCGATTCCCGCCCGAACTCGTCATTATAAGCATCCGGCGCCACATAGCCCTCCTGCCCCTGCACCTTCTCCGCAAAGCGGCAGGCGCTCTGCCAGATCATGGCAAGCTCCGCATCCTCCAGGGGCGGATTGCACTTCGCCGCCTCCTCCATGAAAATCTCATGCGCCCGCTCCGTCGCGCCGTACCGCTTTACCACGCGCCCCGCAAAATGGGACATGGTGGCGTTCCTCTGCCCCTGCGGTATCTCCCTGCCGCCCTGCGGCTTCACGATGCAGTCGATGGTGATCTCGCCCTCGTGCCACAGGATGGAGTCTGCCGGATGCCCGAAAATGAACCGGGCGGAATCCAGCGCCTTGGCATCAAAGAACGGAAACTTCTGCTGTATGGCTTTCTTCAGAGCCGCACACGCTTCCCCGTCCGTGACCGGGTCATGCGGGAAGTACACATGGAACCTCGGCCTTGCGGACTTCCCCTCCTTCGGCTTCATGTTATTGCGGCTGGGCACCACAACAAACGCCACATCCTTCCCGATCTTCCCTTCCAGGTCTTCCGGATGAATCCAGTCCGCCGGATTGTCGGAATGGCCGTTGTCGCAGTCCATCACGTCCACATCGCAGGAGAGGAAATTATCCCCGCTCCTGCGGCAGCCCTTGAATTCCGTGCACACATGGTCGAACGCCGCCACCTCCATGCAGTCATCCTCATTGTCAATGACGCGCCTGTTGGGATAAAGGCTGTTCTTTGCGTTCCCCCTGCAGTTCGCCGTGTAAAATGTCATTTTCAAGATAATCCAACCTCCTCACAATTTTCTGTGAAATAACGGACCGGCATATCCCGCTTTTCCGCCTTCTCGATTTCCGCCGCCATCCCCGTGGATATGGTGCTGCCGAACACCCATAGCTGCTCGCATTTCCCCAAAAGCACCATACCCATGAACATGCCGATTGCCCGCTCCGCCGGCTTCCCGTCATCCAGAAACTGCGGAAAGAGCAGGTGCGGGGCGAACGGGATCACGCCGTTCTTTACCGCAAACCTGCTGTACCGCCTCGCTTTCTGCGTGTTGCCTGACCTGTCCCCGGCAAACGGGGAGCATATATAGACAAGCGGCCGGTATGCCCGCTTCGCCGCCCTTTCCTCCTTCCTGATGCCCGATAACGCCGCATGGCTCGTCGGGTCGCTGTATCCCTCGCTGTTATATCTGCTGATTCCCATCAACCATACCTCCATTCTGCCCGCGCTGTTCTTTCCGGACTGTGTCCGCAGGCTTGTAAAACGGGCAGTCCCTCCCGCCAAAGTCATTGTCCTTTAAGCAGGTGCAGACGCCGCCCCTGTTTGCGAAACAGTCGCCGTGCGCCCTGCACCCCTGCATTGCCGCTCTGCTCATCCCTTTCCGCCTCCTGAAATCAATCTGATATTACCCTCCATCCTTCTGCGGAGGACTTCCGTTTTGTTAAACTGCGCCCTCCAGTGCCTCCGCTCCGGGGAATCCGCAGGAAGCGCCTCTTCTGTTTCTCTGTATATATCGCAAAGAGCCTTATACCCGTTCGCCAGCTCCCGCAGTTCCGAAAGCAGCTCCTCCCTTGCTTCATCGGAGCAGTATGAATTGATGAGCCTTGCGGCTTTCCTCATCGCCGGCATTTTGCAGGGGAAGAACGCCTCCACAATAAGCTCCATGCATCCAGTCCCGTATTCAATCCGCAGCCGTTCCATCATGCACCCCCTGCCTAATCCTTCTGGTAAAACGAACACTCGTAACCATCCGCCCGGAGCAGTAAACCTTTCGCCCAGGGCGGCGTCCTTCCCATCTGTTCACAGACGGCAGGAAGGAACATCCTCCTATCCGCCTCGATAATGATCTCATCATGTACATGAGCCACAATCGCACAGTTCTTAAGCGTCCGCATGGCATAGCAGAGGATATCCCGGCTGACCGCCTGGACAATGTTTTCCACAAACTTGGGGCCGTAGCTTTCCAGCCGCTCCCATTTCTTCGTGCCGCCCATGCCCATGTAAGTGACGGACTCCCCGCCAAACCGGTTCTCGCCAATCCTCGGTTTCACATAGGCAAGCCGCCTTCCGGAGAAAAGCGTGATGAACAGCATCCCGCTCTGGTAATCAAAGCGGAGGCCGTGTGTTTCTGTTGGCACTCTCTTTTTGATGCATTCCTTCACTGCACGGTCGACCGCCCACCAGAACTCCGTGATGCTTGGGTTGGAATCCCGCCATGCCGACACAAGCGGCTGCAGTTCTTCTTCCGCAAGCCCCATCTCCAGCGCGCCCATGGATTTCAATGCCCCGACTGATCCGCCATAGCCGAGGGCCAGTTCTGCAATCTTCCCTTTCTGCCGCAGATGCCCGTTCACGCCGTGCTTTTCCACCGGCACATGGAACATCTGGCTTGCCGAGGCGCAGTAAATGTCACCGCCTCCCTCGAACACCCTAAGACGCCACCGCTCCCCGGCAATCCAGGCAATCACCCTTGCCTCGATAGCGGAAAAATCCGCCACAATGAACTTCCTTCCATCCTGCGGCACAAAAGCCGTGCGGATGAGCTGCGATAGCGTATCCGGGATATCCTCATAGAGCATGGCAAGGGCATCGAAATCCCCGGCTTTCACAAGTTCCCGCGCCTGCGCCAAATCCGGGATATGGTTCTGGGGCAGATTCTGCAACTGAATAATCCGGCCGGAGAACCGCCCCGTCCTGTTGGCTCCGTAGAATTGAAACATCCCGTGCGCACGGCTGTCCGCACACACCGCATTCTCCATTGCCTGGTATTTCTTCACGGAGGATTTGGCAAGCTGCTGCCGCAGGGTCAGCACAGTTCTTAATGGCTCCGGCGCCTCCTGCAGAAGCCCCGCCACCGCTTTTTTATCCAATGAATCTATTTCCATCCCGTTCTCCAAAAGCCACTGCTTCATCTGCTGCACGGAATTTGGGTTCTCCAGTTCCGTCAGTTCCTGCATGGCTGCCGACAGCTCTGACTTGGATCGCCCATCCATGGCGATTGCATTCCTGACCATTTCCATATCCACCCCGATGCCCCGGTCGTTGATCTCCTGGTCCTGCCAGTATTCCTCCCACACAAAATCCGGGACCGGGAACTTGGCAAGCCTCTGCTGTATCTGCATTTCCGCTTCCACATCGCGCAGGTTATAGGCTTTGAACCGCCCCCACTTTTCCCTGTCATGCTCCGGCAGGTTCCGTGTCCGACCGCCGTTCGCCTTGGTCGGCTTGCAGGGGACACAGAAATACCGGATCAGGTCTTTCCCTTCCGACAGCTTCTGCTTTTCCAGCCCAAGCACCGCGCCCACATTTTCCAAAGACAGCGGAAGGCCAAGCGTGGCAGACCAGACCATGGAGCATTTCCACGATTCCGGCTCCAGCCATTCCCCAAGGTAATTTGATAAGCACACCCTCTCGAACATGGCATTGAACGCCCACTTGGTGACAGACTCATCTGAGAGCGCCGCCAGGATATCCGCAGGGATGTTTTCTCCCTGGCATAGATCAACCACCCGTACTTCCCCGCCATCCACGCTGTATCCGAAAAGCAGGATTTCAAAATTCGGCGAGGAAGAATATCTGTAAACGCCGCATTTGGACAAATCCACATCGCTGTACGTCTCAATATCAATACTGATACACCTCAATTCCACCAGCTCCTTTCACCGCCTTAAGGGCGGCAGGGAAAAGGCAGAAGCCCATTCCCCACCACCCGGTGGCTGTATCTCATTATGCTGTTAAGACAAGAAATCCTCCTCGTCCCCGACTTCATCCGCAAAGTCATCCTCCGCACGGGACCTGCCGCCAAGCGGCTCCCCGTCACGGATCTTCTGTAAATTGTTCAGCCCGCAGGCAATACCCTTATTACCATTGCTGTTGAAAGCGTAGAAATTGATGCTCGCCCTGCCGTACACGCCGCTGTACACCTCGGAATGATCCAAAATCGGCTGGCGATCTGCATCCACAATCCCCGGAGCCGTGGAGCTGTTGGCATTGACAAAATAGGAATCCGCATAGGCTTCATCATCCGGGCGCTCCACGTCCCCGTCACGCAGCGGGGTTTTCAGAACGGAAAGGGCAGGGACGCTCCTGCCGTTCCCCTTCAGCTTCGCCTCACCCTCACGGTATGCAGCCTTGATGGCTTCCTCAATCTTTGCAATGGTTTTCTTATCCGACTTGGGGATAATGAGGGAAACGGAGAACTTCGGCGTGCCGCCGTTAATTGCCTTCGCTTCCCATGCGTTGCAGTAACTCCACCGGGTATTCGGACCGGTGATCACTTTCGTTGGATTGTTGGCTGTGTTTGACATATGATTTTCCTCCTGACTAATCTTCCTTGAAATCTTCCTGCGCCGTGTTCATCTCCGGCCGCTTGTCGCTCTCCGGGACTAACGCAGGCTTGCCCTGCGGCTTCTCCACAAGGCCCTTTAAAATCTCCGCAAACTTCTTCTTGCCGAGCAGTTTCTCCATGGCGGTAATTCCAAGCAGTTTTGGCTCATACGGGTCGAAGCCCGCCTTCTTCACAGTATCCGCCACCGCATCCTCGTCCGTGTACTTCCGGTTGGAACGTCCCTCAACGACTTTAAATCCGGCATACTTCACACCGCTTAACGCCTGCTGCAATGCGAACTCCTTCACGTCTGCCGCCCATGATGCCAGCTCATCCGCTTTCACGAGGATCGCCGCGATCTCGTCATCCTCCAGCGTGGCGGGCATCTCAAAATCATACTTCGCAAGTTCCAGGTTGTACTCCGCCCGCTTCCTGCAGACCGCCTTCGCCTTGCAGAACCGGCAGTGTTCCCCTGCGCAGAACTCACCCTCCCCAGCATAGGCCAGTTTCGCTTTCTCCTTAAGTTCTCCCTCCGCCCACTGGAGAAGGTCATCCTTTGCCATGGCATACACGCTGACATTCTCCCGGCGCGGCTGGTAGATCGCCATGCGGACGGTGTCAATGTCATAGATGCCGTCGAACAGCTCCAATGCGCCCAGGGCATACAGCATCATCTGCGGGTTCCCCTCGGCGGAAACCTCCACGCCCTTGCCGTGCTTGTAGTCGATAATATACAGTGTCCCGTCTGCGATAATCACACAGTCGCCAGTGCCGAAACCCTCCTCCACATACCGGGAGAAGTCCAGCCGCTGCTCGATCAGCACCACCGGGTCTCTGCAGGTCTTCTTTGCTTCTTCCACAAGGGAAAGGACATACTCCGCATACCCGCAGGCACATTCCTCCATCTCCTCATCATAGAAGGCAAGCCCCTCTGTCGGGTCTTTGGTCTCCATGCCGAGGGACAGCTTCAGCTTGTGTTCGCACAGGCTGTGGGCGTCGGTGCCCTGCTGTGCGTATTCACTGCCCGTATCCTCATAATTTTCGCAGAGCCTTGCCGACGGCGGGCAGGCAAGCCACCGGTGGCTGGAGGACGCTGACAATAAAGCGTGTCTTCCCATCACAGCACCTCCGCTTCCGCCAGCAGCGCCGCATATTCCGCCGGGTCGATCTCCGACAGCTTATCCGCACCGTGCTTTGCAAGCAGCTCCCTCACTTCCTCCGTGTGTCCGGAGCGGGACTTCTCCGCCAGCACTGCACGGACTTCCTCCAGCGTCAGTGGCTTCTCCTCCTGCTTTGCCGCAGGCTTCACATCCTTCTTCGCCGTGTTCTTTGCGACACCCTTCCCGGTTTTTCCCGCTTTCTCCGACTCCTTTGTGGTCGTCAGCTCCGCCTCCGCCGCACCATTGTCCGCCACCGCATCCGCAACGGCCTGCAGGCTGTCTGCAAGGGAGCGCAGATCCCTGATGACATCAAGCAGTAACTTCACTTTTCCCATGTACGTTTCCTCCTTCCATGACTTCACTCACTGCCAGCTCCCGGACAGAATCGCCCGGAACGATGATGGTCAGCCTACGCTTCTCCCCAAGGAGGAAGCGCACGAGACGCTCCCTCACGGAGATATGGCGGCAGCTCACGATCCCGCCAGATGCCGGCTCCTTTGAAACACTGATCCTCAACGTGTGTTCCATAACCATGACCTCCATTTCTGAAGGGCGGCTGTTTTCATGCCCTTCACTATACGGAGATTTCATACCGGGTTCATACACCCTTGGACGCAAAAAAATGTTTTAGCTTTTCACGGACACCCTTTACGCTTTTCATGACGGCATTCGGGGCTACTCCTTCCCTTCTGGCAATCTCATTGATGGAAAGGCCGTCAGCAAGGCGGCGCACACGCTCCCTCTGTATTTCCGTCAAGCTGCCAAGCGCCTCCTGCAGTTCCCCGCTGTACTCATCCGATATGAGGAGGCTTTCCGGCGTTTCCCCGCCAGCGTACTCCGCACCCTCAAACTGTGCTGCATCCAACGAATAGCAGTGGTAGCGCTCCTTACGGGAAAGGTTGTCCTCCAGCCGCCTATCCTCAATGATGACGGCACCGATGGATTCCTCCACCTCGACCTCCGACACAGTCCCGTCTGCAAATTCATATTTAATTTTCATTCAGATTTCCTCCAGTCTTGAAATTTTTGAAAACAGAAAATTCAAGACTGGAAGGTGGCGCACGGGACTGGTAAAATGTCAGAAACAGCCTTTTTCCGACAACGAAAAAGCGCACCCACTGTAAGGCAGGTGCGCTTGTCTTAAAAATGGTGGTGCATATTGGAGGACTTATGGGGATTGGCAGGGAATATGTCGAATAAAAAAATACCGCAATCCCCTCAAGGACTACGGTATGTACAGAAAGAATATATTGTTTTATTTTTGGAGGCGTAAAGCCTGTCCCTGCCCATGGTATATTCATGGCATCCCCTTTCTGGGGATGCACAGCATTCAAATCTGTTTTTCCCCATGACAGCTTATCAATAGGGGAAAATTATACAAAATGATTTTGTAGACCTGCTTTAGTGAAATTGTAGGAACGCTGTAGAATATCGCAAGTTACGACATGACAAAAGGGAGAATATCACTTAAAATCTGATTATAAAGAACTACGGTGAAATCACTTGGAACATGGAAACAAAACGGACAAAAAAATAAGGCGGCTCAGTTTCAAGCCGCCTTTATGTAGCCACAACACAATTTGTGTCTGTTTCAAAACAATATCCAACCTCTCGAATACACCGAATGGCAAAGCAACCCTCTGGCAATAATCTGCCTATTTTCTCACGCAGGTTATGGACATGGCAGGCTATGGCGTTGTTTGCATTACCAAATGCCTCCTCCTTCCATAACTTTTGATATATTTGGTCATAGGTAAGAACACATCCCTTATTTGCTACAAGCAAACAGAGAAGGTTATATTCTTTTGCCGTCAGCCTAATTTCCTGACTGCCACAATATACTTTCCGATGAGCTTGGTCAATTTCCAAACCAGAAAGTGACAGCACCGGCTCGTGTTTCAGACATATAACTTCAAATTCAGGATGCTCCTTCAATCCCTCCAATATTTCATCAATAATAGAAATGTTTCTTTTTTCAGACTCAATCACTAATACTCGTTCGATGCTATCACCCTCTTTCATAAATGCTGTCTCTGCATGATATGGCAGCTCTCCATTGTCTGCAATGCCGCCCTGTGTTTATCCGGTGTAATTCCCGCACAGCAGGATGCATCTACATAAATCGGCACTTCTGGCATATATACCTTTAATAAGAGAGCGTTGGAAACCACGCATACATCTGTGCAAAGCCCAATCAGTTCAATTTCCTTTATAGGCTGCTCTTTATGGATTTCCCTCAAATCCTCCGCAAGCCGCTGCGATGCGAAGGTTGACTTATAATATACTGCTCCGTTTCGTTCCGCCTGCACCTTTTCCAGCTCCTGTACTAACTGCCATCCTTTTGTGCCAGCTACACAATGCTTTATCGGCAACAGCTTTCCTTCCTGAGTAGAAAGATAATCTTCTGTATGGGTATCCATTGAAAAAAACACATGACCAGGATATTCTCTGGCTTTTTTTGCAGCAGCATTTACAATGGATTCCGCTTCTTTTGTTCCAAGCGCCCCTGATACAAAATCATTCTGCATATCTACAACAATCAGATAGCAGTCAGGACTTTTCACAGGTTTTATCCCCTGCATTTGACAGATTAAATCCTTTGCAAAAGTTACCATTCCTTTTGCTTCCTCTGTCCTTAAAAATTTTATATTCAGTCCATTGGAGGAAAGACGGAATCTGTCCAATGCATCTGCATCCTTAAAAATCTTGTAAAGCACCACACCATTCTGCTCTAATGGATTCCTTCCTGAAATGACATCAATTCCAGTCTGGTCATCACGATCATGATAATAAATAATATCATAGCACTTCTGTTCAAAATCCAGTTTATGGGATACACAATATTCCCGATAATAATCTGCCGCACGCTGTCCATGCCCAACATCCAGCCAGTCATCCTGCCGCCTGGAATCATGGAATGCCGCAGCAGCTCCCAATATATCCTTATCTTTTTCCGGCAATCCCTGACGCTGTGCGATTGCTAATGCGTAAAGCATTACACGCCTGCAATGTGCGCCTGTGTGCTTTTCACTATCCTCCAACGTAAACGTAACCTGATTTTCCAGAATATCATTCCACTTATCAAATACAGGTTTTATCAGTTTCCATTCCGGTAATCCCTCCATCCATTTTTCCTGCATAGCCTTACCCCGCTTTCACAATTTCATGCAGTGCTGTTGCAATATCCTGATCCACACCAATGGACTTTCCCTGTATCTCGTCAGGAATGTAAATCTCACCTTTGTTGAAGGTAATATATTTTGCATGAGGTTCTGCTGCCGTAAGCTGCATAAATGGCATTTTTATCATCTGATTGCGCCAGCCAACTCCAAACTCTAAAATGACAAGTTTTTTTCCACGCATACGATTTACAAATCCCTGATAGCGGGCAGCTTTTTCCTGCCAGTTCTTTTTCCCCTGAAAAGAGGAGTACTCCCCATAATTTACTTCCATACTCCCGCCGCATTTTGGGCATTTGGGCAACAGCCTTTCCGGCACTCTGCCATTCGTTTCTCTTTCCGCCATGCAAAGAACTGCCTCCCTGTCCGAATAAACATCATCACAGCAGCCCTTTGTGCAGCGCATTTCTGTCAGCTTGCCTTCCATTTCAAATACCCGTTCTTCCTCAAACCCCGCCGGTATAAAGTGATCCTCCCCATTGGACGTGACCACAAAATAATCCTTTTCTTTTACAAGTTCATACATATCCTTCATAATCTGCGTCGGTTCATCCTGCAGGCACTTTTCTTTGATGACCCGGCTGAAGTACGCCCATCTTTCTTCCTCAGAAGGCCATGAAACCGCCATCCCCTGCAAAATATAGTAAATACCATATTTTTCCCTGAAATCCCCCATTTTTTCACGAAACCACGCATCATCCGCAAACAGATGATACCCCTCTGCTATGGACAGTCCGTTACTGGCCCCAATCAGTACGCCATCTGCTTCATTGATGGCCTGCTTTATTTCTTGATATACATTCATTTTCATGCTCCTGCCTTTCTTTTCATAATCTGTTTCAAATTCTGTAAAGTTTCTGATAGTTCACCATTTGCATACAGGCTTTTGCTTTTTAAGTGCTCTGGTGAAGAAAATTCTTCCTGATTCATGGAGATATAGAAAACATCTTCATTTGAAAACCATACGCTTCTTTGAACTCATGCAGGCGTTCTTCCAGATAGGGCATCCAGTGGTAGTGATTATAGCCTGCCGCACTGGAAAGCCCAGAACCGCCCCCGATTACAACTGCATCTGCCAGAAGTTCCAGATTTTCTTTATTCTTCATCCCCTGCGCCAGATTTTTTCCGCTTTTCAACTGCACGTTTCAGAATCACCGCAATATCCTCTTTAATAGCAGTTCCTTTTCCTTCCAATTCACCTGGAAGCAGGGCATCTTTGGGATTAATCGTAATGTAATAGGCTTGCGGCAGGGAGTACGTCATATTCCAAAATGGCTGCTGGATGAACATAGGGGTCATCCGGCCAACACCCAACTCCAAAAAAAGAATCCTGCTGTTTTTATTCTGTTCTAAAAACTCGTTGATTTTTCTGTACTCATCCCTGTATTTTTCACCTTCCAGGAATGTATACCCCCTCACCCACGGTTCCAGTTCCGCGCCACACTGCGGGCAATGGGGAATCATATCTGTCGGGATACACAGGTTTTTATCAATGGCGGCGTTCATGGCATAGACCATGTCCTTGTTATAAAATATTTCGTCGTGGCATCTGCGGCTGCACTGGTAATACCGGGAATCTCCCTGGATAGCACTCAGTTTTTCCTCCGGGACTACCCGCGTAAACTGGAAGTCCTGATTGGTTGTCATGATGTGATAATTCTTGCCTTTCAGCAGTTCCATCAAGTCAAAATAGGATTTACCTGTTTCACACTCATACTCCATGTAGCACACCCGGGCAAGAAAGGCCCAACGTGCCTCAGAAGACGGATACCGGTAATAGAAACCGTTGAAAGCGCCAGTATACCTATATTTCTTATGGAATTCCCCCAAATATTTCTGGAAATAACTGTCATTTTGGTAGAAGAAGTTGAATCCACAGGAGGCAGACATCCCGGCGGCAGCCCCTACGAGGATTGCATCTGCCCACTTAATCCGTTCAATCAAGGTATCAACCTTTTTATCATATTCCCATTTCATATTGTCTTTTTCTCCCTTTTCGTTTTTATCGTTGACTTTCATTATTTTTGCTGTTATTATATAAATAACAGTTCGTCTTAAGTATAACACTAAAGTCACGCCAAGTCAAGTGGCTGTTATAATTAAATTTACAGCAAAGGAGTTTTCTTATGAAATATTCTACCCGGTTAAGTGACGCTGTGCATATCATGGCTTTTATTGCAATCCATCAGGAGTATGACCTAAGCAGCACTGTAATTGCTGACAGTATTCAGACAAACCCGGCTTTTGTCCGACAGATCATGATGAAACTAAAAAAGGCAGGATTGATGTCCAGTGTAAACGGTCATGCAAAGCCTTCCCTGGCAAAACCCACAGAGGAAATCACGCTTTTGGATATTTATAAAGCTGTTGAGGGAAATAAGCCGCTTCTGCATCTTGATACACACACCAATCCAGATTGCGGAGTAGGGGTTAATATCCAACTGGCTCTGCAGGATTACTACAACGAAATACAAAAAGGAACCGAAAAGCATATGTCCAGCATTTCTTTACAGGATATTATTAAATTGTACTATCAAAAGTCCGGGCAAGCAGAAAACATTGTCAAAGTTCAAACAAATTAAATACCATGAAAATTCTTACTATCTATCTGGAATATGGTTATTTCCCAGATGCAAAAGCTACATCAGCACTTCACTCAAAGGACAAATGTAAATACCTCCAAATGAACCTTCACCAGAGGTATTTACATTTGTCTATTTATTTTCTTGTACAATTTACCCCGCATTCAGCACAATTTCCATCACATCCTCCCGTATCTTTCTTGCGGAAACTTATGATCGAAAGCACCAGCAAGCCAGCTACAATACCAAGTACCACAACACTCGCCATATTCATCATCAATTTCTCCTATACCCAAGAATACAAAAATTTCTCTGTTTGTTTCAATTCTTTATCTTTTTGCATAATAGAACAATATTCGATTTTTCCCCTGACAGAAGATTCTGTAACTCCATCTCCAATATTGGGATATTTCATAGAGTAAACAGAATCTCCCACATAAATTATCAAAAGAACAACCACAAGTATCATCAAGTGTCTGGAATTCATTTTCTGCATTTTACTGTCAAGAAATGGTGCCGCAATATACACTACAAACATTCCCCCAAAGCCAAAGAGAATTAAGCCCTCCATGCAGATTCTGCCATTCAGATTCAACCAGTAATCCGAATAGTCCCACCACCGCTTACCATCATAAACCATTTCAAGATACCACGAAACGAAATATTCCATACACCCAGACAAAAGGATGATTCCTAAAAACTCTGCTACCGGACTTTTCCTAAGTTTCTTTAACAGTATTAAAATGAGTATTACACCTCTTCCATAAATAGGAAGTAGTGGACCATGAAGCACACCTCTGTTAACAAGCACACCTCCTGTCACATATCCAAGCATTACTTCCCACACCCATCCTACCACTGAAAAAATAAAGAATATCAGCAACAAATGAACCAGTTTATAGTTTCGTTCTGCCCAGAGAACGCCTGTTTTTTTCTGTATATTTTTATTCATAGCCTTTCTCCTCGCAAGAAGTAACTGTTTTATCCTAAACCATGTTCTTTCCGGCTGCCTTTAAGCAGTAAATATCCCCTTCATAGCATAATTTTTTATACAAACCCTAAAACGATTCCTATGCTACGGACAATAAACGCAACTACCCATGCAATCAGGCACTGAACCACAACCGTTCCAGCCGCCGCCTTTGCACCGCCCATTTCCCGTTTCACAGTTGCAACTGCCGCAACACATGGTGTATACAGCAAGGTAAATACAAGAAATACAAATGCGGTAAAAGGCGTAAACAATGTTCCAAGCAAAGATACATCCCCGCCCAAAAGAACCGTCAGCGTAGATACAACACTTTCTTTGGCAGTAAACCCGGTAATCAATGCGGTAGAAACTCTCCAATCTCCAAATCCAAGCGGTGCAAATAATGGAGCAGCCACCCCGCCCAACAATGCCAAAAGACTTTCTTCCGCAGAAGCCGCAACATTCAGCCTTATATCAAAGGTCTGCAAAAACCAGATTACAAGAGAAGCCACAAAAATAATGGTAAATGCTTTCTTAGCAAAACCCTTCGCCTTTTCCACGATAAGCTGCCACACGCTTTTTGCCGAAGGAAACCGATAGTTTGGAAGCTCCATCACGAAGGGAACCGGCGCTCCCTTATATTTCGTCCCTTTTAAAATCAACGCATATAAAATGCCACAGATAATCCCCAAAGCATACAGCCCAACCATAATGAGCGCCTGATAGCTTCTTGGGAAAAAAGCACTGATCATTAGCGTGTAGATTGGCAGCTTAGCAGTACAGCTCATAAACGGAACCAACAGAATCGTCATTTTATGATCCCGTTCACTGGATAGTGTTCTGGTGGCCATAATCGCAGGAACCGAGCAACCAAATCCAATCAGCATAGGCACAATGCTTCTCCCTGAAAGACCAATTTTGCGGAGCAGCCTGTCCATAACAAAAGCCACTCTTGCGATATATCCGGTATCTTCCAAAATGGAAAGGAAGAAAAACATAGTCACAATCGTTGGCAGTAAACTAAGTACACTTCCCACACCGCTGCAAACACCGTCTATCACAAGGGAGTGAACTACCGGATTCACCTGCGCCTTTCCAAGCAGCCCATCAAGCAGGGCAATCACCGTATCAATTCCCATACCCATCAGATCGGACAATGCCGCACCAATAAAGCTGAATGTCATAACAAATACAAGAGCCATAATCCCGATAAAGCAGGGAATCGCTGTATACTTGCCTGTTAAAATCCGGTCTATCGCCATACTGCGTTTATGCTCCCGGCTCTCATGGGGACGAACTACTGTTTTTGCACACAGAGCCTCAATAAACGAAAATCTCATGTTTGCAAGAACAGCTTCCCGGTCAAGCCCCGTTTCCGTTTCCAAAACAGATACCAGATGTTCAAATATGTCAGCTTTTTCAGATGAAATGGAAAGTTTCTCTTTCATCAGGCGGTCATTTTCCACCATCTTTGTAGCAGCAAAGCGCACCGGCATCCCTTTTTTCTTTGCCTCCGGCTCCAATATATGTATTGCCGCATGAATACACCGGTGTACCGCACCTACGGAATCATGCTCATCACTGCTTGCCGGACAGAAATCAACTCTGTCGGGACTTTCCCTATGCCTTGCCACATGGATTGCATGGTCAATCAGTTCTTCAATTCCCTCATTTTTTGCCGCAGAAATCGGCACTACTGGAATACCAAGAATTTCTTCCAGTTCATTTACCCGGACAGAACCGCCGTTTGCCCGGACTTCATCCATCATATTGAGCGCCAGCACCATCGGAATCCCTAACTCCATAAGCTGCATGGTAAGGTAAAGGTTCCTCTCCATATTGGTAGCGTCAACAATATTGATGATTCCGTTCGGGTACGTATCCATCAGAAAATCTCTTGTTACAATTTCTTCACTGGAATAAGGGGAAAGGGAGTAAATCCCCGGTAAATCCGTTACAACTGCTTCTGAATGTTTGCGGATTGTACCATCTTTACGGTCAACCGTCACACCGGGAAAGTTCCCCACATGCTGATTCGCTCCCGTAAGCTGGTTAAATAGAGTAGTTTTTCCGCAATTCTGATTTCCCACCAGTGCAAAAGTAATCTTTGCCCCTTCCGGTATCTCATTTGCCGCATCATGGACATGGTAGCTTTTTGCCCTGCCAAGTTCACCGACTCCCGGATGCTCTATTGCCGCTACCCTTTGTGTGCCATGCGTTTTTTCCGCTTTGGCATGAACCTTTTCCACTGTGATTTTTTGCGCTTCATCAAGCCGTAAAGTCAATTCATAACCTCTTAACTCAATCTGCACCGGATCGCCCATCGGCGCAATTTTTTGAAGCGTAACCTCTGTTTTCGGGGTAAGTCCCATATCCAGTAGATGATGCCTGAGTGCGCCCGCTCCGCCTACGGAATGGATATAAGCACTCTGTTTTGGTTTTAATTCATCCATTGTCATTTTATCGTCACCTCATTTTCACCGACCACGAATATGCTCTGTCCCTTTTTCAATAACCATCGGCACATGTTCGTCCACCAAAGTATAAAATATCATTTTTCCGTCCCTGCGACGCCTTACCAGTTTATTTGATTTCAGCAAGTTCAACTGGTGTGACACCGCAGACTGGGTCATTCCAAGCTGTTCTGCCAGGTCACTGACATTCGCATCCTGCTCCATTAAAAGAAGCAGGATGCGAATACGGGTAGGGTTCCCCAGCACCTTGAAAAATTCTGTTAAAATGTACAAGTCGCTTTCTTTCAACCCGACATAAAGTTGACTGTCCTGATATTCTGCCAAAGGAACCCCTCCTTTCTTACAGCTTTTTCACAAACAGGCAGCGGATCGCATTCAGCACCGCAAGAATCATAACACCTACATCCGCAAAAATAGCCAGATACATATTTGCGATTCCCACAGCCCCTAATGCAAGGCAGGCAAATTTCACTACAAGCGCCATCGAAATATTCTGGTAAACAATCCGCAGACATTTCCTTGAAATCTTGATTGCCTTTGCTATCTTGATCGGATCGTCATCCATCAGAACAATGTCAGCCGCTTCGATTGCCGCATCTGAACCCATTGCGCCCATAGCAATACCTATGTCCGCTCTGGAAAGCACTGGTGCATCATTGATACCATCGCCAACAAATGCCAGCTTTGCTTTGCCTAACTTCACCCGCAGAAGTTCTTCTACCTTTTCTACCTTGTCAGCCGGAAGAAGCTCACTGTAAACCTCATCAATTCCAAGTGATGTGGCAACCTGATTTGCCACTTTCTTTGCATCCCCAGTCAGCATGACGGTCTTATCTACCCCTGCTTTCTTTAATTCCGCAATTGCAGCCTTAGAATGAGGCTTTATAATATCGGAGATTACGATATGTCCCGCATATTTCCCATTGATTGCCATGTGAATAATCGTACCTGTCTGATGACAATCCTGATAAGGAATGTTTAAGTGCTTCATCAATTTGTCATTACCGGCAGCAACCTCCATACCGTCTACTTTTGCAGTCACACCATTTCCGCTGATTTCCTGTATATCCGCCACACGGGTTCTGTCAATCTCTTTTCCATATGCCCGCTGTAAGCTCTTGCTGATCGGGTGGGAAGAAGCGCTCTCTGCAAGAGCCGCATATTCCAACAGTTTCTCATTGTCTATGGTGGAGTGATGAATACCATTTACTTCAAAGACACCCTTTGTCATGGTTCCGGTTTTGTCAAAAACAACATACTTGGTCTGGGAGAGGATTTCCAGATAGTTGGAGCCCTTTACCAGCACGCCCTCCTTGCTTGCTCCACCGATTCCCGCAAAGAAACTTAAAGGAATACTGATTACAAGCGCACAAGGGCAGCTAATGACAAGGAATGTCAACGCCCGGTAAATCCACACACCCCAATCTGCTGACAGTCCCATAAAAAGCATACGGACAATAGGGGGGAGAAATGCCAGTGCCAACGCCGCATAGCAGACAGCCGGAGTATAAATTCTTGCAAACTTCGAGATAAAATCCTCTGATTTGGATTTGCGGGAACTTGCATTTTCCACCAAATCCAAAATCTTTGAAACGGTGGATTCCCCAAACTCTTTTGTTGTCTGTATCTTCAACACACCCGTCATACTGATACATCCGCTGATTACTTCATCGCCAACCTTTGCCTCCCTGGGCAGGCTTTCCCCGGTCAATGCGCTGGTATTCAGACTGGAAGCGCCCTCAACGATAATTCCGTCAATCGGCACTTTTTCTCCTGGCTGTACAACAATCACACTTCCAATCCCTACTTCGTCCGGGTCTACCTGCTCCAATTTCCCGTTTTTCTCTACATTGGCATAATCGGGGCGAATATCCATCAGGTTGCTGATATTGCGGCGGCTCTTACCAACCGCATAGCCCTGGAACCACTCGCCAATCTGATAAAACAGCATAACGGCGATCGCTTCCAGATAATCACCGTTTTCATAAATAGCAAGCGCCATCGCCCCGATAGTAGCCACTGCCATCAGAAAACTTTCATCAAATACCTGACGGTTTCTGATGCCTTTTGCCGCCTTCCTTAAAATGTCATATCCGATGATAAAATAATTTATCAGATAACACGCAAAACGAATCCACCTTCCTGCAGACGGAAATAAATAACTGTCAGCCTTATCAAACATCTCTGCTGAAACAAACTGGAGTGCCAGTAAGATTCCGGCGCTAATCAAAATACGGATCATCATAACCCTCTGTTTTTTTGTCATACCATCCTTGCGGCTGCCGACAAAAATAAGAAGTACAGCAGCCATTATAATAACAACTGTCAGCAATATGCTGATCACTAATTCCTGCATGGTAAAATCTCCTTTCAAAATATGCTTAACTGTTTAATCGTTTCTGATAAAAAGACACCCCAAAACTGCAGCCGGGCATTTTCAGGGTGTCACCTTTTCATGGGCAGCTCTGGCTTACAGGAAAATCTCGCAGTCCGGCTCCACTTTCTTGCAGGCATCCAGCACGTTCTTCATAACGTCTTTCGGCTCCTGCCCTTCGTCAAATTCCACAATCATTTTCTGTGTCATGAAATTGACAGTTGCGCTCTGCACACCGGCAGTTTTACGTGCTGCATCCTCCATCAGGTTTGCACAGTTGGCACAATCCACCTCAATCTTGTAAGTCTTTTTCATTGTAAAAGTCCTCCTTGCTATTTCAAAAATTTAATGATTAAGTACTTGTTTAACCATCTTGACTGTAGTATAATACCTATGAAGGCAAGCGTCAATAGCTCTGGTGCATTCCCTCCTAAATGGGCGAAAAGTATTTCCATTTTGGCGAAAAACAAGTAAAAAAGAAAGGAAAAAAGAATATGGACAATATGAAATTACCACACCAACATGGAGAAGGACAGCAGACCGTACTTATCCAAAAGCAATTAGATCATGTAGATTATTTCCAGACCGTAGCGGAAGTTTTCAAACAACTTGGCGACACCACCAGAATCCGCATTTTCTGGCTTCTCTGCCATTGTGAGGAATGTGTCCTTAATATTTCAGACATGCTCCATATGTCAAGCCCGGCAGTGTCACATCATCTCAGACCATTGAAAAACAGCGGTCTGATTGTTTGCCGGCGTGAGGGAAAAGAAGTATATTATCGAGCCGCAGATACAGAACAAGGACGTCTGCTGCATCAAATGATTGAGCAGGTTATGGAAATCACCTGCCCTGAATTGTGAGGTCTGTCTTATGAATGGTGAATTGGTAAAAATACAAAAAGAAATGGAAAGATTTCATCAAAAGGTGGCAAATGCTGTCATTCCGCTTTATCCCGGTATAGAGTTATGTTATCTTACTTTTTCAACCGATTCTTTTTCTGTGCAGCATAAGGCTCTATCACACATCATTCAGATTAACTACTGTAAAGCCGGACAGATGATGTGGGAGATGAAAAACGGAAACCGAATTTATTTGAATCCGGGAGATTTCTCCCTGCATACCATGAAAGCCTGTACGGATTCCGTACTTACCTTTCCAAATGGTATATACCAGGGGCTTTCCATCTACATTGATTTACAGGAAGTTTCCGATCATCCGCCTGAACTGTTAAAAGGCAGCAATATCTTTGAAACCATATTACCAGAAAAATTTTGCAGGAATGACTCTCCTGTTTTTCTTGCCGGAAATGAACAGACAGAGAGTATTTTTTCTGCATTTTTTAACCAGCCGGAAAGCCTAAAACTGCCTTATCAGAAAATAAAGACTATGGAGCTGCTTCTTTATCTTAGCAAAACAGAACTTACCTCCAGCCAGCAGTTATCCGAATACAAAGCCGAGCAGATTCGCATTATCCGGGAAATCCACGACCAGCTGACCCGGCATATGGAGCAGCGAATCACGATAGAAGAACTATCCAAAAAATATCTGATCAACCCAACCACTTTAAAAACCGCCTTCAAGTCTATTTACGGAACTTCGATTGCCGCCCACATCAAAGAGCACCGCATGGAGCAGGCCGCAAAAATGCTAAAAGAAACCGATAAAAGCATTGCGGAGATTGCACGGGCTGTCGGCTATGACAGCCAAAGCAAATTTACTGCGGCATTTAAAACCTATTTTAAAGTCCTGCCTAAAGAATACCGCAAAAAATAGATTAAAGTTAACTTCAAATATTAGTACTCCTTTACGACAGGAATTTTCTTTTGTATGGCATCTTTCTCTGTCTGCTTTCAAATAGGACAGGAATAGAGTTACCACAAAATATTGTATTATATCAGAAAAAATCCCTATCGTTAAAAAATGCACCCAAACTCACGCTTGGGTGCATTGTATCAAATTGTGGTACGCAAGCCAGTAAGAAGGTATACCAGCAAATATCTATACATTTTAAAATTTCTATGAATATCCAAAAGTGGACACTCTATCAATGATCATGTTTTTACTGTATAAATTCATCAAAGTTTCCGTACACTCTTATAGCAGTAATATTTGAAACTTCAGAGTTTCTCAATATTCTATTTTTATTCATAATGTCCCTTATTCTCAATTTTCTTACTCGTATATATTATTTTTGATAGATGATTTATACAATACAGTTTCTGTCATTAAGATGTAATATCAGCATCAGCCTGGTTAGACAAAGTGTGATTCTGTTCTGTTAGTTGTGAACTGTATTGTGACATAAATCCTCGCATTGAAGCTTGCCCCATCTTCTCCCAACTGTATGCACTACGATCAATTCCAGAAATAGAATCTTGCAAATTTCTGAAAGTTGTTGGCACTACAACTACTTTCTGCGATAAATCTGTCACGCCTTCAATCCCATCTTTTTTCACTTCTATACGGCGATCATTACATATTTCAATTTCATAAGTATATGTAATTCTTTGATCTGCTAATGTAGAATACTCTATTCGACATTCAAAGTTTAGAGTGCTTGGTATTTTATCAGCATTCATAGAAAGAATTTTCTCGAACTGAGTTTGATCTGCCACTCTTATGAAAATACTCTCACGGCCACGCAAAAGACTTGTACAATTATTTGTGTTATATGTCCACAAAGCATCTGTATTCATATTGCGCAAAGAAGTTTTTGTGCTTATTGCAACTTCATTAATATCAATATCTGTCTTATTTTCAACCTGAAGCAGCCGGCAAGTTTGAGAAAATTGTTTCTGTCTATCATCATAAAAATCAAATCCATCTTCTCCCGAAAAAAGTAAAACTCTGTTATAATCATTATAAACAATAAGTTTGTCCAATAAACCTGTGAAAGTTGTTAGCATAAGTGTTGGCTTTATAACTACAAATTTACTCCTTTTATATTCTTCTTTTCGCTCATTTTCAAATTTGACTTCCTGTTCTTTTAATTGTTTTTTTGTTCTACTATTTGTATAAATAACTGCAGACATTGTTGCTATAGCAGTCAGAATACCTGCAACAAGAGTTGCAGCAAATCCCCACCAATCTGTAGCAACATATACTATCTCATCCACTATAATCAAATCTCCTTCCTATCATTTACTGTCAAGACTTCCACACTTTCAGTTTTAAGTTTTCTCAATCGTAGTAAAACCGTAGTACCCTATCACCCCTATTGCCACAATTTGCCCCGTTCTGCCCCGTTTCATCCGCTTATGCACCGCATATCCGCTGTGGTGCCGTGGCAGTGATTAGTTTTTTCAGCTATATTGCTATGTCATTTAGTATAGCACACATATCTTGACACCTTTTGTCAAGGTTTATTTTTTTATAATTTTTTTGAAAACCAAACAAGGGTTATTACAAAAGATTCTTATTTCGCAATAACCCTCGGCTGATAATTCCTTATACCTTTAAAGCCTTAAAAGAATACATGCTGCTCTACATACATTCTGCGCATTTTTAACTGTTCCGACAATGGCCGATGTGATATCATTCCATCGCCCTTAAAACTTCCTGGGCCCTAAGACTTCCCGCCACTCCTCCGATTCCGGTCTCCTTCAAACTTACATCCATTCGGTCTCCAACCTCTTTCATGGCGTCAATCACCTGATCTAACGGAATCTGGCTGATAATTCCTGCCAGAGCCATGTCGGCCGCCGCCAGTGCATTCACCGCACCTCCTACATTTCTCTTCACACAAGGAACCTCCACAAGGCCTCCTACCGGGTCGCATACCAGACCCATGAGATTCTTAAGAGCCATCGCACAGGCATGTCCCAGCTGCTCCTTGCTGCCGCCCTTCACATGACAGATTGCTGCTGCTGCCATCCCGGATCCAGATCCGATCTCTGCCTGACAGCCTCCGGATGCCCCGGCCAGATATGCCCTGCCTGCGATAATCTGTCCGATTCCCGCTGCCACATACATCGCTTCTATCATCGTTTCCTCCGGTACGCCATATTCCCGGTAATAGGTAACCAAAACTGCAGGAAGAACCCCGCATGCACCCGCTGTCGGAGCAGCAACAATTCGTTTCATACAGGCATTATTACAGCCCATCTTAAGAGCATTCGCCATAACCTTACCCATAAAATCTCCACACAGAGTATCTCCCTTCTCTCTGTATGCCTCCATCAAACCGCCTTCTTTTCCCACCAGCCCGCTTCTTGAAGTAAGCGCCGGATCATACGTATCGATGCTGTCCAGCATCGCCTGCCACATTCCTTTCATCTGCTTCCAGGAATCCTCTTCCTTCACATCACGCTCCTCGGCATCCTCAAGCTGTACTGCCTTCCAGAATTCAATCCCCTCTTTTTCACACCTTGCATATGCTTCTTCTATTGACTGATATGACATACCATTTACTCCTTCTCATTTACATTCAAAAATGTTACCTTTATAATTCCAGTTCTTCCCTCCAGCATCTCCAGTGCACTCCTCGGAACAACCTGATCCGTCTCCACAACCATAACGGCTGTGCCGCCCCTCTTTGCCCGGAACACCTGCATAGTCGCAATATTAATTCCGCAAAGATTTAGAACTGTTGACACATCAGTAATACAGCCCGGCTGATCCTGATTTTTTACAATCAATGTATTCGTCTCGCCGCTGAAACTGACATCCAGCCCGTCCAGTCTGTTTACCCGTATCCTGCCTCCTCCGATGGAGAACGCCTGAAGATTCAGCTTTCTGCCGTCCTCAGACTCCATAATGATCTCTGCAGTATTTGGATGTGCATCCCTTAATTCCTTTGGCTCAATTACGAAATTCATCCCCATTTCCTCTGCAATCTTAAAGCTGTCCGGAATTCTGAGATCATCCGGCTTCATTCCTAATAGCCCGGCGATTATTGCTTTGTCTGTTCCATGTCCTCTTCCTGTAGCCGCAAAAGAACCGTGAAGATACACAGACGCCTTGTCCGGCTGTCTGCCAAAAAGCTGACGTCCGATCAGCCCGATGCGTACTGCTCCCGCCGTATGTGAGCTGGAAGGTCCTACCATTACAGGTCCAAGAATATCGAATATATTTGCCATCTTTTTTCCCTCTCTTTATTCTGACATATATTTGTTTTTATTATACTTGGGTTTTTCAGGGTTTACAATGTGTATTTTTTCTCTTTCACAGATTCTTCTGACAGTACCGGTTTCTCAAAATCTGCATAAACTACAATAACATTATCAGAAATTGAGAACCTGTTATCTATGAAACCATTATTGTTTTTTTTCTTATTACTTCTTATTGTCCTCTTTATCCTTTTTGTATCTTTATATATTTTAAAATGTCATGCCGTCCGGAAAATCTGCCGGATGACCATGTCGGAAAAATTGAAACGTATAGAACAGCTTGCCGAGCCTTTCGGCTTCGAATACAAACTCACGCAGGATATATTCACCTCAAGGCTTGATGCCTGGCAGCAGGATTATGGATACTGCAGTCTCTATGACTATCATGCGCCTTTTTTTCATATGATTCTCGACTGTGAGCCGATTTATTTTGATTATAACGGCGCCACCTGGCTTGTGGAATTCTGGAAAGGACAATACGGTATTACTTCGGGCGCAGAAATTGGAATCTATAAAGCCGACCACTACATTCCTAAAAGCCAGCGTACAAAAACTATGTTTCACAGTGTTCCCGAAAAAGAGCTGCCCTTTTTTTCCTTCACCTTATTAAAAGAACAGATGCCTATATGCCGGCTCTGCCGAAGGCACTGGTGGCTGACAGGCTTTTGTACAGGTCAATACTGTGAACCTGAACAACTCATGATGAAAATAGCAGTCTCCTTCCCTTCATCCGAAATGTGCCGGACATTTCTCTCAGGACTTTTAGAAACCGGTTATCACTCTGAGGATATCTATGTACAGGATACCTCTTTAATCTTTACCTTCGATACACCGAAAAGCCCTCAGCCTCGTCTGAAACACCGCTGCTTTTCGGCCTGGATACAGCACAGAAACCGTATGCTCCTGGCGTTATTCCTATATGCTACAAAGCCGTTTTGTTTTACCATTGACCGCATTCTTCTCCTATATGAATGTCTTCCAATCCTCGTCCGCCGCCTCCTGAGGCTGCACCATACCAAACGCGGAAGGAGGAATTAAATTTATGAGTGCTGCTTCCCGTATTAGTCATGCTTTCCAAAATGCACCTGTTCTTTCCCTGTCCGAAAACTCTCGTTATGTTTTATTCAGCGACTGTCACAGAGGAATCGGAACTGCCAATGATAATTTCTTAAAAAATCAGCATCTATATTTTGCTGCTCTTCAATACTATCTAAAACACGGATATACCTATATTGAGCTTGGAGACGGAGATGAGCTCTGGGAAAACCGTTCTCTTACCCAGATAAAATTAATTCATAATAACGCTTTTTGGCTGCTGTCGCAGTTTTACGAAAAAAACCGGCTTTATATGATCTATGGAAATCATGATATGGTTAAAAAATATTCCCGTTTTGCCTGCTCTCATTGTGCCACCTATCTTTGCAGTACCTGTGTAGAACGGGATTTATTTCCAGGCATTACTTTTCATGCCGGCATTATACTGGAAAACCATTTCAACGGAAAAAACATTTATCTCACGCACGGCCACCAGGCTGATTTTCTCAACTGCGTATTGTGGAAAACTGCCCGTTTTCTGGTACGTTATGTCTGGAAACCTCTGGAGCAGATCGGATTTCTCGACCCTACAAGCGCCGCAAAAAATAATACAAAAAAACATAAGGTTGAAAATCATCTTACCTCCTGGGCTAAGGAAAATGACTGCATACTTATCACCGGACACACTCACCGCCCCATGACCGGCAGTCCCGATTCTCCTTATTTCAATACCGGAAGCTGCGTACATCCCCGCTGTATTACCTGTATCGAAATAAAAGGCTTCTGCCTGACTCTCGTAAAATGGAGCGTGGCTGTTACTCCCAGCCAATCTCTCTTTGTATCACGCGACGAGCTTACAGAGCCTGTCTCCGTCTGCGATTTTATATTGTAAATCCATTTTGAATATGCTAAGATGGGTTACAGTCTAAATAAGGAAGTGTACAAAATGAATAAAAAAGAGGTTCTGGAAATTCGAAAACAATTTACTCCCGAAAACTGCGCTGTTACCCGCATCTGCGGCTGCTATGTCAACCACGAAAAAGAAAAAAAGCTTGAACTTAAGAAGGCCTTCTTATCACTTCCAGAGGAAGAGGCTTTCAAATACTTTGATATTTTTCGTCATACTCTTGCCGGCACAATCGGGAAAAATCTGATTACTATGGATTTTCCGACTGAGCAGGAACTCTCAGGCGGGACACAGGAATTCCTTCTTAAACTCCGTGACAGTCAGCTTAAAGACGATCTGCTGCTGGATGAATTTTATGACAAAATTATCGAAAGCTATGATTACGCAGAAAATTACTATATTATTCTTCTTCACTCCGTATATGATGTACCCGGTAAAGCATCTGACGGTACAGAGATGTTTGATGCTTCCGATAACGTATATGAACATATTATGTGCAGTATCTGTCCAGTGAACCTGACAAAAGCAGGGCTTTCCTATAATGCACAAACAAATAACATTGAAGACCGTATCCGTGACTGGTTCGTAGAGCTTCCTGTAAAAGGCTTCCTTTTTCCTGCATTTCAGGATAGAGCCGCCGATGTACATCACCTTCTTTACTATTCTAAAAAGCCGGAGGATCTGCAGCCTTATTTCATTGAGAATGTTTTAGGAAGCCAGGTTCCCCTGACTGCAAATGACCAGAAGACTACTTTTCAGTCTATTATCACCGATACTTTAGGTGATGACTGCGATTATGAAATTGTCCGAAATATTCATGATAATCTAAACGAAATGCTGGAAGAGGCAAAAGAAGCACCTGAGCCTTTAAAGCTATCCCGACCCGATGTGCGAAGGCTTCTCACTGAAAGCGGCGTATCTCAGGAAAAAATGGAAAATTTTGATACAGACTTTGAAGAGACACTTGGCAAGAACAAGACTCTCCTCGCCTCTAACATTGCCAATGCCCGAACCTTTCAGCTTGAAACCCCTGACGTAACCGTCAAGGTAAATCCGGAGCGTTCTGACCTTGTTGAAACCCGTATCATCGACGGCAGGCGCTGCCTGGTTATCGCCATTGATGACCATCTGGAGGTGAACGGGATAGAGATACATAAATGTTAAAAGGCTGTAAAAATAAATACAAAAACAGCAAAAAAAATCACAAAAAATTTTGAAAAAAGCATAAAAAGTATTTGCCAATTATATATATTTGTGCTAGAATATTTTTTGTGAGCGGAGATGGCGGAATGGCAGACGCGCTAGATTCAGGTTCTAGTGGGAGCAATCCTGTGAGGGTTCAAGTCCCTTTCTCCGCATCAGTCATAAGATGAGAAAATCCTTGATTTTTCAAGGATTTTTTTATTTTTCTTCAATCACATTTTTCTCATCAAAGTGATTACCCTAGAGTATAATTATCGTTGACAAAAATAAAAGTTAGAGAAAAATATTTCGGCTTTATTACCTTTACAAATAAACAGTCCCTTCTCTGCATATACTAATATTATAATTTTGCGTCAAAAGATAACATCATTTATTTCATAAAACGCTGCCAAAGGAGGCTGATTATGTGCACCAGTATTGCTATGACAACTCACGACTTCTATTTCGGACGTACATTAGACCTAGAAGATAACTTTGACGAACGTGTTGTATTCACACCTAGAAATTATCCTATTAATTTCCGTAAAGCCGGCACGCTGAGACATCATTATGCTATGCTTGGAATGGCAACGGTACAAGACGGTTATCCTCTCTACGCCGAAGCTGTAAATGAAAAGGGCCTGTGCATAGCAGGTCTGAATTTTCCGGATAATGCTTATTATCCTCCGGAGGAGCAGACAGACAGCGCCAATATATCACCATTTGAATTAATTCTATGGATTTTGGGCAAATGCAATTCTGTCAAAGAAGCCAGGACACTCCTTGAAAACACACACCTGATCCGGATTCACTTTAGTGAAACTCTTCCTCTTTCCCCGCTTCACTGGCATATTGCAGATCGAAACTGTTCTATTGTTCTCGAACCTTCCAAAAGAGGACAGGAATTGTACGATAATCCAGTAGGGGTTATGACAAATAATCCCTCCTTCGATTTCCAAATGACAAACCTGTGCCAATATATGAACCTGGTTTCCGGCTGCCCGTCAAACTGCTTCAGTAAAAGCGCCAAGCTTGTTCCTTTTGGACAGGGTCTTGGAAGCTTCGGCCTGCCCGGTGATTTCTCCCCTTCCTCACGTTTCGTTAAAGCAGCTTATCTAAGTCTGAATTCGGTCTGTGCAGAAGACGAAGCCAGCAGTGTATCGCAGCTTTTTCATCTGCTGAATTCTGTATCTATGGTAAAAGGAAGTGTACTAACACCTGAGGATGCCTGCGACATGACTATATACTCCTGCTGCATGAACGCAGATAAGGGAATCTACTACTATACTACCTATTCAAACTGTCAGATTACAGCAATTGATATGCACAGAGAAAACCTGAACTCACGCTGTCTTAGAAAATTTCCTCTTTGTACTGCACAGCAGATCCACTGGGCAAACTAATCGGGGACGAGGTAAAATTATATTTTACCCCATCCCCGGCTTCTATCTATCTGAGCATTTCCAATATTGCTTCCTTCTGTCTTGCCCCAAGCTCTCTCTTTACAGCCTGTCCTTCCTTAAACACCATGAGAGTCGGAATAGACATTACTTTATATTCTCTTGCAAGCTCCGGCTGTTCATCTACATCCACTTTTGCAATTTTTGCATCTGTTACTTCCTCTGCAATCTCTTCAATAATCGGCGCTACCATCTGACAAGGACCGCACCATGCTGCCCAGAAATCAACCAGTACCGGAATCTTTGACTCTAATACCTCTTCTTTAAAATTGTCTTTTGTTAAATGAATTGCTCCCATATCTTTTCTTCCTTTCTCTTTTTTATCTGCCTGTCCGTACAGATATTATTCTACACTTTCTTATTATTCTTCCTCTGTACATTTCATATTCCAATCATTTCATATTCTTGTCATATTTTTAGCTCCATTCCATTCAGAGCCGCAAAAATCAAATTATCCTGTCCGTCATAAACCAGCTTTAGTGAGAAAAAATCACTTCCTTCTGCCAGCAGCCTGAGAAATATCTTGTCTCCCTCCCAGATATTGAGATTCCCAATTGCTGCTATATCTACCCACTCAAGCTCTCCTTCGTCACAAGCAGTCTGTTCTCCTTCAAACTTATCTGCAGTAAACAGTGACATATATTCTGTAACTCCGTTTCCGGATACAAAAGTCACAATTCCTCTAAATTTATAGGAAGTAAGTGTATAACCGGTCTCTTCCTTCACCTCCCGCAGAAGACATTCCTCCGGACTTTCATCTTCTTCAAAATGCCCCCCTACTCCAATCCATTTGTCTTTATTAACATCATTCTTTTTAACAGTCCGATGCAGCATCAGATACTTTCCATCTTGTTCAATATAACATAATGTACTAAGTTTTTCCATTTTCTATTTCATCCCTTTTTTTAAATATGTTATAATTTATAGTAAACCAAATATAGGAGAATTGCAATGAATCGTACCATAGATTATAACATAGATGCAGCGTCGGACGGCCTTCGAGTCGAACAATTTTTAAAACGCCGCGGCTACTCATCACAAAACCTGACTGAAATTAAAAGAATGCCAAAAAGTATTCTTGTAAATGGAACACATTATTACATGCGGGATAATCTGACAGAAGGCGATATACTTTCAGTCCATATATGTGAAACAAAAAATTCTGAAAACATCCCTCCGGTAAAGCTTCCGCTTAACATCGTATACGAAGACGAGGACATTATTGTAATCAATAAACCATCTGGCATGCCAATTCATCCCTCTATGAATAACTATACAAATTCTATAGCAAATGGACTGGCATGGTATTATAGACAACAGGGTAAGCCTTTTATCTTCCGCTGCTGCAACCGTCTGGACCGAGATACTTCAGGGCTTACTGTCGTTGCAAAACATCTTGTAAGCGCCAGTATTCTCTCCTCTATGGCAGTTCATCGAAAAATGCACCGAGAATATCTCGCCATCGTGCGCGGAACAGTACTTCCTTCATCCGGGACAATTCGTGCACCTCTTTCCAGAAAGCCCGGTACAATCATTGAACGTACCGTAGATATAGAAAATGGCGAGCCTGCCATTACACATTATCATGTCGTAACAGAAGCAAATGGACACAGCCTTGTTTCTTTGTGCCTTGAAACAGGCCGTACCCATCAGATTCGTATCCATATGAAATATCTCGGCTGTCCGCTCATCGGAGATTATCTTTATAACCCTGATATGGAATATATAAAACGTCAGGCACTTCACTCACATCGTCTGGAATTCATGCATCCTATAACCGGCAATAAAATGAAATTTCTCGCAGACCTTCCGGCGGATATGAAGAATGTGCTGCAAAACAGGCCCCGCTTAATCTAAAACCTTATTTAAAGTATTCAGCAGATTTTTAATATCAATAGGCTTTGCTATATGGCCGTTCATTCCGCACCTTAACGCATTCTGCTTATCCTCCTCAAATGCATTCGCTGTCATCGCCAGAATCGGTATAGATGCCAGATCCTTATTCTCAAATTTCCGAATCTCTCTTACTGCCTCATAACCGTTCATCACCGGCATCTGTACATCCATAAGTATCAGCTGATAATAGCCTGGATCAGATTTCTTCAGCATATCCACCGCAACCTGTCCATTCTCTGCAATTTCCGTAGAAAATCCGGCATCACTTAGAATTTCCGCTGCAATTTCCTGATTCAGCTCGTTATCCTCTGCCAAAAGAATACGGCCCCTGTGAAACTCACCCCTGTGAACAGCCGTGCTGTCTTCCTTTTCCTCCTCTGCATTCACAATAGAATACAGACAATCTCTTAATTCAGACAAAAACAAAGGTTTACTGCAGAATGCCGTAACACCCGCTTCTTTCGCTTCCTCTTCAATGTCAGCCCAATCATACGCTGTCAGAACGATGACCGGCACCTCTTCCCCCATTTCCTTTCTAATTCTCCGTGTGACCTCTATTCCATTCATATCCGGAAGCATCCAGTCGATGATGTATACACTGTACCCATCCCCGCGCATAGACGCCTGACGAGTACGCAGAACCGCTTCCTTTCCTGATAAAGTCCACTCTGCACGCATCCCAAACTGCCCCAGCATATAAGATACACTGTCACAAGTATTAAAATCATCATCTACAACCAGTGCCCGGCAGTTTTTAAGTTCGGGTATATCCTGTGGCTCTTTTTCTTCCGAGCTTAGGCGGAATGTAAAGGATACCGTAAACTCTGTACCCGTTCCCTGTTCACTTTTAACTTCAATTACACCGTTCATCATGTCTACGATATTCTTGGTAATTGCCATACCCAGACCTGTCCCCTGAACACCGCTGATTGTTGTATTTTTTTCCCTCTCAAAGGGTTCAAAAATATGATCTACGAATTCCTTACTCATTCCAATACCAGTATCTCTGATGCAGAATTCATAGTTCGCGAATCCGGGCAGGGCGCCAGGCTTTTCGGTTATTCTCATGCTGATCAGGCCGCCTGCTTTCGTGTACTTAATAGAATTACTCAAAAGATTCAACAACACCTGATTCAAACGCAGTTTATCACAATATATATCTTCATTCAGGACATCTACCGTATCGATATACAGCTCAAGCTGTTTTGCATGAATATCCGCCTGCACAATATTACGCAGGCCGTGCAGAATATCCGGCAGGCGGCACGGCTTCTCCTCCAGATGCATCTTGCCGCTTTCAATCCGGCTTATATCCAGTATATCATTAATTAAGCTAAGCAGATGGTTTCCAGAGGTCATTATCTTCTTAAGATATTCCTCTACCTGTTCCCTCCGGTCAATATGCGTGAGAGCTAAAGCTGTAAATCCCACAATCGCATTCATCGGAGTACGAATATCATGAGACATATTAGAAAGAAATACACTCTTTGCCTTACTTGCCCTATTCGCCTGTAAAAGAGCATCCTCTAAAATCCCTTTCTTCTCCATCTCATTGCGCATCTCTTCATCCACACTGCGGAGTCCTAAAACAATACCACAGCTTTCTGTCCACACCCCTGCACGCACCGCCTTCATTTGGAAATATTTCATATTTCCATCTTTACATGTACGGTAATTTACATAGTACTGCTTTTTCTCTGCTAATTCTCTCTTTATCTTATCCTGAGACATAGACTGCCGAAGCATTTCCTTGTCTTCTTCATAAACTATTTTTTGTATGTAACGCCCGATACTGTCCTCCAGTGATATATCTCCGCTAAAAATATCGCTGAATATGCAGTCATTATTATCCTCAATTCGAAGGGGAGCCCCCATACCCGTATTCAAATCAAAATAGCACACAAGATTATAATCTATACTTAATGCATGAAGCAATTCCACCTGACGACGTTCATTTTCTTTCTCCTGCAGCTTCTGAGCAGTACAATCTAAAAGAAAACGCTGATAAAACAGTTCACCCTTCTCTTTTAAGAGCTTAACATTTCCCATTACATGCAATATTTCTCCATTTTTATGACCTACACGATATTCTACACTAATACTGTCTCCTTCTTTTTTCAGTTCTTTGATGCACTCCCGAAGCTTTCCTTTATCCTCATCCAAAACAGAAGCCGCAACCATATTGAATCCATCTGCCGCCAGCTCCTCCTGCGATTCATACCCTAAAATCTCAAGAGCCGCCCGATTAATACTGATAATCCGAGAGCCGTCAAGCGTATGGCTCATCACTCCACAGTCCATAGTAGTGAAAATTGTTTCCAGTGTATGATTTTTCTGTATAATTTTCTGCTCGTAAGCCCGCTCCTGTGTAATATCAATTCCTACGCCTATCGTTCCCATTACACTTCCGTCAAGATTGTATAATGGAGATTTATATGTTGTGAGCAGCTTTATACCATCACCGGTTTTAACAGTTTCTTCGGATATGCAGGTTTCCTTCTTACGCATAACCTCCTGCTCTGATTCTATACATGCAGGGTCATCTTCTTCTACATCCCAAATATACGCATGCCTCTGGCCTTCTACCTGTTTCTTAGTCTTGCCTACTGTTTTACAGAAGCTGTCATTGACTTTCTCATGTATACCATTCTTGTCCTTATACCATACGAGATTCGGAATATTGTTAATCGTCGCCTCCAGATACTGACTGGTCTGCCAGAAATCTTTGCTCATCTTGCACGTCTGCTGCCATCTTAGAAAACGAAACTGTACCTCTCCGCTTGACATTGACTGCGGCCAAATATCTTTAATTTCTGCCAATTCATCATCTGAAAAAAGCGCAATCTCATCTGCATCTGCAAGCAGAATAAGCTCTGCATCCTTCCTCTTCTCTGAAACCAGCATCTGAACAGCCTCTTTCGTATCCACATCTCGTAAAGAAGCCAAAATCACATCTGCCCGGGCTGACAAAAATGCATCAGGCTTCTCACTTTCGGAAAATTCATGAGTAAAGAATTCAAGCGGCTTAATCCCTTTTATAATCTCAAACACTCTGCCTCCACGGCCTGCTAAATAGAAATGAATATGACAGCGATACATACTCGTTTCCTCCCTGCTCTATTTTTCAGCGGCTCCTTTAAGCCGATATACTTTTACAAATTTTTCTTTCCCTGTTTATTAAAGGTACAATCTTCCTTTTATTGTAGCATGAAATACTTTTTGTTACAATGATACAGTTTATAAAAACTTACTAGAGAACCAAATAAAAATCTCCGGCAATTATTTCATATTAATTGTCGAAGATTTTTCATTATTTTAAAAAAATATGCCAGCCTGAATTTCCCGCGGACCTTTTAAGATTCATCCACACTCTTTTCTATACTACAGTCTCTCTCAATAAGCTCTCAAATCCAAGCCCTTTCAGACGCTTCTGTACAACCTCTGCATTCTTCAAATCTGTATTAGAAAGCAGTATGTAAAGCTTTCCGTCCTCCATTACTCCCATATAATCCGTCTGCCGTATGCTGCTGGCTATCTGTATCGAAATAGCTTCATAGCTGTGATATCCCATCACAAATTCCACCAGTGCACACTCTGTCATCCCCTTTGCCTTTGCTTCGAAAAATGTTTTCACTATAACCTTAAATGCTTCCTTATTCAATACATTGGTTCCTTCTAGATAACGCTTCCTTCTAAAGCTTGACATGTAACGGCTCGCACGAAGAATCGCATTCTGAAGCACGGTTTCAATCACCTTTAGTCGATTTACTGCTGCCTGGATCTGCCGCTCAGGCGATATTCCCCAGAACATAAGTATTACTCTTATCTCTTCTTCCGCATACACTGCACTGGCCATTAGCGGGTATTGTGCATCCATCGTCTTATTTACATAAATCCGGCTGTTTTTCAGTTCGGTGTACATATCGTCCATATCTACATACTTAATGGAATTTCCAAGCTTTCTCGCTTCTGCAGACGTAGCAGAAAAAAGTCTTGCATATTCTTTATTTGCCACCGTATAAATAGCCACATCACCTGTATCCATCACTTCTGACAGTATCTGTGCCGCATAAAACAGTACTTCCTCTGTACTGTAACTTTCCAGGCTTGCAATAATATCATAAACGCAGTCCAGGCCATCCCTCTTCTTTAATTCTTCTATTTCCTGCTCCTTTTCCTCCAGCAGGTTCCTCTGCCTTTCAATTTCAGCCTTTAATTTATCAATTGTCAGCTGTACTTTGTTTCCATCCATCATTTGCACTTCTTCTGAAGACACTCCCATCACCTTCCATATTCCTATATCATTTTCAATCTTATTCTGCACTGCTTTTGCGGAAATGTCAAGAGAGAAGAAAGCTTGTTAATCCCAAAACCCTCTCATTTTCATACCGGTATACTGTCCCTCACACAAAGCGCCCCATACCCTGTCTGCGGATTAGGATACACATCGAATCCCGGCAATGGCCTTGCCCCGCGCCTAAGATACGCTTTGACTTTCTCTCCGTACAGATAAGCGTCATTATTCCGAACAATCCCCCATTCCATTAAAAGTGCTGCTCCCCCTGTAACAAACGGTGTGGCAAAGGATGTTCCACTGAATTGTGCATACCCTCCCCCCGTCGCAGTAGTTACCACATCTACTCCCGGCGCCACGATATCCGGTTTAGGTGCAGATCCATTTCCTCCCCGAAGCGGGCCCCGTCCGGAAAAATCTGCATAAGAAAAAGTCAATGCATTATATGCACCTACGGATATCACACGGCCGGCTGTAGAAGGAATCGTAAGTGTCGTACTGTCTGTCGGATATAAAAATCCTGTTCCCTGATTTAGGACTCCCTCACTTGGGAGCCACAGTTCATAATTCCCGGATACAATCTTTCTTGGTGTAAGCACGATCCTCCATACACCTCCGTTTATGTAGCTTTCTCTGGCAAGAAAATCTATGTAAATCTCCTGTGAGGTACTGTATGGACTAGGCTCCCCATAATACAGTAAAAGCTCTGTCTGCCCTACGGTAAACCGCTGCGGTCCCAGAATCTCCTGGACCGGCCCGACACGTATACCGGAGGGCGAGATGAGAGAAATATCTACAATATCTACATACTCCTTCCAAATCTGAACATTAAGAGACGGTTGATTTTCCTGCACTGCAAGCTCCACGATCACTTCCTCATCATCTGAAAATTTTCCTGAGGTATGCCCTGCACTTGAAGCCTCATTTCCGGTTCCAATACAGATACAGCTCTTCCATATATTCGAAATATCATCTATAAATCTCTCCAAAAGCGACGCTCCGTCATGAGAACCATAGGTATTCCCAAAGCTTATATTCACTGCTATCGGCATCTGATACTCAAGAGCTTTACGAATCACATAATCAAGTCCGGCCATGAGCTCTGTTGTCCTCGGAAAGCCCTCTTCCATCGGACTTCCAAGTTTTACAATAAGGAGTTCACTTTTCGGCGCTGCTCCTGCGTATGGACTATATACAGCTGCTGAGAGCCCTGCCGCTGACATCCCTTCCTCTTTCGGCACTCTTTCCTCTCCGAGCACTCCCTCCTGCCTTCTCAGACCTCCCCGTCCATTTCCTGCTGCAATTCCTGCAACGGCCGTTCCATGTCCGGATAAATCTCTGGAAGCTACAAGCCTCATACGCTCCTGCATGCTTTGTGCTTTAAGAGCCTCATTGATCTGCTCCTGCGTGTATTCTACTCCCAATTCGTAGCCTGCCGGGGGATTTTCTCCTTCCCTCGCTTTCAGAGACTGATCCCAGAGCGCACGGATTCTTGTTGTTCCGTCAGGATTTTGAAAATCTGCCAGCGTATAATCAATTCCTGAATCAATTACCGCCGTCAATACCCCCTGTCCAAATAAAGAAAAACGGGCCCCCTGCACCGCATCGATGCAGGACACCCTTCTTCCGTCTGCCGCCTGAAAGAACAGTCTCTTAGGCTTCTCAATATATTCAATCTGAAAAAGTCCGGCAAGCTCATTAATGCGGGATTCCTTTATCGTAATAATTGCATACTCATTCATAAGCTCCGTAACTCGTTCCGCAATCTGACGCACCTCGTCAAGATTTCCTGAGTATTTCACAATCAAATCCCACACCTTATCCACCGGATGATATCCTACATCCAGCTCCAGGGACTTTTCTCTCTCCTCCTGCGTAGCATCTAACGCTAGATTTAAAAGATTTTCAATCTTCTGACCTGCCATATTATATTCTCTATACTTTCCTGATTTTTTTCAAACTTAACAACTACGCGCAGTTTCTGAGACTTTTTCACCGTTCATACGACAGCTCCCTACATCTGCCCAAACTGCTACAAGAAATTAACACAAAGATACGGTGCCAGAGATACCGGAATAAAATACCCCTTTTTATGCTGACATACCGGACAAAGCTCTGGAACTCTTTTTCCTTGATAGATATGTCCGCAGTTTAAGCACATCCACTCACCTTCTGTCTCGCTTTCATAATATTGATTTTTTTCAAAAAGCTTTGCAAGCTGTCCAAAACGTTTTCCGTGTATCTCCTCTATCTTGGCAGTCTGATAAAAGACAGATGCTGCCTCCAGAAATCCTTCCTCTTTTGCAATGTCTCCAAAGGCCGGATATACATTATCAAACTCCTCCATCTCATTATGCTGCGCGGCCTTTAAAAGCTCTGTCACACTATCGGAATAATCGACCGGATAGCCTCCGTCGATGTGTATTGTAGATCCTGCAAAACTTTTAAGCAATCCATAGAATCTGGCTGCATGTGCACGTTCCTGATCCGCCGTAAAGAGAAAAACCTGATTTATCGCAAACATTCCCTGTCCGCGCGCTTTCTCTGCTGCAATTGTGTACCGGTTTCTTGCCTGGCTTTCACCCGCAAATGCACGCATGAGATTTTCTCTTGTTCTGCTTTCCTTAAAATCAATAGCCATATTACACACTCCTCTTCATTTTTACTAGTAGTATGTACTATGGCTATACATTTATTCCTCTTATATCTGATATTTTAATTAAATCCAATAATTCTGCGCGCAACAGAATAAGCAAGAGAAGATATTTTCCTTCCGGATTTACCTGGTATGTTCATCGTCTGCCCCAAAATTCCATAACGAATTTTAATATATACCCGCAGATCCTTCTTCTTTAAATATTGCCAAAGCTCCTTTTTTTTCCTCAGATTCTCTTCCTTTTTGGAGCGAATCAGAAGAATAGAGGATACTGTCATCATAATTGCAAGATAATTAATCATATACCCTCGAAGCTTCTTACCGGAAATACTTCCCATCTGGTACATGTCAATCATTGTCTTTGTAACGAAAATCTGCTGGTCAACTCTCGAAATCATCGTTCTCTCATTGACAGATTGATCCTCTCTCCCGATATAATAGCGATAAAAATCCACATCAAGATAATAAATCCTGCGTACATGCGGAAGCGGATAATATACATATATATTATCCACATAAAATGTATGCTTCGGCAGCTTAAGCTGTATCAGCTTCAGCATATCCGTCCGATAGATAACAGAATGCATCAAAATATATTGATCCAATCGAAAATGTCCGATATCTTCCCATCGAAAAACTTCATCCTGCGGAAGTACATTGCGGTAATGAACACATCGCTTATGTGATACCCCTTCCTTTTCATACACATAATTGGAAATGAGCATATCAATCTCCTGACCATCCTCTTCCAGATTCCTGATAAGCCCAAGTATCTTACCCAGGGCTTCCTCATTTACCCAATCATCGCTGTCAACGACTTTAAAATATTTCCCTGCCGCATAATGAAGCCCTGTATTTACTGCATCTCCATGCCCTCCATTTTCCTTATCCACTACTTTTATAATATCCGGATACTTTTTCCTGTACTCATGCGCAATTTCCGATGTCCGATCCTTTGAGCCGTCATTTACAATAATAATCTCTATATCCTCCCCGCCCGGCAGAATACTTTCAATGGCATGTGTCATGTATTCTTCAGAATTGTAACAGGGAATCGCAAATGAAATATACTTCATCACACCACTTCCTTTCTTACTGCTCCATATAAGCTGTATATAATAAATCGCTTTTTCACGCATACAGTAAAGTATAAAACATTTCTCATTATTTTCCAACTAATTTATAAAAATATTCGCCATAATTCACGATTCTATGTCATTAAGTTGTAAAATAATATATAATCCGGTATAGTAATAGAAGACGCCCAACCGGGCATGATTGGAGGAATTCATATGAAGAAAAGCATCATTGTCGGACAATCCGGAGGTCCTACAGCAGTTATCAACGGAAGCCTGTACGGAATTGTCTCAGAGGGACTAAGACATCCAGAGCAGATTGACCATGTATATGGTATGATTAACGGTATCGAAGGATTTCTTTCCGGACATTTCATGGACATCGGCGCACTAAGCGCTACAAATGAGCTGGAGCTTATAAGAACAACTCCCGGTTCTTATCTGGGCTCCTGCCGCTACAAACTTCCCGAAGACCTGAATGATCCTATATATACCCGTCTGTTCCAGAAGCTTAAGGAACTCAATATCGGATACTTCTTTTATATAGGGGGAAACGATTCTATGGATACAGTAAGCAAGCTTTCCCGCTTCGCTGGTAAAACCAGCTGTGATATCCGATTTATTGGTGTTCCCAAAACGATTGACAATGACCTCGTAAATACAGACCATACCCCCGGATTTGGAAGCGCAGCAAAATATGTGGCGACTGTAGTACGCGAGATTGTCACAGATGCAAACGTTTATGACAACAAGCAGTCTGTAACGATTGTAGAGATTATGGGACGCCATGCCGGATGGCTTGCAGCTGCAAGTATTCTTGCAAGACGGTTTGAAGGGGACAATCCGGTTCTTGTTTACCTTCCTGAAACTGCCTTTAATCAGGAAGCATTTATTGAAAAGGTAAAAGAGTGCCTTAAAACTACGCCGAATCTGGTCATCTGCATCTCAGAGGGTATTAATGACGGAAAAGGTACTTTTATCTGTGAGTACTCCAGCAGCGTTTCTACAGATAATTTTGGACATAAGATGCTTACCGGCTCCGGAAAATATCTAGAAAATCTCGTAAAAGAAAAGATCGGCGTAAAGGTCCGTTCTATTGAATTAAATGTATGTCAACGCTGTTCCTGTGCACACCTCTCAAGAGTTGACCTGGATGAATCTGTGAATGCCGGCGTCTATGCCGTACTGGCATCGCTTTCCGGCGAAACCGGCAAAATGGTTACATTTGTAAGAAATAAAAGCGTTCCTTACGAACTGTCTTACAACACAGCGGATGTAAATATCATCTGCAATAAGGAAAAAACCGTTCCTCAGGAATGGATTATTAAAGATGGCTCCGACATCAGCGATGCATTTATCAACTATGTTCAGCCGCTGACACAAGGATATGTCGAGCTTCCAACCAAAAACGGAATCCCGCTTTTTGCTTACAGAAGATAGCCTTTTTTGTTTACTGAGGAATTACAGCCTGTTCATAATTTGTTCATTTATCCTTTAAAATTCTTTCACTTGTTTAACATGGTTTCTTCACAGCTGTTACGTATACTATTATTAAACAAATGAAAACGACGATAATACTATTTTGAATAAACTTTTTCATAATACATGCCGGGCACTGCGAAAGCGGTGACCCGGCATCCTCCCTTTCCAGGGATCTTTTCTCTATAATTCAAATACTTCCATATCATCCGGAACATACAAATTTCCGGAATAATAAGAGTTTCCCTCCTGCATATACAGCTGCTTCCGGCGCTCGATATTCTTATCTTCCGTATGATACAAAATCAGGTTTGGAACTCTCAGCTCCTGTGCTGTCTCACAGGCCTCCTTCACCGTACTGTGATGCTTCTCATAAGGATTGAATTTTTCCGCCTCCGAATATAAACAGAATGCCTCATGCATCAGCCAGTCGCTTTCGCAGACATATTCATAATTTTCTGCATTATATGGCTCGTCTCCCACACATGTAAGCTTTTTTCCTTCCGGAAAGCAGATCGTAAACCCATACTGCTTCGCTTTCGTAGAATGGATATCAAAAAATGTCACATCACAGCCGATAATTTCTCTCAACTCACCTGCCTTCACCGGAATCATCCTAATCTCTTTTCCGATGTGCTTTACTACCTTTTTCTGTATAGTCAGTTTTGTTATGGTATCGATAACCGGTATCAAACCTTCATGACAGTAAATATTCAAGGTCCCTTCATAGGTTCCCTTATTTATCCCCTGTCCTACTATCCGTATCAGCCAGATTAACCCCAGCAGATGATCAATATGCTCATGTGTTATAAATATATCATGGAGATTCTCTAATTTTATTTTAGCATCCTTAAGTCTTTTCAGTATTTGGTTGCCTCCTCCGGTATCAACTAAAAAATGTTTCTCCCCTTCTGAAAACACAAAGCAGGTATTATAGCATTCTGTCACCGTAGCATTGCCTGTTCCCAGCATCGTAAGCTTCATGACTGCAGTCTCCTTTACACCTTAATATATTCCATTTTAGCATAGACAATCATCATTTTACCAGCTTCTTTCTCAGGCTTTTTGTTTACTCTTAAACAGGAACGAAAAGATATGTAATTTTTCACTATACAGACCCATGCAGCTTTAATTTCACTATATTTAAGGAATGCTTCTTTAAGATAATTTTATTGGACTCCGACACGATATCTGACTCTGACACTTTAATATTTTCCGGACTGTCTGTAGTATTGCTTTCATATAAGCTTTTGTGCCACACTGTAAAGCATACCGTATTTTTCCAGTCAGGGTTTCCTCCCAGTATCTGAACATCCAACACACAATCCTCCTCCGGATGCTTATTGATCAAAGACAGTGATATATGTTTTCGCTCTCTGTCACAAGCAGCAATACAGTCGATATACGGAGTTTTCACTCTCCTTTTTTTCTGACTTCCGGACAGATTGAATCTAGGTTCCGGCTTTCGTCCGGTATAATCAATCATCTCGTCCAGCTCATAACTGCCGCACTCTGTATGAGAATCTAGATAGTATTCCTCTATCTTTGAGGTCAGCAGCTCAAATACACTGTACTGTGCACGCTTTACAATTCCCTCCTTATGTACGGATACTGCACCGCTGATATTTACAAAGGGAGAATAATTTGCCATACCTACAATGTCACTTCTCCTGATAAATGTATGCAGAACTGCTCCCGTCAGTACCGCATCCTTCAAACTATAACTTTTGTCTTCATTTACTCCATTGAATTCCCAACCATTTACATTCCACTCATCCCACGCGATTTTAATATCTGTAAGAGCGTCATTGGCTCCTGCAATAATTCCTGCATGCATCGTCTGAGTAAGCTTGTCAACATATTCCGGAATATACATGCATTCCCAGTAATTGTCTGCATCAAAAATTCCCCAGTCTGTAGAATAGTGATGGGCAGATATATATTTCACTAATGATTTAAGATAACGGATCACGGTACAATTCCATTCACTATCCAGCTCATATCCGCAGGCTATAAGCTCAATTGACGGATCCACCCACTTCATTGCCTTTCCAAATTCTACCGCCTTTCTGCCATATTCTTCGGCAGTGAGATATCCCATCTGCCAGCCTCCAAACATCTCATTTCCCAAGCCCCAGTACTTTACATGAAAGGGTTCCTCATAGCCCAGTCTCCGCCTCAAATCCGCATAGAATGTATCCCCGCTGCTGTTGCAGAATTCCACCCAATGCATCGCCTCTTCCACCGTACCCGTTCCCATATTTGTACATATATAGGGTTCAGCACCAATTTTCCGGCAGAGCTTTATAAATTCAATCGTCCCAAACTCATTGCTCTCCTCCGCAAGCCAGGAATAATCAAATACTCTCCTTCTCTCTCCGACAGGGCGTATTCCCTCCTCCCAATGATAATTCGACACAAAATTTCCTCCCGGATAACGAAGCAGCGGTATCTTTACAGCTCTAAGAGCCTGTAATACATCCTTTCGAAATCCGTCTTCATCCGCCAGCGGATGTTCCGGATCATATACACCGCCGTATATATTACCAAAAGCATGCTCCATAAAATGCCCAAACAAATTTTTATTAATTTTGTTTCTTACCTTATCCGCATATACTGTTAATTCAGCCTCCATATCACAGCTCCTTCCTTATTTCTATATTCTTTCATAGTCTTCCTTCATCATTTTACATGCCTTCGAATCCCCATATATCTTCTTACATATCTCTCTGCGTTACTCAGCTCTTTACAGAACCCGCCACCATTCCGTCAATAATATATCTTTGTAAAAACAAATATAAAATCAACACAGGAAGTGTGGCCGTAACTACATTTGCAAATACAAGCTGCCAGTCTGAATTATGATTTCCGAAGAAATTATACACAGTCAAGGGCAATGTCTGCAGATTTACATTATTAAGAAAATACACACTGACTCCGAAATCATTCCAAACAGACATGAAGCTGATGATAATCACCGTCACTGTCACAGGTTTTGTAAGCGGAAAGATAATTTTTAAAAACATAGTCAACGGCCCCGCCCCATCCAGACACGCAGATTCATCAATCTCAACTGGGATGCTTTTAAAATATCCGGTATATAAAAATGTACACAAAGATAGATTCGTCGCCGCCATAACACATATATAAGCAGCTCTTTTACTGATATCCAGCGCATTACATATAAAATATGTCGGGATAATCTGCACTGGCAGTACAAGCCCTATCATGATAAAAATATTAAGCACCCTTGCTAATTTGTCTCCTCTTCTCTCCAGGATAAAGGCCATAGTCGAAGAACAGATAACAATAATCAGCACCGAAAGAATCGTCATCACACAGCTGTTCACAAAGCTCTGTAATATGTTTCCCTCTTCCGCCATCCGCACATAATTCTCAGCTCCCTGCCAGACTGTAGGAAGCTTAAGATTCATCATTGCCGCCTCCTTTTTGTCCTTTAAAGAATTAATCACAGCAAAATACAGAGGAATCAAAATTGACAGAGATAAAATCCAAAGGGATACTGCCAGGATTTTTCTTCTTATTTTTTCCTTCCTTCTCATTGGATCACCTCCCGCTTTTCAATAAAGGCATATGTCGGTATAGCAAAAACGGCAATAATCACCGACAAAAGAATTGCCACCGCACAGCCCTCTCCAAATCTTCCTGAGCCAAAGGACTTATACATTAATGTGCTGAATACTTCCGTTGCCGTCCCTGGTCCTCCTTGAGTCGTAGCCTGGACTAAATCAAACACCTTAAGGCCCCCAACCAGATTAATAATAAGTGCATTATTAAAGGAGGGCAGAATCAGAGGAAACGTTATGTACTTAAACTTCTGCCAGCCGTCTGCCCCGTCAATCTTGGCCGCTTCATAATAATCTGATGACACCGCCTGCATCCCGGATAAAAATATAACCATCGTAAAGCCCGACCACTTCCAAATCTCAATAAACGAAACCGAATAAATCGCAAGAGACGGGTCTCCCAGCCAGTTTTTTGCCAGAAATTCCAGATTGACACTGTTTAACACAGTGTCAATCAACCCCTTCCCAGGATGCATCAACGATTTAAATATCAAACCTACTGCTATAGAATTCACAACAGCCGGTGAGAAAAATACAGTCCTCAGCAAATTACTTGATTTTAATTTCTGATTCAGCATCACCGCCAGCATCAGTCCGAAGGCAACCTTAAAAAATGTCGTAACAGCTGAAAAAATAAAGGAATTTATAATTGCCCTGCGCATCGTCGGAAGCACAAATGCATTTTTATAATTCTCGATTCCTATAAAAACTGCCTTCGAAAAATCATACCCATTCATATTAAACAGAGACAATATCAGTCCCATAACACTTGGGATGATAAAAAATAACACAAAAAATGTAATTCCCGGTACAGCAAGCCAATATGGGTACCTCCGTTTTTTTAGTCTTTTATATCCTTTATCCACATACATTTTTCTTCCCCCTTCAGTGCTGTACTGTTCTTGCATTTTTTCCATTATTTCCAGTTGCTGTCTCCGGCGGCCTCTGCATTGCGTCCAGTCTCATCATCCATCTCCTGTGTAATCTGAGCTGCCTCTGTGTAATTGCCGGTATAATAATCGGCCAGATATACACCAAAATTACCAAAGGAGTAAAGGTTAGATTCCAGCCAGTTTGCCATAACCCTTCCGCTGTCGGCAATATCCTTAAGCTCTTTTACTGCTGGTATCAATTCACTTGATACATTCTTATTTAGATAGATCCCTGGCTGCGCATCTGCATATATCTGCTGTGCTTCCTGGGAAGTAATCCATTCAACAGCCTTTTTTGCGGTATCCACATTCTTAGCGCCAGCCGTTACGCACAAAGTATACGGAACATACATATCTACATAGCTTTCACCCTTTTCTGCCGGAAGGATAAAGACTCCGATATTTTCTGCCTCCTCCGGGAATTTTGCAGAGATGTTGTCTGTAAACCATGTTCCGTTAATAAACATTGCCGCTGTTTTATCTACAATCGCTTCCTGTGCATTATCAAAAGTATCTGACATAAAGGATTCCTGTACATACCCGTCTGTAATCATCTGCTTACTTCTTTCTGCCGCATTTATCAACAGTTGATTATCACTATACTTTAGCTTATTTGTATTTATATCGCCCATCAAACCGGCAATATCCTGTCCCTTCTCTGCTGCATCATTAAATAAACTTGTACAGGCATTCATCTGCAGTGTCCATACATCAGAACCCGAATAGAAAAGCGGAGTCATATCTGTCTCGTCCTTAAAAAACTTACAGATATCAACAAATTCCTCCCATGTCTCCGGCTCCTTAATACTGTACTCCTCAAATACTTCCTTGTTGTAAAATACTGCATTTGCATAGGTCACTGTATCAATCGGCATTCCGCATAATTTCCCGTCATAATAGTAGGTCGCTTTTAATACCTCCTCATCATATTCTGACACGCTGGAAAGTTCAGACAAATCAACTAACTTATCGTTGCCTCCGCACCGTGCTTCCATCCAGAGAGGCTTATACACCTGAATCAAATCAGGCAAATCATCCGATGCAAATTTAGTTGCTATAATCTGGTCGCCCTGATCCCCACCCTGTATCGTTGAAATTTCCAGCTTAAAGCCCAGTGAGTCAGCATTTTCATTAATATAATTCTCCAGTGCCTTCCAGCCATCTTTATACCAGTCCGTGTACATTAACAAAGACAATGTCTCCACACCATCAGACCCGCCTTCTTCCTTCTTTTTCTTTCCTTCGCATGCAGCAAGCCCTGCACACATTACCAGTATAAGCAATACTGCCAGCCATCTCTTTTTCATTCCAGTCTCCTCCTTTTTATTTTTTATGTTTTTGGAATCTATAATTTTATTATCCTGATTCTGAAGAAAAAATAAAACCGTACTTTTTTTTAATCCATTGTAAATATTTTAAATCCGCTGGTTTTTAAACCCCTCTATGCTATAATTCAATCAGGACATATAAATCAAAGACCTATACATGATATATTCAAAGCATGGAGATACTTTTATTATGAGAAAACTAATACCGCGTATATTTAAACAGCTTCGTATAAAATTCATTATTATTACCAGTGTTCTTTTCCTGATATTTTCTGCACTGGTACTTAGTATCTGGTTTTATACTAACCAGAATTATGCCAAAAAGACTTCTGAACAAAATATGAATCAAGTACTAAATGCCTCAACCTCCCTCTTTGAAAATCAACTGATGGATGTCATTCACATCCTTTCCTTAATCTCGGTTAGGACAGGCTCATATAATTCCAACGCAATCAACATTCTTACAGATCCTTCCCTGACAGATGCAGAAATATTAAAATACCGAAAAGAAGCATCTGAATTCCTAATAAAGCTTTGCAGCAATAAAAATTATCTGAATGGCCTGGAAATTACTAATTTTTCAGATAAAAGCATCACCTATGGGATAACTACTCCCTATGAAACTCTGGAAAAACTGGGACTTCATGAAAAGCTGTCTTCTTCTGGAACTGAATATTTTTTTATTGTTCCTCATATCAACGAAAAATACAGCACCCGAAATCAGGTCTTTTCTATTATCAAACCCGTCCTGTCTCATTCCGGGACCTTGGCCGGCTACGTTATTGCTGACCTGAAATGTTCCCTTATTGATGATATCTATGGTGTACAGAATGACACCATGAACTCTATCTACATCATAGACAGCAAAAACCAGGAAACCATCTACGAGCCCTCTGACAATCCGATACGCCTTACTGAATATCTGAACTCAAAAAACAACACAAAAAAAATTGTCTCGTCCCAGCTCAAATCCGTTCTGACAGACTGGACTATTATAAGCGCTGCGCCGGTCAGCCGTATATTGCAGGATTTCTATGATGCACAAGCCTTTATCATTGCTCTTGCAGTATTATTTCTCTTTCTCTTTTTAGGAATTAATCTTGTTTTAATCAACCAGCTTACAAAAAACATCCGCCTTCTGACTTCCTCGGTAAATCAAATAAATGAAGATTGTCTGAAGCTGAATATCGAAATCCATTCAGACGACGAAGTGGGCACTCTTTATACAAGATTCCAAGCTATGCTCTCACGAATTAATGAGCTGATTCAAAGGGTAAAGGATACCGAGCGCAAGAAACGTACTGCTGACCTAAGAGTTCTGCAGGCTCAGATTAACCCGCATTTTCTTTACAATACATTAAATACTATAAAATTTCTTGCGGTTATCAATGGAAATCAAAATATTGCGCATGTTTCTGAAAGCCTCACCGGTCTCATGAGGACAAATATGCAGCCTGCTATCTTTATTTCTCTTACCGAAGAAAAAAAATACCTGCAGAACTATCTGGAAATTCAAAAATATCACTATACGTTTCCATTTGAATATGAGATCAGCCTACCCGAAAGCCTGGAAAATTATTATATTCCTAAAATGCTTTTACAGCCTCTTGTAGAAAACAGCCTGAAACATGGCTACAACGGCAGGATTGCCGACAATTGGTTATCTGTTATCTTCTGCGCCGATCAAAAAACACTCTGTATTACAGTCAAAGATAACGGAATCGGAATGAGCCGGGAACAGATAAACCTGCTTATATCGCAAACCTCAGAGGAGCATATCGGAATTGTCAATATCCGACAACGTATCCTGCTTTATTTCGGCAGTTCATATTCCGTCTCTATCAAGAGTAAGGAAAACGAATACACACAAATACTACTAAAGATTCCGCTTATCACAAAGGAGGAGGTAACAGATTATGTATAATATCCTAATCGCAGACGATGATATTCTCTTAAGAAATAACCTGTCTATGCTTCTCTCAGGCCTTTTACCCGACTATCAGCTCTGCGCAACAGCCGCAGATGGATTAGAGGCACTTCGTTATCTTCGCAGCAGCTCTGTCCCTCTGCATATTGTCATCACGGATATTAAGATGCCCTGCATGGATGGTCTGGAGCTTCTCTCACATATTTCAGCAGAATTTCCTGAAACTATCACTATTGTACTCAGTAATTACGATGAATTTGAATATGTACGAACTGCAATGAAATACGGCATTGCAGATTACTGGCTGAAACATGAGCTTAACACAGACCTGATAAAAACCACTCTTTCTAGCGCCGTCGCCTTACTTCCTGACAAATTAAAACCTGCACGGATCTCTTCTACAGCTGATTTGAAAGAGAATTTTATTATTAATCTCCTCACGGGCCAAACCATGTCAGAAGAAAAAATAAGACTAAACGAAAAAATATTTTCCTTTCCAGTAAGCAGCGCTGCCTTGCTTCCGGCAGTTATGCATATAAACAGCCTGAACACAGCTCTATCCAGCTCTACTCTCTCCGACTCTGTTATTTTCGATTTTACGGTAAAAAATATGATAACGGAGCTAATAGACTCTGTTCCAGTCACCTGCACTCCTGTTAATCTGTCTCCTTACAGATACTGCCTGCTTTTCTCCTTTTCCTCCGGCTGCGGCAGGCAAGAAATCCGAAAAAAAGTGTATCAGATACTAAATCTTATTTCTGTAAATATTCAAAAATTTTTAAACACCAATACTATATTTACTATCGGAAACATCTGCAGGATTTACAAGGAATTACCTCGGATATTTAAAGACACTGAGCACAATGCTGACAACCAGTTTATCAGCAGCTCTCAGATATCCTTTTCAAGCACTCAGCCCATATATGAGCATTCTTCTCTGGGACTTCCCTATGATCTGGAATCCCGGCTCAGTACAGCTTTAAAAACCGCAGATAATAAATCTATTCTTTCCTGTATGGATGCAATATTTGAATATATTACTCTGGAAAATCTGGACCTCCAGAGCTGTCAGCTGATTTTTTCCGATCTGCATAAGATTTTAACCTTGACCTGTAAGATTAACCATATCTCTTATGAAGAAATATCTCCTTCCCACATTCCTCTTGAACAGATATTTTCTTCTGTCTACGATTATGAAAATATCCGGCGCCGTTTTTATGACAGCTTTCTTGAGGTTTCCGAATATCTGTCACAGCTGCAGGATTTGTCACAGTCTCATTATGTAAAGGCCGCTGTCGCAATTATACAAAATAGTTATCAGCAGGATATCTCTCTAAACAATGTCGCCGATAAAATCGGCATAAGCCCAGGGTATCTAAGTACCTTATTTAAATCAGAAACCTCTATGAGCTTTACTCATTATGTAAATCAACTTAGAATCAAGAAAGCACGCATTATGCTTCAGGATGACTCCTTAAGCCTTGAACAAATTGCCAGAGAATGCGGCTACAATAATTATGACTACTTTTTCAAGGTATTTAAAAAAATCACCGGAACAACACCCTCCGCATATACTACCGGCTCCTTCTCCACAAAATAACTCCGGCAATACTTCCACAGACCGCCGAAACCATAAACAACACCGGCAGAAAACAGCTTCTCTTCTGCTTTCCTGCCTCCATACGCTCCTCGCCTTTTTGCCGGTTTTCCTCCTGATTGATGCCAAATAACCTTTTTACAGGCTTTATAGCCTTCTCAAATACCGTTTCTCTTGGAGACACCTCAAACAAAACAGACGACGATGCGTCATTTCCAGCTCTGTCTCTGGCTTTTACGGCCACCTCATAATCTGAAACCTCCCGTACGGTGTACTGATATGCCGTCTTACCCTTCTCCATCGGCTGCGGGATTCCATTGATCCGGATTTCCTGTAATATATCCTCCGGGTTCTTAAGTGCAACCTTGAACGTCTTCTCCTCTTCATATATTTCATTCTCCTCCACATCTAAAAATAAAATCTCCGGCGGTGTATGGTCTATTACAAATCCTGCTTCTGCCTCGGCCCTATTTCCGGCTGAATCTACAGCCTCTACTCTAAGCACATGTCTCCCCTCCTCCTCGTTTTCTTTTCCAGACGAATACAATTCACCATCCAGCTGTATTTGATGAACAATGGTTGTAAAATCTTCAATAAATTCATCCTTTGAATAATTCCAGCAGAATTTCTTCATAAACTGTCCGTCTAATTCATCAACATAACGAATAACCGGATTGTGGCTGTCAATGATAACCTGTGCCTCCTGTTCACTGCTGAAGCCTGCCAGGTCCACAGCTGACATTTTCATTCGATATATTCCATCCTCCGAAAGGGTGAGTACTGCTTCTCTCACCCCGTTTTCCTCTTTCCATGTCTCTACCGGGACAGTCTGCCTGATTCCTTCTGCACTCTCCCACTCCACCTGGGCCGAGGACTTCATTAACCCATTATCCTCCCTTATCCGAAAAACGGCTTCCACTGCCTGAGCTGTAATCATATAATCCTCAATCCCCGTAATCTCCGTCTGGGGAGCAGCATTGTCGATATACAGCCGTCTCGATCTTTCCGTTTTATGGCCCGCCTGATCCGTTACTGTAACCGTTACATTCACCCCTCTGCCCTTATCACTCGCCTGATTAATCAAAAACTCTGCATTCTGTTTTTTGACCGTTCCGATAATCTGATTACCGCAGTAACAGGAAATAGAGGCAATCTGGCTTCCATACTCCCCGTCTTCTGCTGTTACATCTATCCACGCCTCCTTCTGATACCATGCCTCGAATCCGTTCACTGTCCGCATCTCAAAATGAGGCGCTGCAAGATCCAGAAGAAAGGTCTGTGTAAAGCTATACTCCTCCAGCCTTACTCCATCCTCATCTTCCATATAAACAGCTAAAATATTTTCTCCCTCCTCCATCTGCCCCTCTGACAGCACTACAAAAGCCTCCGCCGGACTAAGTGTGCCTTCTGCTTTTAACACGCCGTTGACAATAAGACTGTACCCGGTAGTTCCCCGGCTGTCCACATGAGAAAGCTTTATTTCCGGCATAGTCTTATAATATCCGTTTTTTCCATCCGGCTCTGGAAATTCCAGACGGTATTTCTGCGGCGGTTCCTTTTCCCCTCCGCTTTCGCTGCTGTCATCTCCGTCTCCGCCGTCTAACTCCTCCCCACTGCCCTTTCCCTCCCCGCTGTCCTTTTCATTTCCGCCGTCGTTCTTGTCCCCTTTTCCTTCTTCCTCCTCATTATCGTTCTTACTCCCGCTGCCTTCCTCACATCCTGACTGCGGCGGTTCCCTCTTTTCTGCATAAATCGTTGACTGCTGACAATATATCATAATCAGCATAATTATAAGAAACACAATGCCCTTTATCTTCCTACCCATACCCGCTCTTCCTCCATTACTATTCCATATTCCTGCATTAATTTCTGAAATTCCTGTTTCTCTGTTATCTCTGGTATTTCTCTTATATATTCCTGAATCGTCTGAGCACAGATTTCTCTGTCAAGATTTGTATCTGCACACTGGATATTGATGTGCAAAAGTCTTAGCTCTATAGAATCCTCAAGCTCCTCAATTCCTTGTCGGCAGATACTTCCTGCCTTATCCTTTTCTCCCAGTTCCTGCCACAGAAGCGTAAGCTTTTTATAGAGCTCTTCTCTTGGGATTTCTCCGTTCTCAGAAGTAAGAAGAGACATATAAGCTTCCACTGCCTGTTCCAGTTTTCCCACTTTCTCACAGGCCGACGCCAGATACAAGGTAAGCCTGTGCCTGTCCTTTTGCTCTGCTTTTTCTACTTTCAGACACTGCTGCGCCAAACGAATTACGGTTTCCGATGCTTCCTTCGTATCTATCAGACGAAATCCTTCCATTATACATCGGTAATAGAGATATCTTTCTATATCAGGCACCTCTTCCTCCACATCATCCAAAATACGATAGAGCTCTTTTTCATTTTCCTCCACTGTACCAGTGTGCATATAATCTGCCAGCCCGGCCATTCCCAAAGTACTCTCTTTTCCCTCAGCCTTTTCAAAATATTCCCGGCTTCTCTCATAATCTCTTTTATCCAGGAAATATATAAATCCCAGCTCCCTTGCCAGCGAAGCTGCTTCATTTTTATCTTTATCTATATTTACTTTCTCTTCGACTGCATCATCCTGTATATTCTCTACCGTCGGCTTCTCTCCTGCCGTGACCGTGCTGTTGAAGTCCTCCTTTCTCTGATATAGAATGACTGCTGCTGCAGCTAATACTGCTGCCGCCAGTGCATATACTTTCTTTTTGGAAATTATATCTCTTGATCTATGATACATTGGAAGCTGTCTTCGAAGCTCAGACACCTGATGATAGGTTTTTCCTGACTGTCTGTTCAGACTCTTAGATATGATCTTCTGAAACCGGATCTCCTCCCGCCTGCTAAGAGGCTCCTCCGGTGAAGATACAGATAGTAAATATTGAATCGTACGGCCCAGCCCATAGATATCAAGCTCAACCGCCGCATTCTGATAATATGCCTCCTCTGGAGGAAGAAAATACTCCCGCACACTTCTTCTCCTCATCACCAGAAGCTGCTTTGCATTCGACTCTGCATTCATGTCAAGATAATACAGCGCCATTTCTCCTGTAATAATAATACTGTATGGATTCACATACTGATAACAGGGCTTTCCCCTGCATTTATGGATACACTCCAGCTGTCTTGCAAGCTCATCAATCCATGTAAACAGCTGTTCCTTAGAAAGATTAGGATGGTACTTAAGCCACTGGACAATCGGCCGGCCTTTTACATAATCTGAACTAATATAACAGCCTTGTCCGTGTTCGATAAGACGGAGCACATCATAACCTTCAGCTGCACTCATCTGCATCACCTCGGTTCATCAATATTGGTTTTCCTCAAGGAATTCTTTTTGATTGGTTTTCGATACTGCACTTTGATAATAAGAATAAAACCAGAAATAATAGAGTGTTTTTATACTACTTGATTTCACACAAAAAAGCAAGTCACAAAATGTTGCTTTTGTGACCTGCTTTTTATTCTTATATATTTCGTATTTCTATCTGTCACTTAATTCCTTCGGCGTATAAAGGTGTCTCGGAATACCGTCTACCATAACCGGCGATACATCTCCCTGAATGAGCGGTCTTACATAAGAAACAAATTCACTTGTTACATAATTTCCTTCTTTATTTACCCACTCTCTAGGTACAAGCTTCTCGTCATTGGCAATTTTATGCACATCCTTTACCTCGGTTCCACACTGGTACGGATCATCAGACAGTCTCTGCAGTACAACCATCTTTCCAGAATCTCCTTCGTCAGCTGCCTTTACAGCTGCACCGCCTACCTGATAAGCCTCCAGAATATCTACACGTGAGGCAGAATGAGATGCCGAACGCTGCAGAGTACTAAACTCAATCGCACGGGTCTTGCAGCCCACTTCACCTGCTATATAGCTTGCCAGGTAAGCTGCCGTACCAGACAACTGCTTATGTCCAAATGCATCTACAAAATCAATACTGCTTCCAAGCTCACAGACATATCTTCCATCATCAAGGTGAATACCTTCGGATACTGCAACAACAACAGAAGTTTTCTTCTTCAAAATCGCTTTAACCTTCTCGCCAAACTTCTGAAGGTCAAACGGGATCTCCGGAAGATAGATAAGGTCCGGACCTTCGCAGTCCTCACCCTTTGCAAGAGCCGTTGCACCTGTAAGCCATCCCGCATTTCTTCCCATCACCTCTACAATAGATACAAGTCCTTTGCTGTACTCCAGACAGAAGCTGTCACGGATAATCTCCTTCATTGAGGTTCCGATATATTTTGCAGCACTTCCATAGCCCGGCGTATGGTCTGTAAGTGCAAGGTCATTATCAATTGTTTTCGGACAACCGATAAATCTGGTCGGATGTCCTGTAATGATTGCATAATCAGATAATTTTTTAATTGTATCCATAGAATCATTACCGCCGATGTAGATGAATGCTTCAATATCTAACTTATCCAGGATTGCGAGGATTTTGTCATACACACCTCTGTCCTCATGAATTTCCGGCAATTTATAACGGCATGAACCAAGAAACGCTGCCGGAGTTCTTTTTAGAAGCTCTGCATCAAGCTCTGTCTTGATATGATCTGATAAATCAATGTATCTCTCCTCCAGAAGGCCCTGCACACCATGAAGCATTCCATATACCTTCTTGGCTCCGCGGTCCTTTGCTGTACGGTAAACCCCGGCAAGACTTGAGTTAATCGCCGCCGTCGGGCCGCCTGACTGTCCTACAATAACATTTCTTCTCATAAAAATGTTCCCTTCCTTCCTTTATTTCATCAAATTTGCGTTAATAATAACATTCTAGTATATTTCCTGATAAATGTCTACCAGAAAATACTTTTGCCTTTTCCAAATATCCATGCCGAATACCGTCTTAAGAATCCAGCTCATTCACTGTCTGCTGAGCGCGGGCCATCCCCCGCATACAGCCATTTCCAGTAACTTCTATTACCTCTCCCTCCTCGTATTCTACCTCAATCTCACATTGATTCCGGCATGCAGTACAGGTTATTTTAATCCTTTCCATCTCCGAATCCCTTCTTTCACTAAAATATACTAAAAATATAACTATTCTTTCGCCCAATTATACGCATAGGTTACTGCCTTATCCCAGCCTTTTATCTGTTTTTCCCGATCCTCCTTACAGATTGCCGGCTCAAAGATTCTGTCAGTCCCGCGGTTTCTGCAGACTTCTTCTTTATTTCCCCAGTATCTCGTTGCAAGTCCGGCCAGATATGCCGCTCCCAGAGCTGTCGTCTCAATACAGGAAGGCCGCTCCACAGGAGCTCCTATAATATCCGCCTGTACCTGCATCAAAAAGTCATTGGCGCTGGCTCCTCCGTCTACTCTAAGCGAATTCAGCGCTATCCCAGAGTCTGCTTCCATAGCCTTTAATACATCATTGGTCTGATAAGCCAGGGACTCTAAAGTTGCCCGAATAATATGATACTTGTTTACTCCGCGTGTAAGGCCCACAATAGTCCCTCTTGCATATTGATCCCAGTGAGGTGCCCCAAGCCCGGTAAAGGCCGGCACAACATAACAGCCGTTTGTATCCTCTACCTTCTGTGCCATATATTCGGAATCTGCGGCCGTATCAATCAGACGAAGTTCATCCCTGAGCCATTGGATCGCCGCTCCTGCCACAAAAATAGACCCTTCCAGAGCATAATACACCTTTCCTTCTATCCCCCAGGCGATTGTTGTCACAAGTCCATTATCTGAAAACACCGGCTTTTCTCCTGTATTCATCAGAAGAAAACAGCCTGTCCCGTACGTATTCTTTGCCTCTCCCCGCTTGAAGCAGGTCTGCCCGAACAGTGCAGACTGCTGATCCCCGGCAGCACCGCCGATCGGAATCGGACCGCCGAAAAACGCAGCATCTGCATCTCCATAGATACAGCTTGACGGTTTTACCTCCGGAAGCATATTTTCGGGAATGCCGATCAAATCTAAAATCTCTTTATCCCATTCAAGTGTATTAATATTAAAAAGCAGCGTCCTGGATGCATTAGAATAATCCGTTACATGCACCCTTCCCTTTGTCAGCTTCCAGATCAGCCACGTCTCTATAGTTCCAAAAAGCAATTCTCCTCTCTCGGCCTTTGCCCTAGCTCCCTCCACATGATCCAATATCCATTTAATCTTCGTCCCGGAAAAATATGCATCAATAATCAATCCGGTTTTTTTTCGAAAAAACTCCGTATATCCTTGATTCTTCAGGCTGTCACAATACTCTGCCGTCCGCCTGCACTGCCACACAACTGCATGATATACTGGTTCGCCTGTATGCTTATCCCAAACAACCGCAGTCTCTCTCTGATTTGTAATCCCGATTGCTGCAATGTCCTCCGCCGACGCACCGATCTTACTCATCGCCTCTACAGCAACTCCAAGCTGTGTAGACCATATCTCATCCGCATCATGTTCTACCCAGCCTGGCTTTGGAAAATACTGTGTAAATTCCTTTTGCGCGACACTTACAATTTCTCCCCTTTCATTAAATAATATACAGCGGTTGCTCGTCGTTCCGGCATCCAGTGCCATTACATATTCTGCCATCTGCTTTTCACCTCTTCAAACCTTTTATTCTCGGACTATCTGTTGATTTTTATTGTACCATATATTTTTATATTATACAGCTAAAAGGGATACTTAAATTTTCTCTAAATTAGGTAATGATTTTTTCCATAATAAGGGATATACTAAATATAATGAACAAGAACAATTCAGATCTATACAAATATGAAAAGGAGATGTATAAAATTGAACGAAGTATTAAATAACATTTACACAAGAAGAAGCATCCGAAAATTTAAAGACCAGACCATACCGGCGGATTTAATCAGCGAGGTTGTAAAAGCTGGAACATACGCTCCAAGCGGGAAAAATATGCAGACCTTCCGTTTTTTTGTTATGCAGAACGCTGATTCCATCCTTGCACTCCAGGATGTTGTAGGAAAAGGCATGGAGAATCCTTCCTATACCTTCTACGGAACAAAAGCACTCATTATCGTCGCATGCAGTAAGGAAGACGTAAATGGCGTGGAGGACGGCTCCTGCGCACTTGAAAACATGATGCTTGCCGCACATTCTCTTGGACTAGGAAGCTGCTGGATTAACCAGCTTAAGTACTGCGGAGACAAACCAGAAGTTGCCGCTTACCTTGATAAAATCGGGCTTCCGGAGGGCCGCCGTGTAGTTGGTATGCTGGCGCTTGGATACGCTGATGAGGACGGAACCTCTCACCCAAGGCAGGAAGGGCTTGTAACCTATTTAGATTAAAATTTTCTGATTGACATTTTCTCCAATATACGCTATAATTAGTTTTGCTTTGAAAAAGCGTCTATATTGGATGTGGGCGTAGCTCAGCTGGATAGAGCGTCTGGCTACGGACCAGAAGGTCGGGGGTTCGAATCCTCTCGCCCACGTATAAAAGTACTCCTGAAAATCGGAGTACTTTTTATTTTTTTCTTGACATAAGTATGAAATCGGACTAGACTAATCTGTGACTATATAAGTACAAAATCAGACTTATGGAGGAGGCTGAATATGGATTTCCCAATTGGACAGAAATTAAAGGAGTACAACCGCATTTACAAAGAAATGGATAATCTCTACCATGACATTGCCCGGAAATTGAAGCTGTCCGACAGTGCCTTTGACATTTTATATTCCATCTGCGAACTTGGGGACGGCTGTCTTCAAAAAGACATCTGCAGTATTTCATTTATCAGCAAACAAACCATCAATTCCTCTATCCGCAATCTGGAAAAGGAAGGCTATCTCCACTTAAAACACGGCAGAGGCCGGACAATGCACATCCTTCTCACTGATGCAGGAAAAGAGCTTATACGGCAGAAAATATTTCCTGTTTTAGAAATCGAAAACCAAACCTTTGACGATATGTCTGAATCCGAAAGCGCAGAGCTTCTGCGTCTCAGCCGGAAATATATGTCTATACTTAGAAAAAACATAGGTCTGCTTTCATAATACCTTCGGAGGTGCTTAAATATGAAAATTCAGCTGTCAGAACATTTTACATATAGAAAATTATTACGTTTTGTATTTCCTTCTATTATTATGATGATATTTACTTCTATCTACGGTGTTGTAGATGGTCTGTTTGTTTCTAATTATGTCGGCAAAACTGCATTTGCCGCAATCAATCTTATTATGCCTTTCATCATGGGCCTGAGTGCCGTCGGCTTTATGATCGGCACCGGCGGAAGCGCTATCGTCTCTAAGACGCTGGGGGAGGGGAAAAAAGAAAAAGCAAATGAATATTTTTCCATGCTTGTCTATGCGACCGCCATTGGAGGACTAATTTTTGCCGGCATAGGGCTGCTTCTGATACGCCCGGCCAGCATCGCTCTTGGCGCATCCGGAGAATTAATCGACAATTGCGTGCTGTACGGCAGAATTACTTTCCTCTCTTTGATGCCCTTTATGCTCCAGAATGTATTCCAGAGCTTCTTTGTAACTGCCGAAAAACCTAAACTGGGACTCTATGTTGCAATCTGCGCCGGTATCACAAACATGGTTCTGGATTTTTTGTTTATTGCTGTGTTTCAATGGGGTCTGGCCGGCGCCGCCATTGCCACCTCATTAAGTGAATGTGTCGGCGGTCTGTTTCCTGTGGTTTATTTTTCGCGCAAAAATACCAGCCTTCTCAGGCTGGTAAAGGCACGTCTAGATAAAAGAATATTGCTGAAAACCTGCACCAACGGCTCTTCCGAGCTTATGACTAACCTCTCCATGTCCATAGTGAATGCTCTTTATAACCTTCAGCTGCTGAAATTTGCCGGAGAAAACGGTGTAGCTGCATATGGAACAATTATGTATGTGAATTTCATCTTCGCCTCAATTTTCTTCGGATATTCCATCGGGAGTGCCCCGATTATCGGCTATCACTATGGCGCCGGAAATCACTCAGAGCTTAAAAACCTATTCCGCATGAGTCTGACCCTCATCGGTATCTGGGGTATATCGCTGCTGCTCATCGCTGAAACAGCAGCTCCTTCCCTAGCCTCCATCTTCGTCGGCTACGATGCACTTTTGTTTTCCATAACCCGCCGGGCCCTGCGTCTATATGCACTCACCTTCCTGGTCAACGGCTTCAACATCTTCGGCTCCTCTTTTTTCACTGCCCTCAGCAATGGAGCCGTATCTGCAGCGATTTCTTTTCTTCGGACTCTTGTATTTCAGGCATCTGTTATCCTGATTCTTCCGATATTTCTGGGCATCGACGGTATCTGGCTGGCCGCAGCAACAGCTGATGCCCTTACACTGATTGTAACAATTACATTCTTCGTAAAAAACCGTACCAGGTATCACTACGCATAACGGATATACTAATTATCCACTCCCTTTTTCCTGTACATCAACGCAAATACTGCTGTTGCTGCTGCTGACCACAAAAGCAGTACAGCTATACTAAAAAACAGCCCTGCAGAGGCAAAGCTTTTATCCACTTGAGAAAAAAACAAGTTGGAGACAGCCTCTGTAGGAGTACATTTTGCAATCTTCTCTATTGTCTCATTCACAGCACTCAGTACAGACGGAAGAAACAATATCAGCATCGCCGGCACCTGATATACTCCGGCGCTCATCTGATCTCTGGCCATAATTCCGATCACGCCCCCAATCATAACCATTGACACGCTTCCTAAAAAATTAAATATCATAAAACCCGGAAAATACTTCATATCCATGCCTACAATCAAATAAATCAATGCATCTGACACTACAAGAAAGGTAACCGGAACCAACATTTTAGATATAAAAAATTCCAGCCCGCTCACATTAGACAGCATCAATGTCCGCATCGTGTTCTTTTCCTTCTCCTCTGCCACTGTAGTAGAGATAATCATCAAAGGCACCATGCCAAGATTGAACACCATACCCAGCTTAATCAAAAATTCCTCCGGCATATGCATATTGCCAAAGGTCATATTTTTATACAAAAGTATAAATAATACCGGTATCAGGCAGCCGATAAGCACAGAAGAATTTTTGAATAAATCTTTAAAATCTTTTATATATAATGTCTTAATCTTTCTTCCTGATATATTCATTAAAATTCCCTCCCTGTCAGCTGTAAAAATATTTCCTCCAGATTCGGCTCCTGAGAATGCACGGTAAGACAATCTCCAGCCGCAATCAGCTCCTGAATTTTCTTTGCCCCTTCTTCGTTCTTAGACACAGTTATTGTTTTCTTTTCCTTTGTCAATATCTCAATCTCGTCCCTGGCAAATTCAAGCTTCAGATCCTGAGGCGCCCCGCAGGCAATCAGACGTCCCCTGTCAATAATCCCAACTCTATAGCAGAGCTTGTCTGCCTCTTCCATATTATGTGTCGTAAGAAAAATCGTCGTTCCACTCTGGTTCAAATCCCGGAGAAGCTTATGAATTTCCAGTGTTACCGCCGGATCCAAACCACTGGTAGGCTCATCAAGGAACAAAAGCTCCGGCTTATGAATCACTGCCGCCGCAAGGATTGCCCTCTGCTTCATGCCCCTGGAACATTTTTTGAAAGGACGCTTCTTCTGCTCGTATAAACCAACTCTTTTTAAAATCTCTTCTACCGCTCCTTTTCCCACATTACGGATTTCGGCGAAGAACTTAAGATTCTCTTCAATACTCATACGCTCATATAACGCACTTGTATCTGACAAAATTCCGATTCTGTCATAGTCATCTCTGACCACCTGCTCAATCGGCTTGTTGAACAGCATAATCTCTCCGCTTTCACGATTAAGCTGTTTTGTCAGAATTTTAATTGTTGTTGTTTTCCCGGCTCCGCTTGGTCCTAGAAATCCAAAGATTTCTCCTTTTTTTACTTCTAAGGTAAGATTCTGAATCGCAAAATCCGAATCCAGCCTGAGACAGACCTCCTTAAGCTGCATTAAATTTTCCATTGTCTGTCTTCCTCCTTTCTTCTGTCCTGTCAATTATACCCCCTCCCAGGAATAAATTACAATCTATATGGCTGAATTGTCACAAAAGTCCCCTCTATTAAACCCCGTTTTTAGCACAAATATCATACAAACAGCATTTATCACAGTACGGCTTTGTTCTCGCCGTACAGATATCACGCCCATGATAAACCAGACGGTGGCAAAAATCGCTCCCCTCCTCTGGCGGAACAATCTTCCACAGAGCCATCTCTACCTTCTTAGGCTCCTTCATGTCATTTACAAGCCCAATCCGGTTACTTAACCGAATACAATGTGTATCTGTCACGATGGCAGGCTTTCCAAATACATCACCCATAATCAGATTCGCGCTCTTTCTTCCTACTCCGGGAAGCTTAAGCAAAGCATCAAAATTATCCGGAACCTTTCCGGCATACTCATCTCTTAAGATTTTCATACAGGCGCTGATATCCCTGGCCTTACTTTTTCCAAGCCCGCAGGGTTTTACAATTTTTTCTATCTCCTCAGGTTCGGCCTCGGCCAGCGCATTTATATCCGGATATCTTTCATACAGCTCTTCCACCACCACATTTACACGCGCATCTGTGCACTGTGCCGCTAAGCGTACACTGACCAGAAGCTTCCATGCCTGGTCATAATCCAGAGTACAGCCTGCATCCGGATATTCTTTTTTTAGTCTTTCAATTACTTCTATTGCCAAATCTTTCTTTCTCATTGATCCTGCTCCTTTATCTAGTGTACCTCATCTTTTTGCATCTACCAGGATATTCTATCATCTTTCCCCGAATAAATATAGCTTTTTTTCACTTCACTGTAACCCATAGCTCTTGTATCATCATCATCATATGCTTCTGCGAGCTCCGGTATCATGTACTCCTGTATTTTGCAGGCCGTATTTTCTTTTTGTTTAAATATTGCAGTCATTCTCTCTTCTTTACATTTCATGTAAAATGCCCCTCACGCCACATATAGTCCTTTAATACAAACTATGCAGCATAAGGAGCTTCTGCTAATTTATTCGCTCCGTCTATTTACTCTGTCAGCTGATAATCCGTCAGCATAATAACTGTCTAGAAATACCCTTAATAAATTTTTAATAAAACACCTATACCTATCTTAATCTTAAATTATTATAATAACACAGGGTATAACAAGACAAACATGTAAGGAGACTGCTGCCATGAAAAAACAACAGAAAATAACTTTATCGCTTTTTATCATTTATCTAATTATTTTAACCTGGATTATCCTGTTTAAGATGCATCTTCCCACTGATATATTTCCTCATACGCGAAGTATCAATTTAATTCCGTTTTCGGAATCTATGATTGTTAATGGACGTATAGCATGGAACGAAATTATATATAATATTGCTGCATTTATCCCTGTGGGAATTTATCTGGGCATGCTGAAAGAAAATCAACCCGTTATGAAAAAGCTTCTGCCCGTTATCGGAATTACTGCATCCTATGAAATAGGCCAGTACATCCTCGCCGTGGGGGCTTCGGATATTACAGATATTATCAACAACACGATTGGCGGCGCTGTCGGGCTTCTTATCTTTTTTCTTCTTTCAAAGCTGTGGAAGGATAAGACCTGCAAAATCTTAACCGCAGCCGCAGCGGTATGTACCGTTCTGCTGGCTGTATTCCTGTCGGTTTTGATTATGGCAAATTATTAGGAAAGATTACTATAAATTGTCAGCCAATATTTTCTGCCTACAAAAATAAAAACATATGACAAATGCAGAAATTTCTTTAGAAAAAACTGTCCACGAACTGTCCGAGATTTGACCGAGAGGTGTTTCGGACAAACGCTATAAACAGCGAAAACCCGCTTACCTTGCGGCTTGCGGGTCTCCGTTGTTGTTATAGTTATCTAAAGGAATGAGAGTAAAGTGCTGCACCTTTGCAGATGCATTACTTTTATGAGGGGGAGATAGTTGATGTCTCTTCAACTATCTGACTTTAGTATACAGGTAAATTGTGTCCGAAGTATGTTGATTCTCTTAAACAAATCGAAAATTTCTTAAAACAGTCTTAAGAAATTTTAAATATGGAAACATTTCTGGACAGCCTTCGACCTTCCCAGAACAAGAATAGATTTCTCTTTACTTAGAATCATCCCCGGAACAACCTCCAAATTCAATTTTCCATTTTCTCTAACACCTAAAATATTGATACCATACTTTTTCCGTATATCCAGCTGAACAATTGTTTTTCCATCCCAGTACTCAGGAACAGACAGCTCAAAAATCGAACAGTCTCTATCCAATTCAATATAATCCAGAATATGATCCGACATACAGCGAATTGCCGTCCATGCTGCCAGCTGTTTTTCCGGATATACTACTTCATCAGCCCCGTTTCGAAGCAGAAATTTCTCTTGTATCCCCTTTGATGCTCTTGCAATTACCTTCTTCGCACCAAGCTCCTTAAGCGTCGAGGCCGTGACCAGTGAGTCTTGAAAATTATCACCGATAGCCACAATGCAAACGTCAAAATTACGAATTCCCAGCGAGGAAAGAAACTCCTCATTTGTACTGTCCCCAATCTGCACATTTGTCACAAAAGATAATGCATCGTCCACTCTTTCTTCACTGCTGTCTACAGCCAGCACCTGATAGTTTAAATCATTCAGCTTCATTGCAATGTGCCTTCCAAATCTTCCAAGTCCAATTAGTAATACAGATTTCATAATACCCTCCTTATCCAACCGTCAGCTTTTCCTGCACAAATCTCACTGTATTATCTCGTTTCCTGCCAGATAGCGCCGCAAAAATCAAAGTTAGTCCTCCCACTCTTCCAATATACATCAGCAAAATTAAAATACCCTTAGATACAGTACTCAGCCCGGGCGTAATACCAAGCGTCAGACCTACCGTAGCCACGGCCGATGCCGTCTCATATAAGCATGTTAAAAGCGGAAGTCCTTCTATATAACTAAGTATACAGCCGCCGCTCAAAAAAAGTACCAAATACAATATTAAAATAGCTGCCGCATTCCGTACAGTATTTTCGTCTATCCTCCGTCCAAAAAAATGTGTATATTCCCTGTGACGGAAAACAGAGGCTGTCGTCAAAACTAAAACTGCAAAGGTTGTCGTTTTGATTCCTCCTGCAGTAGATCCGGGAGCACCTCCTATCAGCATCAGTAAAATCATAACTACAAGCCCATTTTCACTCATACAATTCAAATCTGCTGTATTAAACCCTGCTGTTCTCGTTGTAACTGACTGAAATAAGGATGACAAAATACGCTCTTTCAGCGGCATGCCGGTAAATTGAAAAACAAAAAAATACAATGCCGGAAATAAAATCAAAAGCAGGGCCGCTGTAAGAATGACCTTACTCTGCATTTGATATCTTCGAATATGTTGTTTGTTCTTCCTTATATCATCCCATGTTATAAAACCAATACCGCCGATTACAATCAACGCCATAATCGTACAATTAACAGCGAGATTATCCGAAAAATATGTGAGAGACGAATACCTCTCTTTACTCCCCATCAGGTCAAATCCAGCATTGCAGAAAGCAGATATGGAATGAAATAATGCATACCAAATCCCCTTTTCTACTCCAAATTCTCTACAGAAAGACGGAGCTAAAAAAACAGCGCCTGCTAATTCAAAAAAAACTGTCATTTTAATAATAAATCTTGTCAATCTGACAATACCTCCAACCTTATGCGCAGAGACAGCCTCCTGCATGGTACTGCGTTCCTTCAGACTGATTTTTCTTCCCGCTTTCATAAAAACTGCTGCCGCTGCCGTTACAACTCCCATGCCCCCAATCTGAATCAAAATCAGAATAACGGCCTGCCCGAAAGTCGTCCAATATTCAGCAGTATCATGGACAGCTAATCCAGTTACACAGACTGCAGAAACCGCCGTAAATAAGCCATCTATAGCTGCAGCTCCTCTCTCATCCCGTGTAGAAACAGGCATCATAAGAAGCAGGCCTCCAATTAAAATAACAGCCAAGAAGCCCAGGATAATAATCTGTGATGAAGACAGCCTATTCTCAATCCCTTCCATACTCAAAACCTCCGTCCACATTTTCATTTTATTTATGCCATAACAAACATGAAATATACATACAATGGCTCCTACAATAAAAATATATTAAAAACAAAAAATATTGACAAAATGAACAACCTATTATGACAGTTAACAAAACGATTTATATGGAAAGCTTACTTGACATCCTTTGGCGCATGTGTTATCTTGGAGATGTAAAGTATACTTTCCATCAGGGAGGAAACGGTTTGAAAAACCATTTAGAAGAAATAAGAAAAACACACGGTATTACACAGGAAGAACTGGCTCAGGCATTAGAGGTTTCCAGACAGACCATCGGCTCATTGGAAAATGGAAGATATAACCCTTCCATTCTGCTTGCATTTAAAATAGCCCGCTATTTCTGCGTATCCATTGAAGACATTTTTATCTATGAGGAGGAAGAAAGATGAGTCGAAAAAGAAAAAAGAATCTGTTGATTTTCACTTTGATACTCAGTCTTATGATTGAATTTATCGGCATCTCGGCCGGACCGGAGCAGCCCTTTGTCAGCCGGACCTGCATTATCATTTTTGCAGTTATATTTCCTTTATGCATCAACCGGCTGTATCGGCTTTCCTACGAAAAAGAATTTCCTGAGCTGATTCGTCAGGAAAAAATAGAATTCCAGGACGAGCACAACACACAAATACGTCTCCTTGCCAAAGCAAAAACCTCCGATATTATCCGCTGGCTCCTTCTTGTTCTGGGCGGACTAGCTTACGCTGCCGGAAGCGCACTGTGGCTGACTCTTTCTGTCATTGGAATATTTCTTCTGAGCTATATTCTGGAATGGTACTTTTCTAATAAATACAAGAACAAAATGTAGCCGGCAATCTCAATATCAGTATCACTGACAGGCTCATTATTTCCGGCATAAATCATAGCTCTCCGCAATCATCCGCCGTATCTCCTTGTCCGGAATTGTACCGTCAAGGATAATCGAGTTCCAGTGTACCTTGTTCATGTGATACGCCGGAACCACGGAAGCGTATGCCTCTCTCCAGAAATCCCGCCACTGCGGATCACATTTTACATTTACCCATATCCTTTCCTGCCGTTCGTAAATCCACGCAAATATCCGTCTTCCCTTACGGATACGCATACAAGTCCAATTATCATCCTTAAACGGATAATCCTCGAAGACCTCCGGGAAGGTCAAACAGTAACGAATCACCTCTTTCCGCGCCGTCATAGCTAACCCATCTGTCTGAGTTTTACAATGCTTCATCTAGATTCCCCCCTTTGTCCTCTTAAAGTAATTAATCAGAATTTCCTTAATATAATAATATCTCCTGGCGTAAGAATTATCAATTCGAATCAGCTGAAGATTATGTCTGTCACAGATTTCCTTCTTCTGTCTGTCTCGTTCCTTTACAGCCTCGTCCGCCTGATGCTCTTTACCATCCAGCTCTATTGCAAGTATTGGAAGCTCCCTCTCCCCTTCTTTCTGATACACGACAAAATCAAACCGCCCTGTATAAAATAAATCATCATAGCTGATATTATCCTGAAAAACATGTGAAATCGCTACTTCCTTCTGAACAACGCAATTCAGATTATAGTACAATACATTGTCCAATGCATGGTTCAGACTTTTAAGAAATGCCTCTTCTGTCTCGGAGCTGTAGGGCTTAACCCCAAGCGCCCGCGAAGCAGCAGTCTTTTCCGTTACCTGAGAAGCTCCGTTGGATTTTACGTACTGCACCAGCTCATAGAGATCATCATTCACATCATTTCCGTGAAGTCTTTCCAGATACTTTTCACCGGATAATACAATCAGCTTATCCCTCGCCCTGGATGTGGCTACATTAATCAACTCCTTATTATTCTTAAGCCACTGATAGGTAGAATTATGCGTCTTATCCGTTATGGCCAGTGAAAATAAAATTATATCCTTCTGATCTCCCTGAAATGCATGAACTGTCCCACAAGTAACATCTGTAATCTGATTCGCCGCAAGCTTCTCTTCTAAAAGTCTCTTTTGATTGGCAAACGGAGTTATGATTCCAATCTTTTTGTCCTTGTTATGACGTATATAATCCAGAATCTCGTCTGCCTCAGCAGGCGCTGTATTTTTCTGATATGCAATGTTATCCTGCACATCCACATACAGAAGCGGCTCTCTTTCGTTACTTTTGCTCTCTATCTTAAGTTTTCCGTTATAATATTTTTTATTGTTGAAGTCAATAATTTTCGCGTTGCATCTATAATGATGGCTTAATAATATCTCCTCGCTCACCGGGTCACTGGAAAGAAATGTCTTGTAAATAGAATTTTTACAATAATCATATTCGCCGGTAATCTGATATTTCTTCCGAAAAGCCAGATTTGTCTTCTCATCCAGAAGAATGACCGGATTCAGCTGCTGCGGATCTCCTACCAGCATCAGACTCTTCCCCCGGAGAATCGGAATCAGGGAAACTGCATTATTACACTGACTTGCCTCGTCCATAATTGTCATGTCAAAATACACTGCCGGTGGACCAAGCTTCACTGCTGAAAGGCAGGTAACAGCAATCATCGGGAAAATTCTCAAAAGCTTTCTGACATTCTCCTCCTTAGAAATATACTTCGTAAACTCTGAAACCCTTTTCTCTTCATTTCCTATATTTAAAATATTAAGAAGCTCCTTATTTTTTGGCTCTCCCAGGCGCTGAATATATTTTGCAGATGTGTAATATAGGTATTTTTTGAATTCCGAGTCATTTCTGTCCAGAAGTTTTTTAGCCTCCTGTTCGGAAATTCCTCCGATTTTTCTGAGGCGCTCCTCCACCTGCCAAAGCTGCCGTCCCTGCAAATCAACCTGAAATGCCATCTGACGGTTAGAGGACAGCAGACGTTGTATGGTTTCTCTATGCTCCTTTAAATTCAGCACTTCCTCATAATCTTTTAGAAGAGCCGACAATCTTCTCGTCCGGGCAATCTTATCATCCCGATTCTTATCCAGCGTCGAGAAGAAAACCGGCACCTCCTTCATCTCCTCATAAATCCGTTTCATATCCCTCAGTGCTTCCTTCATCTTACTGTTGTTCCCCAGCCTAAGAATCGGAAATGGAATCTCTCTTCCACCGTACCGGATACTTTTAAGCTCCTTACATACACTGTCAATCGGATGATTATTGTAGGATGCAAATAAGACTGTCCTTTCATTAAAAAAGGCAGTCACAATCGTATTCATAATTGTACTTGTCTTCCCGGTACCCGGAGGTCCCTGCACATAAGCAAGCGGATAACGCATAGCCTCATAGACAGCCAGAAGCTGGTCCATATTCACCTGATGATTTAAAAGAGCAATCGGATATTCCTTCGTCCTTCTCGGTCTGCTTACCATTTCCCCAAAGAATGCTTTTACCGGATAGGTTACTGAATCCTCTTCGTACATCTTAGTAATTGCAGCATACTCTCTCTTAAGATCAACGATTACATCTCTTCCCACTGCTATAATATACGGCATGTCATCTACCCGGTATGCTCCTGTATTTCCGACTGTAATCCTGTCCTTGATAATCTCCGCATTTTCTTCAAAATGATCAAGCAGCACATAATCGTCCGCATCGAGAAACGCACGGATGCTCTGCTTCACACCGCCCACAGAATACTCCGTACAGATATGTATCTCATCCGCCGCGCGAAGCCGTCTTCCCCTTACATCAAGCCCAAGCTTTCGATATGCCAGCACATACAAGCCCTTAGGCGTATAGATACTCAATACATTCAGACAGATATCCTTCATGTGGAGTCTCTCACCTGACGTCCCGTCAGATGTTATACTCCTGTACTGAAATTCCTTCACAAGCTCCCTAAACTGCTCCTCCGTCAGCATATACTCACTGCCTGTAAAGCTTTCTCCGTCAAACTGATGAAGCAGCGCATAATCACTTTGATAAGGCACTACATCTGCCTTGCTGCATTCCTCAAGATAGTTCAAGATTTTTAAATTGACGACATTTGTAAAAATAGACTGATATTTATGTGGATACCGGCGAATATCATCAATAAGCTTCTCATTGACTGCACAATATGACCCTTCAATGATTCTTGCTTCTACAATGCCGTCAAGCCTGATATTCAGCTCCTTCACCGTCATGAGCTCCAGATGCAGTCCCTCTACCAGAAGTCTTTTTTCTCTTATAAGAATATCCTTAACGGCAATCCAGTATCTGGTCCGCTTCTCTTCCCTGTTATCATATTCGATGCTCAGCCATTTCCCTTCGTGGACCGCACGGAAAATGTCCTTATAAATACTATTCATGCGGCGTCCTCTTATTCGTCATGATCCGATACCTCTTCTACGCTGCCGGCTCCCGGTATACCTTCTGTTTCCGATATAGTTTCAACCTCTGGCATACCTTCGACTTTCGGTATGCTGTCAGCTCTCTCTTTCTTCTGTGCCAGCGCCTCAAACTTCTCCTTCATCGTGGGATTTCCCCTTGTCAGCCGCTTAATAGTCAAATCCTCCGCCTTATTATTGGCAAGCCTTAGATTATTTTCTGAGGAAATAAGCGCATCCTTTGTCTTCTGCAAATGCAGAATCGTCTTGTCGATCTCATCAATCGCGGTCTTAAATTTCCGGCTGGCAAGTTCATAATTCCGGGCAAAGCCTTCTTTGAATTTATTAATGTTCTCCTCAAAGTGCGTGATATCCACATTCTGGCTGCGCACAAGGGCAAGCTCCGCCTTATACTGCATAGAATTCATAGCAGCATTTCGCAGAATTGTAATGATCGGGATAAAAAACTGGGGACGGATAACATACATCTTTGGATAGCGGTGCGACTTGTCCACAATTCCCATATTATAAAGCTCATTGTCCGGCTCCAGAAGGGACACTAATACTGCATATTCACAGCGCTTTTCCTCCCGGTCCTTATTCAGCTCCTTTAGAAAATCCTCATTCTTTTTCTTTGTAGCAGTCTCATCCTGCTCATTTTTCATCTCAAACATAATGGAGATAATCTCCGAGCCGTTTTCATCCTTCTCACGATAAATGTAGTCGCCCTTGCTTCCTGTCCGGACATCGTTATCCTTCTCAAAATATGCGTGCTGAAAACCTGTCGCACGCAGCTTATTAAACTCGATCTCGCAGTGCTGCTCCAAGCTTTCCCCCACCATCTTCGTGGACTGCTTCGCCTTGAAATCCCTATAGTAGGCTATCTGCTCATCCTTCAGCTTCAATTTCTCCTTGTACTGCTCCTCTATGGAAGCCTTCATAAGCTTTTGTTCATCGTCCTTTGATTTTAGCTCAGCCTCCTTAGACCTTAATTCCATCACGACCGCATCCCGCTCTTTTTCTACCTTGCTTACTGCCTCCGTTACAGCTAGCTGCTGCTTTGTCTCACTGGCCTGAACTTGTGCCCGGAGCCTGGTAAGCTCGGCCTCAGACTGTGCCTTTGTCTCAGCAAGTTCTGTATCAGACTGCGCCTTTTGTTCTGCAAGCTCCGCTTTAAATTGAGCTTTTTGCTCTGAAAGCTCGGCCTCATTCTGCACTTTAAGCTTTGCAAGCTTCACCTCAAGCTGTGCGTTCAGCCCGGACAGCTTTGCTTCAAGATTCGCTGTCGCCTCGGCTACCGCCAGCTTCTTCTCAGCCTCCTGAGTTTTCAGCTGAGCTTCCAGGTCCGTTTGAAATAATACTTCACGCTCCCGGATTTCCTTTTCAAATTCCTCGTCACGGACCTGCTTTACGATATCGGCAAATCCAGACTCGTCTACTTTAAATACCTTACCGCATTGGGGACATTTGATTTCCTTCATGTGCGTTACCTCTGTATCTTTTCTATAAGTTAATCTTTAACACCTCACTATTTTCTATTAAAGAAGACAATGACTGTTTCATTAATTCTTCAAATGACATTTATAAATCTCCTAACACATATATTTTACAGTAACTGCTCTATCCTCTGTATTAGACTCTGGTCGGCCGGAAGCCAGTCTACTGACCATAAAGCTTCCTTCGTAAGCCAGCGGGCAGCATCATGCTCTTTTAATGTTAAGCTGCCAGACTTTACAGCACATAGGAAGCAATACATTTTAATATGAAATTCTGGATAGTCATACTCTACGATATCAAGCAAATCACCGATAGCAATGTCTAAGTCCAGCTCCTCCATAATCTCCCTGTGAAGACTCTCCTCCGGCGTCTCGTCCGGCTCCAGCTTACCTCCCGGAAATTCCCAAAAGCCCTTGAATGCACCGTAGCCGCGCTGGGTGGCAAATATTTTATTGTCTTTTTGGATAACGGCAGCAGATACTTGTATGGTTTTCATATAATTCCTTCCTCTACTTTGCAAATATATTATTTATACATATCCTTTAATCGCTCTAAGGTAACATGTAATTTAACCCGCTCTAACAAATCCTTTCGTTCATTATATAATCTTTCTAATAATACTTCATAATCCCTACCATAATGCAGTTGATTATGACAATTACTACATAAGGAAACAATATTTTCTTCAACATCTAAGGAGTAATCGAATTCTTCAGAGTATCTCATCGGAATGAGATGGTGTGGCTCTACATAATTTTTCCTAGAATTTCTCCTTATAAAAGTTGGATGGGAAGAATTAATTTCACACACAAATCCCGCATATGCTAAGGCATTTATTGCAGTCTTATCACTTCTTGGGTATATTTTAATATCATTTCTGACAATCGGACTTCCCTTTTCTTTCGGCTTTGGTGTATGTACATATTCAATTCTATTAATCTCCTCATCTGTCAACTCCGCCAGCCTATCTACTAATTTTTCGTCTACATTACATTCTATCGACGCATTATCTTGTTCCAGCTTCATGGGAAACATCCAAACCTTTCGCATCACACCATTAACATCTGCTTGATTCGTTTGATAAGGTTCCTTTGCCAACTTGACACGCCCTCTATATGTATATTCTCGCTCCACATATACCTCAAAAAGATATACCGACACTCCATTTATATTAGATTCATAAAGCGTTATATTCTGGTTCCCATTCAATACCTGATCCCCGGTTTTCCCCATACCTGTATAATAAAGAATTTTATTAATCCACTGATCCGAATAAATTCCTTTCGTATGATCTGAAATGATAACCAATGTATTAAATCTTCTCGTTCTACGCATTCCCCCAGAATTACCACATTTAAAAATCTCACACAACTGCTGATTCGTAACCACATCTCCTGCCTGCAGTCCTGGATCAAAGCTCATCAAATCCCTTCTTCCTATTCGTCTGATTTAACAGATAATCAACACTTACATTTAGCAGCTCAGCCATCTGCTTTTGTGTCAAATCATTATCCCCGCGGATTGCTTTGATATTCTTATACACTATTCCTATCACCTGACACAAGTATAAAATATTTCCTTCTGCTAATCAATATCTAGTTCTATCCTGCCCCCTTCACTTTCAATCGTCCCAATTTTCTCGCACGGCTTGATTGAAAAATCAACACAGGAGCATATATCAAGTTCGGCACTGTTCACACATAATATTCCAGATTCATTCACTGTCAGCATCATATCCCTGTCATAGAGTTCGTAATCAAACACTGTCACTTCTTTACCCGCCGGATCAAAATATCCTATTTGTGAGCGGTGTATCCCAGAACCCCATGAAAATGTATAATATAATTCACTCTTGCCGTCTCCATTCAAATCCGCAAGAGCCATACTCGTTATGCCATATCCTCCGAAGCATGTACCGACACTGTAGCTTTCACCCTCATATACGATAAGCGAAGATGTAGACTTGTCATATTTAAAAATCATATAATCAGAGTTCTCAGCAATAAAATCCGGTGTTATATTATAACACTTGTCCCTATTATATGATGCTGCACCGTCTTTCATCTCCTCGGCAAACTCAGAAACCTGCTCGTCAGACGGAATTACAGACATTTCAGATTTCGGAGCAATAACATTGGAATCTGCATTTCTTGAGACCGAAACTCCCGAACAAGCTGATAAGCTAAATAATAAACCTATTACTAAGCCAATGATACTTTTCTTTTTCATCTCTTCTCTCCTACCCGCTCCGCTGTTATTCTAACTGCACCTTCCCCTGAATCAAAGCCTGGCACCCGCTTGATCAAGCTTTCTAAGTATATTTTATCCTGCGTTGCTATCTTACATTTTTTATCCTGCTGTTCTATCCGGCACAGATTCAGATAATCAATATTCTGAAAACGCATAACAAAATAATCCGCATCTGTTTTATTTCCCCATATGAGAAACCGCTCTGTACTAATCGGAAACATAAAGCAAAGATGTCCTATTGACTCTTTATTGTCTTTATTATCCTTCCTTCTATCCACCTTCTCCGGCACAAAAAAAGAGAACAGCATCCCATCTACTAATATCAGCGGAGGATGATACCACAATGGATTTATTTCAAGAAGCGCAATATTCATTTTATCAGAAAAGTCCATTTGTTTAAAAAACTCTTTTAGTATATGATCCAAATTTTTATTCTCTTCCCTGGCATTATTCCGCTGCATTAAAAAGGTCTGCAGGATAAGCTTGGATAATATTCTTCTCTCCTCCTCTGACTCAATCACGTATCCGTTAAACTGCAGTTCGTTTATACTCGTTTTTCCAATACTTTGATAACGCTTTACAGGCTCCTCTGCCAGTCTTTTTATAAGTCCTGACAATCGATTTTCCATTTCCGCACCTATCGTATCCTCCAGCTCCTGCGCCCACAGACGTCTGCCTGCAAATAATCTTTCCAGCCCTTTCATGCGGGGTCCCATATTCCTGTCAAAATCATATTCCCAGAATGGCTCGCTTTCCTTTACCATAAAATTCTTAGATATACACTGTGACAGATAATGATTATTTTTCGTCTTTTTTCCCATTACAGTTACCTTTACGTTTCTTTTCTGTTAATATATTTCTATAATTGTTATCGGAAGGAGCACGCCATGCTTTATAGAAAGATAAAAAATATCTTCTTATACCACAAAATCTCAAACTACTTAGAAAATGAATTTTCTCCTGACAGCCATGTCGGTACAGATAAATATATTGATATAGATATAAATGAGCACTTCGATCGTCCGGGAGGCCACAGTTCCTGCAGTACTTCCCGGGACACGAACTCACTCCCTCATACGCCAACAGCAATGCACTCTGCCCCTCTCCCTCCTGCTGCCCCGGCAATGTGCTCTGCTCCTCCTGCCAGCGCACAGCCGCAGATACCAGAGTCCACACCGGCTTCCGCCGCTGGCATTGCCGATTTTTTGAAAACAAATTATTCCCCGGTAAGCTTCGCTCAGAGGCTGAATCTATATATGTATGAACGCGATATTACCACCGCCATGATTTACAAACGTTGTTTTATAGACCGGAAGCTTATCTCGAAGATAACTTCCTCCGACCATTATCATCCATCTAAGCAGACTGTATTTGCATTATGCATCGCGCTCCGCCTGTCTCTTCTTGAAAGTGAAGAATTTTTAAGTCTTGCGGGATATACATTCAGCTTCCACAGTAAATATGACCTGATCATCAAGTTTCTGCTTGACAACCAGGTCTATTCCATTGACACAGTCAATGACATGCTTTTTCATTTTCACGAACCCTGCTTTGGCGAAAAATAGTCTGACGAAATATGAAGGAATTATTCTACCTCATCCAAAAACAGAGCCATTTCATCCTCATAATTCTCCTCGTCACCACTGGATCGCATACAGCGTATCGCATTGCCAACTGCACGAAATGTAGACCTTACCCCTGCCGGACTTGCCGTATAGTTTCTCGCCATACAGGGCCGGATTCCTATAGAGTCTGCTGCTCCAACCGCGTCAATATTGGCTCCCAGAAACATAAACTGCCACTTATACACATTCTGCTGAAGCTCTATCATTCTCTTAACTCTGTCTTTTGTATATACGCGGCTGGCATTTTCATAACCGTCTGTCGTAATCACTACAACTACCTTCCCCGGACGCTCTTCCTCTGAAAGCTTGGCAAGTCTGCTTCCCACGCGGTCAATAGTCAGTCCGACAGCATCCAAAAGCGCTGTACTGCCTCTGGCATAATACTCCTTTCTGGTCAGCCTCTTAACCTCCTGTATCGGTCTGTGCTCATGAAGGACCTCGTACGTATCGTCAAACAGCACGGTTGTGACAGCCGCATCGCCCTCTTCCTTCCTCTGCCTTTCCACAAGCGAATTAAAACCCCCGATTGTCTCCTCAGTCAAATGTTCCATAGAGCCGCTTCTGTCTAAAATAAATACCATTTCTACCAAATTTTGATTCATTGTATCCTCTCCTTTTCTTTTATACAAATTTGTTGTTAAAGAAAGGATACCCGATTTTCATTTCCGATTGGTCGCCTCCCCGGCGACATTTAGACAAAATACCGAGCCATCGGCACGTAACTATCAGGACTGTCCGGAGTGTGAAAATTCCCAATAAAATATGTATTGCTGCATTACGCCCTCAAAACCCTTATACCGCCTTTTCGGAAAGCCCCTGGGGTAATGCGCAGAAAGCGCCTGACTTATATGCGTATCTACCGGAAAAGCCTGAAGCTGGTGCAGCGCAAAGAGACAGATGCAGTCCGCCACCTTACCCCCTACTCCATAGAACTTCAAAAGCTCCTCTCTAGCCTCCCTGTAGGACATCTTATATATTCTGTCAAGCTCTGTTTCGCCAGAGGCAACGCTTTTTGCGGTACGCACCACATATTTGCTCCGATATCCCAGGTTACAAACCTTCAGCTCATCCTCCTCAAGCTCTGCCAGCGCCTCTGGCGTCGGAAACGTATAATACAATTCGCCGCAAAAATTCGTCCTTGCCTCCCCATATTTTTCACAGACGTTTTGAATACACCTGCGTATCCGTACAATATTATTCTGCTGGGAAATCAGAAACGACACAATCATTTCCCACAAATCCTGCTTAAGAATCCGAATTCCTGCGCCAAATTCCGCCGCATCTCTAAGATAGGTGTCCTTTGGATGAATCTGTGCGATATAGGCGGCATAATTTGTTTCCAAATCAAAATATTCCTTCCAGAAGCTTTCAAACTCTTCTTCTCCGCCCTCGCACAGAAATGACCACTCCCGTTTATTTTCTGATTTCTCTTCCCTCATAATTTCCAGATAACATCCGGAGGCAATGACGCTGTATCTATTCTCATCTTTCTGCCGCATCCGAAAGCACTGCCCCGACTCACATATCTGTCTGATATCAAAATTGTCTATCTTTCTCGTAACCCAGCTCTTCATACTCATGCCCTTTATATAATTACACTCATGCTTTTACAAGCGGCACTCTTACACTCATGCCTTCACAGGCGGCACCTCTACGCTCATGCTTTTATAATTGCGCCTCTACCTTTTCACTACCGGTATCCATACCTCATACTGCGCATTCTGAGGGTCAGGACTAATATAAACCTCAATATCCGGAGCATTGCCGTATTCATACCCCGAAGTCGGCAGCCACTCGGTTACAATACGCCTCTCCAGTTCCTGAATAGACTGGTTTGTACCCGTTCCCGGGAAAATAGCCCAGGTTGCCGCAGGCACTGTATATTCCTCAAACTCCTCCTTCTCCTTTGTGGTAGATACCGCAATGTAATACCTCCAGGGCTCCGTATCGTTACAGGTACTTACTCCCAGCACACCCATCGGCGGCGTATCCATCATACCCGCCAGCTTCTGCAGTGTTCCGTCGGCAGATATTTCCTCCCACTTAGGCGGAATAACAGTAAAATTTTTCTCGATATCCTTGTACAGCGGCACAGACACGCCCACAATCCGAAAAGCCTCTTTTGTTTCAATCCGATAATTCATTTCTTCCACTCCTTTAACCGTAATTTTAAACGTAATAGACGGAAAGGATTTTACAGATACTCCCTCGTTCCTTACTGCCGACGGAGCAATTCCATGAATCGACTGAAAAGCCCTGTTAAATGCGGTCGGGGATTGATAGCCGTATTTACCCGCCACATCAATGATTTTTGCATCCCGCTCCCTCAAATCCACAGCGGCAAGCGACATTCTCCTTCTGCGGATATATTCGGACAGAGGCACTCCCGCCATATAAGTAAACATTCTCTGAAAATGATATGTGGAGCAGCAGGCAATCTGCCCCAGCCTGTCATAATCAATCTCCTCTGTCAGATGTTCCTCGATATAGCTTATCGCATGATTTAATCTTTCAATCCATTCCATGCTGTATTATCCTCCCTGCTATCTTAAAATTAAGTGTATCGTAATTTTTATTCTTTTTCCTCTCAATCCCTGCACAAAAAAGAGAGGTCAAATTCCGGCTTTCAGATATTCCCGATGCATTCCTGCTCAAGCTTCACCTCGTGCTCCCTCATATATTGCAATACCTCCAGGCTGCTGTCTCTGCTGCCAGATTCTGATGCCGGCGTTCTCTTGTCTCCGGCTTTTTCCTCTGCCCGCAGCCGTTTGGTCAATATGTTCAAACGCTTTTTATCATTTTCTGTCAGCGGTTTTGTATATGCCTGATACAGCTTAAGCTCCTCTACTCCCATATGGTAAAGCTTGAATGGTATCCCGGTTTTCCTGCATAAATCCTCATAGATTTCAAATCCTCCCACGTCTATATCTCCAAAATGCAGATACTCCACTTCCGGAGCCTGCTCATAGAACATCTTAAGCAGTCTTCTGCGGACCCGGTTATGATAGCCTCCCAGATAGACTATCACGCTGTCAGGTTCCGACCATCGGTAGTAAGTTGTCAGATTTTCAATCGTAATCACTCTTTTTACGGCAGCGCCGCACTCTGCCCGGATGTGCTTCAAATCTTCGCCGGATATGCCGACTCCCTGACAGAGGCCCGAAAGCTCAAACCATGCGGCTTCCGTCTCTTCACCATCTTTACAGGAAGTTCTTTTTGGCTCAATCCGTATTCTGGCATCGCCTTTCATCTGCACATAATTTGGCGTATGATAAATACCATATTCCGCCAGAAGCTCATACACGTCTGGTTTTCCTGCTCTGTCCGCTTTCTCCGGCATACTTGCTTTCTCCGGCATACTTGCCTCCTCCGCTCTGTCAGCCCTCTCTGCCGCACGTCCAACAAAGTTTTTCAGTATCTTCCCTACAACTGCGAGAAGCTCTTCAAAACGTTTGGAATCGCCAAAGTAACGAATTGAAAATTCCCGGATATACAGCTCCTCCTCATTTTCCTCTATCTTTGAAACTGCCCGGACAATATCTTTAAGCCTCTGTGTATCCGAAAGGTCCGCATATTCTTTTACAGATTTTCCTGCCGCAATTCGTCCGGCAAGATAGTCCGCGAAGGCTTCTGCTGCCGGCGTATCATACCAATCCTTAAGCTCCTCAAGCAGATGCAGCGCCCTTTCTTCCTTCTTCGCCCTCGGTACTCTTTTTACATACCGGTACGCTTCCTGCACACGCTCCGCCCGGAGGATTACCTTTTCGATAATATAATCTTCCTTTCCTCCCCTCCAGACAACAGACAGAAAGCCCTTCCTCTCCATTTCCTTCATAGCCGCATGGATTTCCTCATACTCCGGGGAGCTCTCGTCAAAATATTCCGGCATAGCCTTTTTGGTAAATGAAAACGAAATCCGTACCGCCACCTTATTCTCTCCTCTGGAAAGTACGCTTCCTTCATAGGAATCCAGCAGCTTATTCAAAACCCGGACATCATACCGTGCCATTGTGATATTCCTCCACATAGCTGATTCTCTCGTCTGTCATGACAAGCAGAGTCTCCTCCACCACCGGACTGATGTACTGAATCTTATCCGGCGGCGCCGCAATGATAATCTGAAGCGGCAGACGTCTTAAAAATTCCAGTACGCCGCCGATTCTCTCATCATCCATATTATTAAAGGCCTCGTCAAACATAATAAGCCCGGCAGCCTCTCCGCCGATATTATTGCTGTAAAGCTGGACGAAGGAGGCCGCCACCGTCACATAGAAAGGCGTCTGGGTCTCCCCGCCGCTCTTCTCCTCGCACACCTTCGAATAGAAGGAGTAGCTTCCGTCACTGTGTACAATTTTAATATCGTAATCCATGTACGTACGGTAGTCCGTGAATTCATCCAGCGTTTTTGCATTGTTCTCATTATCTATTGTCAGCCTGTCAAACAGCTCGTCAATGACTTCCTTATGTGTCTCATGGAAAGCGCCGCTGAAGATGGATTCGCCCCGCACTACGTTAAAATCATCCATAATCATCTCATAATATTTCCGGTGCCTGCTGCTTGGCATGAACTGGAATTCATATTTTTCATTGCTAAAGGTAATGCCCTTAAGGGCCCGGTTCAGCTCCCGGAACTCTCCCTGGGCCTGCTTCATATTCTCCTGAAGCTTGGCCAGAAACTGCTCCCGGAACTCCTCCTCTGCCGCCATCCTCGCGGACTGCACCTTCTCTTCGTAGTCCAGAAGCTCTGAATTTCTCAGTCTGTCATACACAGCCGCAAATTCCGGAAAGCCCTCCATATTGGCAGCCGCCCCAAAGTCATGCTCGGACTTGTACTCGAACATCTTATTGGACATATTTTCCTCCGCCTTTTTTCTGGAGGTCTCATTGGCCTTCCTGCGTTTCTCATAATTTTCTCTGAATTGGTGCAATGGCTTCCGGATTATCTGCTTTTGGTATTCCTCCTCCCACTCGGAAAATGAATTTCCGGCCCGGTACACGATTTCTGACAGAGCGGCCTGAATCCCCGACAGTCTTCCTGTATCTGTCTCTATCTGCCCGTTTTTCGTCTCGATTTTCTGGCGTATCGTGCCCACATTCCTGTCCAGAGAGCTAATCTGAGCTTCCGCCTCCTTCCGGCGCTTCTCCAGCTCGTCAAGCTGTATCCTTTTCTGTATCAGCGTCTCGCTCTTTTCAAGCTCTCGTATAGAGCTTCGACATTCCTCTACTGCATTTTGATTCTGTAAAAGCTTCGGCACTACATCCAGACGGTATTTAATATCTACATCCGCTGTATCGGAAAGCGGCACAAGAAGCTCTTCTATCGCCTCAAGCTCCTCCTCATCCAGACGAATCTTCTCGTTTAGATGCAGTCTCTCCTCCTTTGCCTGCGCAAGCTGTACCTTATATGCATTTTTTCCAATAAAGGGAACCTTGAATATCTCCGGCTTAATCGCACTTGCCACCCGGTTCTGATACTTCATGCATTCCCGGGTAACAGAGGTCGGATATTTTTTCAAATCACTGTATTTATCACACAGCCGGACCTTACCCAGAATCAGATTGATATATCGTTTTGCATAAATATTTTTTGAAGATACGACTGCCGCCAGTGTTTCTTCCGGCACATTATCGTATTTTTCCATATCCTGTGTGTTAATAAGTCCTGCGCCGTAAGCCTTCTTTTCTCTGCGAAGCCTGTCATAGATACCAAGCGCAAAATCAAAATTCTCAGGCTCCACCAATACATAGAATCTCTGTGTGTTAAGATAACCCTCCACCGCATTGCGCCAGCTCTCATCCTCGATTTCCAGAAGCTCGCACAGTACATGAGGCTCTAAGTCCCGGCCAAGACGTGCAGATTCCTCCCGAATGGCATCTATAAGAGCAGTGACTCCCTCTGAGTAAGACAGACGATTCCTTTCCAATCTGAGAATCCGCTGTTCCAGCTCGCTTCTTCTCTGCCTCTTCTCCCTTAGCTGAATCTGTACCTCGGCGCTCCTGCGCTGAAGCTCCCGGTAACGTTTCCCCTTATATTCAATTACTTTCTCCAGAAGCTGTCTGGCCTGCGCCGTCTCCTTAAGCTCTTCAAACCGCTCGAACACTGCCAGATAATCTCTGATACAAATCTCCTTCTCCTGCAGGCGGATAAGCTTTCTGGCCTGTTCTGCCGCCTGCTCCACACTGCGCTCAAGCTCGCGTTTTTCTGCCTGCAGCTCCCGTGCTTTTTCTTCCAGTCTGGCCAAATCCCTTCGACTCTCCTCCAATGCCAGAAACTCCTGATTCTGTTTCAGCTCTACACGAAGATTCGTCTCTTCCTCCTGCTTTTCTTCCTTCTCGGCCTTTAATCCCTCAAGTTTCCTTTCGGCCTCTTTCAGACGATATTCCTCCCCGCGCACCTCCTCCTTAAGCTCCTTGATTTTTTCTCTGATAATATCAAGGTCTGTCTGTACCATGAAGAATTCGTACATGTAATCCTTATGAATGCAATTTTGTACCTCCTGATAGGCCGCCTCAATCTGCGCCAGTCTGGCAATCCGCTTCTTCACTGAATCCAGCGTGCGCTCCATATCCTGATAGGTGCGCACATTTTCCCGCAAAACGTCAATATTGACCTCTTTTTCATCCAGTACATAGGAATATACAAAGTCTTTAATATCATCAATGGGTTTAAAAGCCAGCGCCTTAGGAATCAGACTGAAGAACTTATCCTCAATCCTTCCGAGCCTGGATTTTACCATCTTCCTTGCCTCGGTACGCGTCTTGCACCACTGTCTGATATTTTCATTCGCCGCCCGAAATTCTGCAACAGAACGGGGCGTTCTGCCTGCAAAAAACATTTCCTCTGATATATGGGCATCGTCTATCAGATACCTTACGGTCGTCTCCTGCCCCTCCGACGAGGAATCTATCACGGCTCCTATGATAAAGAAACGCTCCTTTTCCTCCTCATAAAATTCCAGCGCAATATGGGCGCTGATTTCTCCGGTACGCTCATAAGGTTTATTTTCTCTTCCTGTCTTGCAGCGGATATAGCCGGTAAGCTTCCGTTTGCCGTTCTCATGTGCCGCCTTGTTAAAGGAACCAGCCGAACAGATGACGACAAACTGAATCGCGTCCAGCAGCGTAGATTTGCCGGCTCCATTTTCCCCGGATATAAGCGTGGAGCTGCCGAAATCTATCGTACAATTTGTAAAACGATGCCAGTTAATCAGCTTCATTCTCATCAGCTTCTTCATCTGTACGTTTCCCCCTTCTGTAGATTTCCAGCTTTTCATAAGCTGTTTTAATATCCTCCACCCGAACCGCCATGAGGATAGAGTCATAAATCAGGATTCTGCTTTCTTCATTGCCGATTTCCCTGTCCAACAACTCTATAAGCTGAAACCGCCGGAACACGCTGAGCGCGTTCCGCATCGTAGTTTTATCAATCATCTTATCCCGAATCTGAAGACTTAGAAATTTATCCTGTATATCCCCCAGATTGACGACTGCTTCCCCGCTTACGGACAACTCCCTCTTCTTCTCGTCGTACAGAATGCGAAGTATCAGAAGAATAATAGATTCAAATAATTTCAAATTCAGCCGGTTGTAATTCTGCGGGTTCGTAAGCTGTATCACACCGTAATCCTCGTTAATCTCCAGACGGCAGCCCAGCACTTCCAGATAATTCCGGAAAATATCCCGATGCTTTAAGACAAAATAATAGTCCGCCTTATTCGCCGCGTTTCGCTTGCATAAAAAGCAACAGCTAAGCAGGCGGTTGCAGATTCTTCGAAACTCATCCTTATCCTTCTGCAGCATTCCTTCCAGTAATTCCACGGTTATTTCCTCCATATTCTGAAATCCCTGAAGCGAAAACCATTCACTTCACATGTTTCCTTCGTCTCTATGCCGTACTTCATATTTTTCCTCTGTCCGTAAAGACGTATATAGATGACCTTTACGAAATCCTCCGAGGCTTTTATAGGAAGCTCTGATGCCTGCATCTCCTGCCTGTCTCCAAGCGCTTCCTCCACATAGGCCCCTATCCTCTCAGGACTCAGTACACGCGCCATCTTCTCCATCATCCGCCTGAGCTTGCCTTCTCTTAATTCCATATCCGGTTCGCTTTCCTCCACCCGCTGCGGCGTGAATTCCTTCCGCCCCTCAGTTGGCGCATAGAAAGAATTCTCATCCAGAAAACTACAGCTGTAGAGGCGAATCAGATTCTCTAAAAATTCCACCTCATAGATGCCGCCCAAATCCATCTGCTCCCGGTTCACCGTTTCATTTAAGCCTAGCAGAAGTTCCTTTAACTGACCCCGTACATCTTCATTTCCCGCCAGCAGGAACTTGGCCCGGTTCATAGCCGCCCGCTGATACTGTGTATTCTTCTGGTTAATCTCAATTAAAATATCGTCCATATTCCGAAAAGCGTCAATTACCTCATGGAGATATTTGTACACCTGCTCTCTTGCCTGTTCCAGCGATATCTCCTGAATCCCGGCCAGCTCTTTTGCAGTATCCTCAATATAATGAAAGCTCCGGCTCTTGCTTTCCAGTCTCTCAATAATCTCCGGCCGGAACTTGGATACATTGTCTGAGGTAAGAAGCCTGTGGTAGGCCTTATCTACGATATTCGTGATATAATCGTTAAACAGCGTATCCATAATTTCCGCTATCGTACTGTGCCTCGTCAAATCGTCAATATAATGCTTGATATTAGAATTCAGGTTTTTAAGTCCGGTAATCAGGTTGTCCGTATTCTCCAGTATCTGAAGCAGGACAATTCCCGGATTATCTGTATTTCCCCTAACAAGACTGTATATTGTATAGATATATCCCTGATACTCAATCTGCTTTCCGTCCGCTATCTCCAGCAGCGTCTTCATAATCCGTACCGCGTATTCCTTAAAATTCACCCGCTGTACATAGCTCTTATCCGTCTCTATCTCAATCCAGCCATAACCCTCCAGCTTCCTCAGTACCGCATTTGCCTTTCCTCTGCTGTCTGTCTCCGTAAATTCCTCGCCGGTTATCTCGGCAGATGCTGACTTATCAAAATAATACTGCAGCTCCTCCACTAGAATGTCTCTCTCCACACCAAAAGAAAGCTGACTCTCCATAACAGAAAACAGCTTGCAGATACACTCCCAATATACGATTTTATTAGGCGATGACAGGGGATTAAAAAAATTATCCGGTATAATATGGAACATATCTGCCTCCTTTCTTATGGTTCTTTCCTACAGCTCTTTCCTGCCGAGTCTTACTTCCTCCATCTCGTCTGCCAGCCCTTTATCCATATAATCAAAAAGATAGTTTTTTCCGCTTTCCCGTCTCTTCCTGGCCTCTTCCTCTATCTCACGCCTGACGAGAGATACCTCCTCCCGGAACTCTCTTGCAGAAATCAGTGTCCCGCCCTGTCCCAGTGTCACTACCTGTTCTACTCCGTCTGAGGTTACTACCGTCACATGATATTTATGCCCTATCTCATGAACCACCTTTTCAATATACTGGTCGGCGGTCTCCGCCTCTTTTGTATACACAACGTGAATATTATGATATCTCTGAATTTCCAGCGCGTATCCCTCCACCTTGTAGGCGTCGAACACCAGGATAACCGTACATTTTCGAAATCCCTGATAATTGCAGAGGATATCCATAAGTCTGCCTCTGGCGGCTTCTATATTGACTCCGGCAAGCTCCTTTAACTCCTCCCAGGCAAAAATTACGTTATACCCGTCCACCAGCAGATATTCCCGAAGCTTCTCTTCCCTTTTCGAATGCTTTTTATGCCCGCTGCTTACAACTGTCCGGTTAGCGCCCCCAGTTTTACGCTCTACCTTTCCATAGGTACGGATAAAAATCTCCTCCAGCTCTTTTTCTTCTTTGGGATTCCATTCAGTCTGTACTTGATTTCCCTTTCCGGAAATGCCCGGCGTATCCGTCCGATTCTTCCGAGAGGTATTTGCTGATATTGACACCTGTTTCTCTGCTTCCTTTTGTTTCTTTGCCGCCTCTTTTTCTGCCTGTATTCGTTTCTTTAACTGGCTTTCTATATGCATATATTCGGGCACCTTGTCCCACTCCACATAAAATCCAGCTCCGTGTGAGCAAAAGACAGAGCCCGGCGGATTCTCCAAATCGCCTCTTGCATCGTACCCGATATTTTCTATAATCTCCTCTGCATTGTGACAGGGGGCATAACCCCGGAAGCTGCAGGAAAGTCTTCCCCGGCCCTTTGTATATCCGGTTACCGCCATCTGATAATCCCGCATTCCGGCAACCGGCGCGCTTCCATTTAATATGGACATCTCCCCTTTCGTCACGGGAGAATCAAATTCCCCATTCATTCTCTGAATATCTGTGATGGCCCGGCCTATCATCTCAGACGGAACCTCCAGCTGAAAGCTGTAGTAAGGCTCCAGCAAAACAGACTCCGCCTGCATAAGCCCCTGGCGCACAGCGCGGTAAGTAGCCTGCCGGAAATCTCCTCCTTCGGTATGCTTCAGATGCGCGCGTCCTGCCACAAGCGTAATCCTCATATCTGTTATGGCGGCCCCGGTAAGCACGCCCCGGTGCGTCTTTTCATACAAATGCGTCAGAACCAGCCGCTGCCAGTTCCGCTCCAGCATATCCTCACTGCATTCCGAATCGATAACCAGGCCGCTCCCCGGCTTACCCGGCTCCAGAATCAGATGCACCTCCGCATAGTGTCTGAGAGGCTCAAAATGTCCCACTCCCTCAGCCCTTTTGCGAATTGTCTCTTTATACACGATATTTCCCGTGCCGAAACCTACAGATACTTGAAACCGCTCTTCAATCAGACTTTTTAAAACCTGCGTCTGTATCTCGCCCATCAGCTGTACATAAATCTCACCCAGCTCCTCATTCCATGCCACCTTGAGCATCGGGTCCTCTTCCTCCAGCATACGAAGACTGCCAAGCATCTTATGCACATCGTACCCTTCCGGAAGCTGAACCTGATAACTCAGTACCGGCTCCAGCATCGGCGCTTCTGATTCTCTCTCGGCCCCAAGTCCTTCTCCCGGACGGGTAAAGCCAAGTCCTGTAACCGCACAGACTGTTCCTTCCTCCGCCTCCTGCACCAGCTCATACTTTTCTCCCGAATAGATGCGGATTTGATTTACCTTTTCCTCCCAGAAATCTCCATTTCCCGAGCGTCCTTTCACCGTATCCTTCACTTTCAGAACGCCGCCCGTAATCTTCATATGCGTCAGACGGTTCCCCTGTGCGTCGCGGGATATCTTATAGACCTTTGCGCCAAAGGCACTCTCTTCTGAAGAGCTGTCCGCATCAGAAAGCCCGTCTGCCGCCAGCGGTCTGTCCGCCGCTGAAACCGCATAGTCTTCTATTCCCTCCAGAAGCTCCTCCACGCCCTGCAGCTTAAGTGCCGAGCCAAAATAGCACGGAAAAATTTTCCTGCTGCTTATCAGACGAATCCAGGTCTCTCTGGCAAGCGTACCGCTTTCCAGATATTCCTCCAGTGCTTTCTCGTCACACATGGCGGCATTCTCCAGCGTATCGTCCGGCAGATTATCTTCGACCCTGTCCCGTCCGCTCTCCAGCCGGTTATCCCCGGCTCCAAAATCCACGCATCCCTCGTCAAGCTTTCCTTTAAGCTCTTCTAAAATCCTGCCTGCATCCGTTCCTTCCTGGTCCATCTTATTGATGAAAAGGAATACAGGTATCTTATATTTTTTCAACAGGCTCCACAAGGTTCTGGTGTGCCCCTGCACGCTATCCGCCCCGTTAATCACCAAAACCGCATAATCCAGCACCTGAAGCGTGCGCTCCATCTCCGCCGAAAAATCCACATGCCCCGGCGTGTCCAGAAGAGTCACCCGCAAAGCTCCCAAGTCAAAGACCGCCTGCTTGGAGAAGATGGTGATTCCTCTGCTTCTCTCTAACGCATAGGTATCTAAAAAGGCATCTCCGTGGTCCACCCGGCCCAGCTTTCTTATACTGCCGGATAAATATAAAATCCCTTCCGAGAGGGTAGTTTTGCCGGCGTCTACATGGGCCAGGAGACCGATGGTGATACGTTTTTTGCATGTATTTTCTAATATGTCTGCCACCAAAAATGCCCCTTTCTGTTATTCATCATAATACATTCATTATCATAACACAGAAAGAGTCATTAGTCGATAAGCAGACGCAGCAGAGACCGCCACTTATCAAAGCGACAATTTCTGCTGCGTTTATAACATATCCGGTTCTGGTACTGCCTCATCAAATAACTGCATCAGGTCATGGTTGGCACCTACATTAGTAACTTCAAAATGATTCAGGCACAAGGCAAGCCATTCCATTTCGCTGCTCATCTCCCTAATCAGGTCAAAAATCTCTAAATCCGTAGTCTTATATTTGGAATGATATCCGGAATGCTGCTCATGTGAAAAATTCCGTTTTAGCAGAAAATCCCGTATCTTTCCGTAAGCGCCATTGGGATTCGTTTCTGAATAGTATTCTTTCAAATCTTTCACCCGAAGGTCAAAATATAATGCCTTTAAATGCTTTGCCTCTCTCCTTGACATTATGCCACACTCAATTTCTTTGTATAATGGTACAAGACATCTTCCACCGTAAAATCATCCTCGGTTTCCCCGTCATCACTATTGTACCATATCCATTTGGTCACATAATCCATAAACCATGCCTTTTCCTTCAAGGATGTAATGATACATCCAAACGCACCATAGTCTTTTGGATTTCCATTTCCTACAAAGCACAACGTCCCATCAGATTCCTCCGTCTTATTCAGCCTATATCTGTCAAATGCCTGTTCCAATGCCTGATAAATGCTTTCCACCTGGTACTTTCGGTCAGCAGCAATTTTCTTTTCATCCATTTTTATCTCTAATTTCAGCATATCTGCCTCCCTTTATTTCTAACAGCCATGCACATCTCTTTCCTGTATCATTATTATAGCTGACTTTTCCTGAAAAATCTACTCTGTTTTTAATGTCCCATCATTTCACGCACCACCCGGTCTGCCATTTTCACAGCGCCGGCAAGCACTAGCGTAGTGTCTCATTCACACTTCGCCAAATAACTTGCCTGAATTTCCATCTGCTGCGTTAACTTCACTCAACGATGCCACCGCATCGCCTCGTTCAGCTGCCTTGCAGACTGAAAATTCACTCTGCGTTATTCGGCTGAAAGTGAACGAGACACTACACTAGCATGTTAAAAATCAGTTTCCCGACATAACTCCATACTATTGTGACTGCTGCTGTGTCCGGAGCGACCTCGGACAGAGATGCCACAAAACATAGAGAGAACACTCCTTTGCCAGGAATAGCTATGTATTGATTATAAATCCTGACTCTTTACAGAAAGACAAAAATGCAACCAAGCACTTTGTACTACATTTCCTCATATTTTTCTTGCATTCTGCCTCATAAAATTCCCCCTTCTTCTATGGTAAAATGTCCACAGATATTTCAAGATTACAGGAGGAAATAAAGAACTACTATGGGAATCATTTATCATGAGAAGCACAAGACAATCACATTACACACGAAGAATTCTTCTTATCAGATGAAGATTGGAAATCTTGATTACCTGCTCCATCTTTACTATGGTCCGTCTATCTGCGACGCGGACATGTCTTATCAGATTATGCAGTACGACAGGGGATTTTCCGGAAACCCGTATGAATCCCGGAACTCCAGAACATTTTCGCTGGATGCGCAGCCCCAGGAATTCAGCACGCAGCAGCAGGGCGATTTCCGCACCTCTTCCATTGAGGTGGTAAATGCAGACGGGAGCTACTCCTTTCACGGAAAAGTATCTGACTACAAAATTACAAAAGGCAAATACAAACTCGACACGCTTCCCTGCGTATTTGCCAATGCAGACGATACGGCAGACTCGTTGGAAATCACCTTGTCGGACACCGTAAGCAAGGTGGATGTAGTCCTTTTATACAGTGTATATGAAGAAGCTGATATTATCACCCGGGCCGCCAAAGTGAAAAATAACGGCTCTGAGTCTATTCACCTGAAAAAAATCATGTCCGTCTGTCTGGATTTTCTGAACGGCTCGGATATGGATATTTTAAGCCTTCCCGGACGTTATGGCCAGGAGAGACAGGTGGAGCGGCAGCACATGACGCACCATATCCACACCATTGGCAGCGTCCGCGGCTCCTCCAGCCACCAGCAGAATCCTTTCGTTGTGTTATGTGACAAAGACACAGACGAAGATTTTGGGAAATGCTACGGCTTCTCGCTTATGTACAGCGGCAACTTTCTGGCGGAAGCAGAGCTCGACCAGTACGACCAGCTCCGGCTTGTCATGGGAATCCATCCGAAACAGTTTGTGTATGAGGTAAAGCCTTCCGAAACCTTCGAGGGACCGGAGGTGGTTATGGCATTTTCTGAGCATGGGTTTACCGGGCTTACTCATTTATACCATAATTTTTACCGGACAAACCTCTGTAAAAGCAAATATGTAAGCCAGATACAGCGTCCCGTCTTAATCAACAGCTGGGAAGCCGCTTTCATGGATTTTGACGATGTAAAGCTGGTGGAGATTGCCAAAGCCGCCAAAAATATGGGGGTCGACCTCCTTGTTATGGACGACGGCTGGTTCGGAAAACGAGACGATGATAACAGCGGACTTGGCGACTGGGTGGTAAATGAAGATAAAATCAAGTGCGGCCTTCATAAACTGGTAGAGCAGATTAATCAGCTTGGCATGAAATTCGGTATCTGGTTTGAGCCTGAGATGGTATCCGAGGACAGCGACTTGTACCGCGCCCATCCGGAATGGGCTATGCAGATTCCCGGACGGCACGCAGTCAGAAGCCGGAATCAGATTGCCCTCGACATGAGCCGCAAGGACGTTCAGGACTACCTGATTAGAAGCGTAAACTCTATTTTAGACGATGCGGATATCTTCTATGTAAAATGGGATATCAACCGCTCCCTCGCCGACATCTGGTCCAATGAGCTTCCTGCCAAAAAACAGGGAGAGGTATACCACCGTTACATTCTGGGGCTTTACCGGGTAATGGACAATATCATCAAGACACACCCGGATATTTTATTTGAGGGCTGCTCCGGCGGCGGCGGGCGCTATGACCCGGCTATGCTGCACTACTATCCTCAATACTGGGTAAGTGACAACAACCACCCCATTGACAGGTTAAAGCTCCACTACGGCACCTCTTTCGTATACCCTGTCTCTACCATGGGCGCCCATATATCCGACAGCGGGAAATTCGTACCGCTGAAAACAAAAGCTGTCGTTGCCATGTGCGGCACCTTTGGATATGAATTGGATGCTACGCATCTTACGGATGAGGAGCAGGCTGTCTGCCGGGAGCAAAGTGATTTATTCCGAAAATATTATCCAATTATATTCGAAGGAGACTACTACCGCTTAAGCAATCCGTTCGAACCGGGAAATATGACTGCATGGCAGCATGTGACAAAAGATAAAAAAGAATCTCTTCTGAGTGTCGTTGTGACAAACCTGACCTGTAACGGACCTCAGGAATATGTAAAGGCAAAAGGACTCAAACCCCAGACAATGTATGATGTGAATGACGGTGAACTGACTCTTTCCGGAAATGCGCTGATGAACGCGGGACTTCCCATTCCGCGGGAGGTAGACGAGTATACGGCTTTTCAGTTTTATATGCGGGAAGTGTAAGAGGGCCTAAGAAGGGGAAATACTGTAATAAAAAACACATCTTCTTTTCCTAAATTAAACGAAGAATCGCCAGTATCGGCATTTGCCGGAACTGGCGATTCATAATCAGGGAGTTTCTTTACAGCCCCAACTATCTAATACTCCTAATATTTTACTTCCACCGGCATCCTGGTCTTAGCCGATTCCATAATCGCCAGTATCGCCAGTACCGTATTCGCCGAATCCTTTAAGGTCACCGGGAATTCCTTCCCGGACAAGATGCAGTCTACAAAGCCGCTGATACTCTGGAATGCAAATCCATGATGCTTCCCGAATATCTTATTCTGCACAAGTACATCCGGCACAATTACCTTTTCATCTGTATATTGCTGAATCATATTGTGATTGCTGGCATCAATACTGATCATTCCCTTATCGCCCAGCACGTTAAATTTGATATCATTTACACACGGATTCGCATTCGGCGTAATCCAGCCATTTTCCATCTGCGCGATTCCACCGTTGCAGAATTCAATTGTGGTCAGGTATTCATCTACCGTATCTACTCCCTTGCCCTTCAGCACACCTTCCCGGCTTACGCTGTACACACGCTTTACCTCGTCATGGAAAAACCATCTCAATGTATCCAGGCTATGGCTTCCCAGAAACCACAGTATTGAAGACTTTGCTGCCCACGGAAGCATATCCGTAGCAACCCATTTCACATCGTTCAATCTCATATATGCACTATAAATATTTCCCAGATCACCTCTGTCTACTGCTTCATGTGCTGCGTTAAACGGCGGACTCCAGCGGTTATGCAGATCAACCATAGCTCTTACATGATTCTTTTCCACTGCATTTACAATGCGGTACACATCCTCTCTCGTCGTTGCCAGCGGCTTCTCAATCAGCATATTTTTCTTATGCTCTGCTGCTGCCTCGGCAATATCCGCGTGAGCAAAATCCGGTGTCACAATTGCAACTGTATCACAATCTGCCTTCCTGAACATCTCATTATAATCATCGTACACTTCTTTGATCCCAAGCTTTGCTGCCATAGCTTCTGCTTTGGCACGATTCATATCACAGATTGCATTTACTTCTGCAAATGGATGCTCCCTATAAATCTCTGCATGGTTTTCCCCCCAGATTCCCGCACCCACGATTGCCATCTTAAGTTTTGAACTCATTGTCTTTCCCCCTAAGCTAATTGTTTTATCCTTTCACAGAACCAAATGTCAGTCCTCGTATCATATGCTTCTGTACAATAACTGCAAACAACAGGACCGGCAGAACTGCCAGAACACCTGTCGCTGCCATTTCGCCCCATTTTACTCCTGATACAGACAGGTACATCATAACCGAGGTAGGTATTGTCTTTGCCTGAATACTTGTCAGGAAATTTGCAAATACAAACTCGTTCCAAGAGTTGATGACGCAGAAAATTGACGTTGCTACAAGCCCCGGCGTAATCAGGGGCAGAAGGATTTTATACATTCCCTGAAATCTGGAGCAGCCGTCTACCCATCCTGCCTCCTCCAGTTCAATCGGCATATCCTCAATAAATCCCCGCATCATCCAGATTGTAAATGGAATATTAAATGTCGTATAGCAGATAATCAGTACCAGCCTCGTATCTAAAAGCCCGGCCATCGAAGCCATCATAAAATACGGAATTACAACCGCCATCGGAGGCAGGAATTTCTGACTAAGTACCCAGAATGCCCTGTCCTCACGTTTTTTCCAATTATATCTTGCAAATCCATATGCCGCAAAGCTGCCGACCACCAGAGAGATTAATGTAGAGATTACTGCAATAATCAAGCTGTTTTTAAAGAAGTCCAATATATTACTCTGCTCTATAATAGCCTCATAATTTTTCAAAGTAGGCACAACAAAAATCTTTGTCGGGTCGAGAATATCTACTCGGTTGCGCAGGCTCACCATTATCATCCATACAAAAGGAAACAGACAAACAAGGCACACCAATAACAAAAATACCCCGCGTAATATACTTGCTGCTCTACGTTTTCCTTTTCGACTCATTACGCTCTATGCCTCCTCCTTCCGCATTTTTTTAATTAAAAATTTGCTGATACATGTTGTCATCACAAGCAGTACCAGTGCGATTGCCGCCGCCCGTCCAATTAATCCGTTCTGAGCATTTGCCATACGGAAAATATGAAGACTTAAGAACTCTGTAGCGTTACCTGGTCCGCCCTGTGTCAGAACATATGCAATATCAAACAGCTTCAGACTGTCAATTACCCTGAATAAAAGGGTCAGATATACCAGCTTCTTGATCATAGGGATCGTTATATAAACTAATTCCTGAATTTTTGTCGCGCCGTCAATCGCCGCAGACTCATACGGTTCATCCGGCACGGAACGCAGGCCCGCATACACAATCAGCGTAACAAACGGTGTATACTGCCAGACATCTACCATAAGAACCGACCAGAAAGCCATCTTTTCCGACAGCCAGGTTACCTTAAGCCCCAGCAGCGTATTTAAAAAATGATTCACAATCCCATATTCGGAATTCAGCATAAGCTTCCACATCTGTGCCGCAATAGACGGAGTAATGACAAGCGGAATAATCATAATACCAATTACAAGAGGCTTTAGCTTAAACTCCGAAGAGTTTAAGCATAAGCCTATCAAAAATCCAAGCACTAATTCAATTGCTGTGGCCAGAACCATAAATGCCAGACTAATAAGTACAGAATGCCAGAAATCTCTGTCTGCACCTGAGAACAATCTCACAAAATTCTTAATCCCTACAAATTCTATCTTGGAAAAATCCCAGCCCAGCTGATAATTCGTAAAGCTGATTAACGTCAGAAATATAGTTGGTACTACGGAAAGCACAACCATCGTCACCATCGCCGGTGCAATGTATTTTAAATACTCTTTCTCTTTCCTTCGCATAACTTTACCTTGTCCTTTACTTGATTAAGTCTTCAATATCCTTCTGCATATCCTCGCATGCCTGGTCAGTAGTTGTATCTCCTGCCAACGCAGAGCTTCCATATCCGCCTGCAATGTCAAGAATCTGGTTAATAGAATCATGTTGCGGAATCCAGGATAATCCCTTTTCTACAAGTCCGTTTGCAGATTCAAGTGCAAGCTTTTGTGCCTCGTAGGATGGATTTGCTTCCTGAAGCTCCGGATCATCAAATGCAGATGCTCTTGTCGCTACACCACCGTTGCTTACATATTCTTTAACCTTTTCCTTACTTGCCATATAAGAAATAAACGCCCATGCAGCATCTTTATTCTTAGATGACTCCGGAATCGCAAGATTCCAGCCTGCAAGCGCCGCACCGTCTCCGGCCGGTCCGGTCGGTGTCGGAACAAATGCAACCTTATCGGCTACCGTAGAAGACTCAGGGTCTGTAATCTGTCCTGCAAGTGCTGTTGCATCCAGCCACATGGCAGTTTTTCCGGATGTAAATGCACTCAGCGCTTCTTCATGCGTATATGTACTTACATCTGGCGGCGCACAGCTCAACAGATCTACAAAGTATTTCAAAGACTCCTTTGTTTCATCTGTCGTGCAGGTTACAACCTCATCATCGGAGCCGATTGTACTCTGATCTAAGAAGCCTCCGCCAAAGTTGTACATTAAGCTCATCCAGCCAGATGCAAAATGAATACCTCTCTGTGCTCTCATACTTACACCGTAGAGTCCATCCTCTTTTCCGTTAAAGAATTGAGCCAGCTCCAGGAATTCATCCATTGTTGTCGGAGCCTTTTTCCCATATTCATCAAATAAATCTGTTCGATAAGCAACAAATCTAGTCTCACCTGCACTTGGGATACCATAGTTTACACCATTTGCACCCGCAATACCATTTCTGTACGCCGGCATAATATCTTCATAATCAAACCATTCTGGTGTCTTTGTCTCATCCTCTGCATAATCGCTGATTGGAACAAGAACATTCTTTGATGCATACTCACTCATCCAGAAGGCATCTACCATAAATACATCATAGCTTCCCGCACCCTGTGCATCAAGCAGCTGCTTATTCTTAAGATTCGTCTCTTCTACAATATCCCATACTACCTTAATACCTGTAAGGTCCGTGAATTCCTTTTCCATCTTCTTGAATGCATCTGTAGAAGGATGAGATGCCATCGCAACTGTTATTTCCGTTCCGTCAAAGTTCTTCTTTACAGCCGCGCCCCAGTCTTCCAGGGTTTTTGCCTCATCTGCAGTAAAGCTTAACTCACCGCCGCCCTCTTCACTCTTCTTGTCATCTCCGTCTTTGGAACCACATGCCATAAGACTTGCTGTCATTACGCCAATAAGGAACATTGACAACAACTTCTTTGTCCGTTTTTTCATACTTCTCCTCCATTCTTAGAATTTTTTTGTTCGTTATGCATAACTGATAGATTTATTATATAGTGTCTTAATTTTTTTGTATTTACTGATTATTATTCAATTTTTACAAAATATGCTCCTATTTTATCAGAATTATGTTATATTTTTAACATTTATTTTGTACAAAACAACTATTTTCTGCAATTATTCTGCTGCAAAAACAGCAAATCCATCTGCCGGAAAACATTATTCCTACAGATGGATTTTATTTTACATACCACAAAGCAAATCTTTTTATATAACCGAGCGATTCTTTATTGACTTCTGATATCCGCTTGGGGTCATATTTGTAATCTGTTTAAAACTGTTAGAAAAATGGTGGACTGAACTGAAATTCAAAAGCCTTGCTATCTGTGTATAAGTGTATCTATCTTCACTGATCAGCCTCTTCGCCTCCTTAATCTTCATCTGATTGTAGTACTCCATTACACTGCAGCCCATTCGTTTTTTAAATATTTTAAGTATGTAACTTTTAGAAAAGGACAGCTGACTGCATATATTATCCAGTGTCACCTTATCATAAACCGATGACAGAATAATACCGATTACCTTATCTACAATCATACGTTCATTTGCAAAATCCTTATTCAGATACCTCTCCGGTACTGCCCCTTTTATACGGCTGTCTCTGATAAGAAGAATCAACAGCCGTTCCATCAAGTTTTTCAGCTCCTGGAAACCGCCGTAAGACATATCCTCTTTCATTTTCAGCTTCTGCTGGTCAAATATGTCATAGGGCCCTTCGAATACTTCCTGCCCTACTGCATAAATCAGCTTAACAATCTGTGATTCTCTCGCATAAAATTTTAGAAGCCTGCTCTGTATTTCTGATAATTCGCTGCAGTCACAGTCAAAGCTGATAATAAACGCACTGGCAAAATCTCCTACCGACAAAATATTATGAAATTCATCGGGAGCATGCAGAAAACCCTCCCCGGAGGATACATAATATTCCTTATCATCGGATATTACCTTCACATTTCCATAGTCAATATATACCATCTCCCAAAAGTTGTGACTTTCGCCGATTCCTTTAAACTCCTTAACATATTCAAAATAATGAAAGCTTATGAAATTAGATACGCGTACCTTTTCCTCCACGCATGTCCTTTTATAGTATTCCATCTTATTCCTCAATCCTCATATCCAATCCGTCTTCATCCTCCTCATCCGTCTCCACCCGGCAGCCGTAAGGTCCCAGCTCATCTGAGCCCACCCAGACCGGATAAGCATTATGATTCATAATAACGCGAACTCTCTGTCCTCCTTTTCTGCCCCTTCTGACAACCTCAATTCCTTCTTTGGCAGAAATTCCTTCTATCTGAGCAAAATCCATAATTTCCTCAAAAATCTTTTTAAGTGTGGCCTCATCAAGCGAACACCCCAGATAATATATCATGCCGTATCCATACTCTTTTTTTGTAACCGCAGCATATTCCGTATAAAAATCATCTCCATAAGAATACAGGATGTCCGCATCAACAGAAACCAGGAGATCCCGGAATACACCTCCCTGGCCTTTCTCGCCTCTGTAATCTCCCGTGCCATTTACCGGAAATGCATCCTCTTTTTGAAGACTTTCTGTTTCCTCCACATACACCCCCGCAAATCCACTGTAGCCCGCCGGAAGAAGCGCACGGAACATCAAATTATTGTTCCTGTTCTTCACTGCCGTCCGGTAGGTCAGCACTACCGTCCCTCCTCCAGAGACAAATTCCTCAATTCTGTTCTGAAAATTGTCATCTGTAATTATCATCTGCGGAAGAATCAGCACCTTGTATCTTGAAAAATCAGCCTGTGCCGGAACAATATCTACCATAATATTCTTATCATAGAACACTTTATGGATTTTTTTCATCTCTCTCTCACAATCCAATACCGTGCTCTGTCTCTGTATACGAAAAGCAGCCAGTGAATCATAATCATATACAATCGCCGCATCACTATGTATCGGAGCCTCCAGTGCTTCTTCATATTGTTTAATATCTCTAAAAAAACTTTGCACCTCCTGATATTTCCGGCGTTTTACGTTATCCGAATCCAAAATACCATAACAGAATTGTTCCGCTCCTTTTACCGCACTGCGGTAACGGAAATACATCATGGAAGTGCAGCCTCTTGCCATTCCCTGATAGGACCACAGCTTAGCCTGATTCGGCCTCGGAAGATACCCTGTTATATCATGCCCCTGCGCGCCTATAATCTCTTCCGTAATCCAGAAGTTTTTTCTTTTCAGTCCGCGTATGTAATCCAGTGAAAATGCAATCTCATTAGCCGGAAGCGGCTCTTTCTGCCCTCCCCATACCGGATAATTATTATAAGCAGCAACATCAAGATTTTCTGCTGCTCTTGAATAATCTACATGTTTTGACAGGCCTCCTCCCGGAAAATCATGAATCACTACCGCCTCCGGCACAATATTTTTAATCAAATCAACCTGGAAATTCATAAAGTCCTCTATTGTCTTACTCCGAAAACGCTCCCAGTCAAGCCGCAGAGACGGGTTATGGGACACAGTAGATGCTGTCGGAATCGGAATCTCATCAAAGGAATTATATTCCTGAGACCAAAAGGTCGTACCATATGTCTCATTCAACCTATCAATATCTCCTTGAAATTTATCCTCAAGATAATCTCGAAATACTGCCTGGCACTGCGCACAGCAGCACATATCACTTCCCTCATGCCCTATCTCATTGTCAATCTGCCACGCTGCAATTGCTTCCTCATCCCGATAATGAAGCGCCAGCTCCTCAATAATCCTCTCCGAATACGCATACAGCACCGGGCTGTTATAACAGACAACGTGCCTGCTTCCAAAAGTCCGCTTGTTCCCATTCTCATATTCCGCGAGAATATCCGGATATTTTGCTGCAAGCCAGGACGGAACAGCCGCTGTAGGAGTCCCCATAATAACATGAAGCCCTTTTTTCTTCGCTGTCTCTATAACATGATCAAAAAAAGAAAAATCGTACTCTCCCTCCTCCTTCTCCATAAGATGCCAGGAAAACTCACCGATCCGGATTACATTTCCTCCCAGCTCCACTATACTGTCCATATCCTCTTCCATTACAGAGATGTCCCACTGCTCCGGATAATAGTCAACTCCAAGCCACATATGCTGTGCTCCTTTCTCGTCTGGTACAAACAATTAATAAAATTTAACTTTTCAACATTATAGCACAATTGAAGAATCGGGGACGGGGTATTTTTAAAAAATACCCCGTCCCCGATTCTTCCGATTCTTCAAATTCAGAAAATTTCGTACGCAGCAACCTCTCCTGCCACAGCATTTGCCGCAATTACAAGGTCCTTCCCGTCTTCATTCAGCACACATATATTGGCCGGACCCTGCCCTTTATCAATAACAGCGGACTTGTATCTATACTCATCATCTTCTTCCCTCTCCTTATCATATATGATGAGCACCAAAGAAGCCTCCTTTTCCCTGCACCCACAGATGAAAGCCGGTTTCCCGTGTATTCTTCCGGCCCAGGCAACATGCCCGAATCTTATGTCTTCCTCCATCTTCCACACCTGTCTTATCTCATTTTCTATTCTTTTGCAGATTGAAAATGACGACCCATGAAACGGCGTAATTATAAGATATTCCATACAGTCATCTTGATCAATATCACAGGCCGCCACATCTCCTGCCGGCTGCTTTGTCAGTTGATTTATCTCCCATTCTCCGTCCGCTTCCCTCGGAGGCCGGATTTCAAACAATCCATTTTCACTCGCTATTAACGCAATATCAAAAGCAGCGCAGCTGTCATAATCAACCTGTCCGTCATCTTTCTCATATTCCTTCATTTTAAAATATCCGTGATTTTTTACCTGCCCCTCAAGAATACATGACATCTCTATATTTTTATTTTCTATCCCTTCTATATCCTCCGGCAGTACACCGACAAGCACCTGCCCCGGCTGTGACCAGTCGTCTGCACTTTCCTTTCCAGAACACAGCGTACAGATAATCAGATACCTTCTTTCATTTCTGCACAAAATGTCAATCCTGTGCATGTATGGTATATGAAGAAAAGGGCGGATAATCCAGCCAATCTCATCTGCAAATTTTCCTTTTACAAGAACCGCATGCTTAGAATCAAACACAGGGAAAAAATTCTGGACTGCCAGAAATTCTCCATTATCTCCCAAAGGTACAAACCCCATTGTCCCGCTTGGTTCTCTCCACAAAAGCTCTTCCCTGCACTCCGCACACAGAACTGGAAAAGAAGAGATGCGCTCCTCTCTATTATGCTTCAATACAACAGCTTTTGCAGCACCGTGAGTATCTGGTGCTGCAACGCATAATTTTTCTCCGTTTCTGTTAATTATACTGACTGCATAGCAGGAATCCATTTTCATCAAAATTCTCTTACGAATTTCCATCTTCGTCTCTCCTCTATTCCATATTGTCAGCTATGCCTTTCAGATTTTTCAGTCCCTCTCTTGCCAGATCCTCTCCCGTATCCGCAAATGTTCTCCATATCGCGCAGTTTGCGGCAGTTTCTTCAAAGGATGGATCAAAGGATTCTATGACAAGCGGCCCATTATACCCAATTTCCCTCAATGCCTTAAAAAACTCTTCAAAAGGCACCAGCCCTGTTCCCGGAATTCCTCTGTCATTTTCATTCACATGAACATAGCCTAGGTATTCTCTCCCGCAAGTCAAAACAGCCTCTCTGAAACTTTTCTCCTCCCGAATCATATGAAAGCAATCTAGATGCACCTTCACATTCTTTTTACCGGTTTCTTTACACAGCTTTACCGCATCCTCCGCAATATTCAATATATGTGTCTCAAACCGATTCACACATTCCAGGCAGATTGTTACATTGCCTGTCTTCTCTGCATAGTCGGCTGACTCTCTTATATGGCAGACTGCTCTGTTCCATTCCTTATCTGTCCTTGGCTTTTTTGACAGATACCCCCAGGCTGTATAATTTACTCCTCCAAGAATCGAAGCACCTATCTGGTTATATATATCAATTGATTTTTTCATCATGTCTAACGCAAGCCTGCGGGAGATCTCATCATCGGACACTGGATTTGCCATAAGCGGCAGCGCTATTGTACACACCGGCTTTATCCCCGTTCTTTTGAGTTCCATGATTACTGCCTCTATTGGAAAATCATCTGGATTTCCAATTGCAAAATCAATGTATTCAAATCCCATTTCCTTTGCTTTTCCTATAATCCAGACATCTTTTTTCGAAAAATTTTCACTCCATATATAGGAATCTACACCAAATTTTAATTCCACAAAATACCTCTTTCATTATGCATTTTTGCATTCACTCTGTACTATCCAAAACATCTATCCTCTATATCAGCATTCTATTATTTCTATCTGCTCAAGGGGTTCTACCTTTTCACAATCCAGCCTTTTGAACATAACCGGTGCACACCATTGTGCTGCATTGCAGATAATTTTCTGCACCGTTTTATCGTAATAAATCGGGAATGTCTCATGCCCCGGCTGAAAATAAAATATTCTCCCATTCCCCCTGGTCCATGTACAGCCGCTGCGGAAAACCTCTCCTCCGGCAAACCAGGAAAGAAACACAATGTCATCCGGCTTAGGAATGTCAAAACGCTCCCCATACATCTCCGTATGCTTCAGCTCAAAATATTCCCCGACTCCTCTCGCAATCGGATGCGTTGGTAAGATATTCCACAGGCGTTCCTTTTCCCCTGCCTTTCTCCACTTTAAGGTACAGGTAGTTCCCATCAGCAGACGAAATGGTTTTGACATGTGAGAGGAATGAAGTGCAATAAGGCCCATTCCCTCCAGTACACGCTTCTTCGCCCTCTCTGCAGCACTGTCCGGCACTTTATCATGAATCTTATGGCCCCACCAGATCAAAACGTCCGTATTTTCAAGCAGCTCATCGCTCAGTCCATTTTCCGGATCACCTAAAGTAGCTGTCTGGACTTCAAATCTTTTGTTTTCTTTCAGAAAATCCGCAATTGCATTATGTATCCCTCTCGGATATATCTCAGCAACACGCGCACTTACCTTTTCATGCCAGTATTCATTCCAGACTGTAATTCGTATCATACACTTACGCCTCCTTCGAAGCAGCCGCCAGACTTGATAACTCAACCGGCAGATTCTTTGCCGCTGAAATATACGCCGCCTCATTCAGTCTGGACAAATCTACAGCTCTTTCCATATTTTCTGTCGGTATTTCCTCCTTCTGAATGCAGCTGATCCACTCATCTAACGGACTGGACTTCGCCGCTTCAATCGGAATATCCTGGAATTTGGCATTATCCCCATGGCGGACTGCAAAATAATCATATTTTTTATCCGAGCGGTCATCCCGGTAAAGAATTGTCCCATCCGTTCCCTGCACTTCCACCTCAGTCGTCACCGGGCCACACGCCCAGCCTTCCTCCAACGTTACGTATGGGCCTCCTTCATACTCTAAGATAGATATGGCATTATCCTCCACATTTCCTCTCTTAGTCACTGATGACATTCTGCTGTATATTCTGTCCGGCATACCGCCTAAAATGAACGGCGTCATATACTGCGGATGGCACATATCAACATAACAGCCGCCTGCCCCATCCTCTTTTAACAGAAAACCATGCTCATCTGGAAGATAACCCATGCCGTCTGTCGGATAATATCTTGTCACAATCCCGTGTGCATGCCAGATACGCAGAGAAATAACATCTCCGACTCTTCCGTCTCGGACCATATCTCTAATTTTTATACACCAGTCCTCATGCAGACGGCTCAGCATCGTAACCATAATCACCCGGTTTTTCTTTGCCTCCTCTACGATTTCCTCTGCCTCTTTTACCGTCGGCGCCAGCACTTTATTTACATAGATATGCTTCTTATTCTCAATCGCCTTCAGACAGACCTCCTTATGCTTTGTTGTCTCACACATAACAACAACACCGTCTATATCTTCCCTCTTAAGCACTTCATCAAGATCTGAGGAAAATGGAATCCCAAGCCTGTCACATTCCTTTTTCCCTCTCTCCTCATTCCAGTCCCATCCAACAGTCACATGAATCATCGGATGCTCCTTCACTGTCCCATAAACGCCCAGACCGGTAAACTGAATGTCCGGATTCATAGATGCATGACTGTGCCAAAATCCCAAAAATGCCACTCTTATTTTTTCCATCGTCTCTGTCTCTCCTTTCTGCATTACTTCGTTGTCTACATAATCGGAACACTTGGTCCGTCGCCGCATGTTCCCTTACAAAGTCCTGTTTTTTCAACCGCCGCTGCAATTTCGGCAATGTCCTCTCCCGTCAGTGCAAGCCCGGCAGCGTCTAAAAATGCATGCAGCTGCCCTGGCTTTCTTGCCCCACAGATTGCTCCTGTCACACCCTTCCACGCCAGTACCCACGCAATAGAAATTGCCGCTATAGAAACCTGATGTCTCTTTGCAATCGGCTTCAGACATTCCACAAACTCCAGAGCCTGGGAATATACCGGTTCCTTAAAATAATACAGATTCGGGCGGAGCGGATCACCCGATTTTCTAAATTCCTCTACCGAATCCTTATGATATTTTCCTGCCAGAATTCCATGCTGGAGCGGCGCAAATGTAATAATACTCGTCTCATTTTTCTTTGCCCATTCCAGCACTTCTAATCCGCCGGAATTCCTTCCGTCGTCTGAGTAAGGCCCATTCATAGAGCGGTCCATCAGAGAAAGCGGCTGCTGCAGACAATCCACATGTGCAATCTTCTCACATCTCTGAATCAAATCCAGCGGATGATTTGAAAGTCCGATTGCTCTTACCTTACCCGCTTTCACCAAATCCGCCGCCGTCTGCCAGGATTCCTCAATCGGAGTATTATAATCCGGCCAGTGGAACTGCAGCAGATCAATCCGCTCCATCCCCAGGCGTCTTAAGGAGCCATCCACCTGCTTAATAATAGATTCCGGCATCAGAGATTTCACTCTTACTGCCTTATCATTTCCCTCATCTTCTCTGTCAAATACCCATGTACAGGTAGTAAACACGAGAGGACGTTCGCTCTGCGGCAGCTGTTTTAATGCCTTGCCCACCATAATTTATCCATAGCCTGTCCCATAACTCGGTGCTGTATGAATCCAGTTAATTCCTGCTTCTACAGCTTTCTTCATCGTTTTCATAGATTCTGAATCATCTTGATTACAAAAGCGTCCTGATATTGCAAGTGAACCCAATCCCACATTGGAAATCTTCATGTCACTGTGTCCCATCTGTGTATAAATCATACATTCACCCATCCTTCCTATCTTTTATTTATTCTTCTGTCTCGTTTATCTATCCTTTCAGTCCTCCTGCCAGACTATCCATCATCTTCTTCTGCGTAAAAAGATACAGGATAATCATCGGCAGCAGAGAAACAATTACCGCTGCAAACACCAGATTCCACTGTGCAGTCATGGCAGTTGTCAGCGAATATATCTCAACCGGCAGTGTTCTTATCTCGCTTCCGCTCAAAAATACCATTTGATCCATCGTATCATTCCAGATATATAAAGAATTCAGCAAAAGTGCAGTTCCTGTAATTGTCCTCATCTGCGGCATAACAACAAAAACAAAGCTCTTTACAAATCCGGCGCCGTCTATGACTGCCGCCTCCTCATATTCCTCCGGCAGACTCTTAAAAAATCCCGTGTAAAGAAATACCGTCAGCGGCATCTGTTTACAGACATATACAAGAATCATCCCCAGTCTGCTGCCCACCAGTCCTATACTTCGCAGCGCTGTATAGATAGGAACCAGTCCCAGCTGAGACGGAATGATAATTCCGATAACAAAAAACACATACAAAAAGGAACTTAACTTTCCCGGATGCCTCGAAAGTCCATATGCCGTAAGCGACCCAAAGGCAGCCAGCAAAAGAAGACTCCCAGCTGTAATAATCAGACTGTTAAGCAAAGCGCCTGCAAAATCTGCATTCACTCCCGCTCCGTTTAACACCTCGGAAAAGGACTGCCAGTACAAAGCCTTCGGCAGACCAAATGGATTGGCATACGCTTCCTTAGTCGTCTTCAGGGAATTGGTGACGAGGAAATAAAAGGGGGATGCAAATATTACCGTCACAGTAATCATAATCATTTCTTTTACAAAGCTCTTCTTCGTATATTTGTTCATCACGACATCTTATCCTCCCTTTTACTAAGAACTGTAGACTGTAAAATTCCGACCACAGATACCAATACCGTAAGCATCAGCGCCAGTGCCGTACCATATCCATATCTATTAAGCGTCCATGTCTGTCTGTAGAAATCGCTTGCCAAAGTCTGCGTCAAACCTACAGGACCGCTGCCTGTCAGGCCCAGTACCTGGTCGAAGACTCTTAAGCCCGTAACAGTCATTAAGGTGATTACTACTGTAAGTGACGGTGCAAGAAGCGGCAGTGTAATATACCGAAACCTTTTCCATGCAGCCGCTCCGTCGATTGCTGCTGCTTCATACAAATCTTCGGAAATCGAAGCAAGTCCCGCATTATAAATAATCATAGAATACCCGCAGTTCTGCCACAGCATAACAAAGAATATACAGAACAATCCTGTTTTTGGATCCCCCAGCCAGTTTTTACACCACTGTCCAAGCCCTGCATTTCTTAAAAACAGATTCAATGGCCCGTCAAAATCCAGGATATATTTCCACACCTGCGTAACAGACAAGGGAATCATAATTGCCGGTATAAAGAAAATGGATTTTAATATGTTTTTTGTTTTTAGTCCTTTATAAAGCGCTATCGCAAGCAGCAATCCAAAGAGATTCACAAATAAAATAAAGGGTATTGCCAGCTTAAGTGTATTCAAAAGTGCATACAGATCTGCCTTTGTCATAAAAATCTCTTTAAAATTATCCAGACCGATAAAATGATACTCACCAATCCCTTTAAAATCAGTAAATGCATAGAATGCTCCCTGCAAAGGCGCAATCACATGCCCGATAAGTGCAAAGACAATTCCCGGTATCACTATAAACCACGGCACTCTTGCTCCTATCTTTTTCCGTTTCATTCGTGCTTTTACACTTGTCTTCATCAGCTATACCTCCTGCTTTGTACAATCGAGCCTTAAATCAGCAATTTATTCGTTCCAGCTTGCATCCATTGCTGCAAGAACTTCATCCGGTGACTGAACACCTGCAAGAATAGCTGCAATTCCTTCACCCAATGCATTAGACGGACCGGAGGATGGCCATGTCACGCAAGGAATCATTACAGATTTATCTGCCATATCCGTCTGGTCCTTAAATGCACCTTCCCACTTTCCTGCGTCACTAAAATTGGAAGCACTCAGCTCTGAACCTCCTGCCGCTTCAATCCACATGCTGTTCCCTTCTTCTCCTGTAATATATTCCATAAACTTTAATGCACTGTCTTTATTCTTAGTTTCTGCATTTACAGTTGCCATTGTTCCCGGCCATAACAGCATTTTACTGTCTTCCTTCTTTCTCGCCGGAATAGGAGAGAATCGAATCGGACAATTTTCATCCGCACGTTTAATAGCTGCATACCGGCTGGACAAATCAACAAGCATAAATGCATCTCCTCCTGTCATCATAGAGACAATCTCATTAGAGCCGTCTGTGGAAGCACTCTGGTTAAAGGCTTCTGCCTCCATCAATTCTACCAGCATCTGCAAACCACCCTTCCATGCCTCAGAATCAGCAAATTTATTATCTCCGCCTTCCTCACCCGTAAATTCCGGCTGATTCACAACGAACATAGAAGCGTTAATCATTGCCATTGCCGTATTTCCGCCGCCGAATGCAATCGGAGTCTTATCAGGAGCAGCTTTTCGAATTTCCTGTACCAGCCCAAGAAGCTCATCCCAGGTTTCCGGAAGCTTTAGATTATACTCAGTAAACAGTTCTTCATTTATATTCGAACCAAAAAACGAAGACACACAAAGACTTAATTTAGACAAAATTCCAAATAACAAAGACCAGTCTGAGGATATCGAAAGCACTACCGGAATCATCAGCCACTTCATCTCTTCCATATCAGGAAAATGTAAGTGTATCATTACCGGAGAAGAGGCATTGAAATCAATGGAGGTTATATTTGCCGCTGAAGAATCCGACAAAAGCGGCAGCAAAATCATCATAAACAAATTAACTAAACCAGGCAGGGAGGTATCTTAATGAGTCGTTCTATTACAATCTGTTCTGCACAATTTGGAGATATCCCATTACCTGAACTACTGCCCATATTACATTCTATGGGATATGAAGGGATTGAAATCGCCTGTCAGTCGCATCTTGACGTATATGCCGTTGTCAATGACTCCAGCTATCGCGATTCCGTTATAGAGCTGTTCGAAAAAAATCATATGTATATCGGGGCAGTTTCTGCTCATTTGATGGGACAATGCGTCGGAGACAGGCCGGACCCCAGGCTGGATAATTTTGCCCCCGGCCGCCTTGCCGGAAAGCCTGAAGAAATCCGTGCCTGGGCAGTGGATGGCATGAAAACAGCAGCGAAAGCTGCACAACTTTTAGGAGTCGATATTGTAACCTGTTTCCTCGGCTCCCCGCTGTGGGCATGGTGGTATTCTTTTCCACAGACGACACCGGCTATGATTGAGGAAGGATATCAAAAAATTAAAACCCTGTGGACACCTATTTTTGACGAGTACGACAAATACGGTGTAAGACTGGCTTTAGAAGTGCATCCTACCGAGATTGCCTTTGATTATTATTCAACAAAAAAACTGCTGGAGGTACTGGATTACAGACCAACCCTGGGACTTAATTTTGATCCCAGCCACCTGCTCTGGCAGGGCGTTGACCCTGCAGGATTTATTCGAGATTTTTCAGACAGAATTTATCATGCGCACATGAAGGATGTAAAAATAGTAAACGACGGGCGCAGCGGAATTCTCGGTTCTCATCTTGAATTCGGAGATACAAGACGCAAGTGGAACTTTGTGTCCTTAGGGCATGGAAATGTAGATTTCGATGCTGTTATCCGTGAATTAAATGCATGCCACTATGAAGGGCCTTTATGTGTCGAGTGGGAGGATAGTGGAATGGACAGAATGTTTGGCGCCCGCGAATCCTATTCCTTTGTCAGAAAAATTAATTTCCGGGCATCTGCCTTTGCCTTTGATTCTGCTTTAAAAACTGATTAAAATTGCAAAAAGAAATCGAATCAAGTATACTAATATAAAGTATGTTATCTGAAGTTAAGAAGGGTAACGGTCCGGTCCGGCCGGACTGTTATACGAGGGAGGTAAGAAAATGGCCAGCATCCAAGATGTAGCAGAACTCGCCGGCGTTTCCGTTGCAACCGTATCACGGGTAATGAATAACTCCAACAACGTGTCTCCAAAATCAACCCAAAAGGTTCAGGCCGCAATAGAAAAACTAAATTACAGTCCAAACTGGGCAAGTAAGAATCTGCGTTCAAAAAAATCAAATATGATTCTTATTGTTATCCCCGAATTTTCGAATCCATTCTGGGGTGATATTTTAGACGGCATGGATCAGGAGGCCCAGCGAAATCATTATAAGCTCATCATCACAACCTCGCACGGCAGTGTCGACCAGGAACGCAGTGCATTATCTATGCTAAAGCAGCAGCAGGCGGACGGCGCTATACTGCTGTCTCCCGTGCTTACACAGTCAGAGCTCGCCGGAATTGACTCCAGACACCCGATCGTACAGTGCTGCGAGTACACAGAAAACAGCACGCTCCCTCATGTCAGCATTGACAATTATACCGCTTGTTATGAGGCTGCCGAGCATTTGATACGAATGGGGCATAAAAAAATAGCCATGATAAGCTCTACGAATCATTTCTCTTCGACCACACAGCGCGAACTTGGCTTTCATAAGGCACTCCTGCAATACGATATTGCACTTCCTGAAAATTATCTGCTCAGAGGAAATTACTCCTTTGGCAGCGGATACGAAAAGATGCGGCTCTTATTATCAAATCCTGTGCCGCCATCTGCTGTGATTGCCATCTCCGATACTGTCGCAGCAGGCTGTCTGGCTGCAATCGACAGCTGCGGCCTGTCCTGCCCGAAGGATATCTCTGTGATAGGCTTTGATAATATTCAGCTGTCTACGATGATTCATCCGAAGCTGTCTACCATAAGCCAGCCACGGAACCAGCTTGGAGTTACTGCTGTGCAGATGCTGTTAGATCGCCTGAATGGAAATATGGACAGCAGGCAGATATTTCTGCCTCACGAGCTTGTTATTCGGCAGTCTTCATAGAGCTGCTTGTTTATATAAAAAGCCAGGAAGGCTGGCAGATTACTGCCTGCTTCCCTGGCTTTTATTATATCATATGTCTAACCGTGCTCGGATTATTATGGTCTCTGTCCCATACCGCCTTCAAGGGTAAGCGTCTCGCCACTCATATACTTGAAGTCCGGAGAAGCCAGCTGTACGCATACGCGTCCGATTTCCTTTTCGGAATCTCCGTAGTGGCCCATCGGCGGCATCTTTACATTTGCCTTAAATGCGTCAGGATATGCCTTTTCGAAGTTCTCAAGCTGTGCAGTCCATGCAAGCGGACAAATGATATTAACATTGATTCCATCCTTACCCCACTCATTTGCCGCCACTCTTGTAAGTCCGCGGACACCTTCCTTTGCCGCTGCATACGCACATTGTCCGAAGTTGCCGAAGAGCCCTGCACCAGATGCAAAGTTAATAACCGTTCCCTTTGTCTCTGCAAGATGCGGATAGCAAGCCTTCATGTAATAGAAGGTTGCATATAGTCCAGAATAAAGCGCCAGATCAAACTGCTCTGTGGTATGGTCAGTCAGAGTTACTCCTGAAGCAGAAGCCTGTGCATTATTAATCAGCACATCGATACGTCCAAATTCATCCATTGCCTGCTTTACAACATTCTGTACAACAGCTTCATTGTCTGCCCCTGCAGATACGTCTGCCTGAACAGCCAGGACCTTAATTCCATAAAGTCTTTCCAGCTCTTCCTTTGCATCCTCTAATTTCTTAACATTACGTCCGGTTATAACAAGGTTCGCTCCCTCTTTTGCATAAGCTGTGGCAATTCCATATCCGATAGAACCACATCTTCCGTCGCTTAATACCGAACGTCCTCCTCCTGTAATAATAGCTGTTTTACCTGTTAAAAATCCCATGTCTATCTTCTCCTTTCTAATATTTTCCATAGTATAAAAATATCACTTTTTTAAATAGAAAACAAGTCTGTCAAAATAGAATCTCCTCATTATAATCAAACAGCCTGAAACTGTCCTCATAGCTCAATCTTCCTGATTTAATCTCTTCTGCCAGAAGGAGAAGATTCCTGGAACTAACTGCTCCGCCATTGACCTTTGTACGTCTCTGGATATTTTCAAGTCTGTCCTTAAAGCCTCCTGTAAATCTGCCGGAGACAAAAGCATATCGGAACTTTTCAACCCTGCTGTCAAAAATCTCCCACCATTTATTGGGGTTTATATTTTTATCTCTTGTTACATTTTCCTCAAGATACCGGCACATCTCGTCTGCCTGCTTAATCGGCAGAGAATATCCGGCTGCATACGCTTTATTATCTATAATCAGCCCGTTTGTACCGTAAAATACACAGACATCCGGCTTTCTTGCATTTCCAAGTCTCGCCCCCTTAAACTTTAATTCCGCGGTTAAAAGCTCTGCCGTCTGAATCTCATAATCCCGATTGGACTTTCCGTCAAACCCCAAATCCATCAATATAAGATAATGATGGTCTACATGATTCAGTCGTTTTCTCACTTCCTCCTTAAATAAAGTTATATTAGACTTGGTAATCGCGCCTCCTGCTTTTCCCTTTGGTATCTCCAAGCCGATAATCTCATCTGTAATTCTATAAGAGCTTCCTTTCTTCTGAACATTCAGGCCGATATTAATAAAACTTCTCAAATCGTCCAGAATCGTTTCCTCTAGCTCTAAGATACCCTTTGTACTTAAAAATTCTATAATTTCCTGTACAGTTCTATAATCTCCCTGTATATACTGAATCATATACGTCCGGCGATTCCTCAGATAGTCTTTATCCGGCGCTTTTGTCGCCAGCATATCCCACATGACTCGTTTCGGGACTCTGGGAAATTTTGAAGTACCTGAAGCATATTTTAATACATTTCTTCCTCGGAGGGTAAGCTGATAAGCCTGCCCAAGCACTTCCTTATACTCTCTCCCTCCACTTCTTACAGCCACCTCCTTACTGGCCTGCTCTACCCAGCGCATCTGTTTAAGCCAGCTGCAGATAGTTCTTACATATTTATCGCTCGTCCCCTCTGTATCCTGTAAAAGAATTCTTCTCTCTTCATCACTCTCCGCCTCCTTAAGTCCCCGGATAACCATATGCTGTGGAATCGACGTAAAACCTGCCTCGCCGATAAAACCAAGCTGAGCTCCGATCTCAAACTTCGTCATATGCTCTCCATTCGATAAAAGATGCAGAATCCTGCATACCGGAGGATAAGACATAAATGCCTTCGTCAAGACATCTGTTTCCTGCACGCTGCCCCTCACACTCTCTGCAAACCGACGCCCTTCTTCAGAAATAGAGCATCTATCCTTTTCTCTGTCATAATTTAAAAATCCTACGCTCACTGCCCACCTAAGATAAGAATCTGCCGGCCAGTCGCTTTGATATTCCTTTCTCTGACCGGGAAGAGCTGCCTGTATAATACCAGAACAAGGCGCCGTACCCCTCGTATATCCCTTCGGTGTACCCTTACCCTTAAGATGCACATACGGTATTCCATTCTCTGACTTTGCAAGCTCCCTTATAAACACATCCCGCCCGTTCTCCTTAGAAATCAGACGCGGGATCGTTTTGCTCCGAAGCTCTTTATTCACTTTAGAACCAGCGACGAATACCTCTACTACCTTTTTCAGATTTTCTATTATGTACGCTTCCTGCACCCAGCCAAATGTCCTTACTGCCATGCATTTCCTCCTTACCTCCAATATTTCGCCCGCTAATACAATGCTGCATCTATTTTTAACAATGCAGTACTGTATTAATAATTTGTAATCAGTACTTCTCTTGTAACATTTTTCTTGTTATTTGCCTGATAGTTACAGTTATCATAATTGAAATTTATTCTGTGCATATGATAGCCCCCGTCACTTTTCCAGTCTATCAGCGCCTGATGCCTCTTTCCTTTATGGTGGGACACGTTCGACAATGCAAATTTCACTCCCTGGCGGTTCATCTGATCAAGCAGTGCAAAAAGCCTTACATCATCACTGCTGCTCCAGCCCTTAAATCCCCTTTTTCCGTCATTATAGCTTCCGCAGGTCAAAAGATAGGGCGGATCTGCATAGACAAAATCTCCCGGCCCCAGCCCGGATAAATCAAGCATCGTAAAATCCGATGATTCAAATTCTATAGCATCAAGTCTGTCAAACATCCGAATTAAATTCTCCCGCATCACATCACTAAAGCAGCTCCTGCCGGCCCCGAAAGGATTGTTATATTCATGAGCTGCATTAAACCGAAATTGATAATTAAAGCTATAGCACATCAGCACATACAGATCCAGCGCATTTCCTGATGTATTATAATAGTCACGGAATTCCAGATATGCCTCCTTATTTTCCTTAGAAAGACTGCGCGCTCTTATCGTCTCGTCAATATAATACAAGGTCTCCTGAAGCCCGCGTTCCCGAAATGCCTTGAATATATCTATCACATGATAATTGATATCATTGGCAATAATATGTTCCGCCGCTGTATTCACAGCGACATCTCCCCCTCCGCAGAACAAATCAACCATCGTATGTATCCGCTTTGGGAACCATCTCTGTATCTGTCCGATAATTCTATATTTATTTCCAATATAATTCATTGGTGACTTGATATATTCCATCAACGCCTCCTCAAAAAATATAATTGTTCCTTTAAGCCTTCCGTTTCATTCGGAATTTTATTCTTATATCTCCGATATGCATATTCATACAGACGGAAACTGTTGTCCTTACAGTACCTTGTGCATATCTGGCTGAGCTCCTCCGTTGACAGCAGTCCTTCATTATTATAGCTGATCAAAATATATTTACTGCGGCAGTCTCTTACCAGCCTTTCAAATGCTCCATACACTGCACTCTTTTTACAGAATTCACTTTTTTGTTCTTCATAATCCCTCATTCCGGTCACTCCGTGTATAGCTGGATTGTCATACCTCGCAATCGTCTCCAGAATATGATAATTAGGCAGATATTCTCTGGAATTATACGGCGGATCTGCGTACATCAAATCGCTCTTAATCCTCAAAAGCTCTGTATAATCTTTATTATAGCATTGATTCCTTCTGCCGTTTGAATAAATATCAGGCTCTGTTAATACAATGTCATTAAAGGTCCTGTCGTCCCAGTATTTCAGATATGCAGCATATATCCCGGCAATATTAGAGACGTACGGCACAGCGTTTAAAAGAGCGGACAGAAGATAATAATATCCCTTATCGTCAATCTTTCCTTCTTGATACCACCTCTCGATTGTCTGTCGGATGATATCTATCTTAACAGCATTTTTATTTTGAAAATACATCCTGTCACAGCGTTCGTTGGGAGAATAATTACTGTAAATAAAACAATCCTTTAAATCAATCTGCGCCCGCTCTAGCGTAAGCTCATTCAGATAACGGACAGGATTACGGATACCCAGACGCAAAAAGGAAGGTCTCCTGTTCAACCCGATAGTTCCTTTTGCGATCGCATAGCTGAAGTAGAGAAAATCATTACTTATGACCCTATAGCCTTGCTTTTTAAGGTAATCCCCCACCACAGCTGAACCCGAAAATATATCTATAACTGTGGATGGTCTCCCTATATTTTCCTGAATTACTTCATTAATCCTGCCTGTCAAAAGACTCTTACCACCAATGTAACGCATTTATTTTTCTCCACCTTATAAAGTTATGCAGAATCTGACTCTAAACTGTTTCTATTGTATTAAAGAAACATAACTTTGGCAAGACAATAAATTTTTATTGTTGGCAAGCATAGAAAAATTCGTTATAATATAATAAGCTCGCTTAATATAACAGAGCAAGGAAAGGAACACCCGATGGACGATAATATTTTTTTGAAAAACAGAAAAGAATTGTCTCTGGCAGATTATATGCAGGCACAGGTAAACGGCAGAGAAAATCTCGGAACAGAACTTCCAGTTGCTGTCTATAGATTATTGGAGTATTCGATACGTGAGGAACTAACTGAACAGTTTGGAAAAGAAGAACAGATCCGCATTTTCCGAAATGCCGGTTACCGGGCCGGAACATATTTTGCCCGGAAATACCTGGATTCGTCTTTGGAGCTGTCAGAATTCACCTCACAGCTTCAGAAGCGTCTGGAAGAATTCAAAATGGGAGTACTGCGCATTGAAAAATTTGATGAAGATACGGGAAAGCTGGTCCTTACCGTTTCTGAAGACGCAGATTGTTCCGGGCTCCCTCTTTTAGGAGAAACCGTCTGTAACTATGACGAAGGATTTCTGGCAGGAATTCTCACCTCTTACACAGGAAAGCCTTACACTGCAACAGAGGTAAACTGCTGGGCAACCGGAGACCGAGTATGCCGGTTCCGGGCGGATATAGATGAATGAAGGAGAGTGGCGCGAAGATGGATACGAATAAGAACTGCGAGCTTTTATTTGAATACCTGCGGGGTATTCTTTATGATTCATGGATAGAACACTTTGAAGTCAGTGAACTGAGTGAACCATATCAAAATCTGGGACGAGGGCTTCAATATCTGCAGAATGCAGTAAATGAACTGGTTTTATATTCGGCAGAGCTTTCAAAGGGAAATCTGTCAATAGAATTTCCAAAGGAATATAATTTTCTGTGCGAAAACCTGAAAAATCTTCATGCAAACCTAAACCACCTTACATGGCAGGCCCAGCAGGTCGCCAAAGGAGATTATTCCCAGCATGTAGCTTATCTGGGGGAATTTTCCACTGCATTTAATGAGATGACAAAACAGCTTAAGGAACGAGAAGAGCTTCTTACCGAGGCCGCCGAAAAAGCAGAACGCCGGGCAGAAATGATCGAGGGCTACAATGAACTCTTAGTAGAAATGCTCAGCAAGCGAAAGGAATGGCTTCTTGTTGTGGATAAAGACAGTAAAGAGATTATATACTGCAATAAGAGAAAACAAATGGGCTCAGTAGATGACTCTTTCTGTCAAACCTGTAAACGACGTCTCCCTTTCCAATCCGAGCTGTTAAAATGGAAAAGCAAGGAACAATATAAGGTATGGGAGATGCAGGGTGAGCTTGATACTGCATACCGCGTTACTTCTTTCCAGATGGAATGGAAGGAGCGTTCCTCCTATGTGCATGTTGTAGTTGATATTACAGATGAAAAACGTAATGTCCGCAATCTTACCAACAAAGCAAACCATGATCCGCTCACAGGAATTAAAAACCGTTCTTTCTTTGAAGAATATATGGATATTGTTCTATGCGAGGAGCTGGAAGCAACACTCTGTTATCTGAAATTAGACGGTCTGGAATATGTAAATGAAACATTTGGACGTCAAGAGGGCGATTCATATATCCAAAATTTTGTAGAAATCGTTAAGAAAAATTTCCGCGGCGGAGATACTTTCGCCCGAATCGGCGGAGATGAATTTTGTGTAGTCCTCACCGGTAATATGGCAGAATTGATGAATCGAAAGCTGGCAGAAATTCTACGAGAATTCCAGGAGGAAATTACCAGAAAATATCAGTGCAGTTTTAGCTACGGCATTGTAGAAATCAGTGATAAAAACAATACACTGACCCTGGAAGAAATTCTTCAAAAGGCTGAGGCCATATTGCAGGAATGCAGAGATAAGAATATTGAAAAATATCCTTCCATATTTATGCTTTAACAGAGCAGCATCAAAAACACAAAAAGCTGTCCCCAAAATTGCCGGGACAGCTTTTTTTGTATTTCTGATGTTTCCTATAAATTACTCTTCTTGATAAAAACGATGTTGACTTTATCTTAGTAAACTGCTAATATAGTAACGTGCCGTTTGCACTATATCAAACTAGAGGAGAAAATATTATGAAAAAAATAACTGCATTTATATTGATGATGATTATGACGGTATTATTAACTGCCTGTCAAGATTCCGGAGCCGGGTCCGATTCCGGCGGCTCTGCACAAACTGATATGGAATACATAAAGGATAAAGGAACTCTTGTTGTCGGAGTGACTGAATACGCACCTATGGATTATAAGGATGAAAATGGTGAATGGATCGGTTTTGATGCAGATATGGCAAAAGCATTTGCAAAAACTCTTGATGTGGAAGTCGAATTTATAGAAATCGACTGGGATAATAAGATTATGGAGCTCGAAGGCAAGACCATTGACTGTGTATGGAACGGCATGACACTTACTCCGGAGGTAACAAGCGCTATGGATTGTTCCGATGCTTACTGCGGCAATGCACAGGTTGTCATCGTTCCTTCTGAAGATGCTGACAAATACCCTGATGCTGACAGTCTTTCAGGTTTGACCTTCGCCGCAGAGGCAGGAAGCGCTGGAGAAGGAGTGCTTCAAGAGCTTGAACTTGAATATACCTCTGTAAAGACTCAGGCCGACGCACTTATGGAAATCGCTGCAGGTACCTCTGGAGCTGCCGTTATTGACTCCAGCATGGCTGACGCTATGGTAGGTGAAGGAACCAGCTACGCAGATCTGACTGTTGCGTGTACGCTAAACAGCGAAGAATACGGCGTTGGTTTCCGTAAAGGCTCCGATCTTGTTAAAGCTTTGAATGATTTCTTTACAGAAAGCCTTGCAGACGGAACCATGAAAAAATGCGCTGAAACCTACGAGATGCAGGACATGCTTCTGGAGAAATAATTTTATGGAACAGATACTTGACCAGATGCCGATAGTAATAACTTCGCTTAATATCGGCTTTATACAAACTTTAAAACTTTTTTTTGTAACGTTGATCGGTGCATTTCCGCTGGGACTGATAATTGCTTTCGGTTCTATGTCACGTTTTAAGCCGCTCAGTTATTTTACAAAATTAATTGTCTGGATCATAAGGGGAACCCCCCTTATGATTCAGCTTCTTATCATTTATTATTTCCCTGGACTGGTACTGCACAAACCTGTCTGGGGCGGAGGAGAGGCAGGTCGTTTTCTGGCGGCTGCCGTGTCGTTTGTTTTGAATTACTCCTGCTATTTTTCCGAAATATACCGCGGCGGTATCCAGGGAGTTCCTGTCGGACAGGAGGAGGCAGGTCTTGTACTCGGCATGACAAAAAACCAGATATTTTTTAAGGTCACTCTTCTTCAGATGATTAAACGCATCGTACCGCCCATGTCTAATGAAATCATTACGCTTGTAAAGGACACCTCACTGGCCCGCATTATCGCTCTGCAGGAAATCATCTGGGCCGGACAGGCGTTTATGAAAGGTTCTCACGGTATTTCCGGAGCCATATGGCCTTTGTTCTTTACAGCAATCTACTATCTCATTTTCAACGGTATCCTGACGATACTGCTGGGACACTTGGAAAAAAAGCTGGATTATTTCAGATAAGGGGGGGGTATGTACAAATGGCAATTCTAGAAATTGAACATATAAGTAAATCCTTTAATCATATTGAGGTGCTGAAAGATATCAGCTTTTCTCTTGAAAAGGGACAGGCAGTTTCTATCATAGGCTCCTCCGGAAGCGGAAAAACAACGCTGCTTCGATGCCTTAATTTCCTTGAGACACCAGATAAAGGAATTATTCGCGTAAACGGCGAAACACTTTACGATGCTTCGGACCCTGCGGCAAGACTGGAGTCTGCCATACGAAAAAAAAGACTACACTTCGGCCTGGTCTTTCAGTCCTTTAACCTGTTTCCGCAATATACGGCCCTAGAAAATGTGATGCTGGCTAAGGAACTATTAGCCAGAGAACAGCCGGACTATAAAACAAGAAAAAAAGAAATTCATGAAGAAATACAAGCACTGGCAGAATCTCTTCTTACCCAGATGGGTCTCGGCAGCCGCATGTCAAGCTATCCTCATCAGCTGTCCGGCGGACAATGCCAGCGTGTTGCTATTGCACGCGCACTCGCTCTTTCGCCGGATATCCTCTGCTTCGACGAGCCCACATCCGCACTAGATCCAGAACTTACCGGAGAAGTACTCCGCGTAATTAAAAATCTGGCAGACGATAATACTACAATGATAATTGTAACTCACGAGATGGCATTTGCCAGAGACGTGGCGGACCATGTTATCTTTATGGATGACGGGTACATCGTAGAACAGGGCAGCCCGGTACAAGTCTTCGAGCACCCTTCGGAAGAACGGACAAAACAGTTCCTGGCGAAATACTAATTGGGGACGGGGTAAAATTCATTTTACCCCGTCCCCAACTACAATTAAAACAATTTTTCCACAATTCTTTCGAAATCCTGTTTTGTTTCTTCCATCTTCACGGGGTCCCGCAAAATTGCTGAAGGGTGATACACCGCAGTAAGCCATGTATCTTTCCGGTACAAAAATGTCCCGTGTTCTCTGCTGATTCGATAGCCTGGGGAAATAATTCTCTGCGCCGCGATTCTTCCGAGGCAGACGATTATCTTCGGTTTTAACAGATATGTCTCATATTTCAGGTATGGAATACACGCTTCCTGCTCCTCCGGCCTGGGGTCCCGGTTGTTCGGCGGATGGCATTTCACCACATTCGTCAAATATATCTCTTCCCGGCTAAGCCCTACATGCTTAAGCAGTTCATCCAGAATCTTCCCGGAGCGTCCGGTAAACGGTATGCCGTCCCTGTCTTCACTGTTTCCCGGAGCCTCTGCTACAAATAAAATCTGCGGCTTCAGACTGCCCCGCCCCATAACCGGTTTGTTCCGCGTCTGAGATAACGGACACTTTGTACAGCTATTGACAAATGCTTTTAGTTCCTCATAAGAATACATCATACTATCCTCGCATAATTGATACCGTGTATGGATATAACGGCCCTGATTTTTTGCTGCTTCTGAAAGCTTCTTTGCTCTATATTTTATCATATTTCCGGCATTCTTACTACCCGCTCACATATTCAGCATAATATATTTTTGAAAGAATAATCATAGATATTTTTGATTATTTTTAATTTTTATCTGTTATCAAATATTTTTTTATATTTTTTTCTGATTTTCTATTGACATATCTACTTTTATGAGATATTATAATAATAATAAAAGCAAAGGAGGACAGACCACCAAACACTTAAATTTTAACCCAGGAAAACACTATTTGAAATAATAGTTTCAGATAGATATTAAGTAAATAAGGAGGATAATCCGATGGATGGAGTATTTTAAAATCCACTGTACTGAATAAAAGAAAAGTACAGTGGATTTTATTTACGTTTTATTGAAACTCTATTGTATAATTACTATATAAAAAGGAGCGAAAACCATTATGAAAGTCTATGGAGCTGATATTTGTGCTGACTGCAGAAATTTTAAACATATTAATCAAACCAGACACCTTTGTCTTGAATATGTAAATATTTTGGAAAACACATCTGTATTAAAGGAATTCCTAAAACTCCGGGATACTAGTAAGGTATTTAATTCCTGCCGCAGCCAAGGTAAAATCGGAATTCCTTGTTTTGTAGACGGTGACCGCATCACTCTGGATATCGACGAAGCCTTCTCCTGGATTGGACAGCCCCCAGTAAAAGAAGCGGAGCTTCCAGAATAATTCTATCAAGCAGCATTACCGTCTCATTTATCCTCTGCTTAGCTTAATACCAGCAGTTCCTTAACCCAGACTGCCATCTCACCGGCTCCCCGATTATTCCAATATGCATAAGGAACTGCAGTAAGCCGGGCATCCTCAAGCCTTATATGATGCTCCCCATACAGCTCCGAATCACTCCAGCCGCCAGAAGCTATCCTTTTTCCTGCCGCCTTTAATACTATCGCACCTTGAAAAATTTCTTCCTTCCATTCTGCCTCCGGCTCCTGGCTGGTATCCAGATAGATCTCCGCTAGATTAGCTCCATTATCTGCCTCCTCCAGTGCATATACCAACGGACCGTACATCATGCACACCTTCCCGGCGTCTGCACGCACTTTAGGGTTGGCACGTACAAAACGAGGCTTCGAATCAAAAGTAATTTCGTATTCCTCTGCCCCTTCTTCACAGACAATATACGCATACCCGTCTTTTTCCTCAAATTCCAAAGTATTCTTTTTCTGGCCTTTTATCCTGTATATCCTGTAATCTTCCGCGTATTCCGGTATACGCACTGCAAGAATTGTTTCTTTTTCCTTGCTTTTATTTCGAAGAGAAAGCTTTATCTTATTTTCCCAGGGGAATCTTGTCTCCATCTCTACCTCGGTTTCACCGGATGAAAGCGGAACCGCCGCCTTATTACCCACAAACAGATTTACATACAGTCTGTTATCCTCCCAGGCATATATGTACTCCCCGAAGGAAGCCAGCGTCCTTGCTATGTTTGCAGGACAGCACGCGACACCGAACCATTTCTGACGGCTGCTTTTTACATGCTCCTTAGAGGTTCGTTCCATACAGCTGTCCGGCCACACTTCCAGTGGATTTACATAGAAAAAGCTTTTCCCATTCATAGCAATTCCCGCCAAAACGGTATTATAAAGCGCACGTTCCATAATATCCACATATTTTGCTTGTCTGGTAATGAGCATCATCCGCCGTGCAAAGAGAGCCAGTCCGATAGAGGCACAGGATTCTGAGTAATTATAGTCATTTGGCAGATCATAGTCTGTCGTAAAACGCTCCAGAATACCGGAAGAGCCGATACCGCCCGTAATATACATCCGCTTCTGTGTAATATTATCCCACAGCACTTCGCATGCCTTCAAAAGCTCCTCATCCTGATATGCCGCTGCCAGGTCTGCCATTGCCGAATACATATATACCGCCCGCACGGCATGACCTTCTGCAGTTTTCTGGCTGCGCACCGGCAGGTGGGACTGTGAATATTCTGGTCTGTAATCAGCAAGCTCAGGAAAAATATTCTCTCCCCCTGCCTGCTTCATCTCCTCCAGAAAATAATTCCTCTCCCCCTGCCCTCTCACATCAATAAAATACTTAGCCAGCTCCAAATAACTACTCTCCCTGGTAATTTCATACAGCTTCACCAATGCCAGCTCTATCTCCTGATGCCCCGGCATTCCATGAAGCTTTTCCGGTTCCGGCCCAAAGGTCTGCACTGCCAGATCCGCCATTTTTCTGACAATTTCTATAAACTTTATCTCCCCTGTAGTCTGATAATACGCTGCTGCTGCCTCTATCATATGCCCCAGTGTATATAGCTCATGTCCCTCCCGAAGATTACGGAATCTCCTTTCCGGCTCCTTCAGGATAAAATACGTATTAAAATACCCGTCCTCCTGCTGTGCACGGCCAATTAAGTCTATCATCTCATCCGCCAGCTTCCGGAGCCTTCCTTCCGGGACGGACGGACTATCGTCCGTCAAGGTATACTCTTTCGAGCACCCCGTAATACAGGCCCCTTCCGGGGCGGACGGACTATCGTCCGTCAAGGTATACTCTTTCGAGCATCCCGTAATACAGGCCCCTTCCGGGGCGGACGGACTATCGTCCGTCAAGGTATATGCGACTGCCTCCAGCCATTTGGCAAGGTCCGAATCCTGGAAAACCGCGCCATAGAATTCTCCTTCCTTTTCTCCTGCCGCAATCCTGAAATTTTCGATACAATGACTTTTTGCCGCTCCTTCAACTCTATCATTTAAAGCTTCCCACTGATACGGTAAAATCTCCTCCTTTACAAGCCTCCTGTATTTATTCCAGAAGGAATCCTGAACCCGGATATTTTTTGTTAAAATCAAATTAGCTTTTTTTATCATCTGTTTTCTCTCCTTCTCTGTACGTTATACGTGTTTTCGGAATGACTACCGTAACCCGCGTGCCTTCCTCCCACTCACTCTCTATCTCAAGCCCCGCCGCCGGTCCATAGACAAGCTGAAGTCTCTGCTGCACATTCTGAAGACCGATTCCGCCTTCTTGTATATGTTCCTCTGTAATCTGCTTTTCACGTATATTCTTTCTCACTGCCTCCAGCTGCTTCGGCATCATTCCCATGCCGTTATCACTGACAGATATCCGCAGATTATCTCCCTCCATATATGCATATATATGGATATTTCCATCTCTGTCCACATCGTGCAGTCCGTGATACAGGCTGTTCTCCACAATCGGCTGCAGGATAAATTTCAGCACCTTTATCTTCTCTACTTCCGGCTCTGCGCCGCATTTCCAGCTTACAGAATCCGGGAAGCGGATGCTTTGAATCTCCAGGTAGGACTGTACATACCGAAGCTCTGTCTCAATTGTTACATATTCCATCCCCTGGCTCAGACAAATTCGAAAGAATTCCGACAGTGCCATCGTCATCTTCTCACTCTGTCTATCGTGGTTCTTTCTCGCCGACATCGCAATCGAATCCAGCGTATTATATAAAAAATGGGGATTAACCTGATACTGCATGGCTTTCAGCTCTAGATACCGCTTCTGTTCTTCCTCCTCGTGAAGCTGTCCCATGAGCTCCTTAATATTCTGGGACATGGTATTAAGTGTAGCTGCAAGCACTCCCATCTCATCTTCTTCCTCTGGAACCACGATGTCCATATTGCCTTCTCCGATCTCCTTCATCGCCGCTCGAATCTTTTTCATCGGTTTAGTAATTCTCCCGGTAAGATATACAATCAACACGACACTTACACCAAGTAGAACAAACAGTTCAATCAGAAGAAGGCGGATCATCATATCCACCGGCGCATAAGCTGTCTCCTTCTCAATCCATGTTTTCAGCCGCCACCCTTCTTTTTCTTTCACACTGACAATATCGCCTTTTTTTATCTCCTGCTCTTCTCCTGATGAAATAAAAAAGTTTCTATCTCCGCTTTCCAGTATATAATGTTGATTTTTCTCCATCATAAGCCGGTTTACTCTTTCCTGAAATCTTTCCTTATCAATAAATATACAGAGCGCCCCTACCTTCCGTGTCAAATCTGTCGTATTATTATTGATAACTCGATATATGGCAATCCTGTCACTTTCCTCCATGTACCACAGAGCAGACGCTTCTCTACGCCCCTCAAGCTCTGGATTTTCTTCCAGAAACCTCTGCATGCGGCTTTTTCCAAGATTGCTGTATATCCTCCCGCCATTATCCAGCAGATAAATGTCCTGGATAATATTATCATAGTCCGTATATGCCAATATACGGTTTCGAAACTCTGCAGAGAAGCCTCCCGCATTTTCTGCATCCTCCAACTGATTTACTGATTCCAGAAAATTCTGTATACTGGAATCTCCGATAATATTCACCATATAGGTCTCTATTTTCTCAGATTCAGCCGCTGTTTCTTCCAGCGTCACATATGCAAACCGTTCCAGATGCTCTGCATACATCTCGATAATAGAAGGCTCCAGATTAAGCTTCACAAATCCTGCCATAATAAAACTTTGAAGCACAGACAAACCTGTAAAAAAGAAAAGAAGTCTTCCTCTAATGGAGGTTAGTTTTTTTCTCATTCCTCATCCTTTCTCGATATTCCTTTGGGGTACATCGCGCATATTTTTTAAATAATGCGCTGAAATAATTCGGGTTATGATATCCCGTTCTTTCTGCAATCTCATAGCTTTTCATAGAGGACTGTGCAAGAAGCCGCTTTGCCTCTTCAAGCCGGAGCCTTGTCAGAAAATCTATGCACGGTTCTCCGGTAACATCCTTAAAAATCCGGGACAGATAATTCGGTGTCACTCCTGCCTCCTCAGCAATTCTACTGACTGACAGCTCTGTGTCCGAAAATTCCTCTCTCATGTATTCCATTGCCGTTTGTACAATAATTTCTGTATACTTCCTTGAAAGCTGCTCTCTCTCACATACAAGCTTGTCTATAATCTGAAGCAGATTTTCCTCTACCTTCCTATGTTTATATACGGCCGTCTCCACATTTTTAAATTCCTCTACAATATCAATTCCCATTCCGTCAGCCACGCGGGCAAGCGCAGTCAAAAATTGCAGCTGAAGCATTCTGGATTCCTCTGCCGAATAAACCGGCGGGAGAATCTTCTTCAAAAACCCCCGCAGCATTTCCTTCCCCGGATTCTTTTGAAGCCGTATGGTATTCAGAATCCTTCTTTCTTCTGCATATGGATACTCTATCCTGTTCTGTCTTTTACTCTCTATGTCTTTATAATAAATATAGGAAATTGCATGCTCCTCGTGAATAGACTGGACTGCATCCACAGCTTCTGCCGCCAGCTTCTGACAATTTAACATTCCTCTTCTTGCATTGCTGATTCCAATTCCGGAAGACATACCAAGATTTTGTCTTATAGATTCCTCTAGAATTTCAACATCTGCCCTGAAAATGCGGCCCTGACATATAACTAGCTCTACACTGCCGCTTTTTAACGCATACAAATACTTTTCCTTTAAAATCTCCTGTATAAGCTGACGCAGTGCCAGCTCCTCCACCTGATCGTAATTTACTTCTCCCCTTCTCCTGCAAATAGCCAGACATGACAACTCCATGTCTGGCATTTGAATCTCCGCATACTCTGCCCTTGCCTCTGCTTCCTGCAGATCATTGATATTTCCCGATATCAAATCATTCCAAAACTGATTTTGAATAATAGGAAGATATTCCGACAGCTTCTGCCGGGCTATTGCCATCCAGTCCTTTAATTTCATCTTTTCCTGAAGCTTTCCTTTGACCTCACGGAGAACTAAAACAAACTCCTCTTCCTTGACCGGCTTCAAAAGATAACCTCTGACTCCCAGAGAAATCGCCTCCTGAGCCAATTCAAACCTTTCATGTCCTGTCAAGATGATAACTTCACAGCTTTGACTCTGTTCCCGCAGCATCCGGATAAATTCTATTCCATTCAGCACCGGCATATACAAATCCGTAATTACAACATCGACAGTCTCTGTTTCCAGATACTGCAGAGCATCTACTGCACTCGAAAACAGGATTGGCTGCTCAAATCCTTCTTCTTTCCAGCCAATCATATCCGCAAGACCCTCTCTGATATTTTTCTCGTCTTCGACTATCATGATTTTCATCTTGTATTACCCCTTTACAGCTCCTGCTGTCATGCCGTCAATAATTCTATCTGTAAGCAGTACATAGATAATAATCGTCGGCAGAATAGAGATTACCATTGCCGCAAATGCATGTGCATAATTCGCTTCAAATGTAGTCAAGAAGGATCGGATTGCCACCTGCACAGTTCTCGATGAATCACTCTGATTCAAAAGATTCGCAAACAAAAGCTCATTCCAGGAATTAATAACCAGGAAAACGCACGCTGTCACAATTCCCGGTTTGGAAATCGGCAGAATGATTTTCCGGAATGCCTGTCCGCAGTCTGCGCCGTCGATCCTTGCTGATTCTGTCAATTCCTTTGGTATTGTGTCCATATATCCCTTAATTACCATAAAACTCATCGGCAGATTAACCCCTGCATACACAAGCGCAATCCCTAATATGTTATCATACAGTCCCATCTTGTTTATAATAACATAATACGGCACCATAAATGCATTCGTCGGTATGAAAAGACACATAGAAAATACAATTGCCAGCAGCTTCCGGCTCATAAACCGGTGCTGCATTGCGTAAGCTGCCAGGGTTGCCGCTGTAATAGAGATAATCGTGGCCAATCCTGCCACCAATACAGAATTCCAAAAATACAGCAGCATAGGATGACTTTCCATTACCTCCTTAAAGTTATCAAAGGAAAGATTCCTCGGAATTCCAAAGGGTTCATTGAACAAATCTGCATTCGGGCGAAACGAGGAAAGCATAAGCCAAAGAAAAGGTATCAGCATAAGTATCAGAATAATCACCAGAAAAACCATAACAAGCGGCGATATCTTTTTTCTACCGTGCATCGTTCTTCCCCCTTTCCTTCTGCAGAATCTGAACAAACATCATAACAACAAATCCAAGAAGTACTGTAACCAAACCTGCAACCATAGATACTCCATACCGATTTGCTCCTACCATTTCCTTATAAATATACAAGGACAAATTCATTGTGCTGTTTGCCGGGCCTCCTCCTGTCATCAGGAATGGATATTCGAAGGTCCTCAGACAGAACGCCAGGTTCAGCATAATGTTCGTAATAACCGCCGGCTTCATCAACGGAAGATAAATCTCCAAGTCCACCTGAAGCCTGCTTGCTCCGTCTACAACAGCCGCCTCATAAAGCTCCGTCGGTATCGTAGACAGCTGTGTCATAAATATAACCATAGTAAGCCCCACATACATAGCAAACGGTACAATATTTGCCGGAAGCGCGGTACCCGGCTCATTCAGCCAGGCATGCGCCAGCCCTTTAAGTCCTGCTGTTTTCAAGAAATTATTCAAAAGGCCCACATCAACATGATAGATAAAATACCATAGAAACGCGATAGCTGTTGTAGAAATCACATTCGGGATAAAATATACAACTCTTAAAAATTTCCACCCTCTGGGTCTTCGATTTAAAAGTAAGGCTAGAATCAGTCCGAATGGAATATGAAGAAGCAGCGCCGCACCTATCCAGATAAGGGTATTCTTCACTGCTGTTCTAAATATGGCATCTGAAAAAACATATTTAAAATTTTCAATTCCTGTAAACACTTTCGGTCCCAGCCCGTCCCACTGAAAAAAACTAACATAAATCAAATAACATAATGGGAAGATGAAAAATACTGTTACAAGTATTACTGCCGGTAATAGATACAGTATTGTCTGCCGCTTCTTCATAATTTATACCCTTCTCTCCTACTGATTTTCAGACTCCAGCTGCTCGATAAATTCATCCGGAGTAATGTTGTCCAATGCCAGACTTTCAAGCAGTGACGGAAGCTTGGAATTCGCTGCTGTACTTAAATTTCTCTGGATATTCACTGTGCTGTCCTCTACCTGTGAATATATATCCAGATACTCTCCGAGAAGACCTTCTGTCGATTGTACATCTGCATCACTCATATCTAGTTTCGGAGAAAGAAATACTGCCCCCTCCAGTGTCAGCTCCTTCACACTTTCCTCTGATGTGATAAATTTCATAAATTTTACAATCGCTTCCTCTTTCTCCTTGTCATCTGTTTTTGCTGCTGCCCACGGTGTCTGTGCATCTGTTACAACATAGGTTTCTGACACCTTCCCGTCTCCAAAGGATGGCGCTTTTGCAATACTGATTTTATCCTGTATTTCACCCAGAGTACCAATCAGCCACGGTCCGTCTATTGTCATTGCTGTTTTTCCTGATGCAAAGTTATTCATGGCAACCGAATAGTTGGCACCAATCGCATCTCCCGTTGTATAATCCCAAAACTCTCTAAGCTTCGCTGCTGCTGTTTTCATCTCGTCTGTGTCGATGCTTCCGCCTTTATTCAGAGGCTCCACTCCTGCACAGCTTGCTGCAAGGTAAGTAAACAGGTTGCATGTATACCATGCATCATCTGCTGTATAAAGTGAAAATGGCGTTATCCCCTGCGCCTCAAGCTTCTTACAAGCCTCAAGCATCTCATCCCAGGTCTTCGGAAATTCACTGATTTCTGCCTGCTCGAATAATTCTTTATTGTAATAAATAACTGCTCCTGCTTTTTCAAACGGAATGGAGGTAATCTGCCCGTCTATCGTCAGATTATCCAAGTCTCCCTCGCTGAATCTCCCCTTCCACTCATCATCCATATAATCCGTAAAATCCATAAGCTTTCCTGACTGCTGGCGGGACAAATCATTCGGATTGAAATTGTAGTGGAAAATATCTGGTGTAGTATCGGTAGATATCATAGTTTTAACCTTTTCCTGATACGCCGGAAAATCAGGATTTACTGTTACCTTTACCTCAATCTTTCCTTCATTTTCCTTGTTAAAATCTTGAATCAGCTTATCAAGCGCTGCTCCTCTTTCAGAATCTGTACTCCAGCTGTGATACATATCCAGCACAACCGCACCGGATTCCGATTTTTCGGTTTCCTTCTTGCCCCCGGAATTTCCGCATCCTGCTGCCAATCCTGTTACCATTGCTGCGGTAAGCAGCATACTGATTACTCGTTTTTTCATGTTCTTTATCCTCCTCTTTATATTTTTATATTGCCATTCTGCCCGGATCCCTTCATTTCTGCAAAAGCAGCAAGCCAGTCAGAAATGAAGCTTTCATTACAGGCAGATTACAACCCTTACAAGTACTTTTCACAAGTGGCATTACGCTCCTGCAAATATCCTTCCACACCTCCGATTCCGGCCGAGTATATCCAGCCAAGTGTGCCCCATATATCTCCTTTTTCAATCATCCCGTCGTCCATACCCTGCGCGCAGATTCCGAAGCCCTCCGGCTGCATGCCGATGTCCTGAAACCCCATATCATCACCAGGCCGGGAAAGAATCTGATGAGTGGCTATACTAATCCAGTCTGCCATCCTTTCAAAAAATTCATTTCCAGTTTCCTTTCCAACCAAATACAGCTCCTTTATATGAAACAGCGAATATATATCCACTACACCCCCGCACCAGACAGAATTGATTGCCCCCATTCCCTTTGTCCGGAAATTCTTATCTGCAAGAATTGTTCCGCCTCTCATCGGGGCATTCCATATATAATTCCACGTGACAAACTGTTTTGCCGCCTGCACACTTCCTTCCAAATATCGCTTATCTCCGGATACTTTATATAAGTGATACAGGCCTGCCATAACATATTGTACAGCCTCCTTATCTACAATATTCGGATTGTCCAATGTCCCGCCCTGGTAAAGCTCAGCTTTTACCTCATGAAGAAGCGTATACTCACCGGCTCTTCTGGCTGCCTGTATATATTGCTCTCCTTCCGAAGCATGCTCTGCCAGATCACAGAGAAACATAACCGGAATAACCGAGGATGCCTTTCTTCCTCTATCATTTTCCTCCTCCGTGAAGTCCGGGCGTTCATTCATAAATATCGGATCACCTGCCGGCGTATAAGCTCTGTACCAGGATCCATCCTTATTCTGCTTTTCTATCAGAAAATCTGCAAAACGCCTGACTGCTGCAATCCATTCTCTCTTTTCGATTCCCTGGTCTTTATACCACACATATGCTGCCAGAAGATCTTTCATCGGCTCCGTCATCGTCCGGAGATAATTTCCCTGACTGTCCGGATAATCCATATAGTGAAGCTTCGGTGCGTCTGTATCTCCGAAGGCAGCAAAGGGTCTCTCTGCCCTGATATCATAAAGAGAGTAAAGCCATCCACTTTCCAGTACACAATGCTTCACAAAAAAATCTATGACTCTCTCCCCTTTCCTTATCATATCCGGTTCTTCCTTTGCCAGTGATAAGGCAATATCAATCTGCCTCCCGGTAAATCCGTATTCCAGCACATAAGTGTAGGTTTCATGCGGAATCAGATGATTCACGGTCCCAAATCCAGAAGGCTGCGAGCCATATCCCTTCTGAGGATTAAAATGAAAGAAAAATCCGGCTCCCTCTGTTCCAAACTCCCGGTAAGTTTTTTTCACGCTGGCCTTTCGAAAGCTTATCTCCTCCTCCAGGCCAAATGAAAGTGCTGCCGGCTGCATACACCGGCATTCTTCTAATCTGCCGGCCAAATCACAGTACCCTGCATACAGGGCCTCTGTAAAGGACACAGCGCCTTTAAGGGCAATACGATAAGAAAATTCGGCCTCAAAATCCTCCTGAAGCGGATAGAATGCCTTCACCGGCGTTCCGGAGGAATCCAGAGCAACACTGCTTTCCCGCTCTTCATAAGGCCAGCAGAGAGTAACATATGCACACGTATCACTTCCGTAACCTATAGAAGTTACTTCTGTTTTATGTAAATACTTATTTTGGCCAGGCACCCTCATTTCTTTTTCCGTATAGACTGCCGGCACTGTCTTCTGTATCGTTACAGACTCCCCTGTCTCCTCTCCGTAAAGTACCATCACTGCTCCCGGAAGACGGTCTTCCATAAAGGAATGGTACACACACTCCTCTTTCCCGATTCTCTGATTATATTCTACTGCCGGAATCCCCACACGAAAGCTCTGCGCTCCGTCTTCTACTTTTAAACACGCCGAAAAAGAAATCCCCTCACCCGGAATTATTTTGCCGGATTTTTCCCCACGAATTCTCCGCCTGTATGAATAAACCTTGTCATATTTTTCCCAGATGTCGATAACTGTAAAATGAAAGCCGGCATGATCCAGCTCATACCTCCACTCGATACTGCCTTCGTCCTCTGAATATCCGCAGCATTCTATAATCTTGCTGATACCGGACATTGTATCCATTCTCAAACCCTGCAGCTCAACCTTCATTTTTTTCCCTCCTGCACTATAATTGTTCTATGTCATAATTATAGAAAATTCTCTCGTCAAATAACTCCAATTTTCTATTCAAATTTTATCGTTTTTCTTACCTTCCCAAATCATTTTTTCAATTTTCGTCATTTTGCACAATTCATAGAAAACAAATATAATGCTGGTATTGATTTAGATATTGATTTTACTTTTCTCTAAAAATAAAAATATCCCATGAGTTTCGATGCTTTTGACACACGATTCTCGATGGGATATTCCTAATGATAATCACTTTAAACTACAAAAACGTTATTCCACTCCACATTGATGGCCGCTGCTGCAGCCGTGACTGCCACAGCCGCCCTCATGATGGTGTTCCCCGTGATGACTGCACTGTACATCGGGATTAAATTCCAAATTTCCTGCCAGAAGCGCTTCTACAGCTGCATCCGCACTTCCACAGGCGCCGCCATAGAACTTGATGCCTGCTTCCGTCAATGCTGCCTGGGCGCCGCCGCCGATACCTCCACAGATCAGTACGTCAACATTCAATGCCTTCAGCATATCTGCCAGTGCGCCATGACCGTTCCCGTTGGTACCTGCAATCTCGGAAGACTTAACTTTTCCCTCCTCAACATTATATATCTTGAATTCCTCCGTGTGTCCAAAATGCTGAAAAATCTCCCCATTTTCATATGTTACTGCAATTTTCATTATTTTCACTTCTCCTTTCATTTGCTTTTCTTTGCATGCCAGCATGCACGACTCTCTACGTAACGGCATCCCTTCGAAAAACCGCTGCTTTGCAGCTCTTTCGCAGCTTTCGCTGCTCCGTTTTTCGTCCGCATGGGCTCCTCGCCCATGCTCTGACAGCTATATACGTGTCTTTGCATGCCAGCATGCACGACTCGTATATAGCTGTCTGGTATGCCTCGGCTGGTTAACCGAAATATTGTTCATACCATACGAGGAAGGTGTAGATGGTCCAAATTTTTCTCCAGTTATCGGAGTTTCCGGCTATATAATCATCGAAAATAGCATTTATCTCATCCAGCCGGAAGAATTTTTCTGCTGCCTTGCTGTGGAATTTTTTCTGCACATCCTGATTATAACGCCCGTCCGCCATCCAGATACGGATTGGAACAATGAAACCGAGCTTTTTACGAAATGCAATCTCCTTTGGCAGTACCTTTGCCGCGGCAGTACGGAAAGCCACCTTGTTCTGCTCCTCATTTACCTTGTATTTCGACGGCATCCGGGATGCAATATCAAAGATTCTCCTGTCTGTAAGCGGCATACGGATCTCCAGTCCTGCCGCCAGACTCATCTTATCTACATTCAGATAAATGTCACCCTCCAGCCAAATTTGAATATCCACATCTGACATTTTTGTAAGCGGGTCCAGCCCTTCTGTCTCTTCATAAATATCTTTTACCAAATTAATAGGAAGAATCTCATCAGAATACCGCTTAAGAATCCTCTTCTTCTCGTCCTCCTTCATAATGTTGGTATTTCCGACATAAAAATTCTTCAGATTCTCACCATACCGCTCTGCATTGCGGTACATATTGTAGCCGCCGAAAAACTCATCAGAACCTTCTCCGGAATAACAGATTTTTGTATGCTCTGCTGCAGCCCGGCATGCAATGGCAAATGCAATAGCTGACGCATCACCCAGCGGCTGCTCCATATTGTACATAACATAGGGTACAATGTCAAAATATTCTTCCGGAGTGATTCTGCATCTGAAATTTTCACGTCCTAAAATCCGTGCAGTCTCTGCTGCCAGCCCGGACTCATCAAAACGTTCCTCATCATAGCCGCAGGAATCTGTCCTTTGTACATCAGATATTGCCAGTACATAAGATGAATCTACTCCGCCGGACAGAAATGATTCTGCCGTCTCTTCTGCCGTCTTTACCTCCGGCATAATTGACAGAAGCGTTGTATGAATCTCATCTGCCCACTCTTCCAGAGACTTGCTTTCATCCGGCCGGAACTTAGGTGTCCAATAACGCTTAATCTCAAGACTTCCAGCCTTCCAGATCAGAAAACGCCCCGGCAGCAGCTTCTTCACACCCTTAAAAAAGGTATCCTCACCTGCCACATAAGTCAAACTCAGATAGAGCTGCAGCATATCCTCATTCAACTCCTTCACAAATCCCGGCTCCTCCATGATTTTACGTATCGTTGTACCATAGAGCAGCCTTCCGTCCGCTGTCTCATAATAATAAAACGGCTTCGTACCAAACGGATCTCTTAAGCAGAAAAGTTCCTCCTTATCCTCATCCCACAAGGCAAATGCAAACATACCATGCATATGGTCCGCCATACTGCTGCCCCACATCTCATATGCCTTTACCAGAATCTCCGCCTCCCGTTCTTCACGGGAAAGAGTATGAGCAATTTCAAGCTCCGTGCAGAGCGATTCCCAGTTTCTAATATGCCCTCTGTATTCCTGTACCTTTATCATCCTTACACCTCACCTGTATATTTATTCTGTATTCTAAGAATCCGACAAAACGCGTCACTGGCGCGTTTTGCTGGATACTTCGTAATTTAAGCAGGGCACCCCAGGTGCTCTGCTTAATATAGTTTAGCACGATATATTTTTTTATACAACTGCCTCGTCAGGAAACTTGAATTATCCTTTATCATTTTCATATATGTTCAGATAAACCGTCCCTATGAAACAGCACTGTAATCACTCCGCATATATTTTTGAGTATATCGGCATACAGCAAAGCACTTACCACACAGATCTGTTTTTATACCTGTTGCTCTATACATAATTTCTATCTGCTTTTCATAGCAGCTTTCTACATCAACAATCTCTTCTCTCGGCATGCCTGCCTCCCATAATGTCCCGCGCAGCGCCCCTGCCGGACAGTTTTTTACACATATGGAACAGGAACCGCACAGAGATTTATTCATCGGGCTGTCGTGTTCCAGAGGCGCATCTGTCAGCAGAGAAGAAAGCCGCACTGCCGATCCATACGTGTCTGTTACAAGAAGCCCATTCTTTCCAATCCAGCCAAGCCCCGCCCTTGTGGCAACAGTTTTATGAGGAATTTTGGTGTTTCTGCCTGAATAAATCTTCACTCGATCTGTAGTCTGCGCATATGCTTCAAATCCTTTCCTCCTCAGAAACCTTTCTCCGGCTGCTGCAATTTCATTTAATTTATTATTCAGAGCTTCATACATATCATAATATTCCTTCGTAGGCGCATTCTGTAAATCAATAATGATATCTTTAGGTACTGGTACTGCAATAGAAACGCCTGTACCACAGCCGTCTTCACTGATTCCCTTTAAATCTCCAATCCCTGCCAGCTTTGCTCCGTTTTTAAACAACAACTCTTTTAAATCCTGCGTCAACCCCATTCGACCGCGCCTCCTAGAATCAGCAATGCTCTGCCTTACAAGCTCCTCCCAAGCTCATATGCCTGCTTTGGATATTCCGTATGTACAATATCCTCAAGCACATAGCAGGCCTTCGCCGATATAACTCCTATATTTTCCCATTCCAAATATTTTACCATACCCCTGTAAGAAGCAGCAGCTCCTTCTGCCGACTCATCCGTCTCATCTCCATATGTAAGCATCAAAACCGCTTTCTTACCCGCACTCTTTAACGCAGCATTATTTGCGTAAAAACGATCAATAACTGCTTTTATCTGCGCATTTATATCATAATAATAAATCGGCGAAGCAAACACTACCACATCTGCTTTTAAGAGCTTGGGATTTAATTCCTGCATGTCATCTTTAAAAACGCACCCCTTCCCTGTATTCCGGCAGGAATCACAGCCAATACAAGGATGCACATTTTTAAATGCCGCATCAAAACGATAGATCTCATGCCCTGCTTCCTCAGCCCCCTTGATAAAAGAATCCGCCAGATACGCTGATGTTCCTTTCCTGTGTGCACTTCCAGTAATCACTAAAATATTCATTTTTTCGACTCCTCCTATTAATTTTTATCTTTTTTCATGGTAAATATTCTCTGATATTACTTCTTCTCCATATCCGAAAACTTCCTTCTCTTATACACAACTATCTCTGGCTCTGCCCCGTTGCCGCCATATTCACATACAAGAAGATATTTATTATCTGCTGCCAGTCCATAACATCTGCTGCTTCCAGGTATTTCTATCTGATTTCCCCAGTATATATTACTATCCTTAAGCAACTTTGCTGTCTGGCCGCTTGCAAATGTATACTCTAAGTTGATATAGCGCCCATTCAGCAGATTCAAGTCCTCTACTTTCAGACCTTGTATTCCAAGTGCATTGAATTCATCAATCAACTTATATTTCTTCTATCACATTCCCTATAGCAATCAATCCCACATATTGATAACATATATAAACCTCTCTGTTATATCTGTTCAATGACACTGACTAAATCACTCCAGCCAGACCTTTTTATAATGCAATTCATACCGTCAAGAACTTCTTCTTTTGAATAATCATTCTTCCTCAGAAACTCTTCATCTTTCTCGGAAAGATACTGATAAAAAAGAACTGCCAGCGCAATATCCTCCTTATTGCCATAGTCAATACTCGTTAATATTATATTTTCTGCTTCATTTATTTCTCCATTATCAATCATTTCCAGCAGCTCATCTAGCTTTTTCCCGGATACCTCATATCTGTTCCTAACTTCCTGTTCAACAGACGTATAATTCTTTCCGAACATGAGAGAAAATAACACTCTGACCATTTCCTTTATCATTCTCATAATATAATCCTTTTCGTCCTCAAAGTTCATTCATTACACCCCTGCCTTCTTTAAAAACATAAATATATTATAACAAAAAGTCACTATTGCAATCAAGTCAATGCTTTAAATAAAGCAGGCAAAGAATACACTAAGCCTGCTTTCACCTTAACTATTTAACTTTTATACCCTCACTTTTCTCCCTGTATCTGCCGCCTCCTCACAGGCCAGCACCATGCAGAGGCTTTTAAAATTATCCTTTAGACAGGTTTCCGGCATCTTTCCTTTATCCAGACACTCAATAAAATATCGAAGTCCATAATCCGTTTCCTCATGCTCCATCTCTGTTTTTTTCAGCACAACAGGTCTTTGCTTTCCCGTGTCAAGTACGGCTTCCCCTTCTTTTTCCCTGACATCTGGATAAAAGCACACTTCATTATCCGCATCTAATGTCAGGCATCCTTTATCTCCGCTCAATACAATATCTCCATCCCATGAAGTCTCCATTCCTCTTGCGGCCCACGTTCCGGTATAAGATATTTCAACTCCATTTTCCATTCTGATAACCGCATCTACATTAGGCTTTCCTTTATATCTTGACCAGGACGGCCTCCATGCATGTGCCGTGATTTCCCTGCAGTCTGAGTCACAGAAAAAGCGCAGCAAATCAAAATGATGAATACACATATCATGAATCAGCGGCATCTCCAGATTCTTTCTATAGCCCTGAAGATCCTCTCTTCTTCTGAAATTAAAGGATACTGCTTCAAGCCTTCCGATCATTCCTTCGTCTACCGCTTGTTTTATTGTTACATTATGTGGACGCCATCTATAATTCTGGCTTACCATAAACAGCTGGTTTTTACGTGCTTCTGATAACCTCAGAAGTGATTCTGCCTCCTCTTTTGTTTTTACTAAAGGCTTCTCGGCAATGATATGCAGCCCTTTTTCTAACGCTGCACAATCTGCTGCATAATGAAGCTCTGCTGGAAGCACATTAACCATAATATCCGCATCCGCTTTATTAACCGCCTCCTGCCAGTCTCCGTACACGTTTTCTCCGCTCAGCCCGGACAGCCTTATGATATCGTCCCGATCTTTTTCGGCACATGCAATCCCTGTACATTCGACGCGCTCATACTCCTGCAGAAGTCTTATCCAGCGCTTTCCCCAGAATCCGGCTCCCAATAACACAACTTTATATTTTGCCTTCATCTTTACACTCCTCCCTCGGTTTCAAATATCCATCTGCGTTTCCACCTTGTCTTATCTCCCGGCTTTAAATGGATTCCATAAAATGTCTCTACAGAAATAATAAAGTCAATGCTCCAAATATCCAGATGTGCCGGGCAGAATTCGTCAATACATCTGACGGATGCTTTCGAGGCCTCATGTGCCAGCCTCCACTCATATCCTGCTGCCCCCTTATCAATATAATCTCCTGGAACCTGAAGAAGTGCAGCCTCTGCATTATACCTGCTAAATGAAAACCTTCCTTGTCTTCCGTAAAGCGTTCCCGCCTCCAGCTTTTCTTTACTCTGTATATATGGAATATCCAGTCGATATCCGGGGCCGATTTTCAGTCTGTCAATCGTAAGGAAATTATGACAGAATTCTTCCATTTTAATTTCTCTTTCCCCGGTATTTTCTATTTCTACCTCCATAGACAATTCGTTTCCGTCAACGGCAATCCTTTTCATCTGCCTTATACAATCCTTAACTGAATTGTCCGGCTCTGTGTAAAAAACTGCCTTGCTTTTATCCGTTTCCCACTTCATCGGAAAAGGAGTAATATCATATTTTCTATAAAAACAATACTCCTTCAGATCGGGCTTTGTAAAAAGTCCGATTCCGAATTTGGCGAATTTCTCTCCAACTCCTGCCTCTGTACAAAGCATAGGATACAGATATTCATTGCACAGTCCGATTCCTCCTGTAGACGGATGCACCAGATTCTCAGGCTCAGCTGCACAAAACTCATGTGCGCCGTCTAATTTTACAGATGTGATAAATCCACACCAGTCGAATCTTGAAGTAACAGCCGGGAATACACCTGGCTTTGCAATTTCCACTTTCAATCTATCTGAACATAATACCATACAATCACCCTGCCTTACTTCACAACCCTGCCATCCTGTATCGTAACAGGACAGCCTGGTCCTACAATCAGTCCCCGTTCTTTTCCGTCCTCTACATTTTTCAGCACAAGCTCCGGGTCTCCCCCCTCCTGCGCCGGACACTCCGGATAGTCAAACATTCCATAATGATAAGGAAGAATGTACGCTTTAGGATATTTGTTTGCCAGCAGCGCTGCTGCCGGACGGCCCAGGTGAAACACACATTTAGATACATCTAACGGCAGAAGTACTACATCTGGTATTCCTATGTGCTCCTTTAAAAGCCTGGTATCTCCTGTAAATATGATTGTACCGTCCTTTGTCTTTACAATAAATCCAACACAATCCTCCGGATAAAAGCACCTTCCTCCATCAATAAGCTGCCACGGATGGTCACCTGGAAGTATCTCAATCTCTATATCATTAACCTGGTATTTTTCTTTTGCATGGCAGACTGTATAGTAGTCCGGCTTCATTCCCCGCTTTACCAGCGTCTCAAAAACCCTCGCAGAACCAAGCATCTTCACATCCCTATCTGCGAGAATATTTACTGTCTCCGGATTCGCATGGTCCCCATCATCATGGGTAAACAAAAGCATATCACATTTTGTTACGTCCTTTGTCTCCATCGGAAAGGGGCGCAGCATCCGATGATTGCTTGCTGCCACCAAGGGCTCTCTGCTCTTTAGCTCCAGTATCGGATCGACCATCAGAACCGTTCCTCTGGAATTTACCATGAAGCCGCCTCCGCCAAGCCAGTACACTCTTGTGTTGCTGCAAGGCAGAAAGTCATGCTCGCCCATCGGCATGGTTTCCGGCGCAGTAACTGGCTTTCTGTTCTCCATGTCGATTTTTTCATTCATCATGTCTATAATGTATTTTGCCATTTCTGACTCCTACTCCTCTCTTCTCGGAACCCATCTGGTAATCCGTCTCTCAATCAATTTTATGCATGCATTCACCAGCATAGAGGAAATCGTAATCAGCAGCACTCCCACCAGGAGTAAGTCTGTCATAATAAATCGTCTTCCCTCGATAATCATATATCCAAAGCCTGCCTCTGTTCCCATAAATTCTGCCGCAACACACATTCCGAATGAATTCGCTGCAACTACCCGGATACCTGCAATAATTTCCGGCGTGATTGCCGGTATCAGGACTGTTCTCAAAATATCCCCTGTACCTGCGCCCAATGATTTCGCCGCATCTATATAAAGCGGGTCTACATTTCTGACTGCCTCGATCGTATTTACCACCAGAACGACCCACGCACCAAAAGCAATAACAATTATTTTTGACTTATTGCCGATACCGAACCAGAGAATGAAAAGCGGTATCAGCGCCAGAGGCGGCATGGGCCGGATAAATTCTACCAAAGGCTCTAAGATATTTCTTATATTTTTGCTCCAGCCAATCATCAAACCCATAAGTATTCCAAGCAGAGAGCCTATGGAAAATCCTATGGCAATACGGTACAAACTGGATAAAATATGCCCTGGTATATCTTCCGCGTACTTGACAAAGCATGCTGCGATCTCCTGCGGGGAAGGCAGATAAAGATTCGGTATATCTGTATAATTGGATAAGACAAACCATATGCCGAATACCAGAATCAGGCCAATTACATTCTGTGCCCGTTTTACATATTTTTCATTATATAGTCTTTTTGTTTTTTTCATTTCAGCATCACCTCGGATAATTCTGCTTTCAGCCGGACAAACTCTCCACATGTTCTAAGTTCTGGTTCTCTTGGTCTGGAAAATGGCACTGGCTGTATAAAATTCAGAGAATTCTGATCCTCTTTCGGTCTCCTGAGCACAAGAATTCTGTCTGCAAGAAAGATGGCTTCCTCCAGGTCATGCGTGATGAAGATAACCGTTTTATTCTCCTGTCCCCATATATTCAGCAGCTCAGTCTGCATCTGCTTCTTTGTTATATCATCAAGTGCACCAAAAGGCTCATCCATCAAAAGTACCTCCGGCTGATTGGCATAGGCTCTCGCAATATCTACCCGTTTACTCATACCCCCGGAAAGCTCCTTAGGATATAAGTGCTCATAAGCCTCCAGTCCCACCATACTGCTGTAGTGATTCGTGATTTTCTCTATCTCGCTTTTAGGCTTCCTGGCAATCCGGGGACCGTAGCTTATATTCTGACGCACCGTCATCCAGGGAAATGCTGCGTATTTCTGGAACACCATACCCATCTTAGGACTAATTTCCCTTACCTCTTCTCCATCCAGTACTACTTTTCCTCCGGTCGGCCTTAGTATGCCTGCCAGAATATTAATAAGTGTACTCTTCCCGCAGCCTGACGGCCCTACAATCGCCAGAAATTCCCCTTTTTTCACATCAAAGCTCAGATTATGCAGCGCAGTGATATTTCCCTTTCCGGTTGAAAAACACATATCCAGATTTTCAACCAGCATTAACTGCTCATCCATATTCTCGTATTTCCTCCCTTCCCCGGCATACTGACCATCTGCAGTCTTCGGGCAGTACGCCGGCCCTTCGCATCTATAACTGCAGTCCTACTCAGCCACTTTAGAATGGATATCCTTTACGGTATCTATCTGTACCTGAAGATCTACTGTCCCGTTTTCCACCTGTCCATTAATATTTGTCCAATAATCCAGGGAACCTCCGTAAATTTCTTCTATATTCCACTTTCCTCCATCCTCGAAGAATATTTCCTCTGCCTCTTCCCTTGTCGGCCACGGATCAATATTTTCTGCAATATTTTTCATATCCTCCAAAGAAACCTCTGACCCTGTATATCTGCCGGTAATCTCTGCAAGCTTTTCCATATAAGATGTATCATCACTGTAGATGTTTTCTATTGTCTTATACCATACCTCTCTCATCGCGGTTATCACATCCATATGGTCGGCAACATAATCAGCTCTTGCCATCTCTACAGACAGGCAGACTGCTTCGCCCCCCAGTTCTGCTCCTGATACCAGCTTATAGCAGTTATTTTCTGACAATGAGGTTACCTGCGGATATCCGCCCAGCTCGAAGTCTCCTGTACCATCTAAGAATGCCAGTGCGCCTTCTACATCTGTAATATCCATAAATTTTAAGTCATCTACCGTAAGGTCCGCAGCCTTCAATGCTGCGTTCAGCGGCAGGTTAGAACTGGTACCTCTGTCCATGACAATCGTCTTGCCCTTAAGCTGGCTGCAGGCACTTTTTACTGCATTTTCTGCCGCCTTCTCCTCATCTTCCCCTTTCTCTATTTCTTCTGCATAAAAGTCCTCATACGTCTTCACTTCACCGCCATTCTCTGCAGCATCCTCTGGACGCACCATGATTGCATACCCCAAAAAGCCACAGGTACAGCCGACAATTCTAAGCTCAGGAAACTTGCTGAAGGCCAGCGGACCCGACCCGGAATTACCGCAGGCTATATCAATATCCCCTGACTGCAGCGCCTCCGCACATGTAATATCATCTGTAAATGTAACGACCTCCAGCTCAATTCCTTCCTCCTCAAAATATCCCAGCTCATCTGCCAGCATCCACGGCATCCAGTCCTGGTAGGGAAGAAGTCCAAAGCGTACCTTCTTAACCTCCTGCTTATCTTCTATCTTTTGGCTGCTGTCACTTTCTTTTTTACCGCCGCAGCCGCTTACTGCCGCTGCCAGCAGTCCTGTTATAAGAACTACACTTAACACTTTTTTCAAAATACTTCTTTTTCTCATACGGAATATCCTCCTATTCACCTTTTGTAATTTTGCTTCCCCATCGAAACTCTCCCGGCTTTATTCCCTTCCTTTCTGCTATATAATCTGCCAGAAGCTGAATGGGGATAATTGTTAAAAACTGACTGTACCATTTTCCGCAGTCCGGAAGCACTGCTGCAGGCTCCTGCTCCTCCTGATTCGAGATAATAAATACATGCCCTCCCTTCTCTCTTATATTTTCAGCCAGATTCCTGTTTAATTCATGAATCTCCTCATCGGTTGTAATAAGTACCGCACGAAACCGGCTGTCTACTACCTCAAAAGGACCATGGCGAAATTCCCCGCAATATTCTGCCGCCGACACAACCCTTGATACTTCCCTGAAAAATAATGCTCCGGCTGAAGCCGTCCCGAAATCCAGCCCCCGGCCCAGCAGCCATATCGGAGCACTCACGTCCGATTCATCTAAAAAGCTTTTCAGCCCTTCTCCCCATGCTTTGGAATCATTTAACGTTTCTTCCATATTTTGTACACATTTTAATAACCCTTTTAAAAACTTTTCATAAGAAACCCCATTAATCCCCATTGCCAGAAAGAGTGTTTCTGCAATTCCTGCCATATAGGTTCTAGTAGTCACGGAGCTTTCCTGCTCAACATTCATGTACAAGGTGTATGTACTTTTCCTGGCAAGTGTACTTTCTGAGCTATTTGTGATTCCAACAACAGTTATCTTCCCGGACTGCTCCTGTCTGCCGGGCAGGTATATTTTACCCTCCAGCCTTTCTAAAAGCCTTACTATTTCTCCACTTTCTCCGGACTGAGATATCATAACCAGAAGTGTATCCTCCTGTATCATATGAAAACAACTATGAATCAGCTCTGCCGTGCTGTATCTGAGGCTCAGCCAGCCATGCTCTGACAGATATCTGTCTGCCGTTACAGAGCAGTAATTCGAGCTTCCCATACCGGTAAAAATAATTCTTTTACAGCCCTTTTTTTCACTTCTCCACCTGATTTTCTCAATAATTTCTGCCTGTCCGCCAAGCTTGTATCCGCATTCCTTCAAGCTTTCCGGCTGAGAAAATATATCTTCCATATAGGTATAAGCCATACTATATTACCTCCTCTTCCAATTCAATATATCCTCCAGATTCCCGCTGTGTCCGTAGGTGACATAGTATTCCGCTGCAGAATTACCCATTTCAATCTGAACTCTCGGCGGAAACTCTAAAAGCTTTCCTACACACACTCCTGCATTAAAATTGTCTCCTGCACCAGTCGTAATTACCGGATGTCTGCAGATTTTCTTAGGCACTTCCTCTATCGTGCCGTCAGAACAATACACAGATTTTTCCATAGCATGCAGAATCACCTCTTCGATTTTGATAAATGCGCGTATCTCCTGAAGCATCTGCTCCTCGGATGTCTCTGCGATTCCCAGCTTATCTGCCAGGACGCGCAGCTCATTCTCGTTAAGGCTCAGACAGGTTCGAAACCCTGTATGCCGCGCAGCCTGAGCAATTGTACAGAAATATGCCTGCAATTCGTCTGCTTCTTTCTTCCGTATATCAGATAAATCCAGAAAAAGCCATTTAGAAGATAGGCCTTCAACATAATTTTCTACAGCCTCTTTCGAAAAAATATACTTTTCCAGAATACCTTTTAATCCAGGAAGCGCTGCCCAGTTTACGGCTGCTATTAAATCTGCTTCCAAAATCTTTTTTCCAAGTTCCTTTTTCCCTATTTTTTCTTCCAGCTTCTTGTAGGTTATATCCTGCAGAGCTTTGCAGTCGGCAAGCATATATTTACAATCCTCGAATTCCAGAGCAATCGTCACCGCCGGATTCCCTGCGGAATATAATTTCAGATTCTTAGCCACACTGCCTGGAACACCTTTTATCTTACGTACTGTTTGTTCTTCGAAGGCTCCTGCGCAGCATACAGACACTCCCATAGCCGCCATACCGATACTCATAAGCGGAGCATTGCCCCCCACCCTCCGGCTTTTCAGGAGAATCTCATATTCAGAGCTTTTCCCTGAAGTCTCTAACAGACTTTGCGCAAACTCCCTTGAATGCCTATAAATCTGCTTCTCTCCCCCTGTTTCCTTCTGTACAACGGAGTACAGCAAATCAATATATCCGTCAAAGCCCGCAAACACCTTTTTTCTATTCAGCCTTTTTTTTAACTTTGTCCATTCCTCTTTACTACTCATATCTCAGCTCCTCGGAAGCCAGCTGCGAAATACAAGCTCATAGCAGCCCTGTGTGATAATATCATGAAAGCCCTTGTCAAATTTTACCTGATATTCAAAGATATCTCTGAATATCGACCGTTTATTTAATTCTGCCATAATGTATGGATAAAGCTGTTCAAAAATAAACTCGTCAAAGCCTCCTATCCAATAGGTCTGCGCATCAAAAATCTGACTTAATATCGAAATTGTATAGCCAATAAGTGTTCCATTCTCTTTCATTAATGACAACGCAGTATTTTCTCTATTCTTTACTGCTTCCTCAAGAATATCCCAGCCGTAACGGTTCAAATCATGAGTCATCCTCATATCCTCGAAAAACTTTCTCTGAAATCCCTCAATCGAAATCTCCGTTTCTATACAATTCCTCTGACCGCAGTAGCATTCATAATTTCTTTTTCCCACCTGTATATGGTTAATCTCTCCGCCGATTCCATGACTTCCCCTAATCAAATTTCCGTTGGCGACTATTCCGACCCCTACACCATCGCCAATATACAGATACACCGCATTTTCCACCTTTGGATTCAGTCTTTTTTCTTTTTCATAAAGCACCAGAACAGCTTCATTAGCCTCGTTGTCAATATAAACCGGCACCTCTGGGAAAGCAGCCTCCATACCTTTTCTTATACATTGATTATTGATAAGGGGATTTGCTACACAGTTTCGTATGATATGATTGTCCGTCATTTCATTTCCCGAAACGGCGATTCCTATACCCAGCAGATAAGTCTCGGATATATCCTTCTCTTTCAAAAGCCCGCAGACAGCATCACAGCTAAAGGAAATAAGCTCCTCCGCAGATTTGCAGTGCGAAGACTGTATATGCTTCTGGGTAATAATCTCTCCCAGAATATTCACCACAGCCAGCGTAATAATATCCTTCTCCACCAGATTCAGCGACACCGAATATCCTGCATCTGCCCTCAGTTCAAATTCCTGTGGTATCCTTCCGCCCTCCGAGCTTTTCGTTGACTTGGAAAACAAATACCCCTCTTTTATAAGAAAATTACATAGACTGGAGGCTGTAGCGATACTGACATTCAGCTCATCTGCAATCTGTTTCTTCGTTTTACTGCCGAATCTAAGAATATCTATAATCCGTTTTTTGTTATATATTCTGATGTCTGCACTATATTTTACATCTGCCTCTCTCATATTTCACCTCTTTTAATAACCGTTATAAAAAGTATAGCACTGTTTTAAATAATTGTCAATACAATTTCTGATATACTGCTATCGCATCTATAACATGGTATGGCTTCGTATTGTGTGAGCCTTCTGCCCCGGCAGTAACTAGAATATATTCTCTTCCCTCAACCTCTGCCAGGCTTGCCAGACACAAGCCTGCTTCTTCTGTATATCCGGTTTTTCCTCCCAGAATTGCTCCTCCGGGTATTTCTCTGTTTCCAAGCCCCTCCAGCGCCCTGAACATCGTACTTTGAAAGGTAATGCCCTCCAGATGCCTCTCAGTCGGCTCCGAGTGGTAGATTTCACTTACAAAAGCATCTCTAAAAACAGCATTTTTCAAAGCATAATTAAGAAGAACTGCCATATCCCGTGCAGTAGAGTAATGATTCTCATCCTGCAGTCCTGTAGAATTGCAGAAACGTGTCTGACGCATGCCAAGCTTCTCTGCCTTTTGATTCATCATCTCAGCAAAGGCTTCCTCTGAGCCTGCAATTCTTTCCGCGAAAACTACGCAGCATTCCGCCCCTGACGGAAGCAGAATTCCATACAATGCATCCTTAAGTTTTACCTCTTCACCCGGCTGAAATCCGGCCATAGATGCTCCCTCTGCATAGAGTCTGTCAAAAACTGATGCAGGCATGGTAATAACCTCTTCCATATTCTCTGTATTCTCAGCCGCCAGAAGCGCTGTCATTATCTTCGTAAGGGAGGCCGGATACATTCTCTCCTCACTATTATGCTCTGCAATTATCCTGTCGTCTGACAAATCCATTAAAACAGCATACGGACTATAAAGTCCGTCCAGATTTTCTACAGAAATATTTCCCCTGCCATTTCCTGATAAATACAAGTCTGGATCCGTTGTGCCGGTCAAAAATCTCTCTTTTATCGTTACAAACAAAATAACCACTAAAAATATTAGAGTCAATGCCTTTGCACAAGTAAAAATTCTTATTCTTTTCCTTCGCCATCTATAACCCCTTTTATATCGTCTGTTTTTTATATTCCTATCTTTTGTATTTCTGTTTTTACTTACCCCGCCTGCGTGCCTGCTGCCTTCTCTGTTCTTTTTTCCTGCCATTACACCACTCATCTCCAACATGCTTCTCTGCCTTTTTGTATACTGAAATACTTAATGAATCAGCAGCAATAAAAATAAAGCTCCTGTCAGGCTTTATATTACCTGATAAGAGCTTTATGATTTTTAAATAAAAGTTGTTTAATTCCTAAGAAATTCCTAATGTTCTCCAGATGTTTTCCCAATGCTTTTCTAAGATTATTCCGCCGGAAGCGTAACACAAAATGTAATAGTATTATCTCTGCTCTCTGCCCGGATTGTACCTCCATGCAGCGTAATAATCTCTCTTGCTATCGCCAATCCAAGTCCGGTTCCTCCGGTACAGGATTCACGGGACTCATCAAGCCGGTAGAACTTACGAAAAAGCATTGTCAGCTTATCCTCCGGAACAGTTTCACCTTCGTTTTTAAAGGATATTTCCACCTGGCCTTCTGACTGCTTTCCAGAAATGAGAATCTCCGTATCTCTATAGCTGTATGCCGCTGCATTCTTCAAAATATTGCCGAATACTCTGGCCAGTTTATCCGAATCTGCATATACTGTCAATTCCTCGTCTACCTGAAGCACCACTTGGTTTCCATGTGACGTCAATATCGGAGAAAGTTCATCTGTCAGCTGAATCAGCATATAATACAAATCAATAGAGGTCTTCTTAAGCTGAATCTGCTGAGAATTATAACGGGTAATCTCAAAAAACTCCTCAATCATCTTCCCCAGCCGTTCCGCCTTACCCAATGTAATATCAAGATATTTGACCCGCTGTGAGACACACATATCCGACTCCTCCCTAAGAAGATTCAGGTAACCGATTACTGATGTAAGAGGTGTTCGTATATCATGTGCGAGATACATTACAAGCTCATTTTTTCGCTGCTCTGCTTGAATTGTTTCCTCCCTTCTCTTCTCCAGCGTATATTTTACCGCATTCAGCTTATGCTCAAAGGGCAGCATCTCCGGCGAGAGATGAATAATCTCTGTATTGTCCTTTAGAAGCTCTCCGATTCCCTGATGAACTTCTTTAAAATACCGGATAATCCAACGAAATAAACTCCAAAGTAAAAAGAAAAAGACGATAATCATACCTGCCGCAAAAAACATTTCCTTATGATTACGGAAAAGCATCTGATACATCCGCAGTGCAGTTATGTCATCCATACCAAGAAAATTTTTCATCACGCCTACGACCATATTCCCGCCTCTTTGTTTCCACAGGAACAAATATAATGCCAAGACAACAACCGCTGAAAGCAGTGCGTTTTCGCAGAACCTGCGTATGAGCTTAGATTGAAAAGCAGAAAAGTCCAAATTATTTTCAGTTTTCAATTCTATATCCCACCCCCCAGATTGTTTTTATATATCTGGGCTTATCTATTGTATCTCCCAGCTTTTCACGCAGATGACGAATATGAACCGTAATCGTATTATTTGCTTTTGTGTAATACTCATCTTTCCATATTTTATAAAACAGCTCCTCCGCGCTTACTACCTTCCCCTTTTGCTCCAAAAGTATCTGGAGTATCTGAAATTCCGTAGGCGTTAATATCAAAGCTCTATCATTAAGCAGACATTCATGCGTCTTTATATTCATTTTCAGATCCGCATGGCTTAATATATCCTTTTCTATATTTTCTACATATCCCATATTGTATCTTTTATAACGCCTAAGCTGGGATTTCACCCGCGCAGTCATCTCAAGCGGACGAAACGGTTTCGTAATATAATCATCCGCCCCCAGCGTCAAACCGGTAATTTTATCTGTCTCCTCGTCCTTTGCTGTAAGCATTATAACCGGGTAAGTGTACCGCTCCCTTATTTTCTGACAGAGCACAAAACCATTGATATCCGGCAGCATAATATCTAAAACAGCAAGGTCCACCTCTGTGGAGCCGATGCATTCAAGAGCCTCCTTCGCAGTATAGTACTTAAATATAATATATCCTTCATTTCTGAGATATACTTCAATCAAATCTGCAATCTCACGTTCATCATCAACAATCAGAATCTTTTCCGGCATATTTGGGTTTTCCCTCCTTTTATCCAAGTGTCCTGCAATACTTTCTATCGTCTTATATAAGCCGTATATCGAGAATTATACCAGATTATAAATTCTTATTTATTACGATTCCTATGAGATATTATTAAGATTTTATGAGCTAAAGATTGACTAGGAAAATCAGGACAGCTCTTTGATTCCACCTTAATTTCCTCCGCAGAGCCGAACGAATCTGTCTGTTTAGTTCCTCCGCCGCCGGAATCTCTCTTGCAGCAGGCTCTGTCTGCCCGTATATGATGCCTTCCACACGCTTCACTGTACGCATATACAATGCCTCGTCAAATTCGTAATGCTCCTGAGACGGAAGCTCTAAGGGCTGCTCCGGATTGAAATTTCTATACATTTTCTTCACCATATATATCATCTGACGGTACAGAAAATACATCTTCTCTTCCCCTGTCATTCTTCTATATCTATATTCTATATATAAGAGCCATACTCGGTGTACCGTACCCAGAAGGAGAAAAAGAACGAAAATCGTTAGAACTATAAGCTGTACTGCCGGTCCTGAATTTTCAGAAGCTTCTGTTTCTTTTTCCTCTCCCTTAGGAAGCTCATATTCCTCAGAGGGCGGAATACCTGCTGTCTCTCCGTTATTCCCCTCCAGCGCTTCATTGGGAACTGCAATTACAACATCTGCCTGATACGGCTCTTCATAAAACCCCGGCGTAACCTCAACCGTCCTCCAGCCCATACCGTCTACATAGACCTCTGCCCACGCATGAGCATTTTTACCTGATAAGGTCACAGTATTTCCTTTTAGTCCTTCTGCCTCTCTCCTTGTCAGCACATATCCTTCTGCGTAGCGGGCCGGTATCCCTGCTGCCCGGTATGCAAGCACTGCTGCCGTTGCATAGTATGCAGAATTCCCTTCCTTTCCTTCCTCAAGAAACCAGCTTAGAAAATCTCTGTCTGAAGGAACGCGGGCCGGTATTTCCTCATAGGAAGCCAAAATACGAAGTACCATTCGGATTCTTGATGTAACAGTATAAACCTCATTCGACTCTTCCCACGCATCTCCGTTAAAAAATACAAGATCTATCAGCTCTTTTTGATCTTCTTCAAGCTTCAGATAATTGTCATACACAAAAGCTCTGTATATTCTCTCTGCCTGTCTGAATCCCTCCTTTTCTCCATCGGCTCCCGGTTCCTGATAAAGCCATGAATCCGGCTGTTGAATCTCTGCTTCCTCCTGCACATTATAGTACACAAATTTATACTGATTCCTCCCAAACGGTCCTGAGGAACTCATATACCAGTCCTGCTTCCACTCCCCAATATTCTCTGTATAATCGGCGGCTGTCTCCGGAAGATATATATACCGTCGGTCAGCCCCTACATTTTTTACAGAAACTGCAATTTTCTCTCCATTTTCCCCTGATTCAGATTCATCCTGTACAGCAGAAATATTCCGGTACTGTGCATACTGTATTCCCGGCCAAAAATCCTCCTGCACAAACCATGACAGCATACCGGAAAATTCTCCCCCATAAACCTTTGCAGAAAAATGTCTCCATCTATCCTCTTCATACTCCGCACCTACAAAGCCACGCAGATAAATGGGAGCTATAGTCTCCATCTTAAGCTCAAGACGCTCCTCTGCTCCAGAAAGCATCCCCTGCGCTTTTCTTAAATCTCCCTTCGGCAAGGTATCCTCCCCAAATCTCGCTTTTTCTATCCCCTGTTTTACACTTGCCTGAAAGCCCGCTGCTGCCCTGCCCCACACTGTACCAAAGCCAGAAGACGGCAAAATACATAAAAGAGCCAACACACCGGCAGCCAGAATCACAACCTCCCATTTTATCCTGGAAGGGCCGCTGATACAGCACCATACTGCCATCCATCCTGCCGTCAAGCCTGCTGCCGCCCACAGCGGAATCTCCGCTGAAAGTACAAAGCTTAAACACAGCAGTATATAGACAACGCAGGTCAATAATACCAGTCTCTCTTTTTGTATCAGTCCGCATACAAATGCTGATAACAAAAGCACCATGACAATCTGCGTCAAAAGCATATCGGATTCTGTGTATCCATGCACGGCCAGCTCCTCATAGAATGTGCCGAATCTTAGATTCCACACGTTTCGAAAATAATCGGCCCAGCCATACAGTCCTCGGATTATACTGGAAAGAGAAAAGAAAAACACGGAAGCTGCTCCCAAAAGACATAACAAAATTCCGTAAGATTTTCCGTTATCTATGAAACTCATACCAAATATAACCGCTGCCGATACCGCTGCAGCAAGAATGGATATAGGAAAAACAAGAGCTCCTCCTAGTGCAAAGAAAACTCCTTCCGCTCCAAGCGTTATACATACCGCACTCACAGCCTTTAATATAACAGCAGACTCTCTATTTGAATCACGCTTTCCCTGCTCTGTCAAAATCAGAGTTTTTTGCTTTATTTTCATTTTTTCTCCATCTCTACACTTTTATATTCTACGCTTTTACGCTTTAAAGCGGAATCATATGTTCCATTTCCCGTATATTTTCCACCGAAATTCCAACTACCTCATACCCCTCTCCTCCAAGCAGAAATCCGGATTCATTTTTTACAGCCTGAAGCACCGTCAAATCTGCCATCACGGACAAATTCCGGGCGGCAGCATCATTCACAAGACCTGTGACATATACCACCTTTGTATATTTCCTGTACAGCTGCTGATTGATAAAGGATATGAGGGTTTTATCCCCCTCCTTCTGAATCGGATGATTCATAAGCCGAAGAAGCATACTTTCATAGCTGTGAAGTGAATCAACCGGTATGCAGCACACTTCCTCAGCAGACATATATCCGACAAAATGTGCTATATTCTGATGGAGCAATGCGCGGCTGAATGAAATCCCCAAATCAAATACTCCATTTACAATCTCCTCATCTGCCTCTTGATTATTGTAGTAAAACGCCGGAGAAAGAAGTACAAGCGTATGATAATTAACAGGATGGCCAAATTCACGCACAATCAGCTGCTGCATCTTACCCGACAGCTTCCAGTGAATACTCTGAAGCAAATCCCCCTCCCGGTACTCCCGCAGACCAAACACCTCACTTACATCCGTACCGCTTCTTCTCCCATCATAAATCTCCCCAGGCTGTTCTCGTTCCATATTCCTCTGCAGAGAAACATACATTCTGGCCTCATACGGATATACAATACATACAAACTCCTCGTCTATAATTCTTCTGCTTGAAAAAAGCCCCATCAGGTCATAGCAAACAATCTCATGGAGCCGTATAACTCTTTGACCGCATACAGCCGTATCTAAAGGAATATCATACTTCTGCTCACCTGCCTTTCCCGGCTCAAGCAGACAGGATATCTCCTCCTTTGTGCCGAATACTGAATTCTCACAGATTATTTCTGCCCTTATATTTCCGGCAGGACGAAAGAAATTACATTTAAGCCGAAGTGTTAACTTCGGCTGCTGTCCGGAACGGCAGCTGTGCTCACCGGAAAAGGACAAGGACAATCCTCCGAGAGACAGATAAAACCTTACACCTGAAAACAAAGGCAGTACGACCAAAATCAGAAGAATCACCGGAGCCAGTCTTCTTCCTCCCCACAGTCCGCAAAACAGAACAAATATTATTACAATCAGATATAGAATTCTGTATTTCCTCATAATTTATCTCTTTTTTCCGGTCATAGCCGGCACCTTTACAGACTTCATAATATTTTCCAGAATCTCTGCTGCCGTCTGCCCTTCCATTTTCGCCTGCGGTTTCAGGATAACACGATGCGCACATACATCCTGGAAGACAGCCCGCACATCCTCCGGCACCACATAATCACGCTCGCCAAGCAGCGCTTTCGCCCTGGCCATACGTGACAGCGCTATAATCCCGCGCGGACTTACACCAAGCTCTACACTTTTATCCTCTCTTGTCCTCTCACAGAGAACAGTTATATAGCGCAGTATATCCCGTGTCATACGTATCGTGGACAGATAATTCTGAATCTCCAGCACCATATCACGTGTAACAACAGCCTGAACCTCATCCATCACATTCTGACTGCGCTTTTCATCCAAAATGCGTATCTGATCCTCTGTACTTGGATATCCGATAGAAAGCCGCACCATAAAACGGTCAAGCTGGGACTCCGGCAAAGGCTGTGTTCCCGCCATCCCTGCCGGATTCTGCGTTGCAATGCAGATAAACGGCTTAGGAAGTAAATAAGTAGTTCCATCTACAGTTACATTTCCCTCCTCCATAGCCTCCAAAAGTGCAGACTGTGTTTTCGGAGAGGTACGGTTAATCTCATCTCCCAGAAACAGATTCGCATGTACCGCTCCGGGCCGGTACAATGCTTCACCGCCCCCCTGCTCCGGCACTGTATACCCGGTTATATCTGAAGGCATTGTATCCGGCGTAAACTGAATACGTCTATATTCCATTCCAAGTGCTTTCGAAAAGCCTAAGGCCAGTGTCGTCTTCCCTACACCCGGCGTATCCTCAAGTAGAATATGACCACTGGCATAGATTGCCATCAGAACCTTTTCTATCACTTCATCCTTTCCCATCAGCACCTTGCCGACTTCCCTCATAATCTGCTCAGACTGTTTAATAATCATGATCTATTTTCTCCCCTTTTTCTGCCGAAATTTCTTTACCAGAAGGTTTTTCCGACATCTCCTCCTGCACTCCTTCACCAGAAGGCTCCTCTAATATCTTCTCCTGCACTCCTTTATCAGAAGGCTCCTCTGACAGCGGATCTTCAGAAGCCGCATGGCTCTCTGCACCGCCTGTTGTTTTCAGCACATTGCCCGGCGTCGTTCCAAGCCAACCCTTCCAGGTATTCAAATAAGCCTGGTAAACTGTATCACCGTCGGAATCCGGCACATAGATGATAAGTCCCGTGACAGATTCCTGACCGGACCATGCCGGCGGAGCGGTTCCCTCAAAGGTTAAGGTCAACGCATTTCCTTCTCTGCCGTCAAATGCCTGATTTCCAATTGCTGTCACGGCAGAAGGCACAGAAAACGACTTCAGACTAACACAGCCGTAAAATGCTCCACTTCCCAATGTAGAAGGATATGCTCCATTCCACCAGCCTAAAGAGCCAAGCGCTCTGCAGTTTTTAAAGCAATTATCTGACACCTCCGCAGAAGTATACCAATACATCTGAGTAAGTCCGCTTCCTTCAAATGCACGTACTCCCACATTGGTTACAGAGGGATGCAGATACGCATAGGTCATAGAAATACAGCCATAAAAGGCTTCATTCCCCACACTTGCAAGATAACCATAATATGCCGGATTTGTATTTCCTGATGTATAATTGTAATATAAAACCGTTCCCAATGAGCTGCAGCCATAAAAGGCCCTGTCTCCGATACTTTTCAAGTTATGTCCCGTGCCGGAGGCACTAAAGCTCTTAAGATTGATACAGCCCTCAAAACAGGATTCCGGTACTCCCGCCGATGTCTGCCAGCTGACTGCGGTAAGCCCGACACAATCCGCAAATGCCCCCTCCCCTATACTTATAATCCTTGACGGGATAGATATACTTTTTAAAACCATATTATCCGCCATCGCTCTGTCATAGATAGAAGTAACATAACTTGGAAGCGTCAGGCTGCTCATGTCGGCCGGAATATCAAGCAGACGGCTGCTCCCGGCACTGTCCAATACAAGTCCCGACTTTGTTACAGAGTAAGTTTCAGAAATTCCCAGTATCTTCCGCACCTGATCCTTCCAGGCTGATTGATAGTCTGAAAGAGAACCCGGTTTTACAAATACACTGCAGGATGCTGAAACTCCCAGATGTAATGCCGGCGGAGCGGGTGCATAGGAAATGATTACCTTTAAATTTTTATTGTGTAAAAAGCAGTCCTCCGGCATCTCCTTTAAGCTTTCCGGCAGCCTGACTGCCGTCAAAAGAGTACAGTTTTCAAAGGCTCCTTCATCTATGAATTCTATCCCCGAATCAACAAGGCTTACTACCTCTGACGATGCCGTACACTCAACTAAAACTGTATTTCCTTTTTCATTCTTACGGTAAACACCCAAAGCATCCCACCAGCAGACAAACTCCGCTTCTCCGGCTTTCCGGTAGCCTTTCCTTCCGCTGCTCTCTTCTGCATACTCATAACGCGTCTGAGCCCCGCCTGATGTCTTAAGAAGCTGCAGCGATGCCGCTTTACCATATCTATTTACTAATATTCTTCCCCAGGCTGCCAGATATGCTTCATATATTCTGTCCCCTTCTGAATCTGGTACTAATATTTCCGCAGTTACCGGACTATTCTCACTCATATATAGAAAAGTAGATCCGGTAACTGCCGGCGGTGTAGATGCCTTTACAATAATCCTGTGCATCACAGACGTATCAGCATACCCAAAAGCCACACTTCCGATAGACCTTACACTCTCTGGAATCACAATCGTTCCTACATATGAATCCATAAAAGCATAATCCTCGACAGCCGTCACCGTATCCGGAAATTCAACTCTGTCCATTCTGGAATCAGCAAAAGAATTTTCCCCGATAACTGCCAGGCCGTCAGGCCACTCTAATACCGTCTTCTTTGCAGCCGGCATCAGATAAAGTTCTGCCTTTCCCGCTTCCATTCTGCGGTACAGCACACCGTCCAAGCTGAAAAAATTAGGATTATCCCCGGATACTATAAACTTCTCCAAAGAGGTAAAACCGTTTGATCCAAGCCCCATGCCGATGTCTGTTACTGTCTGAGGAATCACAATCGTCTTTATTTTCTTCCTTGTTTCCGCCGGCTGGCCGCGTCCAAGTTCAAGACTTTTCGTACCTCCCGGTACTACAAATACCTCACTGTCACCCGTATAATCATAAGAAATATCTCCATTTACACCCTCTTCAAACTTATCCTTGTCCGTATATCCCGGAATCAGATTTCCATCCTTATCCTTAATAAATGTTCCTTCAAAATACTGTCCATTATCATTCTTTCCTGCATGATCTGCCACCCAGACAAGCGCATCATCCTCGCTGTCAAATTCTATCTCCTGCCCATTTACATATATAACAAATTTTTTCTCCGGCGGTTTTTCTCCTTCTTGGCTGCTCCCGCCGCCGGGCCGGTTTGTTCCCGGATGATTTCCTTCTCCCGGAACGGACACATTTCCACCAAATCCTGGGCCGGACATATCCGGATCTACCGCCGCACTGACTGTACCGGAAGGCTTAGTATTTCCCGTCATCCCCTCTGGAAGAACTACCCTTTCATTTCCGCGGTCCTGCATAGACTCTTTTTCCTCCAGCTCAGGATTCCCGTCATTCTCCTTTTCACGGTCGGAATCCTTATTGACATCCTCACTTTCTGCTCCATTTTCGGACAAATCATATCCCGTGCCGTCTGGCGATTCCGAATACCCTGCTGAATATGACTCACTGATATCTCCCGGATCGAAGCCAAATCTCTGTCCGGACACTCCAAGCACCACAGCAACCGTCATAACAGTAATGACTGCCGCAATTCCGGTTCCTGCAAGATGTCTCTGTATATAATTTAAAAGCTTTTCTACATTCTCCCTCACTACAAAGTCCTCCCAACCGTTTTCACCAATTCCCCAAAGTCAATCGGTTTCGAAATATGCCCGTTCATTCCAATAGAAACGGAACGTCTCTTATCCTCTACAAACGCATCTGCAGACAATGCATAGATCGGTATCACTCCTGCATCCTTGCGCGCAAGCGCACGAATAGTTGCAGACGCCTCCCATCCATTCATCACCGGCATCTGGATATCCATCAAAATAGTATCATAATATCCCGGTTCATGGCTTTCAAACATATCTACAGCCTCCCGGCCGTTTTCAGCTCGTTCTACACAAGCACCCATTTCTTCCAATATACTCATAGCAATCTCGGCATTGATTTCATTATCCTCTGCCATCAAGAATCTCATGCCTTCTATCGTACATTCCTTTTCCGGTCTCTCTTCAGTCTCCGGTTTCTTTTCAGACAGAATCCTGTCCTCTACTATTTCCTGCGGCTGCGAGGAATCTACCGGCAATGCAAGATATACATTAAAATCACTGCCCTTCCCAACCTCACTGTCCACAATAATCTGTCCATCCATAAGCTTCACCATGTTATCAGCAATCGCCATGCCAAGTCCGCTGCCGCCATAGCTTTTTGCAATGGTTGCCGTTTCCTGCTCAAAAGGCTTAAAAACACGCTGTAGAAATTCCGGTGTTATACCCTTTCCCGTATCACGCACACGTATCATAAAGTGAACCTTATCCTCCATCCGGTTCATCTGCCGGAAGGTTACTGTAATCTGACCTCCGGGCGGAGTAAACTTCACAGCATTAGACAAAAAATTGACAATAACCTGTGACAAACGCAGCTCATCCCCGATCACACGTCTCACATCAAAATCAAGAATCTCCAGCTTAAATATAACCCCCTTTTCCTCTATTGTCTTTTGAAACATCGTCCGAAGCTTCTCTGCAAATTCAAACAAATCAAAGGGCTCACTGGCAAGCTCCAGCTTCCCGCTCTCTATCCGGGACATATCCAAGATATCATTAATAAGGCCAAGCAAAAACTGCGACAAGCTCTCTGCCTTTTCTAAATATTCTGAAATCGCTGCATATTCCTCCGAACTCTTACAGTAATCATCCATGCGCGCCGCACTCATCCTGCTTAGAGCAAGCATTCCCAGTATTCCATTCATTGGTGTACGGATTTCATGTGACATATTCGACAAAAAGTCAGTTTTATATTGTACATCTCTATGTGCCTGATTAATCTCCTCTCTAAGACGGGCAATCTCAGCCCGTTCATACGTATTTTCACGAAAACGAAACAGATACGCCTTTCCGTCCTCCGAAACCGCCGCTGTCAGCTCGTACCATACTTCCTTTCCGTCTGGTTCCCTGCTTACAAAATTCTGTACCAGTTCCCCTTCTTCATCCCACTCTTTCCATTTTCTCATGAATTCACGCCGGTATTCTCTAGTCGTAACTTTCTCCAAAGCTTCAATATCTGTCTCTATCTGCTGCGCACGAATGCCCCACATCTTTTCCGCATTCTCACTTAGATATAAAAGCTTCTTGTCACTTCGACGAAGTATCATATATACGATATCCTCTGACCTGTTTACATTACGAAAAAACATTCTCTCATACCGGAACCGACGTTTGTTTTCTCTCTCTCTGCGGTATAAACGCAGATTAACAGCTATTACTGTCAGCGCCAGCCACAATAACAATAATAAAGCTGCCGCGGTATATAGGATATTATATGGTGTTATTCCTGCATGCGCCATATAGGTAACTCCTTTTTCAAAAAATGTGTAGTTACAATACATTATACATGATAATGACACCTTTTTCACTAATAATCAGCTCTTAAAAGCTTTTATTTATCATTTTTCATCTGACATTTTTTGAATATCATAATTTTCCTATGGTCCATACCTGCAAAACAAGGAGACTATCCGCATTGCCCTTCTTAAGGCTCTTTCGGATAGTCTCCCTGTTCTATATGTACTAAGCCGCAGATATATGACGCTTCGTACACCTTATATATTAATCCTTTTGTTTCTTATTTCTCATCGCTTCGAGCATAAACAGCATCAACCGAAACCTTCGGACCATTCTGTGTCAGTGCACTTACAACAAAGATTGCGATAAATGCCAATGGTACAGATACAATTGCACTCTTAACTCCGCCAGGGGATTTCAGAATAACGTCCCACAGAATTGTCATAACTGCACCCACAGCGATACCTGCAATTCCGCCGGCCTTCGTAGCCTTCTTATAGAACAGAGCACAAATCAAAGCCGGAGTAATCGTTGCACCGTACATGGTATATGCATACATTTGTACTGACAAGATATCCGGGAAGTAGAAGCCGAGTACGAATGCAAGAACTGCTACGATTATAATGGAAATACGAAGTACATTCAACTTCTGCTTATCATCCGCATCCTTTTTAATATATAAGCCCCAAATATCGTAAGTTAAATTAGACGCTGTAGAAAGCAGATAGGAATCTCCTGTTGTAACAATAAAGCTCATACACGCTGCCATTACAATTCCTCCAATAACCGGCGGCAGGAACTGCGCAGACAACTGGAACAAAACGGTATCTGGTGAATCATTTGTCGGGAAAGCAAAAATTGCGCATGTAATAAGACCGATAATCAATGCACATACAACAACCTCTGCTAATACAAGACCAACATTTGATTTTCGTGCAGTCTTACTGTCTTTTGCAGAGCTGAATCTCTGAATCATATTCTGGTCACCGAGAACCAGGAACAATGTCGGAAGAACATACCCTGCTGCCTGTGTAAGAGTCAGCGTACCAAGCAGGGAATTCTTTCCCTCCGGCAGATTAGACAAAAGACTCCCAAATCCGCCGAACTGTCCGCTGACGCAGAAGATACCAGCCAGAAAACCGCCCACCATCAGGAATGCAGAAAGTGCATCTGTGTAAGCAACACTGACCATACCTCCAATAAGAGCAAGCAGTACCATAAAAACCACACACAAAATTGTCGCTATCTCAAAGGGCATGCCAGTTGTAATGGAAATAATATTTCCAGCAGCCTTGAACTGGGAAGCTGTTGTTCCAATAAATGCAAGAACAATACAAATTGTTGCAAGCGCCCGTGCCGCAGAACCGTAACGCAGCTCGAAAAGCTCTGGAATCGTATAGGTTGTACTCTTTCTTACTGCACCTGCTATAAAATACAGAAGAATCATACCAAGCGGAGCGCCTGAAAATGCCAGTATACCGAAAAGAGGTCCATTACTATAAATTAAACCTGCAGTTCCTGTGATACCGCCGCCGCCGCACCAAGTAGCGAGAAGCGTACCAACTAAGACTATCATCGGAAGACTTCTTCCTGCAACCGCAAAATCATCTGAGCTTTTTACCTTTTTCCGACTTAGATAAAGACTAACACCTACCATGAAAATAAGGTAAACCAAAACACAACCAAATAATAAATTCATATTCTCATTCCTCCTATGCGTTCTCTGCAAATATCTTCAATAACCTGATAAGAATCTCAACATTCTTTTCCATAGACTGTATAGATGCATACTCAAAGCGTCCATGGGCATTCTCGTATCCGGCTGTAATGTTCGGACATGGAAGTCCTCTCTGGGAAAGCCATGAACCGTCTGTTCCGCCCCTCATAGCAATTTCAAATGGCTCTACTCCACAGTCTTTCATTGCCTGCTGTGCATAATCAATCATGTACGGCACCTTCTTTACAACCTCTCTCATGCTGAAATACTGATTCACCCATGTGAGCTGTACCGTACCTTCTCCATACACTTCATTCAGCCGCTCTACACATTTTTCTATATATGCCTTCCTGTTTTCAAAGAGATCTCTCTCATGGTCTCTCACAAGACAACGGACAAATGTCCTCTCCACCGTTCCTTCAAAGACAAATGGATGATAATAGCCTTCCCGCCCGCGGGTATTCTGAGGTCTCTCGAAAGCCGGCAGCATAGCCATAAATTCTCCTCCTATCTCTACGGCATTTTTCATAATCTTATATGCCGTACCTGGATGTACATTCAGGCCCTTTATAACAAGCTGTGCCTCCTCTCCGTTGAATGTCTCATAACACATACCGCCCAGAGCATCTCCATCCATAGTATAGGCAATATCTGCTCCGAAACGCTCAATATCAAAATTCTCTGTTCCTCTTCCAACCTCTTCATCAGGAGTAAATCCAATCTGAATCGGCCCATGAGGAATCTCCGGATGCTTACAAAAATACTCAGCCATCGTCATGATAGCAGCGACAGCTGCCTTATCATCTCCTCCAAGTAATGTTGTTCCGTCAGAGAAAATCAAATCCTGGCCTATGTACTTATTGAGATTCGGGTATTCTTCATTTTTCATGATAATATCCTTTTCTGCGTTAAGCAGAACATCTCCGCCCTGATAATTCTCCAATATCCACGGCTTTACATCTGTACCGCTCGCATCCGGTGTCGTATCCATGTGTGCAATGAACCCGACTGACTTGCCAATGCCCCCTGGCAGATTAGATGGAATCGTACCATAGACACAGCATTCATCACTCATAGTTACATTCTGCACGCCCATGGAAATGAGTTCGTCTCGAAGGATTTTGCCCAAATCCTTCTGTTTCATTGTGCTTGGCGCCGTGTCCGAGCCGGCCTGAGACTGCGTGTCCACGCGTACATAACGCATGAAACGGTCACGGACCTGTTCATAAAATTCTGTCATATTTCGCCCTCCTTTTGCTCCGCATTCCTTTAACACGGTATGTAAATTTATTTGAAAAACCGACGGTTTTTCATTCAAAAATATGACTAATACTTTTACAGCCAATTTAATCGCGATTAAATCAGGCCAAAAAATAATGCCCATACAATATTCTATATTATTTAATACGATATACTTCAAGTGTACGATCCAGGCACCGAAAAAATTCTCTCTTTAACTGAGCAATCTTCTCATCGCCTTCCTTGCAGCTTATCCTGTCTCTCAAAAATCCACCATATAAGCTGTTCAAAGTGCGTCCGATCACTTTTCCGTCCTCTTCTGCAAACCATCCTGAATCAATACAGCGGCCCAACACCAGATTGTTGTGATATCCGCTGAAATCGGGTGATGTAACTGTCTTCACAATATCGGAATCTAACTTCTTAACCTTATCCGGAAACATCTTATAATAACCCCTGGCAATATCTCCAAGCCTGTCTCTATATCTTCCATACAAGAGTCTTTCATAAACCAAAGGATTCTCAAAAGAAAGGTCTACTATACAGTCCCACGCACGTCTATATCCCGTTATAGCATCCGGAGCCTCCTCATAACATCTGGAAACTTCTGCAACATACTGGCTGAAATATTCCATAGAAGCGTATGCAATCAGCTCTTCCAAATCATTAAAATAATAATATATATTAGCACTGTTGCAGTGCATCTCTTTTCCCAGTCTGCGTATAGATAATGCCGAAAATCCTTCTTCTGAAATTATGCGTATTGCTTCTTTAACAAAATTGATTGCCGATATATCTTCACGCATAGTAATTCCTTCCGCTCCTGTCTATTTTTCGACATTTTATTAATTGTAATAGAAATCATCGAAAATGTCAAGTTTTTGACAACCTTGCAATACTTACTGTATATAAATAAAGGAGCCGCAGAAAAAATGAAAATTCACAGCAGCTCCATCAAGACCAGATCACACATATTCTCTTTAAATGCTTCAGGCCAGGCCGAAAAGTCTACTCAATATGGAATTGGCCAATCAGCTGATTCAATATCCTCGCCTGATTAGACAATTCATTAGAAATCGCTGCACTCTCCTCAGCGGCGGTGGAATTTGCTTCAATCACCTTAGACACCTCTTTAATCCTGTTTTCCACAGAGACAATCATCTCTGACTGCTGGACACTGGCAAGCGAAATTTCATCCATCAAAACCTTAATAGACTGAATACATTCATTAATAACCTGCATTGCCGAAATAGCAAGGTTGGTGGACTCTGTTCCCGTTTTTACATCGTGAATCGAACGCCCAATCAGTGTACTTGTATTTTTTGCCGCCTCCGAGGACTTTGCTGCAAGGCTCCTAACTTCGTCAGATACAACTGAAAAGCCTTTACCTGCGCTGCCGGCGCGGGCCGCCTCAACTGCTGCATTCAGCGCCAGGATATTTGTCTGAAAAGCAATGTCTTCAATAGTTTTTATTATACTTTCAATTTGGGTCGAGGACTGATCAATATTCTTTGTAGCAGTCATCAGCTGCTCCATCTTTTTATCGGCTTCAGCAGAATAGCCTGTTGCTCTGTCAACCAAATCACTGGCATTACCGCAGCGGACCGTACTATTTTGAATCTGTGCAGTTATATCCGTGACATTAGACACCAGTCCGTTAATAGAAACTTTTTGCTGCATTGTCCCTTGAGACAATACTTGTGCTCCTGCAGATACCTGATTCGCACCGCTGTCTACTTGGTTTGCAATATGCGTAATATCACGCATTACCTCTGTGAGATGAGTACGGATACTCTTCAAACTCTCAGCCAGAACTCTAAAATCGCCAATATAATACGCCTCATTCTTTTCGACATCCACCGCAATATTTCCATCTGCCATTTCTCCCAAAATCCGGCCGATATCATCAATGGTTTTTCTCAGACAATCACAGACATGATGTATCGTCTGTGCAATCATGCCTATTTCATCTGTTCTGCCATAAAAGGCTTCCAATTCCTGATCTGCAGAAAGCTCCAGGTTACCCAAACGGCGGATAGCTCTCTCCATAAGCATAAGCTCTCTGCCTTCCCGATGCAGAATCACCAACGTAATAAATATAATAAACATCGCTACAGCCGCACATAAAATACCTACTGTAATGCGCACTGTTACTACCTTCCCATAAACCTCCGCCTCATTGTCGCGAACCATAAAAACCCAGTCCCGATCCTTTAAATACTTATAAACTACTAATTGATCTACACCATTTTCGTCTCGATAAGAATATGTACCGGCCTGTGTGCTGCCATTCGCTTTAATCCGCCGTAAAATCTCCTGATAACCGCTGTCGGTTGTCTGAGTATTTAACAATTCTTCATCCTCATGATAAAGGTACATCCCGGTCTCTACATTTAAAAATACATACTCACTGTTAGGCAGACCCTCAATATCCAAATCCAGCAGCGCATCCATCAGCCGGCTGGCATAAACACCTGCTCCTACATATCCAAGACAATTCTGATCATCAAAAAGCGGGTAATACATAGAAAGTATCATACTCCCGGTTCCTGGAGATTCCATAATCCCCAGATTCGTAAGCTTCGGCTCTGCTAAAATCGTATCCTGAAATTCCTTCAATGACTCTCCTGTCCGAGTAGTTATTCCGATAGCTCCCTGCGAAGTATGCGTCAAAACATAAGTAGACGGAGTACCTATATATAAGCCCTCAAAAACACCTTTTACCGCGGCAAAATCTTCCGTATATTTCTGCCCCTGCTGCAGCAGTACAGGATCCTCCGGATTCTCAAGAAGATCACGGACTTCACTTCCTATGGCAAAAGCCGTCATATATTCCTCCGCTGAAGCCACATAATCATTTATAATAGAAGCTCTGGACTCCACAGCGTCAATCATCTGATTTGTAATGTCATTCTCTACCATAGATGCAACGCGGCTGGATACAATGAACCAAAGCAGCAGCATACCGCCTACGGTAATTGCTGTAGTAATAATGCTAATGCGCGTAGCCAGCTTTAGATTTACTAAAAACTTCATAAAAATTCCCCCGCAATAAAGAAGTAAAATTTGGACTAGATAAATCTTAAATTCCTTTTGCTTCGATAAAATATAATATGCTTTTTATTTTTTTAATCATTTTATCACGAATTTATCTGTTTTTCAAGTAAGTTGTTTCTCATTTTAGCAAAATTCCGGTTTATCAAAACAACAGTAAAACCATTGACAAAACACTTTACAAAACGGTACTATTAATACTACCATATAATATTTTAATTATAAAACAGGTATGGCCTGTTCACAAATAAATATCATAAAATAAATCAAAAGCCGGACATAGGCACTTAAAATATGGAGGCATTATGGTAACACAGGATGATATCGCAAAAAAATTACACATTTCTCGAACCACCGTGGCCAGAGCTCTGGCCGGGAAATCTGTTAAAGAATCAACCCGTCAGAAGGTTTTAGAAGAGGCAGAAAAAATGGGTTATGAAAAAAATTTTGCCGCTGCCAGCCTTGCTTCTCAGAAAAGCATCTCTATATACGCTTTCCTCATGGCAACTGTTGATGAAGGCTACTATCAAAAGGTTATCGCCGGAATGGTAGACAGCATGAAGGTATGGGCAGGATATAATTTTAAAATCAATATCACTACAACGGATCTTCTGAGTGAAAGTCCGGCAAATCGTCAAATGGAACAGTTTTTTGAAGTAATCAATACGAAACAGGTAGACGGAGTCATCTTTAGCGCCATCACAAAGCCAAACCTGGATTGGGCATCCCAGATCTGCGAACGAAAGAATATTCCTCTCATGTCGCTGGACTGCCTGTATATTAATGACAAATTCTGCCACATAGGCTCCGACTATTTTACCGTCGGAACCTATTCCGCCGCCATGATCGCAAAACTTATGATGGGAAGCGGCGAGCTCCTAACGCTGAGCTTTGATGAAGGCTTTGATATGGAAAATCAGCGTATGGGCGGTTTTTTCTATAAGATCAAGGAATTCCCGGAAATCCTTGTACGTAACAGAGTTCTCACGCAAATGTCATATGACAGCTATGAAAAAGCTCTGGAATCCGAGTGCCATAATTCATTCCCTACTGCTATATATGCACCTTATCATGTAGAATATGTTGCGGAGTTTCTTCAAAAGCATAATATGCATCATAAGGTTATCACCATCAGCAACGGCGTGAATCAAAAAGTAGAGGATTATCTTATGGATGGGTCCATTGATGCTATTGTGTCAGTACGTCCTTATATTATCGGCGCTATGGCAACCAACAATTTTTTCCGGTATTTTTTTCGTCCGGATGAAACGGATTACGGAGTTATAGATCCAACCTGTATCATTTACCTCAAGGAAACCTATACCAAATTCGACCGCTGGTTCTAAACCACCAAACATATGGGGTGCCGTAAAATCATCAAATCAAATGATTGAACGACACCCTGCATATTTATCTATCTATTTTGCAGAAACCTTCTTTCACTGTTTTTTTCTTCCTGTATATTTTCCGTAGCCCAGTTTTCCGACAATATGACCATCTCTATACACAATCTCTCCACGACATACAGTCATTACCGGCCATCCCTTAAATGTATCTCCAAAATACGGTGACCAGCTGCATTTGGAAAGATTATCCTCTTCTGTAAAGGCTTTCTCTAAATCCATATCTATTACTGCAAAATCTGCATCCGATCCCACCTGAAGCACACCCTTTTGAGGATATACTCCATAAAGCTTGGAGGCATTCAGACTCGTAAGCTCTACAACTCGTTCTATTGTCAGCCTTCCTGCGTTGACTCCGTCTAACAGCACCGGAGCGATAACCTGTACCCCTGGAATCCCATTCGGAGTTTTCCAAATATCATCCGGATCTGCAAACTTTTCTTCCGAAGAGAAGGGGCAGTGGTCAGAGGCAACTGTTGCCACATATCCCTCCTTTGCAAGAAGCTTCCACAACTCTTCTCTGTTTTCTTCCTCATGCATTGGAGGAGACTGTTTTAAGGCTGCCCCAAGTCTCTTCATATCATTTGCGACAAAATGCAGAAAATGCGGACAAGTTTCCGCCCATACCTTAACACCTTCCTCCTCGCGGGCTTTCTTAATCATCCGAAGGCCCTCCGCCGTACTTACATGTACGATAATACCGGCTGCACCAGTCTGCTTTAGAAATATAATAGCTCTTCCAACAGCCTCAATTTCGGCAAATGCCGGATGCGAGGCATTATAAGCCATGCCATCTTTGCGGCCCTCCGATTTCAGATCATTTTCCACCTTCTTTAAGATCAAATCATTCTCGCAGTGAATCAATGCCACGCCACCATTCTCTGCCAGAATTTCCAAATGTGCATACATCTCATCATCATTCACAAATGGAGCGTCTACGGTAGAAAAACACATAAACATCTTCATAGCGGCAGAACCTGTAGCTCTCCACAGCTCATCTGCCGTGTCCAGATTCGTAGAAACTGCTGCGCCATGCAGGCCGTAGTCCACATAAGCACGTCCCTCATAGCATGCAATCGTCTCATCAAAAGTCTTTTTGTCAACGACTACCGGGACATTCATCGGCATCATCAAACCTAACGTCGTTCCATTAGCTGCCATAGACGCAGTCAAATGAGGAAAATCCTCTCTGTGAGTAGTTCCGGGATCACACGGATGAATATGCCCGTCAATAAATCCCGGAAGAACATACTTTCCACCGCAGTCAATTATCTCTGACGCTTCTTCTTTTGTATCCGGCATTCCAATCATCACTATTTTCCCGTCTTTTACTCCAATGCTTCCATCATACTTTCCCGTTGAAGATACAATTCTTGCATTTGTAAATAACTTATCAAGTTTCATAAAATCCCTCTTTTCATCTTAAAAATTTTACCCGTATACATACACTTTTTGATTAATAATTAATAATCCTACGAGTACTACTCTTTTATTTTGTCCACGCGCACATATTTTATTTGACTATAATATAGCATCTTGCAAATTATTATGCAACCACTTTTTTATATATTTTCCCTAAAATATTATTTTAATTTTATGGAATTTTAAAGTTAATTCATATTTTATGCAACTTTTTTATTATTTTTATAATATTTTATCTTTTTTACGTTTTTGAATTGACACCTTTTAATTATAATAGTATTATAAATTTATTCGTAATGTTCGCGCGGTTATTTTATTTTGAATCTTTTTATCCAAAAGACATAAAAACTCTGCTAATTGATTAATTGATTAATGTGGAATTTAAAAAGGAGAAAATATTATGCTCGAATTATTTAAAAAATTTTGGTTTGTAACACCGGAAGAAGCAGCAAAAAGTGCAGATGCCATATATACTGCCGTTAAGCCCAGTCAGCGCCGGTCAACTGTCAGTTTATGGATACTCGCTATTGCATACGGATATACAATCACGGGGTTTATCGTCGGTGAAACTCTTCTTACAGCTGAAAGCTCAGTCCAGTACTGGGTAAGTATGATTATCGGTTATGCTGTATTGGCATTGGTTGGTTTTATTGTAGCAATACCTGCTTATATGACTGGCTGCAACACAACTATTTTTATGAAATACACCTACGGACAGAAAGGATATATTGTTCCATCAATTGTCATGATTCTGCTCATTACTTTACATATAGGATTTCAAACGTCAACCTTTGGCGAGGTTTTGTTTCCTATGGGCTCTCCTCAATTCATATTGACTTGCTGCGCGGCGGGACTGCTTATGATTTTAGCAACAATAAAGGGCATCAAAGGACTTGAAACTGTTGCAAATATCGCTATTGCCTTCCTGATACTTGCAGTCGTTATCTGCCTTTTCCGCGGACTCATGGATGTAGGAGGCATTTTTAATTTCAACAACTATATAAAAGGTCTCGACCATTCCAACGCTCCTTCCACAACCTTCCTGATGAACGTTGTTATCGGAAGCTGGACTCTTGGAGCCTGCACAAACGGACAGCTTACTAGATTCTGTAAAACAAAAAAATCCATGTTCGGCTTTATTTTCCTGGCCTTTTTCCTGGTTCAAATTGCTCTCGCTTTTGTTGGTTCTCTCTCTGTAATAATCATGAAATCATATATTTTCGTCGAGTATGCCAGAAAGCTGAATGCAATCTTTGGCGTATTCTGTACGATTGCCTTCCTGCTCGCTCTCTTCACCACAATCCTCACCAACATATATCTGATTCAGATTCCCATTGCTTCAATTGCAAATGGAAGCATCCGCGCAGTCGGTGTTGTCTGGGGTATTCTTATTGCAATTTTAGGTGCGGTCGGGTTTTCCCGCTTTGCTACACCTGTTTTAAACTTTTCCGGTATAATTCTTCCTCCATTTATGGGGCCTCTGATCCTGGACTACTATCTGAATAAAGATAAATATTTTTTCAAGCCAGAGGTTCTCGATAAAAAACTCCCAAAGTGGAACTGGTGGTCCTTTATCTCTGCTGTCATTGGACTGCTGGTCAGCCAGGTATGGATTCCTTCCTTCATGCCGACAGCGATTTGGTCTATCCTTCTATCCGCAATTATCTACCTGATTCTATTTGAAATTATTAAAATGTCAGGAAAGAAGGTTGGTATCGGAACTATCTCAATTGATGAAGAGCTTGATGCTGCAAGAATACAGCCCTACCATCCGGAACAGCTCAAGGATATGAATGAATAGATTAAACCGAATAAATTGAATTTAATTATCAAATAAATGTACAATTAAAACAAAACCGCTGCTGCTCAGATACTATTTATCTTTGCAGCAGCGGTTTCGTTTTCTTCGGCTTGGAGCAGGGACATTCTTATGCTTCTATAGTTTTTGGTCCGATTTATATTTTTCATTGATTCGCTGTTTTTCACTTCAATTATATTGGCAATGCGGTTTCATTTTTAACCGCCTCGAATTGCACATGATTACACTCTTGATTATCTTTATCATGCATTGATAATACTTTCTGGCGACTTATGGGACAAAAGCACAGCCGTGTCAACGGTATTACCACATTCCCACAAGATTTAATGCTATTCCTAATCTTGTATCTACTATATTTGAATTTGGCTAATCAAATTCAGTGCTTGGTAAGACGAAAATATTATCCTTGTACTTGTTGGTCTCCATTTCTTTATTGCTTTACTTATACATAGATAATGCCTTTTCTTCACCCTGCTCTATGGCTATTTCCATAAGAATAATCGCTTTTTTTAGCAATTTTTCGCCCTGTTTTCTTGCAAGAATGCTATCACTTACCACCTCTTTAACTTTTTCCTGAATATTATCATTAATAATTGGTAATGGGATTTCCCCCAGTTCCTCCTTGCCTATCGCAGAAAGAATTGTTCCAGAACATCCTTTTTTCATTAACGCCTGTATAAATTTACTTTTAAACAACATCAGTAAGGTTTCTGGATTTATTACAGAACTTTTAAGAACATAAAATCCATTAGTGCATATAAATCCATTATACTCTTCTGTAACTAAAGCACATTTTGAAAGAGAACCCTCAACAGAAGAAATAATAACATCATCAGTAGCAACAATTCTTCTTGCTCTTGTTGGTAATTCCAATCCCAAAAGTTTGTCACAATCAGAAATATCACCCTCTTGCCCTACATTAGCTAATTCAATATATGAATATTCTGCCTTATCCTCTGGTATATAGTTTTTATCTTTGATAATGCAAATATCTTTTATTAACCCATATCCGTTAGAATATCCTTTCAAAATTCTATTGTAATCATCATACTTATCTTGATAATATTCTGCGTCAAATCTTCCAGATAAATTTACAGAACAAGAAAATTTTCTTATTGAAAATTTTTCTTTTGACTCTACATATGTATTTATTCCAATATCCTCAGATAAAAAGATTTCTGCTTTTTCAATCAATCTTCTAGATTTATCAAATTTTTCATTTGCCGCAACTACAATCTCTGTAATAGTGTCACAGATTTTATCAGACATTATAGGTATCATCAAAGACTTTATCAGTGCCATATTTATATTTGGTTGTCCCGTAATAGTTTTAAATCTATTAATCTGATTTTGTCCGTATCTTGAATTAAGAAACGTAGAAACATAATAAGGGGGTACACCGTCCTTTAATGTTATCTTAGCTATTGCCTGATTAGAACTGCATATGAAATCTTTGTCATATACAGCCACTCTACCTAAATATTCGCCCGCCATTGTAACCAGAACTTGATTTTTCTTGCAGTGGGATTTATAAAGCATTTTATGGCTTGCTCCATCAACACATCTCACATTGTTCCAATTAATATAATTATAACGAACATTTTGAGTCATAAGAAAAGGAATACCCTCATCAACAAAAACTATGTCGTTACACAAAGAATATGCACCAAAATTTTGAATTGATTTCATTTCCTTTTCGATTGTACTAGGATTCATACCTTTCAAAATTTTGTCTGTTCTAACATAGTCCTTCTTATATGTACTAGCATCTATTCTGAAATCAATTATATTTTTGCATATACTCATATTTATTTCTATTGCTTCTAACCCATCCATTAACTGTTTATAATGTACTTCATCAAAGGACGTTACGGATGGGTCATTCAGAAAAAACTCAAATGTTCCTTTTTCGCAAACTCAATAAATGCCTCGGCAATTCCATCTTCTGTAAGTCCATCATGGTTATATAAATCATGCTTTACAATTAAATGTTGGTGTTCATCACGCATATAGGAACCATCTTCATTTGTACAGTAAATTTTTTCACCAGAATTATCTTTACTTAGTTCCTGCATTGTAGCAAAGAAAATAGGGTAATCATCCTTTTTAGGACATAATTTGTCATCCCATTTCTGAACAAAGAGAACAGAAGTCTTTGTACCTGTATGTGGTTTAAATACATTACCATGTAAACCAACTACAGCTAAAATTCTACATCTTTCAGCAATAAAGTCACGAATATATTTATCAGAAGCATTGTTGAATCTACCCTGTGGCAATACAATAGCCATTCTTCCGCCATCTTTTAAGAAAGATAAATTTCTTTCTATAAACAGAATATCTCTGCCCACCTTAGATTTATATCTGCCTTTTGCGTTTTTTCCTAACTCATATTTTGTAATAATACGACTTTCCTTAATATCTCCTGCAAACGGAGGGTTAGCCATCAGTATATCAAACTTAAAATCTCTATTTTGATTTTTGGTAGTTCTCATTGCTCTTAAACCCTTCCAGCCTTCATGGTAAATATCTTCCCATTCTTCATCTTTGGTAAGGTCATCCCATCTCTCATAATCTAATGTATTTAAGTGCATTACATTAGTTCGACCATCACCAGCAATTAAATTCAAGGTTCTGGCAACACGAACGGCTTTTGTATCAAAATCAATCGCAAATACGTTTTCTTTTACATAATCCTCACACTCTGGCGATTTCTTTTCCGTTGTAAAAAGATGACTCTGAGGAATGCCTTTTTCCGAAAGAATGCTCTTCCACACATGAAAAATTGTATGTACAGGGAAACCACAACTACCAGCCGCAGTATCAATCATTTTTTCATCTTTTTTAGGATTTAACATTTTTACACACATATCAATAACATATCTTGGTGTAAAATACTGTCCTTTTTCGCCTTTTTGAGATTTGCTCATCAAATATTCAAAAGCATCATCCACCACATCAAGATTTGAATTAAATAATTTCACATCTTGTAAGCTGGCAACACACACTGATAAGTGCGAAGCAGTAAGTGTTATTTTCTCATCAGCATTAAAAACACCTTCCCATTTTTTCTTTGCCTTATTAAACAATTTCTGAATATTCGTTTTTAAATCTTCGTCAGTATCTCCATAATTACGAAATTCTAGCGTTCTTGTTTTATCTCTACCGCTTTCCATTTCATCATATAACTTTGTGAAAATAAGTTTGAATACTTCTTCAAAAACATCAACCCCAGCATTGGCAAGAACTTCATCCTCCATTTCTTCGATAAGCCCTTTGAGCGACTTTTTCTCACTTACCAATTTATCTTTTTTTACTAAATCATCAATTGTCCATCTCTCTGTCAGAATATCTTTCAACTTCTGATTTTCATTTGGAATATTTGGAATGTCCTCAAAGAAATTAGGGTCTTTTCTGTGATAGTAAGAAATCTGATCACCATTTGTCCATACACCTATAATAGCTCCCGTTGCATTACAGTATGATTTAAGTTGCTCCTTGCCATCCTTTAATTTGGGCTTTTTTAATTCAACAATAATTTCTTCAGCAGTTGAATTACTTTTACTAAAGATAACAATATCTGCACGCTTCTTTTCTCTACCAAAATTTATTACCCTTTCCAGTTCCATACGCTCAACAGGATAACCATATTCATGCACCAGTTTATAAATATAAAGCTGCCTTACAATTTCCTCCGGTTTTAACAGAATGTCTTTATTTCTCACAAGACACTTTACATATGTTTTTCCGTTTTTAATGACAATGTTATTTTCAATCGCATTAATTGCTTCCTCTGAAAACTGTGTTAATTTATAGTTTGACTCCTTAATTATAGAAACTAAAATCTGGCTCATTTGTTTTCTCTCTTTCGTTTTAATATTATCATAATGCATTATAAGTAATACGAATTTTGGGTTTAGATATTACTTTCCTATGGACTCTTTAATCACTTTATAGATAACTCTCTCTTTTAGCTTATGCACTGCACCTCTGTTTTGTGGGAAAGCATTACAACCGTCTCAACACTCACCGTCTGCGGAAACATATCCACCGCTCTGCCCTTCATCAGCTCATATCCACATCTCCGCAAAAATTTTACATCTCTAGCCAAAGTTGCCGAGTCACAACTCACATACACAATCCTATCCGGCTGCATGTCTGCTATCGTCTGAAGCAGAGCCTCGTCACATCCCTTACGCGGAGGATCTACCACTATTACATCCGCATGCGCTTTTTCTCCGCCATGTTTTTCCTCATATTTTCTATAATATTCCGGCAGAATCTCCTCCGCTTTACCTACATAAAACCGGACATTTTCTATTCCGTTAATCCGTGCATTATTTTTCGCATCCTCTATCGCCTGGGGTACAATCTCTACGCCATATACCTTCTTCGCACGCTGTGCCAGAAAAAGAGAGATTGTCCCAATCCCGCAATATAAGTCCCACACAATCTCCTCTCCCGTAAGACCTGCATACGAAAGTGCCAGTTCATATAGTCTTTCTGTCTGAACCGGATTTACCTGATAAAAGGAGAGCGGCGATATCTGATACTCTATATTTCCGATATAGTCCGTAATATAGCTCCTCCCCCACAGCGTACGGACAACATCCCCCATAATAACATTTGTTCTTTTCTTGTTGATATTCAGAGTTATACTAGTCATTCCATCAAGTGCGGCAAGTCTCTTAACCAGCTCATCGCTGTGAGGAAGCGTATCTCCATTCACAATAAAACTTACCATAATCTCTTGTGTAGAAAACCCATAACGAATCAATATATGCCGGACCAGCCCTCTATGAGTCTCCTCACAATAGGCCGAAATTCCATATTCCTTCATAAATGCAAGAAGGATTTTCAAAATTCTCTCATTTACCTCCACGCCAAGTACACAGTCTGTGTTCGGTATTATACTGTGGGTACGGCCGGCATAAAACCCTGTTACAAGATTACCTTCCCTGTCTGTTCCGACCGGAAACTGCGCTTTATTCCGGTAATGGAACGGCTCCTCCATTCCCACAATCGGCTCCATAATAGAGGATAATACTTCCTCAGGAACCTCCCCGATACGCATAAGATTTCCTCTTACCTTTTCCTCCTTAAACCTAAGCTGCCTTTCATAAGCCATCTCCTGAATCTGACAGCCCCCGCATCTTCTGGCCTGCGGACATACGGGTTTCACACGGCACTCCGATGGAACAAGAATATTCATAAGCCGCGCATATCCATAATTCTTCTTGGCTTTTATAATCTTAGCCTCCACTATATCGCCGATAACTGCATCCTTTATAAATAACGTATACCCATCTACCTTTCCGATTCCTTCGCCGCCGGTTCCTATATCTTCTATTACAACCTTAACAATGTCATTCTTCTGCATAAATATTCTCCACTCTCTTAATTTGGGACAGGACAATGGACAATTGGGGACGGGGTAAAATGAATTTTACCCCGTCCCCAACACTGTCTTGCGCAAGTTTGACTCAAACAGTCTGTTGTACCCAATCCAGTCATTTGTATGCTTTTCCTTAAATATCTCTGTCAATGTCTGCATCTTGGCATCTGCACAATCTGCGAAATTAAGTGCCAATGCTTCTGCAAGCGCTGGTTTTTTTGGAGAGCCATACTCAAGCTCACCGTGATGTGCTATAATACAGTGCTTGAGTTCACTCGCCAGCTGTTCTGGGAATCCGGGTATCGTACGCACTGCATCACTGACCATCTCTACACCGATAACGATATGCCCTAAAAGCTGCCCGTCATCTGTATAATCATTTTCCGGAAATGAAGACAGCTCTTTAGTTTTTCCGATATCATGGCAAATCGCCGCCGCATACAGCAGGTCTTTATTTAGAATGGGATAAGCGCCTGCCATATACTCACAGAATTTAACTACACTGAGCGTATGCTCTAAAAGTCCTCCTGAAAATCCATGATGTACGCTTTTTGCCGCCGAATGGGCTTTGAATTTTTTTACAAATTCCATATCCTTTACAAAATAATATTCTACTGCCTGTTTAAGATACGGATTTCCAATCTGCCTGATAAATCCAAGAAGCTCCTGGTACATGCTGTCTGTGCTTTTTTCTGTCGTCGGCATATAGTCCGCCGGTATGTATTCGCCTTCAGACGCTTTTCGTATCTGCTTGATATTTAGCTGGAGATTATTATTATAGCTGATAACATCTCCGTATACCTCTATAAAATCCATCTCTTCATACTCTGCTATCCCGCTGGAATTTGGATCCCACACCTTTCCGTCAAGCGTCCCTGTCTTATCCTGCAGAATCAGATTGTCATAAGGCTTTCCATTTCGCGTCTCTGCAGAACGCTTCCCCTTGCACAAATATATATTTCGTATCGTCTCTCCTTCTACTAACGTATTTACATATCTCATAATCTATACATGCCTTTCTATATTGTCCTTTATGCTCTTCTTGACGTTCACTCGCCGTTTCATTCCTTCGTCCCTACAACTACTGTAAAATCTATATCCACATATTCTCCGCCGGCTCCCTGGCGGCAGCCCTTCAGTATAATTCTGTTTCCGGGAACTTTTTTCATCAACACCCCATGATAACCGCTGACTGTACTGGTTTCACTGCCATCCACGCTGGTTATAATATCCCCGCTCTGAATTCCTGCCGCCATCGCCGGTGAATCGGCCTCAACCTCCGTCACATAAATCCCCTCCGGAAATTCTTCCATCTCCTCTGTCACATCTACGCCGCACAATCCTGTATAAGGTACTCCTGCACCATTAGACAAAAGCTCAATCATTTCCTTTATATCTGAAATTCCATAGCCTGCTATTTGATTTCTGCTGTTTTCATCCAGAATTTTCTGGTCTATAATTCCAATGATTTCTCCACGGATATTTGCAATTACCCCGCTTCCTGCACCTGCACCGGCAATATCTGTATAGATAATACTGAACCGTCCGTCTGAAAATTCCATATAAGTTCTGTCCGAGGCCACAATTCCGTAGCTGACTGCATTCGCATAACCGAAGGGCTTACCGAGAACAATCGCCGTGTCTCCCATCCCTACAGCATTTGAGCTGCCAAGCGTGGCAACCTCTATTCTTGACCAGGTTTCCCCCGATATCTTCTCACGCGGAACCCCATAAACACACAGCCCCAGGTTCCCCTCCCGGCGCTTTACTGATGCCTCATATTTTTCTCCATCTGCAAAAGTCACCAAAATCTGCTCTGCATCTCGTACTGGCAGCATCTTCCCCAACACCAGAAGCTCTCTGCTGTTATCTGCCACAATAATGCCGGATATGCTGCGGCTGCTGTCATTCAGCTCCTTTGTCCAATCACCGTCACCGGTAACTCCGCTGATTTCTACAACACTCTTATTTGTTTCCTTTGCGACTCCCTTCAGAGACTGCAGCATCTCCCTGTAGCTGTCTGTATCAAGAACTGGTCTTTCCTCTTCCTTAACTTCCTCCTCAGGCTTCTGATCCTCTTCCTCTTCCTCATCCTTCGGAATCGTAACCTGCTCAGGGCCGCCTTCAAACTTACTTTCAATCCAGGGTCTGAATGCGTAAAAACTAAAACAGGCAACAATCCCAAATACAAAACCAAAACTGATTACACGTACAATATCACTTTTCAGCTTTTTTCTGCTGCCCGCTTCATCTTTAATTACTTCCTGCAAAAAAGAATACTCTTCCTGAGCCTCCTGCTCCTCTTCCGGCCTGTTCCGTTCTTCCATACTGCACCTGTTCTCCTTTGCACTCCCTTCTATAGTATACCGTATCCCCCGCAAATGTTCAACATATATTGGAATTGCCTGCGATTTATCCTTTCCTTTACATTATAAATAGGGTAGAATAGGTCTAGGTGATGATTATGAATAAGAAAACATTTACAAAACTAGAATATAACAAAATTATAGAGCTTCTTACAGAGTACGCCTCCTCCTTTGGCGGAAAGGAAAGGTGCCGTAAGCTTAAACCTAAGATTTCCATAGATGAAATTACCTCTGCACAAGAAGAAACCTCTGCGGCATTTTCACGTATTGTCAAAAAGGGCCGGCCTTCCTTCGGCGGCTGTGCTCCGGTCAATGATTCTCTGCGGCGGCTGGAAATCGGCGGAAGCTTAGGGAGCGGAGAGCTTCTGCGTATCTGTAAGCTTTTAGAAACTGCCGGACGTATCAAAGGCTATGGCCGTCCCGATCGCACGGATGACCCGGCTGACTGCCTGGAAAACTATTTTTCTCAGCTTAATCCGGCTGCATCTCTCACTGCTGAAATCCGGCGGTGTATTCTCGATGAAGACGAAATCAGTGATGATGCAAGCCCGAACCTTAAGCACATCCGCCGTTCTATCGGACAGATGAACGATAAAGTTCATTCCACGCTTTCCGGTATGGTAAACGGCTCACTGCGTACCTATCTCCAGGACCCGATCATTACAATGCGGGGAGACAGATATTGTCTCCCGGTCAAGGCCGAATACCGGGGACAGGTCTCCGGTATGATACATGATCAGTCTGCCACCGGCTCCACACTTTTTATTGAGCCGATGGCCGTCGTAAACTTGAATAACGACTTAAAGGAGCTATACAGCAGGGAACAGGAAGAGATTCAAGTAATTCTCGCCCGCTTAAGTGCAGATGCTAGTGAATACACCGACAGTATACAGGCAGATTATGAGATTCTTACCGTTCTTGATTTTATCTTTGCTAAGGGCGCACTTGCACTGGATATGAATGCCAGCCGGCCAATATTCAACACAGATGGCAGAATTCATATCCGCGAAGGACGTCATCCTCTTTTGGATAAACGAAGTGTCGTTCCGATTACTATAACCTTAGGAGATACCTTTGACCTCCTCATTATCACAGGACCGAACACCGGCGGAAAGACTGTCTCTCTGAAAACGGTGGGGCTCTTTACTCTGATGGGGCAGGCCGGACTTCATATTCCCGCTCTGGACCGTTCCGAGCTGGCTGTTTTTCATGAAGTATATGCAGATATCGGCGATGAGCAGAGTATCGAGCAAAGTCTCAGTACTTTCTCCTCCCATATGACAAATATCGTCTCATTTTTAAAAAAGGTAGATAGTAATTCCCTGGTTCTCTTTGATGAACTGGGCGCCGGAACAGACCCGACAGAGGGAGCCGCACTTGCTGCTGCTATCCTGCAGTATCTTCATGAAAGAGGTATTCGTACGATGGCAACGACACATTACAGTGAGCTGAAGCTATATGCGCTTTCCACCCCCGGAGTAGAAAATGCCTGCTGTGAGTTTAACGTAGAAACTCTTCGTCCCACCTACCATCTGCTCATCGGTATTCCCGGAAAGAGCAACGCATTTGCCATCGCAGGAAAGCTGGGACTTCCTGATTTTATTATTGAAAATGCCAGGGCACAGCTGACTGAACAGGACGAATCCTTTGAAGATATTCTCACAAATCTCGAAACAAGCCGACGCACCATTGAAAAAGAGCAGGCTGAAATCGCGTCCTATAAACGCGAGCTGGAACGATTAAAGCAGGAAACTCAAAAAAAACAGGAAAGGCTTGAAGAACAAAAAGAACGTATCCTTCGAGACGCCAAAGAAAAGGCATTCGCGATTCTTGCAGAAGCAAAAGAAACCGCTGACGAAACCATGCGCAATTTCCATAAATTCGGGAAAGAAAGCATATCCGCTGCTGAAATGGAGCGTGAGAGAGAACGTCTGCGCAAAAAAATGGAAAGCACACGAGAGGGGCTTAAGCTTGAGGCACAAAAGCCAAAAAAAAACCATAAGCCGTCTGATTTTAAACTGGGTGAATCCGTAAAGGTACTGAGCATGAACCTGACAGGAACAATCTCCTCTCTTCCGGATGCTAAAGGAAATGTAGCCGTGCAGATGGGAATTCTGCGTTCACAGGTAAACATTTCCGACTTAGAAATTATAGAGGAAAAGCCCTCTTATCTTCAGAAAAAGGCAAAGCAAACCAGCAAAGGAAAGATGAAAATGGGAAAATCTCTATCCGTAAGCCCCGAAATCAATCTGCTTGGAAAAACTGTTGATGAGGCAGTCGCTGAGCTTGACAAATATCTAGATGACGCAAGACTTGCACATCTTTCGTCTGTCCGCATCGTACACGGCAAGGGAACCGGAGCACTGCGCACAGGAATTCATCAATTTTTAAGACGTCAAAAGCACGTCAAATCATTCCGTCTCGGAGCTTTTGGAGAGGGAGACGCCGGAGTAACAATTGCAGAGCTGAATTAGATTTAAGCAGGAGGACAACAATGGTAAATAAACAAAAAATTTTAATTGTAGACGATGATGAAAATATTGCAGAGCTCATTTCCTTATATCTTACAAAGGAATGCTTTGATACAATGATGGTTCACGACGGTGAAAAGGCTTTGACTGCTTTCGACACCTACCATCCAAATCTGATTCTTCTTGATCTGATGCTTCCGGGGATTGACGGATATCAGGTATGCCGGGAGATACGTGCCCACTCCGATATACCAGTCATCATGCTCTCCGCCAAAGGTGAGGTCTTTGATAAAGTATTGGGTCTTGAACTGGGTGCCGATGATTACATTATGAAGCCTTTTGACTCAAAGGAACTTGTAGCGCGCGTTAAAGCAGTTCTCCGGCGTTATCAGGCTATACCAAAATCCGATGCCGCATCCTCTGAAAAAGGAAAGTGTGTGGAATATCCCGGCATTATAATCAACCTGACCAATTATTCTGTTATCGTTGACGGACAGAACGTAGATATGCCTCCAAAAGAATTAGAACTGCTTTATTTTCTCGCCGCTTCTCCTAATCAGGTTTTCACGAGAGAACAGCTTTTAGATCAGATCTGGGGCTACGAATATATCGGCGACACTCGTACAGTGGATGTCCATATCAAACGCCTTCGGGAGAAAATCAAAGACCACAGTGAATGGAGCCTTGCCACCGTATGGGGAATTGGATATAAATTCGAAGCAAAATAAAAGGAGCCGGCATGAAGAGTACTCTTTATCTCAAGTTTATAATTATATATTTGATTTTCGGCTTTTTAAGCATTTTCACAGCTGCCACATTAACTGCGGGGCTTATTTCAGAGCCGCTGGAAAAATCTGCTGCTTCAGATTTATATCTGGAGGCTAACATGATGGCTTCAGATTACCTTCCCGGCTATTTTTCTGAACAGGCAACACTGAATAATGTCCATATGCAGCTGTCCGGTATTAAAACACACCTGAATGCTTCTGTCTGGTTCGTAGACCGCGGCGGAAAGATGATTACCTCTGCTCAGTCTGAGGGCTTTCCTTCTGCGCCCTACGATATTGAGAATTTCAATCCTGCTGAAACCGGAAGTAAAAAATATCTAATCGGCGATTACCATGATTATTTTGAGGACGATGTCATGACAGTTATCGCCCCGGTAGTTCAGGAATACTCTACACAAGGCTATCTTCTGATTCACAAAAGCCTGGCGGATCTTGAACAGACTCAGCATATACTTATGCGTGCTGTCTATATCACACTTTTTGTTATATACCTCCTTTCCTTCGTGATACTTCTAGCCTTTCACTTTTTTATATACCGGCCTCTTAGACGCATAACTGAGGCCGCAAAACAATATGCCTCCGGCAATCTTGATTATGAGATTCCTGTCAATACTGAAGATGAGATGGGATATCTCTCTGCCTCCCTGAACTATATGTCCTCACACCTGAAGGATATGGAGGATTATCAGAAAAAATTTATTGCAAATGTATCCCATGATTTCCGCTCTCCTCTTACCTCAATCAAGGGCTATATAGAAGCGATTGCAGATGGTACAATCCCAACAGAGCTGCAGGAAAAATATTTAAAAATTATCTTATTTGAAACCGAACGTCTGACGGACTTAACGCAGGATCTTCTTACTTTGAACGAATTTGACACACAGAACCTTCTGTTAAATAAAGAAGCATTTGATATTCACGAGATGATTAAAAGTGTTGCCGAATCCTTTGAAGGCAGCTGTACCCAGAAGAAAATATCTATAGAGCTTATTTTCGCAACAAAGCATCTTGTAGTGTCCGCTGATAGACGAAAAATCCAGCAGGTTTTGTATAACCTGCTGGATAATGCCATAAAATTCAGTGATGCAGACTCTATCATTACTATCGAAACAACTGAGCGAGGCGATAAGGTCTATATCTCTGTCAAAGATTATGGTATCGGTATTCCCAGAAATGCACTAAATAAAATCTGGGAGCGTTTTTATAAATCTGATCTTTCCCGCGGGAAAGACAAAAAAGGAACCGGGCTTGGTCTCGCTATTGTTAAGGAAGCCATTCAGGCCCACGGAGAAAATGTTAATGTTGTCAGTACCGAAGGAGTGGGGACTGAGTTTATATTTTCTCTTACAAAAGCTTCGGTATAATTCCTTACTCTACCCTGATATCTACGCCTTTGACTGATATCTCTTCTATCTGGGCATCTTTATATGCAGCCTGGGCTTTTGCACGCTTTACTTTCATAGCCTCCGGTGATGTCTCGGCCTCCATACGAGTCATTTCTCTCTTAGCGGAAGCATATTTAAGCTTCTGTTTCACGGATTCCGCAGCAGCCTGCTGCACTGTTTTTTCGCTCTCTGTTTTTACAGCTTCTATACCCTTTCCAGCTTCTGTTTTTCTATCCTCTATGTCATCTGCCCTTTCCGTCTCTTCTGCTGCATCCTCTGCAGGATCTTTGATATTCATCTCGTCTTCCTCTGCTTCCTTAAGCTCCTTTTCGGCCTCAGCCCTCTCCGCCTCTGTCGGAAGCTTGGCATATCTGCCGCTTTCTACAAATTCTCTCGTAGATTCTTCAAGCGCCATATGTTTATAATGCTCCTGCATAATTAATTCAAACTTTTTTTCTTCCGGAATTACCGGATTATTCTTAATACTATTCACAGCGTTCAAGGAGCTGGCCGTATGCACCATCCGTACACGCTGTACCTCCTCTTTTGTTTTACATCTTTTCAGTTCTTTTTCATAGCTCTCCTGCTCAGCCTGCATAGCTTTTATCTTTTGATACTTCTGAGGGTCCGTTTTCTGCAAATATTCCATCTCCTCTGCAGTAAGCTTCTGGCCGCTTTTAAGCTTCAAATCAATCTGGCTGCTCATTTTAGCCGATCCATCTGCACTGGCCTTACGGATATCCTCCGCCTGCTTCCGAACCGGGTCAGTAATGCTTGTTCTTCCGTCAGAAGAGAAATCATTGTTCTCCTTTTTCTGCTGCCATTTCATCTGCATTCCAAGATTTTTTGTATATGCACTCAGGCTTCCCATTGTAAAGAAATTCAAATCAGACACCTCCCTCTTCAAAATAAAACATTCCCTTATAATCTATATCGTCCAGTTGGGGACGGGGTAAAATTCATTTTACCCCGTCCCCAACTGCCTTTTATTATTCCTCTGGTACTACAATCAAATCTTTTGTAAAGCTGTTAAGTACTTCGCATCCGTCCTCGGTAATAATTACAAGGTCTTCAATACGAACTCCGATGCCCTCGTCGGCAATATAGATTCCCGGCTCTACAGAAAAGCACTGTCCTACCTGTATGATGTCTTCATTTACAGAGGATACATCACCGAACTCATGATCCTCAAGCCCGATAGAATGTCCCGTTCTGTGCGTAAAATACTGACCATATCCTTTTTCCTCAATATAATTTCTGGCAGCCAGATCCACATCGCACATCCTATTTCCCGGCTTTGCTGCTTCAATACCGCGTCTGTTAGCCTCTACTACAATATCATAAATCTCTCTTGCACGATCAGAAACCTCGCCGATAAATACAGTTCTTGTCATATCAGATGCATAATTATCCTTAAACGCTCCAATATCAAGAATTACACAGTCGCCGCGTTTACCCTTTGAATCATCGGTTACGTGATGCGGATCAGCAGCTCCCTTTGCATAGGCAGTAATCGGGTCGAAGGATACATCTTCACAGCCAAGCTCCTTATAAATCTCACGGATTTTCGCATTCAGCTCCTTCTCCGTAAGTCCTTTAACTACCCACGGAATCAGTTTCTCCATAGCAATATCATTCAGTCTTGAGGATTCTCTCATCAATTCCTTTTCCTTTTCATCCTTTACCATACGGATATAATCAACGATAGGAGAACCATTCACAAATTTGCTTCCGCCGCCCAGCTCCTGCAGACGAAGTAAGAATCTTGCCGGCCATGTCTTGTCGATACCCATAACCTTATCCTTCTCTACAAATCTGCTCAAAATCTCAACACCATCCTCAATGTCATCATACCATACAAGCTCTACTCCCAAATCCTTCTCCTGCGGGAACAGCTTATTAATTACCATCTTGTGGCTGCCATTCACATTCAGATACAGTGCAAGCAGTCTCTCGCCCGGAGCAATCCACTTTCCTGTCAGATAGAAAATTGCTACCGGATCAGATATAATCATCTGCGGCACCCCATGCTCTTCCATAGACTTTAATACTCTTGAAACCTTTCCTTGATCCATTGTTACCCCAACCTTTCTTTTCGCATTTTCCGGCTTTTATTTTTCACCGTACGTATCAAAATCGGTAGTTAAAAACTACCGATTTCAACTGTTTTTATTATAGTATTTTCCCTCTTAAAAGTCAATTCGCTATTTCCTGGCATTAACACTCTCAAACTCGTCAATAATTGACTGGTCAGGAGCCTTCGTCGCCAGACTCACAATAATAATCATCGCCAGCGATACAAGAAACGCCGGAAGCAGCTCATAGATGTTAAAGATACCGCCCAATTTACTAATACCAAACTTCCAGATAAATACCATAGCTCCGCCGGATACCATACCGGCCAGTGCTCCGGCTAATGTTGTACGCTTCCAGAACAGTGCACAGATTATAACTCCTGCAAAAGCAGCTCCCATGCCGGCCCACGCGAAGGATACAATTTCAAATATACTGGAATTCGGGTCCTTTGCAATAAATACAGCTATTACGGCAATTGCCAGGATAGTTCCGCGGGCAATCAGAAGACTCTGCTTCTCAGAAAGCTTCTTTCCCATAAAATCCTGTACGATATTCTCAGATACGCCGGAAGCCGCTACCAGCATCTGGCTGTCTGCTGTTGACATCGTAGCCGCAAGTATACCCGCGAGAATCACACCGCCTAAAACAGCTGCAAGGAAACCGTTCTGGCTGAGCAGATTTGTAAGAATTATGATGATACGCTCGTTCTGGCCTTCCGGAACCTCAATCGCTCCCGTTCCGGCCACTGCAAGACCTACAATACCGATAAATACTGCAACAGCCATAGCAATTACAACCCATATAGAAGCAACACGTCTGGAAAGTGTCAGCTTATTTTCATCCTCAATAGACATAAATCTTACTAAAATATGCGGCATACCAAAATATCCGATACCCCATGCCAGAAGGCCAACAGCTTCAAGCGGTGAATATGGGACTGCCGTACCTGCTGCCGCATTATGTGAAGCCGAAAGAGACAGATAGCCTGCAAGTGATTTTGCATTATCCATGACAACGTCCATACCGCCTGCCGTACTTACTCCAAACGACACAATTGAAATCAATGCAATTGACATTACAATACTCTGAATCAGGTCATTGGTAGCAACTGTTGTAAAACCGCCTGCAATTGTATATACCACAATAATAACGGCAAAAAGAATCATTCCAGCCATGTAATCCAGTCCGAATAATGAATTAAACAGCTTTCCGCATGCAGAAAATCCGGATGCTACATATACAACAAAGAATATTACAATAATAATTGCGGAAATTGCGGAAATAACATTCTTCTCATCATGGAATCTTTTCGCAAAGAAGGTAGGTACTGTAATCGCCCCGATCTTCTCTGAATACCTTCTTAATCTTCTTGACGTAAACAGCCAGTTCAGATATGTACCTATTGCCAAACCTGCCGCTGTCCAGAAGGGATTTGCAAGTCCTGTCAAATACGCAACTCCCGGAAGTCCCATCAGAAGCCAGCTGGACATATCACTCGCCTCAGCGCTCATAGCAACTACCAGTGCACCCATCTTCCTTCCGCCTAGATAAAAGTCCTCACTGCTCTTGTTCTTCTTCGCATTATAAACACCTACTCCAATCAGCAGGCACATATAAGCAAGAATCGTACACAAAATGATAATACTTATGCTGTTCATACACCGCACCTCATTCCTTTTTTATTTTTCAGACATTATCTCTCTGCTTTCGACAGCAGAAAAACAAAAAGCAAGGCAAGATTACTTTTCATGTGCTCTCCTCCTTGCTGGTCTTATTTTATTATAGCATTCGGTTAAATTTGTGTCAATAAAAACATTACTTTTTTTAATGTTTCCATTACATTTTCTTATCTTTTTCGAGCTTTTTATATCACCGAACACTCTGCTAACCGTAGAATTTTCGTTCGCCAGCGCTTAAAACGAAATTCTTAATTCATGTGACAGGCTGGTCGATTATCTGATTTTCTACTACAAAAATGCCGGAAAAGAGTGACAGAAACCCATAAACCTATCAGCTGCTTTCTGCCACCCTTTTCCGACAAAATTAATACATAGTAATCCTTATTTCTTTTCTGGATGTGCATGCGGACAGTCTCCGCATCCACAGCTGCATCCAATACAGCTTCCTGTACGCTTCCTCTTCCTCCACATTCCTCTTATAATCATAGCCACAGCAGCCAGGAGAATCCCTCCTACAACTGCTGTTGACAAAACACTGCTTGCTGCTAAAGCCGCCATCTCTTTTCCCCTCTCTTCTTAAGCTTTTGCTTTTACACTGGAAATATTCATGCTGAAGGAATTACTTTCCCTGTACGGCCGAAACAGCAGATAGACAAACCCTGCCAGAGTGATGACTGCTGCAGCCGTTCCAATTCCTGCCTGGCCGCCTGCAAGCAGTGAACCAAACTGATATATACAGAGCGCTGTCAAATATGCAAATACACACTGATATCCGATTGCAAACCAAAACCATTTTACATTATTCATCTCGCGCTTGATGGCTCCGATTGCTGCAAAGCAGGGTGCACACAGCAAATTAAATACAAGGAAGGAATACGCCGCAGCGGCTGTCATGCTTCCTGCAAGTGTTCCCCAGATTTCAGCTCCGTCTTCCGCAACCTCACCAAATCCATACAGGATGCCAAAGGTTCCTACTACATTCTCCTTCGCCACAAGCCCTGTAACTGAAGCAACCGCCGCCCTCCAATTTCCCCAGCCCAGAGGTGCAAATATCCATGCAAATACCTGGCCGATATTAGATAAAAATCCCTGGCTCAAATCATCTGCCATACCAATTTTTCCGTCTACGATACCAAAGTTTGAGGTAAACCAGATAAAAATTGTGGATAACAAAATAACTGTACCTGCCTTCTTAATAAAAGACCAGCCGCGCTCCCACATACTTCTCAAAACACTTTCTACAGTCGGCATGTGATATGCAGGGAGCTCCATAACAAACGGTGCCGGATCCCCTGCAAACATCCTCGTCTTCTTTAAAATAATACCCGAACAGATAATTGCCGTAATTCCCACAAAATATGCACTTGGCGCAACCCACGATGCTCCGTCAAACAATGCTCCTGCAATCAGTGCAATAATCGGAAGTTTTGCACCGCACGGAATAAATGTCGTCGTCATAATCGTCATCTTGCGGTCGCGGTCATTCTCAATTGTCCTTGAAGCCATAATACCCGGAACACCGCATCCTGTTCCAATCAACATCGGAATAAAGGACTTTCCGGACAGACCGAATTTTCGAAAAATTCTGTCCATGATAAATGCAATACGGGCCATATATCCGCATGCCTCCAGAAATGCCAGAAAAATGAATAATACCAGCATCTGCGGCACAAAGCCAAGTACTGCGCCTACTCCGCCTATAATGCCATCAAGAATCAAACCCTGCAGCCACTCTGCACAGCCCAGTCCTACAAGAAACTTCTCAAACACCGGTGGAATCACCTCGCCAAATAATACATCATTTGTCCAATCCGTCGCAATCGCTCCTACCGTTGTAACAGATACATAATACACCAGCCACATGACCACAGCAAAAATCGGGAGTGCAAGCCACCTGTTTGTCACAACCCGGTCAATCTTATCTGACACCGTAAGCTTTTCTTTATCCGTCTTCACTAGACAGCCTTGTATTACCTGCGCTATGTATTTATATCGTTCATTCGTGATAATGCTTTCAGAATCGTCATCCATCGCTGTCTCTGCCTTTTGAACCAGACCTTCTATATCCGGCACCCCTTCTATAAGACTCGAAATCTTATCATCCCTCTCAAAAAGCTTAACTGCGTAAAATCGTCTCTGCTCCTCCGAAACCTTGCCTTTAAGCAGCGCACCGATCTCATTCAGCACATCTTCCACCTTTTCATCAAACTCATGCACTGGAGCGCTTCCTTCTGTGCAGCGGGCTGCATCTACTGCCTTCCCGGACGCTTCTTTTACTCCCTCCCCCTTTAGTGCGGAAATGGAAACTACCTGGCAGCCAAGTCTTTTGCCTAATTTGTCCGTGTCAATCCTATCCCCGCTTTTCCTCACTACATCCATCATATTAACAGCTGTCACAACCGGAATTCCAAGCTCCGTAAGCTGAGTAGTAAGATATAGATTACGCTCCAGATTTGTCCCGTCTACTATATTAAGAATAGCATCCGGACGTTCTGTAATCAAATAATTTCTGGCCACAACCTCTTCCAGCGTATAAGGTGATAAAGAATAGATTCCCGGCAAATCCACAATTGTAACATCTTTATTTTCCTTAAGACGTCCTTCCTTCTTTTCTACCGTTACTCCCGGCCAGTTGCCCACAAACTGATTGGATCCCGTAAGAGCATTGAACAGAGTTGTCTTGCCGCTGTTCGGGTTTCCTGCAAGTGCAATTTTCACTCCCATACCTGATAATCCTCCTGTCTTATAATATTCTTTTGATTACTTTTATTGTGTCTGTGCTCTGATTCCGTTTTGTTTTTCCTCTATCCTACCTCTATCATTTCTGCATCTTCTTTCCGAAGAGAAAGTTCATACCCTCGTACAGTAATTTCTATGGGATCTCCAAGCGGAGCCATCTTACGCACATATATGTCTGTCCCTTTTGTAATACCCATATCCATAATCCTTCTCTTCACCGCACCTGCCCCATGAAGCTTCACAACCGACACCGTATTATCGCATTTTACATCACGCAGTGTATACATTTTTTATATCTCCTCCTAAACCATAATTTTATTTGCAATACATTTACTTACTGCAACTCTCGAATCCTTTACCTGGACAATGATACTGCCTCCATTGCTTGATATAACCTTTACCCTTTCTCCAATTATAAAACCTAGATTTTCAAGGAATTTTTTCACTTCTTTTTGGCCTCCGACACGTTTAATTGAAGCTGTCTCTCCGAATCTAAGCATCGTTATCGGCATTTTTATTCACTCCTTTTCTCTTGATTCCTTCACTTCATATGACCATCGCTTCCGAATAAGCTCCATATCCTCTAAAAGCTGAATCGTTCGATATACTGTAGCGATTCCTACTCTGCCGTCTATTTTCTTAGCCGCAAAGTAAATCTCCTTACAAGACGAATATTCGCTCTCCAATATAAGTCTGAGCAGCAGCCTCCTCTGACTGGTGATTCGATATCCCATCTCCTTAAGTCTGCCGATTACCGCCTCCAGCTTTTCCTCCTGACTCATAGGTGCCTCCATAAATTCGATATTGATTATCATTTGCATTTGTATTATATGACTATCGAGAATCGTTGTCAATAAATTTATTGATAAACTTTCTCAATAAAAGAAAAGCCTCATGTGCATTCCATTCACACAAAGCTTTTCTTTTATGGGATATTAATCGTCGGCTATTCACTTATTTTAAATATCAACAATCCAACATCTTGTCACAAACTGACATCGTAAGTGTATAATCGATCAGACTGAAATCCTTTTTGTGGGACTCTGGTATCTGCTCTAAGATTTTCTTATTTGCATCAAACATTGCACAAAATCCTTCTACTCTTAGGATATCCCCTGCCGTATGATCCTTGCGGATATTCTTTGGTTCCAAAACTATGGTCAGATAGGGTGTCGGCCGTTCTCTTCTGCCTGCCATCGGGTCGGCCGCCAGCTGATAATCTGTCATAAGATACTCCCTGGAAATTTCTGCCACATCTTTTGACGTACCGTCTATTTGAATGATTTCAAAGTATTTCTCCATTGCTGATTTTAAAAAACGGAGCTTACCGTTGTTCGTAACAATCAGGTTTTTCATGAAAGTCTTTTCCCTCTTATTTGAATACAGTCTGTTCCTTGATGTCAATCGTAAGTGTTCCTAATGCTTTCTTGACCAATTCATATCTTGCTTCCTTCTCTGCCTCTTTATCCAGATCCGGAAAGCCTGTTGGATTTGAAATTGCAGTTGCAGGATAAATTCTGTTTGCACCAACTGCTTTTGAAATCGGTACAATCGTACACAGATGTGCTGCCGGAATTCCTACTTCATCTAATTCCTTTACGAGCGTTGCACCGCAACGCGTACAGGTACCTCATGCAGAAGTAAGAAGAACCCCGTCTACTCCGGCTTCCTTTAATGTCTGGGCAATCTCTTTGCCAATCTTTTCCGCACGATCAACCGGCATACAATTTCCAACCGTTACTGTAAATTTTTCATAAAGGTCTCCAATATATCCTTCTTCCTCAAGCCGCAAAGCCGCATCTACCGGAAGTGCCCTGTTTCCATTACTCGTCGCATATACTGGAGTATATCCTCCGTGAGCCACAAAGGTATCCGGCATCTCTACTCCTCCGTAGTCTTCCATTTCATAGGTGCCCCATACAGTAGCCGCATGCGCCTCGATATGGTCCGGATTGCCTTCCGGAACCACACCGCAGGTTGTAACAAGAGCAATCTTTGCCCTTGATAAGTCTTTAATTGCCGGACTAATCGGCGACATATGAAACTTCGGCATCTTAAGTTCTGTCTCAAATGATTCCCCTTTAAGCTTTTTGAGGAGCATATCAACACTCCTTACTGCCCCTGTTTTTTCCGTTGTATAGTAATGCCTGATTCCTCTTGTAAAATAACCGCATGCTTCACTGTCGTAGACATCTTCTCCCCGGCAGAGCTTATTGACAAAGCCGGCCATCTTAGGCATCACCTTTCTCATACCGGAGGCATTATTTGACGTCGGAAAAATATAGCCGAATTTTCCGTACACCTCACGTCCCGGATTTTCTTCAAACATTCCTGAAACAGCCGGAATTCCAAGAAAGAACGCAATCCTGCAGACCAATCCGCAGGCCATCCCATAACGCCCTGCATTAAAAGCCGGTCCTGCAACTACCAAATCAATCTTCTTTTCCCTGATAACTTCTGTAATCTTTTCTTTCAGCAGCTCTTCATTTTCTACTGCATAATTATCTCCACAGACAACTGTTACAGCAATTTTATTTCCTTCCTCCAGCAATCCTGACATGGCCATAGAAGGTCCTATTGATTCTTCTCTTACTTCAAAAGGATGATCTGCCTTTTCTTCCCCTCCAATCTGACCGAAAAACTGATTAATATAATATAAAATATTCATTCTTATGCCCGTCCTTTCCTTAAATACTAATAAGTCTTTCCTGTTCGAGTCGTGATACCGAGGTTACTTACAGAATCCATAATTGACGCAAGACGGACTCTTAGACATCCGTCCGGCTGAAGCGGATTTACCCCGCATCCTGCCAGATTCTCAAGAGCATCTGCGTGACCGATCACTTTCTCCATCTTAGGAAGGTACACATATTCATTTACATTTCCTAAGGTTACAACAGCATCCGCCTTTGGATTGGTATTGGCAAGCGGCTCCGATTCCCCATAATCGCCTGATACCTCATGAAGAAGAATCACACATTTAATCCCTCTGTCTTCTGCTGCTTCCGCGATCATCATGATGTCTGCTTCCGGATTTCCTCCTCCTTCTTCTGCAATAATCAATGCATCCGCATGACAAACACTTGCGATATTTGCGGTACAAAGTGCTCCTCTCTCCTTTCCCGCAAGATATGCATTACTTGGAGTAGAAATAACCCCGCAAAAATCCACCTCCCTGCCATGTCTCTTATAAAGCTCCATAATAACCGGATTATTTTCGTAATCGAAAGTTGTATTTTTAGTAGATGCTGTAACGCAGTTCCCTGATACTACCGCACCATCCAGTAATTCATTTGGATGCATTAAGGTTGTCTGAAGCTTCTTTTCATCCATTCCATATACGTAGTTATCATGAAGAAGCCCCTGTGCAAGAAGAAGATTCACGTACATCACCCTCGGAAGCTTCTTCTCTGGATCGACAGATGGAAGTGAGAATTCCTCCTTCTCATCTCCTTCAACATCCATACATGATTTTGCCAGATAATGTGCCAGCTTAATTCCCGCTGTTCTTACTGCTGCTTCATGTACTTCCGGTTCAATCCCTTCGATTGGTTCTGCAATCAAGACCACGTGATTTCTTTTCCCATATGGACAATACTCGGCACCGGGGCCTGACATATCAATGATACCTTCCTGAAAGCCCACGATTCTTCCGGTTGTAACAACATCACAGCCTCTTAACACCTTTGTAACACCTTCCCCAATCCCTTCATATCCCCCAAGAAATCCGGGGAAAAACTCTCCTGTTTCTGCCTTTACGCGAGGCTCAATTACGTCCTTTACAGGAATAATCCTGACATTTTCTCCCGGTCTTGCAATGTCGAGAGAAATACTTGTAAACGCCGGATCCTGTAAAGCCTCTGCCGCTTCTTCCTCATTTACATATAGAATATGATTTCTTACTGTTGTCCTTTCTCCCCACTGAATATCGTGAATTTTAATATATTCAAGGGTCAACTTCATCTCATTCATATCTTTTCCTTTCTTCTATATATAGATTTTCCCCTAGTCCTCTTTCTTTGTTTTATATAAGCCGATTCCCAGTGCTGCAATAACAATCGCTGTAATCGGATTCAAATATGTATTAAATGCCCAAACTGCATACCCATCTGTCAGATGCGTTCCAAGACAGCTGATTCCAAGAGATGTTTCATAAACACCTGCAGCAATTCCCCAGGGAATCAGCGGCATAGACATGGTTCCTGAATCCTCCATTGAACGGGACAGAACATTTAGACCAATTCTCTGCTTTTCATATGCATTCCTGTACATTTCACCCGAAAGAATAAATGCAGCATAGCTGGAACCTGCACAAGCCGCAATAAAAAAGTTTGTAAACAATGTACAGGTGATAAGCCTCAGCGGAGTCGTCGCTTTTTCAATCAGCGGCGCCGTGAACGTCTGTATGAAACCGATATGACTGATGAGCGTTGCAAAGGTATAACCGCAGTAAATAATGATAACGATTCCTACCATAGATTTCATACCTCCGCGGTTCAGCAGGCTCACCACCTCCGGACAGCACTCGTTTGAGGTAATCATGTCTACCGTAAAACCATTAATACAACTGTTAAGCCCCTTTACAAAATCAAAGCCCTGATAAAATGTCCCAATTAAAACTGCCGTAAGCGAGGCAGCAATCATACTCAGCACCGCCGATTTTTTAAAAAGTGCTCCTGCAATGATAATAACAAACGGAACCAATACAAAAATATTCCAGTGATAGGTTGATGCTAGATCATTCATCATATCTACGGTCATTTCCGGAAGCTCTGCCGACATCCCAACGTCAATTTTAAGTCCTAATAAAAAATAGATAAGAGCGGCTGCCGCAGCTGCCGGGAGCGTTGTCCAAAGCATGGAACGAATATGTGCATACAGATCTGTTCCTGCTGCAAGAGGTGCAAGGTTTGTTGTATCCGAAAGAGGCGAAAGCTTGTCTCCAACGATGCAGCCGCTGACAGCCGCCGCCGCATTGATCGGCAGATTGATTCCAAGCCCTGCTGCAATTCCCATCACTGCAACCCCTCCGGTTGCGGCACTTCCCCAGGAAGTGCCGGTACAAAGCGACAAAATAGAGCAGAGCAGGAAGCTGCACAGATACATCATTTTTGGATTAATGACTTTTAATCCAAAGTAAATAACCATTGGTATTGTTCCGCTGAACATCATCGCTGCAGTAACCATCCCAATAACCCAGACAATCAGAATCGCCGGTGTCGCGCTTGCCAGCCTTTCGCTGATTGCTTCCTCAATCTCCGTCCATCCATATCCATGCCGAATTCCAAGTACCAGTGCAAACGCAGCCGCCGCAATCAGCAGAATTTCAATTCTGATTCCCAGCTTAATGTTGCCGATGATAATAATCGTAATCAAAAAGGCAAAAACCAATACAGACTCACCAAATGTTACGACAGTTTTTTCCTTCTTTTTTTCCATAAGTATTCTCCCTGCACTGAATTTATATATCCTCTCATAAAACCGGATATATCTCTATTCTGCTGCTTCTACTGAAGATTTCTGCTGTTTTGTCGTAAACCACCCGGTAAATCCAAATAAAATCGTAAGTGCAATTGAGAACCAATGAGCGAAAAAGGTCGGCATAAACTGCGACGATGTAATACCAAGACATGCAACAATCAATGCATTGCCGCCGCTCCAGGGAACCATAGCTCCTGTATGTGCAGCTCCCTCTAAAACTGTCCTTGCAAGATCCTTCTTAGAAAGTCCTAAATCCTTATACGCTTTTTCAAACATATTAGCACCAAAAATAACTCCCGTGTAATTCGCGCCGCCTAAATAGGTTCCGAAAACAGCTGTGACTAATGTAGAAATAATGACTGTCGGCCTGTTTTTTGCAAGAATACCAAGCTTGGTAATAACCGTCGGCATTACTTCGACCTCATTTAAAATACCGGCCAGGAACAATGCACAGAAGATAATGACAGTAGTCGGCGCAACCTTAAGTATTCCTCCTCCGGTAAGAAGCTTGTCTACATTTTCAACACCTGTCTCACAAACGATACCATTATAAATCCAGGATAAATTTTCTGCCAGTGAGCTTCCCTGGTATAAAACTGCAACAATAATTGCCGCCGCTGTTGAAATTGCAAGTGACGGAATCGGCGGTTTTTTCATAATTGATAAAACAATAATTAAGATAACCGGAATCAGCGTAATTACACTGATATGATAAATATCGCTGATGTTATTAATCAATGCATTAATTGATTCCGTCTCCATTGTTCCGCTTGAATATCTTGTTCCGAGAACGGCAAATGTAACTGCTGCAAGCACAGCGCCAAGTCCACTGGTGGGAAGATTGTACTTAAATACATCGAAAGCATTCAATCCCGTAACAGCGCCCGCAAGGTTTGTTGTATCCGAAAGGGGGCTCCATTTATCGCCGACCCAGCAGCCGCTGACGATTGCACCGCCTGCAATTCCAGCAGGAATTCCAAGACCCTGGGCAATTCCCATCATAGCGACTCCAAAGGTTGCAACTGTTGTCCAGGAAGAGCCTGTTGTGATAGAACCAATAGAGGTGAGCAAAAATGCTGTTACCAGAAAAATTGACGGCTCTACAATTTTAAGTCCAAAAACAATTAAAGTCGGAATCGTACCGGCTGCAAGCCATGCCGCGCTGATAAAGCCTACCATCAGCAATACAAATACGGAGGGAAGACCCGCTTTAAACATTTCCATAACACTGCCGAACAGTTCATCCCAAGTATGATGCATAACAAACATTGCATAAACTGCCGTTACTGCGGTGCATAATACGATAGAAACTCCCGTCGGATATTTTCCTATTCCAAATGCAAAAATCACAACATAGGAAACAAGCAGCAAAACTGATTCCCAAAAGGTTATGTGTCTTTTTTCTTTTATCTGTCTCTTAGTTTCTTCCATGATTCTCTTTCCTTTCTGTTAAAAAACTATCCCTCATATTTGTTTTGATTTAAACGCCTAAACCAAAAGTAACATTCCAGTTTTTGTTAATTTCCCTTATTTTCCTCCTTTATTTTAGCTTTAACTAGACATGTTTGTTATAAACTAGTATACCAGTTTTGGATTTATTGTCAATATGCTGGCTCTTAAATTATTCAAAAAGTAAATTTACCCTTCCTTTTATCAGGTTTATCTATTAAAAAATGTCAAAAAAAATTGCTTTACCTATTTAAGTCTAGTACAATTAATATATGATTTATTTTCTTTAACAAAGGGGTGAGAATGTGAATAAATCAGATGAGATTTACAATTATATCAGAGATGAGATTACGCAGGAACGAATGTGCGTCAACCAAAAAATAAAGGTAACTGAACTGGCCCGTCAGTTTGAAGTATCCAAAATCGTTGTTAAAACTGCGCTTAAAAAGCTGGAATATCAAGGCTGGGTATATTCCAAATCTAAAAGCGGTACTTATGTCGCTCCGCTAGAATCAGAAGAATTAAAACAAAATTTTCAGGTTCGAATGTTATTAGAACCAAACATTGTTGTAATGGCTGTTCCATACATAAGCAAAGAAGAATTACTCCAGTTACAGAATAACTGTCAGTCTATGTCTAATCCTTCTATTACGCCGGAGGAATTCCTGAAAATTGAAAAGAAAAACCATAAAATTATTGAAAATAACTGTCCCAACCGCGTCCTTGTCCGTATTGTAGAAGATCTAAACGATAGTTATTCACGCCTGGGAATGATTACCCGTGACCCCATACGGAGATCAGAAAGCGCCTCTGAATGGAAAAAAATCACGGACGCAGTCGAAAATAAGGATAGTGAACTTGCCAAATTTTACATGATAAGACATATTATCAATGCAACGGATGCGTTCTGGACAAATGTTGTCCCTCAAAGCAAAGAATGAGAAAAAGCAGGAGACCTCCTGCTTTTTCTCATTCTTTATTTATCTGCTTCTTTATTCTTTTCAAGATTTTGAATTATTCTTCGTCAGACACAGCTTCCGTTTCATCCTCGATAATGTCAATGATGTCTTCCTCTATAATATCATCATCTTCACTGCATTCTCCGGATTTCCCACCGAACACTTCGTCAGACTCTTCATCGAGCTCAAGCTCTATATCCAGCTCATCATTATACTCCGGTTCTTCATCAAACATAAGCTCCTCATCCGGGGAAAATTTATTGTCCAGCTCAATGTCACGATATTTTCTCATACCAGTTCCGGCCGGTATGTGCTTACCGATGATAACATTTTCTTTAAGCCCAATCAGAGGATCAATCTTACCCTTAATTGCTGCTTCTGTAAGAACCTTGGTGGTCTCCTGGAAGGAAGCAGCCGACAAGAATGAATTTGTAGCCAGAGAGGCTTTTGTAATACCCAGCATAATCTGTTCACCGGTTGCCGGAGCCTTGCCTTGCTCCTCAAGCTCCTTGTTCTTATCCTCAAACTCCAGAATATCTACATTAGTTCCCGGAAGGAACTCAGAATCTCCGGCCTCTTCAATCTTCACCTTCTTAAGCATCTGACGAACAATAACCTCAATATGCTTATCATTAATCTCAACACCCTGAAGCCTGTAAACCCTCTGCACCTCCTGAATCATATAATCCTGTACGGCACGCAGTCCTTTGATTTTCAGAATATCATGCGGATTTACACTACCTTCCGTCAGCTCGTCGCCAGCCTCAAGCTCTGCTCCATCTTGAACCTTTATACGTGAACCATACGGAATCAAATACGCCTTTGATTCTCCGGTTTCATTATTCGTTACAATAATTTCACGCTTTTTCTTTGTGTCATTAATATTCGCAGTCCCGGCAAATTCGGTAATAATCGCAAGTCCCTTTGGCTTTCTGGCCTCAAAAAGCTCCTCAACACGAGGAAGACCCTGCGTAATATCGTCACCTGCTACACCTCCCGTATGGAAGGTACGCATCGTAAGCTGAGTACCAGGCTCACCGATCGACTGTGCAGCGATAATACCGACCGCCTCTCCTACCTGTACCGGCTCACCCGTAGCCATGTTTGCACCATAGCATTTTGCACAGATACCATTGTGTGAACGGCATGTTAGAATTGTACGAATCTTAATCCTAGAAAGAGGCTCACCCTTCTCATCCACACCCTTCTTAATAATCAGCTCTGCACGTTTTGGTGTTACCATATGGTTCGCCTTTACAAGCACATTACCGTCTCTGTCTACAATATCTTCACACAGATAACGTCCTGTAATACGCTCCTGAAGACTCTCAATCTCTTCCTTTCCGTCCATAAACGCATGCACATACATGCCTGGGATCTCTTCGCCTTTCTCCACACAGTCCACTTCGTGAATAATCAACTCCTGTGATACGTCTACCAGACGTCTTGTCAGATAACCGGAATCGGCTGTACGAAGCGCTGTATCAGAAAGTCCCTTACGGGCTCCATGTGCAGACATAAAATACTCCAATACATCCAGACCCTCACGGAAGTTTGACTTAATCGGAAGCTCAATCGTACGTCCTGTTGTATCCGCCATAAGTCCGCGCATACCTGCAAGCTGCTTAATCTGCTTATCGGAGCCGCGGGCTCCGGAATCAGCCATCATGAAAATATTGTTATACTTATCAAGCCCTCCGAGAAGCGCCTCGGTAAGCGCATCATCCGTCGCCTTCCAAGTCTCAACAACCTCTTTGTAACGCTCTTCCTCTGTAATAAGGCCACGCTTAAAGTTCTTTGTAATCTTATCTACCGTATCCTGCGCCTTCTGAATCATCTCCGGCTTCTGAGGCGGCACTGTCATATCTGAGATAGATACTGTCATAGCTGCTCTTGTCGAATATTTATATCCGATAGATTTTACTGCATCAAGTACTTCTGCTGTAGCAGTAGAACCATGTGTATTGATAACCTTTTCAAGAATCTGTTTCAGCTGCTTCTTTCCCACATGGAAATCTACCTCCAGGAGAAGTTCATTTCCCTCCACCTCACGGTCAACAAAGCCCAAATCCTGCGGAATGATTTCATTAAATAAGAATCGTCCAAGCGTAGACTCTATAACGCCTGTCTTCCATGAGCCATCCGGCATCTTCTTCGTCACACGCGCTTTAATTTTTGAATGCAGTGTCAGTGCACCGTTTTCGTAGGCAAGAATTGCTTCATTTACGCTCTTAAAACTCTTTCCTTCTCCCAATGCTCCGGGTCTTTCCTGAGTCAGATAATAGATACCAAGTACCATATCCTGTGAAGGTACGGCAACCGGTCCTCCGTCTGACGGTTTCAGAAGGTTATTCGGTGACAGTAGAAGGAATCTGCACTCTGCCTGTGCTTCTACAGACAGCGGCAGATGCACGGCCATCTGATCGCCGTCGAAATCGGCATTGTACGCCGTACACACAAGCGGATGCAGCTTAATCGCCTTACCCTCTACAAGAATAGGTTCAAATGCCTGAATACCCAGCCTGTGAAGCGTAGGAGCACGATTCAGCATAACCGGATGCTCCTTGATAACCTCCTCAAGTACATCCCATACCTCCGGCTGAAGTCTCTCAACCATCTTCTTTGCGTTCTTTATATTGTGTGCAGTATTATTCTGCACCAGCTCCTTCATAACAAACGGCTTAAACAGCTCGATTGCCATTTCCTTGGGAAGACCGCACTGATAGATTTTAAGCTCCGGTCCTACAACGATAACCGAACGTCCGGAATAGTCAACACGCTTGCCAAGCAGATTCTGACGGAAGCGTCCGGATTTACCCTTAAGCATATCCGAAAGTGACTTGAGTGCTCTGTTTCCCGGCCCTGTCACCGGACGGCCGCGGCGCCCGTTGTCTATCAATGCATCTACAGCCTCCTGGAGCATTCTCTTTTCATTTCTAACGATAATATCCGGAGCGCCCAGCTCAAGCAGACGCTTCAGACGGTTATTTCTATTAATAATTCTTCTGTACAGGTCATTCAGATCTGAGGTCGCAAAACGTCCTCCATCCAGCTGTACCATAGGACGAAGATCCGGCGGAATTACCGGAATATTACTCATAATCATCCACTCCGGCTTATTCCCGGATTCGCGGAACGCTTCTATAACCTCCAGCCTCTTAACAATTCTGGCACGCTTCTGTCCGGTTGAGCCCTTAAGCCCTGACTGAAGCTCTTCATACTCCTTATCAAGATCAATTGCTTTCAAAAGCTCCTGAATCGCCTCTGCACCCATCCCGACACGGAATGCACTTCCCCATGCCTCTCTTGCTTCCTGATATTCCTGCTCAGACAGCACCTGCTTATACATCAGATCTGAAGTGCCTTTATCCAATACAATATACGAAGCAAAATAAAGCACCTTTTCCAGAGTTCTTGGAGATAAATCAAGAATCAGACCCATACGGCTTGGGATTCCTTTAAAGTACCAGATATGTGACACCGGTGCCGCAAGCGCAATATGCCCCATACGCTCACGGCGCACACTTGCCTTCGTAACCTCTACACCACATCTGTCACACACAACACCTTTGTAACGGATTTTCTTATATTTACCGCAGTGGCACTCCCAGTCTTTGCTCGGCCCGAAAATCTTCTCACAGAACAGGCCATCCTTTTCCGGCTTCAAGGTTCTATAGTTGATAGTTTCCGGTTTGGTAACCTCGCCCCTTGACCACTCCAGAATCTTATCGGGTGATGCCAATCCGATTTTGATCGCATCAAAAGTCATTGGCTGATAAGATTGTTCCTTATTATTTTCTGGCATACTGGCACCCCTTCCTATTCATCATCTGACAAATCATCAAATTCATAATCTTCCATTTCTTCAAATTCAGGTTCTTCGTCAAAGTCCTCATCAGGTTCTTCATCAATATCAATCAAATCTTCTCCCTGGAATTCCTGCTCCGTATACCCTTGTGCACCCAGGTTTTCATCATTCTGATATTTTCTCTCCCCTTCAATTAAAGAGCGGAAATCTGTCTCTCCCATATCAACAGTCTCCATAATCTCAACCTCCGTGTTGTCTTCCCTGAGTACACGAACATCGAGTCCCAGCGACTGCAGCTCCTTAAGGAGCACCTTAAAGGACTCCGGAATACCAGGCTCCGGAATATTTTCCCCTTTAATAATTGCCTCATAGGTTTTTACACGGCCGACAACATCGTCCGATTTTACAGTCAGTATTTCCTGCAGAGTATAGGATGCGCCATATGCCTCCAGCGCCCATACCTCCATCTCTCCAAAACGCTGGCCGCCGAACTGAGCCTTACCCCCTAACGGCTGCTGCGTTACCAGTGAGTAAGGACCTGTGGAACGTGCATGAATCTTATCATCTACAAGATGGTGAAGCTTCAGGTAATGCATATGCCCAATCGTTACCGGACTGTCAAAATATTCTCCCGTTCTTCCGTCTCTTAAACGCACCTTTCCGTCTCTGGAAATCGGCACGCCCTTCCACACCTTCCGATGCTCTCTATTATCGGAAAGATACTGAAGAACCTCCGGAAGAAGCTCTTCCTTATGCTTCTTCTCAAACTCATCCCAGCTTAAGTTTACATAATCATTTGCCAAATCCAGCGTATCCATAATATCGTCTTCATCTGCACCGTCAAATACCGGCGTAGCAATATTAAATCCGAGCGCCTTTGCTGCCAGCGACAGATGAATCTCAAGCACCTGGCCGATATTCATACGTGAAGGTACGCCGAGCGGATTCAATACAATATCAAGAGGACGTCCATTCGGCAGGAAAGGCATATCCTCTACCGGAAGTACACGTGATACAACACCTTTATTTCCATGACGGCCGGCCATCTTATCACCCACAGAAATCTTTCTCTTCTGTGCAATATAGATACGGACAGACTGATTCACTCCCGGAGACAGCTCATCTCCATGATCCCTGGTAAATACCTTTGCATCTACAACAATACCATATTCTCCATGAGGCACCTTAAGAGACGTATCTCTTACCTCACGTGCCTTCTCACCAAAAATCGCACGAAGCAGTCTCTCCTCAGCAGTAAGCTCGGTCTCGCCCTTTGGTGTTACCTTACCTACTAATATATCTCCGGCACGCACCTCCGCACCGATACGGATAATTCCCCGCTCATCCAGATTCTTAAGAGCATCGTCGCCAACACCAGGAATATCTCTGGTAATCTCCTCCGGTCCAAGCTTTGTATCACGTGCCTCTGCTTCATATTCTTCAATATGCACAGATGTGTATACATCATCCTGCACTAATCTCTCACTTAATAATACTGCATCCTCATAGTTATAACCTTCCCAGGTCATAAAACCGATCAAAGGATTCTTTCCAAGCGCCATCTCACCATTTGATGTAGACGGGCCGTCTGCTATTACATCACCGGCCTTTACCTTATCGCCCTTTACGACAATCGGTCTTTGATTATAGCAATTGCTCTGGTTACTTCTTAAAAATTTTGTCAGCTTATATTTCCTTAAATTTCCATCCTCATGCCGAATCGTAATTTCCTTAGAGGTAGCACGCTCAACTGTTCCGCTTTCCTCTGCAACAATACATACTCCTGAATCTACCGCTGCCTTTTCTTCCATACCTGTTCCGACAACCGGAGCCTCCGTCATAAGAAGCGGAACCGCCTGACGCTGCATGTTAGAGCCCATAAGGGCGCGGTTCGCATCATCATTCTCAAGGAATGGAATCAAAGCAGTAGCTACAGAAAATACCATCTTCGGAGACACATCCATATAATCAAACATCTTTCTCTCATATTCCTGTGTCTCCTCACGGTAACGTCCGGATACATTCTTACGGACAAAATGCCCCTCTGCATCCAGCGCCTCATTTGCCTGAGCTACGTGATAATTATCTTCCTCATCCGCCGTCATGTACACAACTTCTTCTGTTACTACCGGATTATCCGGGTCTGTATGATCTATCTTACGATATGGAGCCTCCACGAACCCATACTGGTTAATTCTTGCATAACATGCGAGCGAGTTGATCAGACCGATATTTGGACCTTCAGGTGTCTCAATCGGACACATTCTCCCGTAGTGAGAGTAATGTACATCACGAACCTCAAAACCAGCACGATCTCTGGAAAGTCCTCCCGGTCCGAGTGCTGACAGACGTCTTTTGTGAGTCAGCTCGCCAAGCGGGTTATTCTGGTCCATAAACTGCGACAGCTGTGAAGAACCGAAGAATTCCTTCACTGCAGCCGTAACCGGTTTAATATTAATCAGAGACTGCGGAGAAATCCCTTCCAAATCCTGAGTTGTCATTCTCTCACGCACTACTCTTTCAAGCCTGGACAGACCAATTCTGTATTGATTTTGGAGAAGCTCTCCTACCGCACGAATACGTCTGTTGCCCAGATGATCAATGTCATCATCATTACCCAGTCCATATTCCAGATGAATATTATAATTAATCGACGCCAGGATATCCTCCTTTGTAATATGCTTCGGAATCAAATCATGTATATCTCTCTTAATCAGCGCCTTTAATTCATCAATATCCCCTGCACTTTCTTCTAAAAGACCAGCCAGAACCGGATAATATACCAGCTCCGCAATCCCGGCCTCCTTCGGGTCAATATCAACAATCGCCGAAAGATCCACCATCATACTGGAGAGTACTTTTATTTTTCTCTCCTCCTCCGGCCTGTCAATCCACACATAGGAAACCGCCGCATTCTGAATCTTATCTGCGAGCTCTCTTGTCACTCTCGTTCCGGCCTCCGCAATCACCTCACCTGTGAGCGGGCTTACCACTTCTTCCGCCAGAACCTGTCCGTTTATACGATTTCTCAATAAAAGCTTTTTGTTAAATTTGTAGCGTCCTACCTTTGCCAGATCATAACGTCTCGGATCAAAGAACATACTTGTAATAAGACTCTCTGCACTGTCAACTGCAAGCGGCTCACCCGGACGTATCTTCTTATACAGCTCTAAAAGACCTTCCTGATAATTTGCAGCTGCATCCTTCTCAAGGCTGGCAACAATCTTCGGCTCTTCGCCAAATAATTCCAAAATCTCAGGATTTGTACCAATTCCCAGTGCACGCACTAATACTGTAATCGGAACTTTTCTTGTTCTGTCTACCCGCACATAAAAAACGTCATTGGAGTCTGTCTCATATTCCAGCCATGCACCACGGTTCGGAATAACAGTTGAAGAATACAGCTTCTTACCGATTTTATCATGCGCAACCGCATAATAGATACCCGGCGAACGAACCAGCTGACTTACAATAACACGTTCCGCCCCGTTAATCACAAAGGTGCCTGTACTTGTCATCAGCGGAAGATCACCCATGAAAATCTCATGCTCATTAATCTCATCCGTCTCTTTGTTGTGGAGCCTTACCTTCACCTTAAGTGGCGCAGCATAAGTGGCGTCACGTTCTTTACACTCTTCAATTGTGTATTTTACGTCATCCTCGCACAATGTAAAATCTACAAATTCCAGGCTCAAATGTCCACTGTAATCAGAGATCGGGGAAATATCATCAAACACTTCCTTCAATCCTTCATCAAGGAACCAGTTATAAGAATCCTTCTGAACCTCAATTAGATTGGGCATCTGAAGAACTTCTTTTTGCCTGGAATAACTCATGCGGGAACTTTTTCCGCTTTTGATAGGGCGAATTCTGTTTTTCTCCATATTGACGTTTCACTCCTCATATATTTTTTTGTGGGCGGTAAATTTCCCTTAAATATTGCAAAATCAACAAAAAAAGCTTTGCACTTTAGTTTTTGATGCAATATTATGGTATAACTTTCCACAATAATGCATTTTTTACTATAGCACAAAGTTTCAATGCTTGTCAACAAATAATATCTATTTTTTTACAGTTCCGCCAACAGCAGCAGGCGGATACATAACCGACCCACAATTCCGGTTGGTTTTTGCAGAATTCTATGGTATGAATAATATATAATACTAAACATCAGCTGAACAGGAGGTTAATATGACAATAGCGCTTGTAGATGATTCCCCCGACGATCTTAATATCTTATTTCAGCATATATGCCATTACTGCCGCGAACATAAGATACATCTACATATTGAAAAATTCACAGACGAAGCTCTGTTTATAAAAGCTGCACAGTATACTGCATACAGTCTGGTTTTCTTGGATGTCTACCTTCAGCGGACAACCGGAATCCAAATCGCAGAAAGGCTTCGAAAACAAAATCCATGCTGTCAGATTATTTTCGTCACAGCCAGCAAAAATTATGCAGCGAAAGCATTCCGCCTTCATGCACTGGATTATCTTGTAAAGCCATGCACCTACTCTCTGCTTTCAGATGCAATGAGCCGCTTTGACCAGACGGCAGCACGGTTATCCCATTATATTGAGCTGAAGGAAGGACGCGGCATCACCCGTATCCTTATTTCTGATATCATATATGTGGACTATCACAATCACTATATACAAGTCCATACAGCCGGCAGAATCATACGCTCTCAGCTGTATTTTAAAGATTTCTCTCCAATGCTTGCCCCATATCCTCAATTCCTCTGGTGTCATCGGAACTGCATGGTAAATATGGATTTTATCGAGGCATTCGATAATGAAAGCTTTCTTTTAAATAATGGAGAGCGCATTTCTATTTCCAAATCAGAAAGAAAAGATATTACATGGGCATATACTCATTATCTTCTTGCTTCTGACAAGGAAAGTATTACCTTATAAACGAAAATGAGGATACTGCAGCCTGCGCACAGTATCCTCTGGTAAAGTACTTCTGTTATTTCAAATTAACCTCTGCACCCTCAGCCTCAAGCTTAGCTTTGATTTCCTCAGCCTCTGCCTTAGAAACAGCCTCCTTAACTACCTTCGGAGCTTCATCAACTACAGCCTTTGCTTCCTTTAAGCCAAGTCCTGTAATCTCACGAACAACCTTGATTACCTTAACCTTAGAGGATCCGGCAGATACTAATTCTACATCAAACTCATCCTTCTCTTCCTCTGCTGCTGCCTCTCCGCCTGCTGCTGCAACTACTACGCCTGCTGCTGCAGATACGCCAAACTCTTCTTCACATGCTTTTACTAATTCATTTAACTCTAATACTGATAATTCTTTGATTGCATCAATAAACTCAGCTGTTGTCAACTTTGCCATTTTTTGTTTCCTCCTGGTTTTTATTTTTTGATTTGATTTTAAACTTCTGATTTTTTATAAATCCTTAAATTTTACGGGTTATCTTTACCCGCTGCTGCATCAAGACCACTAGGCTCGACACAACCTCGCCAAGTGCTCTGCTCTACTCCTCGGCTGCCGGGGCCGGCTCGCACGCCTCCGGACCGCCCTGTTCCGCAATCTGATTAAGAACACGTGCAAGATTGGTAATCGGTGACTGTAAGCTTCCAAGCAGCTTGGACAGTAATTCTTCTCTTGACGGAATCGTTGCAAGAGCCTGCAGACCTGCCTGGTCATACGCCTGGCCTTCCACAACGCCTGCTTTTAACTCAAGAGCCTTTGCATCCTTTGCAAACTTTGCAAGAATTCTTGCCGGAGCAGTTGCGTCGTCTTTTGAAACTGCAATTGCACTTGGGCCTTCCAAATGCTCATCCAGAGCAGCAAACTCTGTTCCCTCAAAAGCTCTCCTCATCATGGTATTCTTATATACCTTGTAGATAATTCCTGCCTCTCTTAACTGCTTACGCAGTTCCGTATCCTGAGCAACAGTAAGTCCGCGGTAATCTACCAGCACAACGCTTGCTGCATCCTTTACATCCTCTGCAATAGCCTGTACGATTGGCTGTTTTAACTCAACTTTTGCCACGAATGGTGCACCTCCTTATATTATTTTAGGTATGCTGCCAAATAAAGAAACCTCCGCATCAAAGACACAGAGGTATATAAATCCACATCATGAATTTAACTTTTCCTCGGCAGGCGTTTTTATCCTTACGCTTTTCAGCACCTGCTGTCTTCGGCAGTTACTTTTAGAAAATAACATATTTCTTTTTGTTTGTCAATAGCCGGGGACGGGGTAAAATTAATTTTACCCCGTCCCCGATTCACTCAGTTCTCTATACCAGCCTCATCGGGTTAATCTTGACACCCGGTCCCATTGTAGAAGTAAGGGTCACACTCTTTAAAAATTGTCCCTTTACTGCTGCCGGCTTTGCTTTATTAATCGCATCAATCAGCGTCTGGAAGTTGTCCGTAATCTGTTCCTCGGTAAATGAAGCCTTACCTAACGGCACATGGATAATGTTTGTCTTGTCAAGTCTGTACTCAATCTTACCAGCTTTGATATCCTGAATTGCCTTCGTAACATCCATCGTTACCGTACCTGCCTTCGGGTTCGGCATAAGTCCCTTTGGTCCAAGTGTACGTCCAAGACGTCCGACAATCCCCATCATGTCTGGTGTCGCAACTACTACATCGAATTCAAACCAGTTTTCATTCTGAATCTTCGGAATCAATTCATCTCCGCCAACATAATCTGCTCCTGCTGCTTTTGCTTCCTCAGCCTTTGCATCCTTAGCAAATACAAGAATACGAACCTTCTTTCCTGTTCCATGCGGCAGTACAACAGCACCTCTGATCTGCTGGTCAGCGTGACGTCCGTCACATCCTGTTCTGATATGAGCTTCGATAGTCTCATCGAATTTTGCCACTGCAGTTTTTTTAACTAATGATACTGCGTCCGCAACATCGTAGAGTGTTCCTCTGTCAATTGCCTTTGCAGCCTCAACATATTTCTTTCCTCTTTTCATCTAAATAACCTCCTTGTGGTAATGTCGGGATACCCCTCCCACGAAATTTGTTTACAATTTATAGTATTCACTAAGCTCAATCTGCTCTGTGCCTGATTTCACCAGACTGCTTTCGGCCTATTCAGCTACCTTTACGCCCATAGAACGGCAGGTTCCTTCAATCATGCTCATAGCTGCCTCAACGCTTGCTGCATTTAGATCCGGCATCTTAAGCTCTGCAATCTCACGAACCTGATCCTTTGTAATAGTTGCAACCTTTGTCTTATTCGGTACACCAGATCCTGATTTAATATTGCATGCCTTCTTAATCAAAACAGCTGCAGGCGGTGTCTTTGTAATGAAGCTGAAACTTCTGTCATTGTAAACAGTAATAACTACAGGAATAATCATATCTCCCTGGTCTGCGGTTCTTGCATTGAACTGCTTCGTGAATTCAACGATATTCACACCATGCTGGCCAAGCGCAGGGCCAACCGGTGGTGCCGGTGTTGCTTTTCCGGCCGGAATCTGTAACTTAATGTAACCTTCTACTTTTTTTGCCATATCAATTACCTCCTTGTGGTACCTCCGGGGACTTAACCCCTCCCACTCAATTTGTTTTTACATGCCAGACAGCATATGCCCCATGACCAGACTGACTGCCGTCTGCAGTAATTACATCTTCTTTACTTCTGCGAAACTAATTTCAACCGGCGTTTCGCGGCCGAACAGCTCTACATTGATTGTGAGACTCTGCTTCTGCATATTCATAGCCTGTACGACTCCTATCGTGTCGGTCCATGCACCGGCAATAACCTGAACAGTATCGCCCTCTGCAAAATCAACAACAATATTTTCCTGCTTGATTCCCAGCGGCGCCATCTCAGCGGCGGTAAGAGGAACCGGCTTGGAACCGGGACCAACAAATCCTGTAACGCCCCTCGTGTTGCGCACAACGTACCAGGTATCATCATTCATAATCATATGAATCAGCACATAGCCCGGAAACATCTTCTTCTGTGTCATCTTCTGGACACCGTTCTTAAGCTCTACCACATCCTGCATCGGGACACGAACTTCAAGAATCTGCTCTTCCAGGTGCCTGTTCTCAATCGTCTTATCAATGTTAGCCTTAACCTTGTTCTCATACCCGGAATAGGTATGAACTACATACCATTTTGCCTCTGACATAAACTCACCTTTCTTGCTGTCAGTTCAATCAGCCCAAGTTGATTAAAATATCAACTCCCTGACGAACCAGGAAATCAAGCAGCGCTATGATTGCCCCCAATATTACGGATACAGAAACAACTGCCGTTGTCTGTTTCGCAAGTGTCATCTTGTCTGGCCAGATAATTCTCTTGAATTCTCTTTCGAGATTCTTGAACCAGCTTTTCTTCTGAGTCTTATCACTCATGACATTCACACTCCTTTACGCGGCTACTTTGTCTCCTTATGCATGGTATGAGACCTGCAGAACTTACAGTACTTCTTTGTCTCCATACGCTCCGGATGAGTTTTCTTATCCTTGGTCATGTTGTAGTTACGCTGTTTGCATTCTGTACATTCCAATGTGATTCTCGTACGCACAACTTCCACCTCGCTTTTTTTAATAATGACCGTTTGTTAACGTGTTGCCCGGCAGCTTGCGAGACTGCCGTAATTTAGGCATAAAAAAAAGACCTACTTCCATTCGCTAGGTTAGCATACCATACAACCCGCGAAAATGCAAGCCTTTTTCTTACATTCCCGATGCATTATATTTTATCTAATCTTTATATGAGATATTAATCTAAGGCTTTGCGCCGTTCCCCGGCTTTGTTCCGCTGCTGCCGCCATTTCCTCCCGTCTGCGTTCCGCTATTACTGCCTGCTGCAGGATTCGTTTTCGTAACTACATAACTTGAGCAGTGATTCTGCTTTACTGTAATGTAACCGGCTGCGTCTGCAACTGCTTCTTGTACCAGAGAAAGAGCGCCGTCATTCATCAGCTGGCTGTAATATAAAGTCTGACCTGCGTAACCTGTTCCCACATAGACACGAATCTCGGCTTCTGCCGGAAGCTGTCCCGAATAATTATAATCTACCTTTGCTACAAAATTACTGCTGTCTACCTGGGAAGGAAGGCCCGCGGCAGTATCATAATCCCGATTTACCACAACAGAAAAATCATAATCCGTTTTGCCGGCTACCGCATTCATTGTTCCTGCCTTAAAAATAAATGTCACATCATTTCCAGAGCGAATCACCACATTTCTTGTCTGGTTCTCTCTTAAAACATCACTGAACTCTGAACTGGAAACTACTGCCTTCCCGTCAAAACCACCAATCACATAATCCTCTGACGAAGTCTCTCCCTTATAATTCAGCTTCCCATCGCCCCAGTCAATGACAAAAGTATGAGAGGACAGGGCACCCCACTCCCATTCTCCATGTATTCTTGGTTTGTCAAGTGTCTGAATTACAAGAATATCCGGTTTATATGTCTGTATCGTTTTATTTCCCAGATTATACTGCTTTTCTCCTCGAAAATAATCCCAGCCGTTATCCCCTGTCCATGTATCCCAATCTTTAACTTCGCTGCCGTCATCATCGTAAAGCACCCATGCCCTGATATAATTGTTATATCTTTTTTCACTGCCATCTGCTTCTTTTGCCGGCGCTAATTCACCAGCTGCATTCCTTTCCACCCAGAGCATATGCATCTCCACTCCCCAGACATCCACCGGCTTATACTCGGAACCTTCCCAGTCCACAGAAAGCACCGACGACGGTGATATAATATCCATATTTCCACATCCTAAATCAATTCCGAATGCAAAATCGGCGTTAAAACGCACATCCTTCAATGCCTCTACATCCTCGTCTGACAGCTGCTTATTCACCTTGTTCGTCGCAGTAAATCTTACCTTTCCGTCATTGCTTTGTTCATTAACTCTATCTAGCTTCATTTTTCCAACTTCCCATCATAATCAGCCTGTGCCAGCCTGCATGTTTTTACAGGTCCCAGCGTCATATATCGACATGCAAGCATGTTGTATATGGCCATCTGACCCTGACATTTTTATAACATTTACGAAGTAATTTACAATACTTGAAGTCTTCTTATTTCCTGCTTACACATACCGCTGCCCCTATCGTTCCCGGTCCTACATGACAGCAGATACTCATTGGAAGCTTCGCAATACCGACTTCCTTCCCCGGAAACATATTTTCAAATCTCTCGCGCCATTCTTCCGCCTCCTCTTTTGCGTCTGCATGACCGACATATATTTCCAGCCTGTCCTCTCCGTACCGTTCAGCCAGCTCTCTGCCTTCCTTTAATATAATATCCTCTATCTCTTTTTTCGCCTTTTTACGCCCTCTAACCTTACTGTAGGTCTCCAAAAGCCCGCCCTTAACCTGAATTACCGGCTTGATATTCAATATTTCTCCGGCCACTGCCTCCGCTCCGCGGATACGCCCGCCTCTTTTCAGATATTCCAGGGACTCCACCGTAATATAAATCGAAGCCTCAAGAGCCATATCCTCCATGCGCATCTTAATCTCCTCTGCCGTCAGACCCTCATCTGCCAGCTCTCTTGCCCGTATTGCCATAGACGCCTGCGTAACAGAGATTCTTCTACTGTCAATTACCTCGACTCTCCCTTCATATTCCCGGCTGTGCACTACTGCCGCATCATGGCCTCCGCTTAAAGCCTTTGACATTGGAATATGCAGGATTTTGTCATGTGTCTCAAGAAGTCTGTCCCACACCTCACTAAGCTCCGCAAGAGAAGGCTGAGTAGTACTCACTGGTTTTCCCCTGCGCAGACTTTCAAAAAACAATTCCTCTGTCAAAGTAACCCCTTCTGTGCACTCCTTTTCATCGACAAAAAACACCATAGGCAATATATGAATCCGGTATTTCTCGGCCTCCTCTCGTGTAAGGCCGCTGTTGCTGTCCGTTAATACTGCTATTTTTTCCATACTTTTATTCCTCTCCATTTTCAGCTCTGATAGAAAGTAAATTTCTTGTAATCTACTCGGATTTCTTTTAAAATAAAACTGTTACATATTGTAACATTCCATAATTTCAGATTCAACCTTTCTTTCCACACTGTTACAAAATGGAGGTATTTGTTCATGAAACGAAAAAATCATTCAAATCAGCTTGCCCGCGAATGCATTGTCACTGCTTTAATTCAGCTTGCCCGGCAAAAGGAATTCTCTGCCATAACTATCTCGGAGCTGACAGCCCGCGCCGGCGTTTCCCGCATGACTTATTATAGAAATTATCATTCCAAAGAAGAAGTATTCCGCACCTATATGGATGAGATTGTAGAAATCTACTGTGAGGATGTCTATCACAGCAAAATACCGGAAAACTATGGCGAATATCAAAACATCCTCCACTGCTTCCGGTATTTTGAAAAATATGCGGATTTCATCTCCTGTCTTATCCATGTCGGCATGGGATATTTGCTGCTTGAGGCCTTAAGCTCCCATCTCCTTACCACCTACTGCGGCAGTTCAGACAACTCCGTCTGCCTGCATTACAGTCTCTTGGCCTATGCCGGCGCTCTGTTTAATGTCTATATCGCGTGGCTTGAAAGCGGCTCCAAAGAATCTGTAGAATTTCTCACAGACATCTTATATCATCAGCTTCACGGCGGCATCTGTACAGACTATATGCCGCAAGAGTAAAACCGTCCGTAATCCTGCCTTCGGCAATCCACTGCTCCAGCTCTCCTTCTGAAAGCAGCGTTACCTCCGTAATCCCCTCATAGCCTAACTTCTCCTTAACGCTATGCACCTCACACATATATACTTTTACCGGATTGCCTGTAAGGCCGCTGTCCGCATACACAGTTCCCAAACAGGTCATTTCTCTTACCTGGGCTCCCAGCTCTTCACAAATTTCCTTCTTTACATTCTCTTCCGCCGAAATTCCTTCTTCCCCAAAGCCTCTTGGAAATGCATACTGCTCCGCCCGAAGAGCATGACGGTATTGTTTCAGGAGAACAAAGCTTTTATTCCAAACTGCAATCACCGCCACAGCTCCTGACTGCACTTTCGGAAGCAGACGTTCATAGGTAAACAGCTGCTGATTTTCATTCCTCACCAAATCTACCACCAACATATTATAGTCACTTTTATAGAGCACTCCTACCGGTTTCTGTGTTTCTTTCACATATCTCTCCACCATCGCCTCTTCTGTGATAATTTCAAGATGCTCTGATTGAAGAAACGCCGCCGGCCTTTGGCGCATCAGCTCTAAATATTCCTGCCACTGGGGACCTTTCGTGTATCTGCTGCTCATAATTTTTTATTCCCTCCCGTTGCTGAGTTATTTCTATCCCACAATACATTATAATATGCAATATGCTTTGGTGCTTTTATAATTCTGTATGAATCTTTAACCCCCGTCACAATTCCTTTTAAGCTCTCCAGAATATCCGGCAGATGGAAAATCTCCGAAACAACCGAACCTATAATACCAAATAAAACCGTAGAATAGATAACCTCCCACACCCACTCAGGTATGATCTCCGGCTGCAGCCACGCCGCAGCCTCAAACAGACTGTCCTCTGCCAGATTAATCCCCAGATCCGCCAGACAAAAAAGTACAATGTATATAAACGCTGTTCCAAACCTGGCACCCATCTGACGAATCAGCTTTATGCGCCAGCTCTTCTTCTCCTTTGTATAATTTTCCTCATATGCTTCCTGTTTTTTTATTTTCTGCTCCTCTCCTCCCTGCTTTTTTATCTCCTGTCTATCCTGCCTCATTCCTCCCTGCTTTTTTATCTCCCGCACAACCCGCACAGCAGTATCCCAGTACGGCAGAGCCACCTCGTATTTTTCTCTCTCCTCTTTATCTCCTTTACAAAATGTATGTACACCCTTTCTGTAAGATTTCCAATACTCCGTCAGTCTCTGTAGAAAATCATCTTCAAACCGTCCACATTCTCCACCCTCTTCCAGATAATGACGGGAAACCTCACAAATGCTATCCTCTACTGTATAATTATAACACAGATCTACTATCGCCTCTGCAAGACCATGGGCATCTGTCTTTTCTCCAGCTTCATTAATCCGATTTACCCAGTTAGTCCGGTTGTTTTGCTGTGCTTCTTCTAAACTTCGTTCAATATTTCTCAGTATCTCTAATGATTTCGGAAGCAATTTTTTTATTTCTTCATTTTGCACTTCCCCAGCCTTTTTATCTGTTATTTCGAAAAGCACCTCAAAGATTTTCCCATAAAATTCCACAAAACTTCGTTTCCTCGTTTGTTTCGCAGGATGCCCCGCCGGTTCCTCAACACTAAGAAGTAATATCATACGGATAAACCTCTCAATATATTCCAGCCGTTCCTTTTCTTCACCGTCCGGCTCCTTTTCTGCCATCTCTCTCAGAACACCAATATCACTGTATCTCAGCGCATCTCCTATTGTCTTCAGCATTTCGTTATCCGTACATAATACTGGAAGCCCCGAAAAGAGAAACTTATTTCCTTCTCCTCCCAGACATTTTTCTATTGAATTCTGCATATATTGAGATGCTGTTCTTGTCCCGCCAAACTGAGAAACCTTTAATGCCCCCAAAGTAAACAGCCCGACAATACTCTCATAAGTCTTTTTATCCTTTACCGCACTCAAAAATGCCTCAGAATCTGTCAGCTGGTTAAATGCCAGGATAACTATATTTCCATTTTTCACAATTTCCTCAAAAAGAGCTTTCTGTCCAAGCTCAATCTCTTTCGGATTATTTCTTACAGAATCCAGCTCATACAGGTATACAAATTTATTCATCTTATTCGTTCCTTTGTTATCTCTTTTGTTTCTTTCCCGCCGCTTTTAGTTTACTATAATCATAAAACTTCTGCAAGATGGACACTTTGCTCTGACAGATTCCAAACAGTGACCCGCAACATTCAGTTGTAAATATTAAGATTGCCTCATATTCTTCCGATATATAAACATGTCAAATACAAACACGAATTTATAGATTCTGCACAAATCAAAAGGAGCATATGCATTATGAAATTAAACTTTCACCCAGCCTTTCAGACTAACACCATTTTCAATCCTTATGGGCTGAATAAAAGCGGCTCAGGCAAATCTCCCGGCAGCACAGATGCAGCCTCACAGGATGATCGGCGTGATGTATTCATCCTGTCGCCTCAGGGCGGTCTCCGCAGTCATCTAAATAACCTTATTAAGCTCAAGACAGAGCTTACTGACAGGAAAAATGCACTGCTTAAAACCGTCAAGGACGGAGGCTCTATGGAAACCATCAAATCGCAACTGGATTTCTACGATGAGCAGCTGGAAAATATTGACGAGCAGATTGCCGAAGCCATGGCAAGGGAAGCAGAAAAACAGACAGAAAAAAACAACGAACAAAAAACAGATAAAGAGCCAAAGACGCGGAAGGAAATATTAGATAAACGAATGACCGATATTACCGTTTTGTCCAACGATATAGAAAATGTAGAAACCATAGATTCGGCGAAGACAGCCTTAGACGGAAGAATTAAAGTTCTAAAATCTGAGCTGAAGCTTGACCGCGCCCACGACGCCGAGTCCTCCGACGGTAAACTGGAACATCTTAGAGAGCTTGAAAAGCGCTCCAAAAAGCTGGATTCTGAGATAGGCACTCAGCTTATCGAAATCGCTGAGGAAGAAATCAAAAACACAAAACCTGAAGAAGTTATAGAAAACGACAAGGCCGACTCGAATACAGATACAATATCTGCTGCCAAGATTCTATATGAGGAAGAGGACAACTAATGAAAACAAATGAAAATAAAATACCCGAACTGAATCTCCCACGCACCATCCACTTGGTTCCAATGGACCATATAGACGGATTTGATGTCCGCCCCGGATTTTATGAAGTAAATGGTGCTACAGCCATTCCCGGAGGTGTAAATTTTACTGTATATTCCCGCAGTGCAACCTCCATCGAGCTTCTCTTATTTAGACGGGAGGAAGCGGAACCTTTTGCAGTGCTTCCATTTCCTCATCATTACCGGATTGGAAATGTGTATTCCATGATCGTATTCAAGCTCAATATAGAAGAATTCGAATACGCATACCGGGTGGATGGTCCCTATGAGCCCAAAAAAGGATTGATATTTAATAAAAACAAATATCTGCTGGATCCCTATGCCAAGGCTGTTACGGGACAGAGCTGCTGGGGGGCAACCTCCCCGCGCGGTCAGCATTACCGGGCACGAGTGGTAAAGGATGACTTCGACTGGGAAGATATGGCTGCTCCTCTTCTTCCTATGGAAGACCTGATTATCTACGAACTTCATGTCCGTGGTTATACAAAACACCAATCCTCAGGGGTATTTAAGCCCGGAACTTTTGCCGGACTTATGGAAAAGCTTCCTTACCTTCTGGAGCTTGGCGTTAATGTCGTCGAGCTGATGCCGATCTTTGAATTTGATGAAATGCAGGATTACCGTGAGGTTGACGGAGAAAAACTCTGCAACTACTGGGGATATAATACTGTAAGCTTTTTTGCACCCAATACAAGCTATACTGCCAGCACAGAATATAACCGGGAGGGCAATGAACTAAAAAAATTAATTCAGACCTTTAACCAGCACGGAATTGAGGTCTATCTGGATGTAGTTTTTAATCATACTGCCGAGGGAAATGAAAAGGGACCTTTTTTCTCTTTCAAGGGCTTCGATAACAACATCTATTACCTGCTGACCCCTGACGGATATTATTATAACTTCAGCGGCTGCGGCAACTCTCTAAACTGCAACCATCCTATCGTCCGGCAAATGATACTGGACTGCCTGCGGTACTGGGTTACAACCTACCGGGTAAATGGATTCCGCTTTGATTTAGCCTCAATCCTGGGACGAAATGAAGACGGAACGCCTATGAATAAGCCTCCTCTTTTACAGTCCCTTGCATTTGACCCGATTTTAGGAGATGTAAAGCTTATCGCAGAAGCATGGGATGCCGACGGGCTTTATCAGGTAGGAACCTTTCCTTCCTGGAACCGCTGGGCAGAATGGAATGGGCGATACCGGGATGATATGCGCCGATATATAAAAGGAGATCCCGGCATGGCACAGGCCGCTGCACTGCGTATCGCAGGCTCCACAGATATCTATGAAGTACACGCAAGAGAAAATGCCTCTGTAAACTTTCTGACCTGCCATGACGGTTTTACTCTATATGATTTGTTTTCTTACAATCAAAAACATAATGAAAAGAATGGCTGGAACAACACAGACGGCTGCAACGATAATCACAGCTGGAACTGCGGCGCTGAAGGAGATACAGACAATCCTGAAGTCCTGACTCTGAGACGGCGGATGATCCGCAACGCATTTTCTCTCCTTATGTGCAGCAGGGGTATTCCAATGTTTTTGGCCGGAGATGAATTCTGCAATACACAGTTTGGAAATAACAACGCCTACTGTCATGACAATATCATTTCCTGGCTGGATTGGAGCCTTCTTGAAAAAAATCATGATATATTTGAATTTTTCCAGTATATGATACGTTTCCGCAAGGAACACCGTCTCCTGCGTATCAACGTAAGCGACGGTACCTGCGGGCTGCCGGATGTAAGCTTCCACGGTGTAACCCCTTGGTATACACAATTTTCCAGGCAGGACCACTACATCGCAGTGATGTTCTCCGGGCAGGATAAGGATACCGGCCCCCAGGTAATCTATATCGCCTCTAACGCCTACTGGGAAGAACTTCAGATAACACTTCCGGAACTTCCTGCATCTATGTGCTGGGAGGTTGCTGTAGATACATGGAACGAAACACAGAGCGTATATTCCGTTCCAGGAAGCAGTTTTACTATCCGGCCAAGAAGCGTTATGGTGCTGGTTGGGAAGTAAATGGGGAATTGAGCAGAATCTCACTTAGCGGGAACGTAAGGTATAATTTCATAAACTGCGCGTACGCGCAGTTTATGAAATACAGCTTATTTAATACTCCTACTCCGCCAATTCAAACCGGAGTCTTACCGGATTATGATCACTAAAGCTAAAATCTGTATCTATATTCTCTGCTGAAGCTTTCACATTATCCGACACAAGAAATCCATCCACCACTGTAGTAAAATTCACGCCCTTTGTATATGAAATATCCGCCCCCCGGCAGGTCGGTACTTTAAGTTCATTCTCTGCACGGACGATACTGATTCCGTCCGACAGCTCCTCCTGCGTCAAGACCGATACCCACTCAGGAAATTTCTGTTGAGAAGGAAAGCCCTCTGCTGCCTCCTCTCCAAGCGCATGATTAAAATCTCCGCCTACAATGACATAATTACCCGATTTATATTCTTGCTCCATCACGGCATTTAGAAGCTCCAGCTGCCTGGCACGAATTACACCGCCCTTGTCGTATGCAGACATATGACTGTTGATCAGCACCAGCTCTTTTTTTCCCTCTACAGGAAGCCGCATCACAGAAAAGCATCTGTCCAGATCCGTGAACTTTATAATAAAGCTGTTATCCACCGGATAGCTTCTGCGCTCTGCTTCCGCCACCTTATAACGGCTGAGATTCAAAAGCCCGGCCTGAACAGCACCGTGAGGGTCCGTGAATGGATAGAGCAGATATGCCGAATGAAAATTATTTGCAAATATCCCTCCATATTCTGGAAATGCATTTTCAACCGCTTCACGCTGGTCCACATGATAACTTCTATCCGAATCCTCGTCCACTTCTTGCAGAAGCATAAAATCTGCATTCATCTGTGCAAGCGTTTCAATGGCTTCCTCCGTGTTCTTCTCCACGGATTCCCGGCTCACAGCCTTGCCATATTCTCCCGCAGTTTTGGTACCATCGCTCATTTCGCCGGTATCCATAAAAAAACTATAATCCGGTCCGTAGGCTCCGAACCCGATATTGCAAGTCACTGCGGTATACGTCTCTCCTGTCTTTAGTGTCTGATCTGAATTATTTTTTATATCAAGCTCTGTGTGATCCTCAATTCTATAGTACTGCAGCTGCATATAAATTACATAGCCTGCTATGAATAAAACACAGATTAAAACTATTGCTAATACAATTTTCAAAGCCCGTATTTTCAAAGATTTCCTTTTCTCGCGATTCCTCATCAGACTTTCCCTTTCCTTTACGATATCCCATTTTTAATATTATACCTTATCGGACAACAGTCCGCCAGCTTCGCAAGAATATTTTTTTTAAATTCTTTTGTTTCAAATCACACACATCAAATTACGCCACTATAAATCGCGCTGCTTCGAACATTACCGCCAACTGCTTTCTTACATAATACTTAGGTATTTATCATACTTCGAGCCTCCTCAGGTGTACATCCCAGCACTACCGGTGTAGAACGAAAGCCTATACCCATCCTGTCAACCCCCATATCAATCAGCCTGAAAAAATGCTCTCTGTCTCGGATTCCTCCTGAACCCTTAATTTTACAGCGGCCCTTCGCTGTCTCAAGCATTGCCGCAATCACCTCACATGTGGCACCTTCGTTTCTTCCTCCTGTAAAAAAGCCGGTAGAAGTCTTCACAAAATCTGCCCCTGCTTCTATCGCTGTTTCCGTTGCCTTCCTGACCTCATCAAGTGTCAATGCATCTGTCTCAAAAATAACCTTGACATTTGTGTTATATTTATGACACACCTCACAAACTGCCTGAATATCCTCTCTCACATTATCCCAAAGTCCACTTCGAATCCATCCATAATTTGCAACAATGTCCAAATCTGTAATATCTCCTGCCTTACAATACTCCTCCGCCTGCATAACCTTTGAGCTTGTAGTAGAAAGTCCAAACGGAAAATCACATACAACGCAGATCCCTGTATCCGTCCCCTTGCATAATTTGCGGGCAGTCTCTAAAGAGGCAGGATTTACACATACCGTAGCACAGCCAAAATCAATTCCTTCCTGTATATACCGTTTTATTTCTTCCTGAGTGAATTCTGGTTTTAAAACAGACTGGTCTATGTACGCTGACAGCTCCTTTACACTCATCTCACATGCTTTTTTTTCTGGTTTCATATCATTTTATCCTTTCTTTCTCATTCTGAAAAACAATTTTTTTCATATGTTTTTATAAATTCAAGTAACTCCCTTTTATCAGGGCTTCTTCCATTCCTGACATAATATCCTGACAAATATACGGCCGCACAAAGAGACTCCTCCAGACCTCCTCCTGCAATCTGCCCAAGCATGAATCCCGCATTAAAGTGATCACCCGCCCCTGTCGTAAGTCTAGGTTCGGGACAATACGGACCCTTAATATAAACAGGTTCTTCCTTCTGCTGCACAGCACATGCAGCCTTTACCGCATGAATGACAATTATATCTGCTGGAAGCTTATCAAAAAGAAAACAGCAAATCTCTTTGATATCTATTTCCTGATAATTTTCAATATTTTTCCCATAGATTTCTGCAAGCTCACACGCTTCCTTCTTATTGACTCCCAGGATAACTTTATAGTACTGTCTGATTTTTCCGAGAATATGCAGCGCCTTTTTTATTTCTTCCTTCGTTCGTTTTTCAGGGTCTGCCAGATCAATAAACAATCTTCTCTTCTTCCTGCATGTCTCCGGAACGGAGTACGGCAGTACTTCATCAAGAATCCCCTGCCATATCTCATTCATACAGGGCAGAAGTGACCAATTCATGAATGCAGCAAATTCTGAGATTTTCAAAGCCTCCCTGAGATATTCCAGACCTTTTCTCTCCTTTATCACAGACCAGTCCAATCGGTTCAGCGAATCCAGTTTTGAACGTATTATTTTTCCGTCTAAGAATTCAACTGCATCCGTATAGCCTGGCTCTGATATGGACAATGTACTGCCTCCTGCCCCGGCAAAATCCTGAAACACACTTTTTATATGCGGATAGCCAAGAGCGCCCATATAAGAAAGCTGTATTTCCTGCCGCCGCAATGCATCTGTAAAAATCGGACCATTACCACCCAGCTTTTTATATACCACCGCCGCCTCTATATTCGTACTAAGTCCTGCTGCCTTCGCGATACGCTTACTATATTCCTCAATCGTATTAATCCGTGAATAATGCTGCCTGTCAAATCTCTGGTCAACCATGTGGACAATCTCATCTACAAAGCCGTCAAACCCAGCGAATCCATGTTGTTTTTTTCTATCCGCTTTTTCCAGTATCTCCCTTGTTTTTTCTAAAACTGTCTCCTGTCTTACATCTGTATCCAATTTTTACCAGCCCTCTCTTAATGATATCGAATTATACATTTCACCTGGGGAAAATGCTCTCCGATCATCTTCAGCAGACTTTTAAGCTCTTCCTCCATTGGTGCTTTTATATGCTTCAATTCATAGTCCATACTAAGCTGCTCATATTTTCCCACACCATATCTATGATAAGGTAAAAGCTCCACTCTTTCTACGCATGCGAAACCTTCAGCAAGCTTAAAAGTGCGGCGGATATTATCCCATTCCATATTTATCCGCGGGATTAAAGGAATTCGAATCCAGATTTTTTTCCCGCAGCTGTTTAGATATTTCAGGTTATCCAGAATCCTTCGGTTAGAAACTCCTGTATAGGCTTTATGCACCTTTTCATCCATATGCTTTATATCATACAAAAACAAATCCACCTTATCTTTACATCTTTCCAGTACTTGCCGCGATACGTATCCTGATGTTTCAACAGCAGTTCGAATTCTGTTTTCCTTCAATTGTCCAAGAAGCTCTTCTACAAATTCAGCCTGTGCAAAGGGCTCCCCTCCACTTAGTGTTACTCCGCCTCCGGTCTTTCTGTAAAAAATGGAATCCTTTTCTACCTCTGAAATGACCTCTTCAACTGTCATCTCCCTTCCTATCCGTTTAAGTGCACCTGACGGACAATTTTCCACACAGCTTCCACAATTTAAACACAATTCCTTATGAATAACCTTTCCGTATCCTCTATCATCCGCAACCGCTTTCACGGGACATGACACAATGCAGCTTCTGCAATCCAGACATAGTTTTCTCTGGAATATTATTTGAGGGCAGAATTCTCCTGATTCCGGATTAGAACACCATTTACATCTCAGCGGACAACCTTTGAGAAAAACAATCGTTCTAATTCCAGGCCCATCCTGCACGGAATATTTTTGAATATTAAATACAATTCCTTTCATGTTACACTCCAATTCTAGAAGGTTTTCTGCTCCGTCCGCTCAATGATATTTTCCTGCAGAGAAATATCCAAATCTACAAAAAATGCGCTGTATCCGGCTACCCTGACCAACAGGTTCTTAAACTCCTCCGGATGCTTTTGTGCCTCGCGCAAGGTTTCCGCCGCCACAACATTAAACTGGATATGCCAGCCGCCCAGCTCAAAATATGCTCTTACAAGAGCCATAAATTCTTCTAGCTGCTCATCCGTTTTCAGAATATCCGGATTAAATTTCTGATTCAGCAGCGTTCCATTTGACGCCTTCATATGATCCAGCTTTGCAACAGATTTTATAACTGCTGTAGGCCCCTTCATATCCGCACCGGCTGACGGTGACACTCCGTCTGCCAACGGCTGCCTGCTTTTTCTTCCGTTTGGCATTGCCCCGACATCCATGCCCATGGGCACATTTGCAGATACAGGATATAACCCCGGCTTGAATGATCCTCCGCGCGCATTCGCGTATTTTACGACCTCATCACAATACTGTCTTCCCACATATACTGCTATTTCATCTACTTCATCACAGTCATTTCCATATTTGGGAACTGCCTGTATATCACGATGTAATATCGGAAATCCTTCAAAATCTGCCTGCATCGCATCCTTTATCTCCGCCAATGTATATCTCTTTTCTTCAAATACCAGCTGTTTTAGTACCATTAACGAATCTGCCACGTCTGCAACTCCAACCCCCTGGGGCGCTGAAAAGTTGTATTTTGCGCCTCCCTGGGATACGTCCTTACCTTTTTTTACACAGTCATCAAACAGCGCTGACAAAAAGGGAAGCGGCATCAATTTCTGATGTGCGATATCAATCGCATTTACACAGATTGTCATGTGACTTACAAAATATTCCACCTGTTCCTCATACGCTTTCAAAATCTTTTCATAAGTATCAAAGTTACTTAATTTCCCTGTCTTAGGGCCCATCTGCTCGCCGGACAATACACACACGCCGTCATTTAGCGCCAATTCCAGACATTTCACTAGATTAAACATGCTGGCATTCGCCCATGCGTCTATCTTTCCTCCGACTCCTGGCTCGACACAGCCAATCGCAGTATATCGTCTGGCCTCCTCCATATCAAGCCCATCTGCAAGAAGCGACGGAATAATCACATCGTCATTAAAAAGATGGGGCTTTCCTGAGCCTTTCGATATATGCCGGCATACGATATGTAAAAACTTATCCGGCGTATTACGGTTTATCCGCACGGCAAGATTCGGCTGGGGCAGATTGATATTTTCCTCTGCTTTCATACACAGATAGGTTACCTCATTTGTGTCGTCCCTTCCGTACTTGTCCACGCCTCCTATTGTCAGAATCTGTCCCAGAGAATAGCCGCTGAAATATGTGGCATTTTCCAGGTTGTAGACATTCATCGTCTCAAAAAATTTTATCCAAAGACACTCTATCAGCTCCTGTGCAGACTCGTCAGTCAGTTCTCCTGCCTCTACTTCACGCTTATAATATGGATACACAATTTCATCGTATCGTTCTGTAGAGACTCCGGTGCCATCCGTCTCCAGCTGAATCAGCATCTGAACAAACCAGAAGGTCTGAGTTGCTTCCCAGAAGGTCCTCGCCGGCTCACCCGGAACCCGCTTACACACATCGGCAATTTTCATAAGTTCCTTTCTTCGATTCTCGTCCTCTTCCTCCTGTGACAATTCCAATGCAAGCTCCGAATACCTGTGTGCAAACTCAATCACTGCCTTACAGGTCCGTATAACGGATTCATAAAATATCCTTTTTTCTATCGAATCCGGCTCTGCCATATCCAGCTCTGTCAGCGCATCCTCGTATTGCTTTATAATACCATTAAAACCACAGGTAACCGGGGTATGATAATTGGCAATCATATGTCCTACACCATTCTGCAGATACAGCATAGGATTAAATACTCTGTGACTGGCAAGCCAGGCCTGTCTGGAGTCTGTCGGTACATACTCCATTGCAAGCTCCTCTATTGTCTTTCCCTCCCAATAAGGAAAGACCTGTTCCATAAGAATACGATAGGTTTCATCCGTAACAAAAAATTTATCTACCGGGCGTTCCCAGAAAGTATGAAGCTCTTCCTTCACCCAATTTGTCGTTGTCTCCGGAAATACAGGCGCACTGCGGGGCATGCTTGCCATATTACCGACAATCAGCTCTCCTTCATGAATCCAGATAGTCATATTGCTTAAGATATGTTCCATCGCTTTTGCCCGTCTAAGCGGCATTGGCTCCCCTTCTGTCTGTTTGAAGGATTCTGTTATCAACACTGCTCTCTCCGGACAGATTTGAGGTATGACATCTCGAATCCATTGTCTTAGTTTCTTAGTTCTTAAAGACTGCACATTACCCATAGTTCTCCTCCTTTACTTAATAATCTGCTCCTTATTTGTATGGTCTGCCGTCAAATACGCAGCGATAATTATAATCATTCCATACACAATCTTCTGCCAAAAACTGTCAACTCCCGTCACTGTCATGCCGTTTCGGACTATCATGACTACCGCAACACCTATCATTGTTTTTACTACAGATCCTCTTCCTCCGGCCATAGATGTACCCCCAAGCGCTACGGCTGCAATAGACAGCAGCGTATAATTGTCGCCTACATTGGGGCTTCCGCTTACCATCTTCGCCACAAACATAACTCCTCCAAGAGCATAGCATACACCTGCTGCCCCAAAACAGGCAATCTTCACCTTCTCGACAGGTACCCCCGCCATCCATGCCGCACGTTCGTTCGCGCCGATTGCATATACATATTTACCGATTCTTGTACTGTGTTGTATCAGCAGATAAATAAAAACAATCAGAAGTGCCGCCAGAAATACTACCGGAATAATAGATATTTTTGCAGACATCCAGTCTACCGTATACCACAGCTTCGGATTCAGCTGAATTGTTCCGCTGTTAGAAAACACTAATGCCAGACTTTCCCAAATTGACATCATCCCCAAACTTGCAATAAATGAGGGAACCTTAAACCTTGCCTGTAATATTCCAATCACCAGCCCGGAAATCAAACCTGCCGCCGCAATCAATACATACGCTCCAAGTCCAATATGCTCCGCATAACGGACAAATAAAATGGAGGACAGCGAGCATACTGCCCCGATGGATAAATCCGTAGAGCCGACAACAATGATAAAGGTAACCCCTGATGCCATCAAAAGCAGCGGACTGATATCTGTCAAAATATTACTGATATTATCTGCCTTCCCAAAGCTTGAATTCATAGCTGAAAATAAAACAATCAAACTGACAATTGCCGCAAGGCCGATCCATGTCGAAATATCCGGGAGCTTTTTCTTTATCAATATCTTCATAACCACAACCTCCTGCCCTTACATCATAAATCTGACGATATCTACCTGTTCCGGTTTATTTTCCTTCGGCGCATCATATCGCTTCGTCACCAGGCCATCCTTCATGACAAGAATTGTACTCGACAATGCAATACATTCTTCCAGCGTATCTCCCAGAATGATAACCGCGACTCCCTGTTCTGTAATGTCTCTGATCAGGGAATATATCTCTTCCTTTGCTCCAATGTCAACGCCCCTTGTCGGATGATTTAAAATAAGAATTTTGCAGCCGCTTTGCAGAGCTCTTGCAAATACTACCTTCTGTGCATTTCCCCCGCTTAATAACTGTACAGGTGAATTTACATCCTTACATTTAACGGCCAGCCTTTCAATCCATTCATTTCCTTTTTCTTCCACTGTCCTTCCTGAAAGGAAAATTCCCTTACCGAGTTTTTTAAGATTTGATATTGTAATATTCTCTCCAACAGAACGAATTCCAATAATTCCTTCTGTCCTGCGTTCTTTGGGAATTGCCGTTATGCCGCAGCGCAGTGCATCCTCTGGTGATCGGAATTTTTTTTCTGAATGAAATACCGTCACTTTTCCCCTGTCAGCTTTTTCATCTCCTATGATTACAGAGCACAGCTCCTCTTTTCCCGACCCCACTACTCCGCATATACCCAGTGCTTCCCCCTTATGAAGCTGAAAGGAAACATCTTTAAACGCACCAATCAGACACAACTCCTCTACTTCTAATATGATCTCTTCCTCCGGAACGGTCTGACGTTCAACCTTATAATATTCACCGGACGATGACCTTCCTACCATCATCTCATACAAAACACCCTCATCTGCTCCCGGAGTTTTCACTTCTCCGACACAGCTTCCATCCTTAAATACATAAATTCTATCTGTCAGCTCAAGAACCTCATCCAGTCTATGTGAAACGAAAATAACCGAATGTCCTTCCTCCCTAAGCCTGCGTACCTGGCAAAACAGAATTTTAATCTCTTCATCATTAAGAAGAGAGGTAGGCTCATCTAATAATATTAAATATTTTGATGCACCCGACATCTTCACAGAATTTAGTACTTTAGAGATTTCTACCATTTGTCTCGTTGCAAAATTTAGTTCACTCACCTTCTTCTTCGGGTCAATGCCTTCTGCCCCACATTCCTTCATTACTTCTTTTGCTTCCCGATTGATTCTGCCCCAGTCAACAAATCCGAAACGCAAGAACCGCTTTTCAAAACCAAAAAATATATTTTGCGCCACAGTCAGATTAGCTACCAATGACTGCTCCTGATAAACCATCCCGATCCCTCTTTGATTTGCCTCCTTTGTGGACATGGGCGCAAACAGTTCGTTGTATATACACATTTTCCCGGATGTCTGTTGCTGAAAACCCATAATAATTTTTAGAAGAGTAGACTTTCCCGCACCGTTTTCCCCAATCAAACCAATAATTTCACCTTCATATATTTCCATATTCACACGGTCGAGTGCATGCATTCCCGAAAAATCCTTGCTGATATCTACACAGGAAAACATAATTTTTCTTTCCATTATAGCTGTCCACCTCTTTTCTATTTGACAATTTTCTTAGCTTTTTTACTGCTCGTAAGGACAACCATCATGATGATAATGAGTCCTTGTACGCACTTCTGCCATATGGAGGGCACACCTGTCATAACCATTCCATTATCTAATACAGTTACTATCAGCGCTCCGATTAATGTGTTCAACATACCTCCTTTTCCGCCACTCATGGAAGTTCCTCCGACAACAACTGCCGTCAATGTAGGAAACAGACAATCCTGTCCAATGTATATCTGTGCTGTCCCAAGCTTTGCCGCTCCAAGTACACCTGCTGTCCCCATGCAGAACCCGGCAAATGCAAATGCTTTTATTTTGACCAGCCCCACATTGATTCCTGTCATCTGCGGAATTTTTTCATTATCTCCTATAGCAAATACATATCTTCCAAATGCTGTCCGTTTTTCAAGAAAAATACCCAATACAAATACTGCTGCCGCAATCCACACCAGTATAGGAAGGCCGAAAAACTTAGAAAAATAAAGTCCTCTGACTCCTTTGTCCGTTATCGCTGCGGGGATTCCTTTATAGGTGAGAACCCCCAGCCCATAGGCAATATATCCCGCACTAAATGTTACAATAAAAGAAGGCAGTCTCAGCTTTACATGTATAATCCCAATCATTGTTCCGATCAATGCCGCAGCAGCAACTGCAATGATTACCCCGGCCCATCCCAAATCCCGTTGATTCGCCGAATTTTGCACCAGCAGACCAAGCAGACAGCCGGCAAAACCAACAACACCTTCTACCGATAAATCTATAGCTCCCATCAAAATGATAAATGTTGCACCAACGGATATAATAACCAAAATAGACATGGAAGTCAGTATATTCGTATACAGGTTGCTGATTGTTAAAAACTGCGGGGTAATCATTCCAAATACAAGAATAAGAATTATCAGAAGACCTGCCGGCATCAGCTGCATAAACAAGTTTCTTTGCTCTTCTCTTTTTATTTTTAAAGCATATTCCTCTGCTATTGATACATTACTTCTTTTTCCAATTTGCTCCATATAACCACCTGCGCATCCTTTTTATGACATTACAGCGGGGTTCATCAAGATGTCCCCGCCGTATGCTTCTTATTTATAACTTCTCAAATCAATCTCTTCGGCAGCCATAGACATATAATTTTCAAAATCAAGGCTTATCTCTTTATTAACAAATTCTTCTACCGTATCTACTGTAATTAATTCTGGCTCTGTCAGAAATGAACGCTGTCCCTCCTCTAAGGTATCAAGATCCAGATTTCCGCTCCAGCAGTCATACAGATACGCAATCCCCAGACCACCCTCAATATAAGGATTCGCTCCTACAGTTCCATACATATCTCCTGCCTGAATAGCTGACACTGCATCTTGTATTCCGTCAAATCCTGTAACCTTAATCTTTCCGTTCAAACCTTCTGCCTTTAATGTCTCGACAACCGCCAGCGCCATCTCATCATTTGCACAAACGATGGCATCAATATTTTCCGCACCATACTTGTTCAGCCATGTGTTTGTTAAATCTTGTGCCGTCTGCGGATTCCAGTCCCCGTTCTGTACATCCAAAACCTCTATATCCGGGCATTCCTCTGCCGCCTGTGAAAATCCCTCATACCGGTGTCCTGATGCCGTATTTCCTTCCAGTCCCTTAATAAAAAGTACCTTCCCCTTTTTCGGTACTGAAAAGGTTTCAAACATATTCAGACATAGTTCCTTTTCTACCTCTACCTCACCTGGAGACTGATAAAATGCATAATATTTATAATCATACGGATATACTCCGTCTGCATAGGACCAGACACTGCACCAGTACACTTTATTGTCCTCGCATATTTTTGCCACTGAAGAACATACCGACGCGTTATTCGGATCAATATAGATAATGGTATCCTCTCCCCCACGGGCTACTATGGACTGAACATCACTAATCTGCTGCTCGTCACTGGAATCACACGCAATAAACTGAATATCAAATTCTACTTTTTCCCCCTTCTCCTTCATATACTCACAAAATTTTTCAACACCCTCTTTAACCTGAATATAGTACGGATTTTCAATATTTCTTACGGAGATGCCAATTGTAAGTGTTTTCTCCTCCGAAGATGAATTCTCCTCTTTCTGCGCGCCTTCCTCTGTCTTTTCTTTGCAGCCCGCTAACATACCTGTCATCATCACAATAACTAGAATAGCCGCCAATATTTTTCTCATCTTCATTTTTTCCTCCTTTGTTCTTGTTTTTTACAAATTACAATAATGTTCTTTTCTGAAACTTCAAATAATTCCTGCTCATATCCTCCTTCCTGTAGTTATTAAGCTAGTAACTGAACAGCCGGCAGCCTCCACTCATCCTCTGAAAAATTTTTATGATATAGTAAACGACGCTTCTTATATCATAAAAAAACCTGATACCGAAAATCCGATATCAGGCTGCAAACCCATGTTTTTATATGTCTATACAATTCTTGTGTAATCTATAGAATTTCTTTTCAAAGTAATCTCGTACTTATTTCTATTTCCGGGAGCTAAGATAACGCTATACTCAAAAATGTCTCCATTTGTGTTTTTTGAAGTCCTTTGAATTCTAAAGGAAGGCATGCCAGGCTTCGTATTTAACAAATTTGCCTGCTTTTCCGTCAGCGCAATTGCCTCATAAACTTCTGATGCCTCCGCCGGAAGAGCATTTGTATATTCTATAATCATTGCATATAACGAATCATTCAGTTCCTTTGCCGTGAGATTAGGACAGAGCCGGACAGGTATATATGCTGTTTCCAGCAGCAGAGACTCATTGTCAGCATATCTTAAACGACATATCTTATATACCTTTGTTTTCTGCTCTATCTCTAATTGCTGTGCGGCGAAAGCCGGCGGCTTAATCACCTCGAAGGATACCAGCTTTGAATGCGGCGTCATCCCCAATTCCATCATCTCTGAAGAAAAATTATACAAATTATTCAGACTCCGTCTGAGTTTAGGTTTGACTACAACTGTTCCTTTCCCTTTAGTCCTGACAATTTTCCCCTCCTGAGCTAGTTGATTCAAGGCCTGTCTCACTGTTGTCCTGCTGAGCTCCAACTCATTACAAATCCATCTTTCCGGCGGAAGAATATCTCCAGGTTTCCATATCCTTTCAACGATTTTACTGTTAATTAACTTATATAATTGGACGTATAACGGAACCGGTGATACATAGTCAAAATTTTGTCTCGTAAAATAAGGCTCCAATTTCATAATTTTTATCTGACTCCTCTCTCAATCACAAAACCATCCTGTCAGCCAGTCTTGTATAAATATTGTATATCTCTTTTTTATAGTGTGGAAATATATTAAAAACTTTAAGATTTTTATAAACGAAATTTGAAAAGAACAATTATTGTTGCTCTATTATATGTTTGCTTTTCACAAAAAGTCAACAAAAAAATATGTAATTATTCACTAATTATTAATTCACTTTTTATTTTTTGTACATATTACATATTTTTTCTAAATTTTATATTGACTTCTTAGTTATACAGATGTATCATACATTTAGAATATATCATTTGTTAAAATAGAAAATGATATAAGTTACTAGCTTAGTAATTGAACTCCCTTTATTTTATGGGAGTTTTTTATATTTTGTTGCATTTATGTTACTTAATCTTCTTTTCCTTTTTAAAACTTTTCTCTCTTATTTCCTCCATTTTTCTCTTGTATTTATGCTATAATTCTCATAAATCCACTCAGGAGGTATATCACATGCGTCTGCCCAATGGCTATGGAAGTGTTGTAAAGCTTTCCGGAAACAGACGAAAGCCTTATCTCGTACGCAAAACAATCGGCTGGAAATATGATCCCGTGACTAAACGCAAAATACAACAATTCACTGTAATCGGAACTACTTCAACACGTGCCGAAGGCTTGCAGCTTTTGGCAGAATACAATAACTCTCCATTCAGATGTTCAGTTTCCAGCCTCTCTTTTGAAGAGGTATACAAGCAATGGTCTTTAGAAAAATATCCTTCCGTATCCGCATCCAGCCGTCGCTGTTATCAGGCAGCATACGAACTGTGCCAGATTTTATATAACCGCACATTTAAGGACATCCGGTTAATCGATCTCCAATATGTAGCCGATCATTGCAACAAAAATTATCCTACGCTGAAAAAACTCAAAATCCTGTTTAATCAGTTATATGACTATGCCATGAAACACGACATCTGTACAAAAAACTATGCTGTTTATGTGGATATCCAAAAATATCAGTCTAAAAATAATATCCAGTATTTAAGAGAAAAATTATCGGACAGTGAAATTGAACATCTGTGGCAGCGTCAAGACGACCGTTATTGCCAGATTATTTTAATGCTTATTTATAATGGTGTAAGAATCTCTGAATTTTTGGAATTACGCAAAGAGAATGTCCATCTGAAGGAACGCTATTTTGATGTTATCAGCAGCAAAACTAAAAATGGAATCCGCTGTGTACCTATAGCGGCTAAGGTACTCCCCTTTTATAAAATATGGTATAACTCTGTACCTTCTTCCCTGTATCTTCTGCATACAAACGCCGGAAAACCTTTTTCCTACCGTAATTTTTATGACCACTACTACAAGCCAATCGTCCAGGATCTGGCAATTAATAAGACACCTCATTGCTGCCGGCATACATGTATCTCACTGCTGGCAGCAAAAGGTGTCGAACAAACAATTATTAAAAAAATCGTAGGTCATTCCTCTTCTATGTCCCTTACCGAAAAGGTATATACTCATTTTGATATTCAAGAATTAATCTGCGCAATTGATAAAATATAATAATTCCTTTTGTTGCATATGTGATGCATATCTTTGCACGCTACCTGTTCCTCCTAAAACTCAAACACAGCAACCCCATATGGTGACAATCTATACGCAAAGGAAAATGGACGCCCGTCGCATTCCTGCTTCTGTGCACGGTATATAAGCGCTCTCTCCTGGCCGTTTCCGCCGTACTGTACATCATCACTGTTTAATACCAGCCTGTACTGCTTCTTTCTCGGAACACCCACACGGTAATCCGCCCACTCCATCGGAGTAAAATTAATGACAAACAGCAGATTCTTCCGGCCGCCTCTGGAATGACGTATAAAACTGTAGATACTTCTATATGCATCATCTGCATTAATCCACTCAAAGCCTTCTCCGCACTGGTCCTGCTCGTACATCGCCTTCTTACCTTTATACAAGTGCAGAAGATCACGTACCCAATTCTGAATCGCCTGATGCTCCGGCTCTGCCAGCAGATACCAGTCAAGCTCCCTCTCCTCGCTCCACTCCCGAAGCTGAGCAAATTCCTGACCCATAAAGAGCAGCTTTTTTCCTGCATGTCCCATCATAAATGCATATCCCGCCTTCAGATTCGCATACTTGTCAAATCCAAGTCCAGGCATCTTATTCAACATGGAACATTTCAAATGAACTACCTCATCATGTGACAGCACCAGAATATATTTTTCACTGTACGCATAGCTCATGGCAAATGTCATGGCATGATGGTTGTCCTTTCTGAAATACGGGTCCAGCTTCATATATTCCGTAAAATCATGCATCCATCCCATATTCCACTTCAGGCTGAAGCCGAGTCCATTATCCTCAACATCTCCGGTAATCTTCGGCCACGCGGTAGATTCCTCAGCAATCATCAGTGCCCCCGGATTTCTTCCAAGCACTACAGAATTCAAGTGCTTAAAGAAATCAATTGCTTCCAGATTCTCATTTCCTCCGTATTTATTCGCTACCCATTGCCCATCTTGTTTTCCATAATCCAGATAAAGCATAGATGCCACCGCATCCACACGCAGTCCGTCTACATGGAAATGCTCAATCCAGAACAACGCATTGGAGATGAGAAAATTACGCACCTCATTCTTTCCCAAATCAAAAATCTTTGTGCCCCAGTCCGGATGCTCTCCCTTCCTCGGATCAGCATATTCATAAACCGGCGTTCCGTCAAAATCCGCCAGTCCATATGCATCTCTTGGAAAATGAGCCGGCACCCAGTCAAGGATTACTCCTATTTTATTCCGATGCAGATAATTGATCATCCATGCAAAGTCCTCCGGTGTCCCATATCTGCAGGTCGGAGCATAATATCCAGTTACCTGATACCCCCAGGAGCCGTCAAATGGATGCTCCGCAATTCCCATAATCTCAACATGCGTATACCCCATATTCTTCACATATACTGCAATATCCTTTGCAAATTCCCGATAAGTATAAAAACCCTCATCCTCTCGTCCTGGGTGGCGCTTCCAGGAGCCGATGTGCACCTCATAAATTGACATAGGCTCTTTCGTATGATTCCAGCCTTTTCTTCTCTCCAGCCATGCTGCATCTGACCACTTCAGATGCTCAATATCTACCACCTTTGACGCTGTTCCCGGCCTCAGCTCCGCATGATTGGCAAATGGATCTGCCTTAAAAATAAGTTCACCTGAATAAGTTTCAATGCAATACTTATACATAGTATATTCCTGCACTCCAGGTATAAAACAGGTATAGATTCCGATATTTTTTTCTCTCTCCATGGGATTGGCATCTGTCTGCCATTCATTAAATTCTCCAACTACAGACACCGATTTCGCATTTGGAGCCCATACAGCAAAATATACCCCCTCCTCCTTCCCGTTATTAACCCTATGAGAGCCAAGCTTCTTATAGATCTCGTAATGATTCCCCTGTCCGAAAAGATAACCGTCAAGCTCTCCAATTTCATACATTTTTTTCTCGTTGCTCATAATATTCTTCCTCTTATATTCCGTTTATAATATATCTATATTATACTTTAGAACCCTGCAAAAATAAAGGGTTTTGGCTAATCTTTGCCAAAACCCCTGTCAGTTCAGTTATTCAAATCTTAAAGTCCTCTTCCTTCAGGATAATACGGTCGGATGAGTCCGTACTCTTTCCAAACATCCGTCTAGCCAGATGCTTTACATTCGCTTTCTGTGAATGCGCAATGGCCTCATCCATGATATCCTTTACCTCCGCAACTGTCACCGCATGGTCCTCTCTCTGCATCACGTCAATACGGCTGTAAAGTGCAAGAATCCCCATCTCATCCAGCTTATATCCGTTTTCCTTTGCATAAGTCTGGCCAAAGGTAACAAGCTCATCATTAATAAATACCGGAAGTTCAAGTCTTGATGTAAATTTCTTTTTAAAGTCCGGATGCGCAGTTAATATTCTCTCCAGAGGTTTTCTCTGGTCCTCCAGCACAAACAACATCTCTCCGGTTTTCTTTTCCATCAGAAGACTTAACTCCTTAATGGTCCTTGAATTCAGCTTTCCGGCTTTTTCAATTATAATTGCACCGCCCCGGAGTTTCTGTATAATATTGGATAATTCTTTTTTATTCAGGGATTCTCCTGTCACAATCGCAACTTTACCCTGCTTTAAGTTACGCTGTTTTTGAATTGCTTTTACTATATCAACAGCAAGCACTGTTTTACCGGACCCTTTTCGCCCGATAACAAGAAGATTTCCTGTTTTGGAGGTTCCTTCCCGCTGCGCCCTTCTGTCATTGTCGAGAGCCTCTACAATCTGCTCACTCATTCCTCTGACCGGAACAAAATAAGAAAACAGCTTCTTCTGTTCCTCCGTAAGTCCTGCCTTCAGGCCTATCTCACTGGTAGCGCTCAAATCATACCTTCCAGTAACCACAAAGCCCGTATCAAAAGGAACTCCGCTTCCCTTCGACTTCTTAATACGTTTCTGTATCTCCTCCTCAGACGGCTCCTCTATCTCAAGGGGAGCTTCCTTTTCTGCACCCTTTACCTGAGGCAGCTCATCCTCCTCAAAGAAGTCTTCCTCCTCAAATTCATCTTCTTCAAAGTCTTCTTCTAACTCTTCTTCCTCAAAACCTTCCTCTTCGAAGTCTTCCTCAAAGTCTTCTTCGCTAAAACCTTCCTCTTCAAAGTCTTCCTCGAAGTCTGTTTCATCAAAATCCTCTTCAAAGTCTTCTTCTAGCTCTTCTTCCTCGAAATCCTCTTCTTCGAAGTCTTCTTCTAGCTCTTCTTCCTCAAAATCTTCCTCTTCAAAGCCTTCTTCTAGCTCTTCTTCCTCAAAATCTTCCTCTTCAAAGTCTTCCTCTAGCTCTTCTTCCTCAAAATCTTCTTCTTCAAAGTCTTCTTCTAGCTCTTCTTCCTCAAAATCTTCCTCTTCAAAGTCTTCTTCTAGCTCTTCCTCCTCAATATCCTCCTCTTCAAAGTCTTCTTCTAACTCTTCTTCCTCAGATTCCCTGTCATCTTCCTCCTCTAGATTCTTGTCAGGCTCTTCATAACCTTCATCAGCAAAGTCTTCCTCCTCTGAGTCCTCACTGATCTCTTCGTCATCTCCCTCTCCTATTTCTTCATCGAGCTTCTCGTCATCTTCCTCGTCAAAATCTTCTTCAGATTCTTCATTCAACTCGTCAAAGCCGCCGTCATCAAAGCCGTCTCCTGATCCAAAGTCCAGTTCTCCTATCGCATCGCCAAATACGTCCTCATCGGAATCTGCCTCTGATTCTTCATCTTCAGCCATCAGGAAATCCAACTCCATTTGATAATTATCCTCTGACTCCTCTTTCTCATCTGTCTCAAGACTTTCTTCTTCAGCAACCTTACCTTCCAGCTCTTCTACAAGCTGTCTGATATCATCTGATAATACCGGCGCTTTCTTCACTTTTCTTGCTGTCTTCTTTTTCGCCGCTTCTTCCGCTGCTCTGTGCTCTTCTTCCTTTCTTGCTTTTTCCTCTGCTTCCTTACGTTCTGCTTCTTTTCTTGCTGCTTCTTCTGCCGCTCTGCGTTCTGCTTCTTTTTTTGCTTCTTCTTCCGCTGCTTTGCGTTCCTCTTCCTTTCTTGCTTCCGCCTCAGCTTTGTGTCTTGCAACCTCTTCTGCCTCACGCCGCTCTGCCTCACGCCGTTCCGCTTCTCGACGTGTCTCCAGCTCCTCACGTTCTTTACGCAGACGCTCCTCATCCTTTGCTCTCTGCTCTTCAATGGCCTCCGCATTGACCTTCTGCTTTTCTTCCCACTCTTGAAGAATGTCTTCTATCTTCATCTGGCCGGAGATTCGAATTTCTTCCTCTCTCTGTTCCATCCTTTTCTTTTCTTCACGGTTGATGCCATTTGCCATAGCAACGCCATTTGCAAGCGCTTCTTCTAAAGTAGCTCCTTTTACAACTGTTGTAATTGGAGTTCTCTTCTTCTCCTTTGTTCTGTCCAATTCAGTTTCTTCTGTCTCCGCATAAACAAACTCCCCGGTATCTTCTTTCTGAATGCTCTTATTCTCGGCCTCCATAGCTGCCAGTGCTTTCGTCAACTCGCCGGTTGGAAATTTACGTGTCTCATCTGCCTGGGTTCTTTCCTCTGACTCTTCCGGATGCTCCTCCTGAGAAGAAAGTACCTCCTCTGGCAGCTCCGAAAATACTGCTGTGGTTGTCGGCACAGATTTTACCATCGGTCTCTGAGCAGACATATCCTCCTTCTTAGGAATAGGACGTGCAGAGGACTGGGGTTTTCTTATCTTTGCATTTTTCTTCCCGCCATAACTATCATATTTTTCCTGCTGAAGCGGAGTAAGTGGTTTGTACTGCATCTTAAGCTCCATAGCCTGATAGACATACTTTCCTTCACTAAACCAGAGAATCAAATCATCGCACTCCTCCAGGCACTCTGCAGTCATCCCTGCTTCATGATACAGTTTTGCAAGCTCATAAGCCCATTTTTCTACATATTCTGCTTTCTTGAATTCTGAAAGTGCAGAAATCTGCTCCGAAAGCGGTGAGCCCTGTGCTTTCAATATTTTATATTTTAATATGTATTGATTCGGGTCCTTCGGCGCCAGTTTCACAAACTCCTCATAACAGTCCGAAGCCTCCTCCGTATCTTCAATCTTAAGAGCAAGTATTCCCAGACGATAAACAATCTTTCTGCTGGATGGTGCCCTGTCAAACGCTACAAAGAGAATATCACGGCTTTTTTGAAACTCCCCGTTAAATTCATAGATTTCACTGACCGTATTGAGCATTGCAGCATTTTTTACTCTGCGCCAATCAATCGTATCTGCAATCTCCATGGCTCTTTTGTATTGCTTTTTTTCCATGTGCTCCATCATTTGTTCTGTTTTTACCCGATATTCATATTTATCCACTCTTCTCACCTCAAAAATGTATTTAAACTACATATTACATACAATTTCACGTATATAAGTTTATCATACAGCGCGCATATTGTCAAAAAAAATAGCCATTATAACCGTTTTTGGTTATAATGGCTATTTCATATTTAGTTTTAATATTCCAAACGATAAATCGGAGGTATTACTGATTTTTCTATCCCCTAAGCCTTCTATCCTTTTACAACTTGATTATAGCTCAAAGCTTCGGATATAATATATCCTCAATATTTCATTTATATATCTTTCTTCTGTTACCCCTCACAGCTCTGTATAATTCACTCATCCGGCTATTTATATCTATAACCGTTCCGTCTGCAGCCAGTGCCCTTGCCTTTTGTCTGTAAACGTATTAAGTTATTCCTTCTATAACCTATCCTGTATTATACAGCCTCTATATAAATTTTAATATATTAGCTGATGTTTCTTCACACATCGTCTAATCCTTTTGCACTTCTTAATCTATGTGGTATTCTTTTCAATATGTCTGCAAATACAAATCTTTATCTTATCCGGCCTCTCTTTTGTCATCTCCGAACATTTCTTTTTTCTTCCTTCTGCCGGTTTACTCTTCTATATGGATAAGGCTTATTCTCTGGGATATTCTATTTGCCATACCACTAACATATTGAGTTATCGTTTCTGTGAAATTGTCCAATGGATTATAAGCCTCCTTTTCTTTCTATATTTTCCTGCTTCCTCTGATATTCTTATATAAAATATCTCGCTTTCCCTTTCTCGTCAGGCTCTCGACCGAGGTTTTTTGGATTGATTATATAATATCACCTCATCCCTTATTTGTCAACACTATTTTTTTATTTTTATTTATTAATTTTATAATTGTGTGTTTTTGTATAAATTTTCTGATTATTTTACAAAATAATGTCATCTACCTTTGTATATTCTTTTAAACTATATGCCTCAATAATGTTTCCCTGAACTACATACAAAGTCTCTTCGATATATACCCCCCTGGTACTCTGCATGCCGTTTCCATTAATCTCTTCTTCCATTCTGCAGCAGAATCCCGCCTCCTTATCATATTCAAAAATATAATACTTCTGCCCGCCTTCGGTATATCCTGCAAACCCTATAAGATTCCTCCCAGCGTCAGCGAGAACTGCTTTGTAATCATAAGAAGCATCTGTACTGTAAACATTTTTCATTATAAAGGTATCCTCTTCCCTCACATCGGAAGGATCGGAAATATCAAACATAGACAACTTTACCCCATCTGTAATCATTGTCTCCTCATCCACATTCATACCGATTCCAAGAAGCTTTCCTGTTCCGTATGGATGAAGGTAATCTGAAAATCCTGGTATTTTAAGTGTCCCGATAATCTCCGGCTTCTCCGGATTAGACAAATCCACAGAAAACAGAGGATCTGTTTCGCGGAAGGTCACAAAATATCCGGTATCACCCATAAGTCTTGCCGAATATACTCTCTCATCCTTAGCAAGATTTTCAATAGAGCCTACTGTCTCAAGCTCCATATTCAGCACATAAACTGCATTCGTATTGCCGTCGGTCACTACAACCCGGAGATAATCATCATATTCATCAATAGAAAATGAATCATGAATATATCCGTCGATGACTCCCTGCGCTCCCGGTTCAAGAACTCCGTCCTTATACGCAATCCGACGAAGAGTGGTCCGCTGGCTCTCCTGACTCATAAAGTAAGACCACGCAGTTTCATAGTAATAAATATTTTTGCCGCTTACATACAACTGCCCGTCTTTTGAAAGAATTGCCTTACTGTCTTTTATCTCACTCGGATTATCAATATCTGCTGCAGTGACAACCGTATACATGCTGGCACTGGATACGGGCGGAAGACAGATATCCTTCTCGGCAATTACCGCATCATTGATAAGTGGGACATAAGTCTCTGGATTCTTTCGCTCCATCGCTCCCATAGAAATATAATAGTTGCTAAATAAATATAAATATCCATCTGCCATTCGAGAAGACTGGTAATATCCGCTCTGAGTAATTCGTCCCTCTTCTTCGGGCTTTTCTGGATCTTCTATATTATAGGTTATTGCTTCTGTAAATGATTGATCCTGATAAAAATCAGACTTCCTATACATCTCATCTCCCAGAAGCCCCTGCTTTGTACCGCTGCATATCAGCACAAGGCGCTTTTTCTCCGGATTCAGATAAAATTCCCAGATTCCGCCGCAATCCTCCACTGAAATTGTACTGACCTTTTTCATGTCATTTTCCCTTGTATCCACAACAGCTATCTCATTACCGTTGTCTCTTAGTACATACAGATAAGTGCCGTCTGTCTTGACTATATCTCCCTCATCTACTCCTTCCTGGCGGACATTTGTTTCAGAATAGTCCCCGGCCTTCTGCTCCTCTGCATTCAAGGCCAGTGCAGCGCCGCTGTCTTCCGTGGCCATATCTGCATTCTGAGCTATTTCCCTCTCTGCGGATTCTTCAGTGGATGCTGCTGCGCTGCTAAGGTCTGCTGCTCCCTCTGACATCATTTTTTCTTCCCTTGCCTGCTGCCGCTCTATCTCCCTTTTGTAACTGTCCAGATAGGTATATACTTCATCATAATTCTCTGCAGACTCTACAATTTTGCTGCTGCTGATTTCTTCTATCTCCTTCTTTGCCTCCCCTGTCATGCTTCCACATATGCGGCTGTTCTGGTATACAGCTGCCCCCGCAATGACAGCAAAGCAGGTCGCCGCCACTGTACCAATATAGAGAGGACTTATCTTTCTCTTTTTCGCACTCCCTTCCAGCGTCCTCTGAATCCGTTCCGGTGCAAGCTTCTCTGGAAGCTCTATATCATTCGTCTTTTCTCTTAATTTTTGAACAATATCCTGTTCCTTCTTATTCATAAGACTGCCTCCTTTTTTAACTTATCGTAATATACATTCCATTTTAGCCAGTGCACGGCTTCTCTTTGAGCGCACGGTATTCGCATTCAGCTTAAGCATTGTACCAATTTCACTGCTGTTATATCCGCCGAACACGGACAAGCCTACTATCATCTGCTCCTCCTCAGTAAGAATAAAAAATGCATTTTTTACATCCAGTGCCAGACCCTGGTCCTCATGAACCGAAGCTTCAGAAAATAATTCCTCATCAGGACAAGGCATTTCCTTTGCTGTACTTTTAAGCCGCTTTTTACATACATTCGAAAGAATGGTAAAAAGCCAGCTTTTAAACGCCTCCTCCCTTCGGAGCTTATATATATTTTCATAGGCAGATATTACCGCTTCACTTACCGCATCCTCCGCCTCCTGGTGATTCTTCATCAGGCAGAGGGCAAAACGGTACAGGTCCGTATATATCTGCTCATACATCTCTGCAAATGTTTTCGCATCACATCTCATATCAGTTCCTCCCTGTTGGATATGAATTTAATTTCGGCACTGGTCTGCTGGTATATATTAGAGTCAAAAAAAGAGGAAAGTGTTGCATTGGGGACGGGGTAAAACTCATTTTACCCCGTCCCCAATTAACCTCTGACTACCCTCTATAATAATTTATCAGGCATCCTTTAAGAATAATCTCTCTCTCATTGTCTGTCATATCCCCAAGCCTGAGCTCTATCCCTTTCATTCCCTTATTTACAATGTATGCTTTTATCACCGGCTGCTTTTCTTCCACAGCCCTTCGTATCTCTGGAATAAAGAGATAATCTCCGTTCTGAAATGACAGCTTCTCATGCTTTTCCTCTGTGATAAAGGGAAGCATGCCCCAGTTAATCAGATTAGAGCGGTATCTTTTTGTCGCATATTCATTCGCGATATTTGCCCAGCCGCCCAGCACCTTCTGACAGGACGCTGCCTGCTCGCGCGCGGATCCGTCTCCTGGCTTTACGGCAAAAATAGTACTTCCTACCCCTACATTAGTCCTGTCAATATCCGGGTACTTCTCATGAATAAAATTCATCACCGGCTTTAATTCTTCCAGAGCCTCCGCCGGACACTGCTCTGCCTCAATCGCCTTTTGCGCCGCCTGCACCTCTTTAGCACGCCCTACATATGCAGGATCCTTTCTGGACAGAGCAAACTCTGCCAGTCCAAGCGGATTGGAACGGTAAGAAGAGGTTTCTCCAGACGGAATCAACTCGTCGGTCGTAGTTACTGGGTCGTGAATCTCAGATACAACTTTTAAAATAAGGTTTTCCGGAAGCGCCGGCATTGCCGGCCAATCCTTAATGTTTGGTCCGAATTTGATTTCAACGGAAGGATCTGCCTCACCGCGGCTGTCAAACACACGGTTTGCATAAATATTTTTATCAAAATAATACTTCTTTCCTGTATATTCCACATCCATTGCCGTGGCCGGAGTAAGAAAGCCCTTATTTGCCGCTGTCGCCGCGATAGAACGGGCATCCATAAGTGCCACTGATGCTATTTGACCACTCTGAAGTTTGGAGCCTTCGCGGTTCGGGAAATTCCTGGTAGAATGACGAATAGAAAATGCATTATTCGCCGGCGTATCCCCTGCTCCAAAACATGGACCGCAAAATGCTGTTTTTACAATTGTTCCGGCCTGCATCAAATCCGCCACAGCACCATTCTTTACCAGTTCCATATAAATCGGTGTACTCGCCGGGTATACACTAAAAGTAAATTCATCGGCGCCAATATAATGTCCCCTGATAATATCTGCTGCCGCACAGATATTTTCAAAGCCTCCGCCTGCACATCCGGCGATAATTCCCTGCTCCACATATAATTTCCCGTCTATAATTTTATCCTGAAGCGTATAGTCCACTGCTCCGCCTAAGCTTACAAGTGCTTTCTGCTCTACATCGTGAAGTACGGCCTTAAGATTTTCATTTACCTCGTCAATCGTGTATACATTTGACGGATGAAACGGCATTGCAATCATTGGTTTAATTTCACTTAGGTTCACATATACCATGCCGTCATAGTAAGCACAAGCTCCTGGCTTCAACTCTTTATATTCCCCGGCTCTGCCGTGAATCTCATAGAACTCTCGAATCTTCTCGTCTGTCTCCCAGATGGAAGACAGACAGGTCGTCTCTGTCGTCATAACGTCAATACCGATACGGAAATCAGCGCTTAGTTTTTCGACACCAGGACCCACGAATTCCATAACCTTATTATTAACATATCCGTTCCCAAATGTAGCACCGATAATAGCGAGCGCAACATCCTGCGGACCTACACCCTTTGCCGGTTCCCCATCCAGATAAATTCCGATTACATCAGGCATTTTAATATCATAGGTTTTGTTCAGAAGCTGCTTTACAAGCTCAGGTCCGCCTTCACCTACAGCCATCGTTCCCAATGCCCCATAACGGGTATGACTGTCGGAGCCAAGAATCATCTTTCCTCCTCCTGCAAGCATTTCGCGTGCAAATTGATGAATAACTGCCTGATGAGGAGGCACATATACACCTCCATATCTCTTCGCGCAGGTAAGGCCGTACATATGGTCATCCTCGTTGATTGTTCCTCCTACTGCACACAGCGAATTATGGCAGTTTGTGAGAACATACGGGATAGGAAATTTTTCCAGCCCTGATGCCCGGGCAGTCTGAATGATTCCTACAAATGTAATGTCATGGGAGGTTAATTTATCGAATTTAATCTGAAGTCTTTTCATATTTCCGGATATATTATGCGCTTCCAGAATCTTATAGGCCATCGTCTGTGCTGCAGCCTCTTCCCGAACCGCCTTATATCCTGTTCTTGCTTTTACCTCCGCCTCATCGGTCAGAATTTCTGACCCGTTTAATAGATAGACTCCTTTGTCGTACAGCTTTATCATGTCCTGTCTCCTCCTATTGGTTCTTTATGTTCTTCATATGATCTGATACCATCATGGCAATTTTAAATGTCAGTGCATCCTCAAATACCCGGACGTCAAGCCCTGTCTTCTTCTGAATTTTTTCCAACCGGTAAACCAACGTATTTCGATGAATATAGAGCTGTCTTGCAGTTTCTGAAATATTCAGATTGTTGTCAAAAAATGTAAAAACTGTTGTAAGCTCCTCCTCTTCAAAATGCTCTGCCTCCTCACTTGCAAACACCTCCCGCAGAAACATCTCACAAAGCGACGGCGGAAGCTGATGAATCAAACGTCCAATCCCAAGCTCATTATAAGCAAGAATATTTTTTTCTGCATAAAATACCCTTCCTACCTCCAGCGCCATCTGTGCTTCCTTAAAGGAACGAGACACATCCTTTAATTCCTCTACAATCGTACCAAATGCGATACGCACACTTACCATAGCCTCTGAGCTGAGCGTGTCTGCAATGACACGCGCAACATGATTCAGTCTTGGATAATCCTCCGTCATTTCCAAAGCCTTGACAAGAATAATGTGACGCTCATCTACTGCCGTGACAAAATCTTTATTACCTGTGGCATACAGTCCCTTCATCGTTTCAAGGACCAGATTTTCCCCCTCATTCTTAGGCTCTATCAGGAAAACAGCCCTTCTCAGCTCTACCGGAATCCGCATTTTCTTTGCCTGATTGTACACATCTACCAGCAGCATATTATCCAAAATCAAATTCTGGATAAACCGATTCTTATCCATACGTTCCTTATAGGCACTGATTAGATTTTCCAGCTGGCTTGTCCCCAATCTTCCGACTATCTCAAGCTGCGCTGTATCTCCCTGAAGCACAAGAGTATACACTGGTTCGTCATTATCACAGACAAGAAACATCCCCTGCCCTGACCGAATCTGTTTGCACTCTTCATGGTCTGCAGTATCCAAAAAACAAAGAACTTCTTTTTCTAAGCTCTTCATCTTCTCGTTTGTTACCACGAGACAGACTCCCCGTATATCCCACACAGAACACTCCAGCCCTGTAATTCCGTTGATACTCTGTACAACCTTATGCAGTACTTGATTTGATAACAAATGGCTCACCTCCTGTATACAATCCACATTTTAGCATATTATGAGCCGGACTTCAATTTTAAAAGCTGCTGAAAACCAATCATTAAATACAGATTGTGTTTTCAACAGCTCCATGTAAATTCTTTTATACAGCTCCGTGAATTCTATCCCTGCGGGAATAATGCCGCCTCAATCTTCTCCATATCAGAATCAGAAATACCGTATGCTTTATTTCCATCCGGTGTTACCTTTATCTCAATTGTCGTTGCAGCTTCATAGGTGTTATCCGCCGCTGCTCTATTTACACTTTCTACAAGAAGATCTATAAGAAGCTCCGGATCGTTAATATCTCTTCCCTCATCCATCATCTCCTGGGCCACTTCTGCCGAATGCTGCTCCAACGTCTGATAAGCCGTTGCCGGCTCAGCCTCTATCGTAACAACAAAGCTGTCATCCTTCTGCTTTTCAGCTCCTTTTACCTTATACTTTGCCAAAGTTTCGATTGTTCTGACACTTTCAAGATACCTTGTTTTTGCCTCATCACCGCTGATCCCTAAGGTTGCAAGCTCACGCTCTGCAAGCATGTCACGGTTGTCCTCTACCTCTTTCTGTGCATCCTCTTTAGACAGATTACGATACTTTGCATAATCTTCATATTCTCCCATGTAATTAGCGTCCAGTACGCTCTTCGTGTAACCTACTGCATCAAAATCCTTTCCGCAGGCTGCTAATCCCAGACACATAACAGCTGCTAAAGCTGCTGCCAGCCATCTACTTACTCTTTTCATTGTTTTCCTCCTTATATACTCTCATATATTCGAATGGCTTCGTGGTTATAATTTTAATCTTATTTAGGAGGTATGTCAATCTCAAATTAGGCATATATATGTATAAAATTTGTGGTTAATAAGGATTCTTATGTCAAAAAAACGTTCTGTAGTCATCGTTCTTCTTTCCTTCTCCATATTACTTTCAGCTGTAATACTTTTTCGACACTTCTATCCAAATGAAAACAGCCGGTTTCAGGCTTACACAGAAGACCTTTTCTGTCAGGAAGTTTCTTCTAATACGATTACCCTTCATTTCACATTAAAGGAACCAGAAGCTTACAATCTTCCAGATATCCCTGTATCATATGGTCTTGTAAGCACAGATACAAATCTCCTATGCGCTTCTGCGGAAAACGCCCTGGCTGCTCTTCACTCTTATAACAGGAAGCAGCTCAGCAAAGAAAACCAGACTACCTACGATATTCTTGAATATACATTTAATGCCTCTTTAAAGGAAGCCGAATACGCTCTCTATGAAGAGCCTCTGGCTCCCTTAACAGGCACCCAATCCCAGCTTCCCCTCCTCTTATCGGAATTTCATTTTTATGATACCGACGACTGTGACACCTACTTAGAACTTCTGACACAAACGCCGGAATATTTCCGTTCTATTATTGAATTTGAGCAGGCCAAATCCAGACATGGACTTTTTATGTCTTCTCAGTGTGCGGACAGCATTATTGAAGAGTGCAGAGCATTTATACAGATGGGATCAGACAATTATCTATACTCCTCCTTTGAAGAACGCCTCCGGGAACTCGATCTTTCTAAAGAAAAAACCGATTCTTATATTGACCTGAACCGGCAGAACATCGAGGCTTACATATTTCCCGCATATGAGGAGCTTATCAATGCCTTGACAGCTCTTCGCACAACCGGAAAAAACAACATCGGACTATGCGGGCTTCCGGAAGGAAAAGAATATTATGAGCTTACCGCTGCCGGTCAGACAGGGTCCTCCCGGACGATCCCGGAGCTTCAGGCTCTTACCATTAAACAAATGACAGAAGACACTGCAGCCATACAAAAATCTCTCTCAAAAAATGTTTCAGAAAATACCACGCCTGCCGGTATGTTTGATTCACGGGAAAATATCCTTACAGACCCGGAGCCGGCCGCCGTTCTGTCCGATTTGGAAACAAAGCTTTCCGGATCATTTCCAAAACCTCCAAAGGTAAATACACAGATAAAATATGTTCAGAAATCTATGGAAGAATATTTAAGTCCTGCCTTTTATATGATTCCTGCCATTGATAATACTGCAGAAAACGTCATCTATGTAAATCAGGGACATATGCCCGACGAGCTTTCTCTATTTACCACTCTAGCCCATGAAGGCTATCCGGGACATCTCTATCAGACAGTCTATTACTCCGCCACAAACCCCGACCCGATAAGAAATCTTATGAATTTCGGCGGATACATAGAAGGCTGGGCTACGTACAGCGAGATGATGAGTTACTATCTCTCTCCGCTTTCTAATGAACATGCTACACTTATGCAGCGGAATTCTTCCGTTATACTTGGTCTCTATGCTCTCGCAGACATGGGAATCCATTATGACGGCTGGACGCTCCTTGATACTGTCTCTTTTTTCCGAAGCTACGGAATTACAGACACCAGTACCATCGAGGAAATTTATAACCTTATCATCGCAGACCCTGGAAATTACCTGAAATATTATATCGGATATGTAGAATTTCTGGAACTGAAGAAGGAAGCTGTTGAAAAATGGGGAGAGGAATTTTCACAGGAACGCTTCCATAAAGCTGTTCTCGAAGCCGGACCTTCACCATTTGATATTCTTCGCAAAACTGTATTATCAGAATAACGTCTACATTCGTTTTTTACGTTTTCTTTACTTTATTGTCTATTAAGAAATGAGGCTGCATCATGAAATTTTTTTTATATATCACGGACTTAATCGTTCCCCTTGTGATCTTTGTTATAGTAAGCTATGGCATAATGATGCGTGTAAATGCGTATGACACCTTCATCAAAGGGGCAAAAAGCGGATTTTTTACAGTCATTAAAATTATGCCTACTCTTGTCGGGCTTATGGTAGCGGTCGGAATCCTGAGAGCCTCCGGATTTCTTGACTTTTTATCTGAACTTATCGGAAATTTTACTGCATATATTGGATTCCCCGGAGAACTGGTACCTTTGACTGTTGTAAAAATGTTTTCTTCATCCGCTGCTACGGGACTTTTATTGGATGCATTTAAAGAATACGGAACAGACTCCTATATCGGATTGGTAGCTTCTATCAGTATGTCCTGTACTGAAACAATATTTTATACGATGAGTGTATATTTCATGACCGCAAAGGTTACAAAAACCCGATATACCCTGACAGGAGCAATGGCAGCAACCTTTGCCGGACTGGCCGCCAGCGTAGTTCTGGCCGGACTCATGGCCGGTATATAACAGAAGCGAAACTTTTAAGTCAAGAAATCTATACTCCAGGACATTAGAATAATATAAGATTGGCAGGTGAAACATCATGTTGAATTTTTTATGGGCAGGAATGATTCTGGTCGGAATTATATTTGCGGCATTCACTGGACGGATGCCGGAGATTACAAATGCTGCTCTTGATTCCTCAAAAGAAGCGATTACCCTGTGCATCACTATGATGGGTGTCATGTCCCTCTGGGTAGGGCTTATGGAAATCGCCGCAAAGGCCGGAATTATTCGAAGCGCATCCCGGAGAATCCGCCCTTTTATTCGTTTTCTTTTTCCCTCACTGCCTGACGGACATCCGGCCACAGAGCATATTACTACGAATATCATTGCAAATGTGCTGGGACTCGGATGGGCCGCAACTCCGGCGGGGCTTAAGGCGATGGAGGAGCTCTCAAAGCTGGAGGAGGACAGAAGACGCGGGCGGCTTTCCGGACCTGTGCGAAAGCCGGGGATTGCAAGCAATGAGATGTGCACGTTTCTGATACTGAATATCTCGTCGCTGCAGCTCATTCCGGTGAATGTGATTGCATACCGGAGCCAGTATGGGAGCGTGAACCCGGCGGCAATTGTGGGCGCCGGAATTGCTGCAACAGCAGTGAGTACAGCAGCCGGGATTTTATATTGCAAGATAATGGACAGAGGGGGGACGGGGTAAAACTCGTTTTACCCCGTCCCCAATTTTACATAAGCCCCATAACAAGTGCAAATACTCCAAGTATCAAAAGCACTGCCGGTGTCAAAAATATTTTCCAAAGCTGCTCCTTTATGATAATCTGTGCCGGATTATCCGGATTATAATATACATGAACCTCCATGCCCGTATACCGCTTCCTGCACCGTTCCAGCTTCCATTTCTCAAAAAACGGCATGAGAAATACTGCATTCATCGCCGGTTTACGCACCACTTTTCGTTTATATTTGAATTCTACCTGGAATGAATACGACACTCCTCCCACTGCATAGTGCACTCCTTCTTCACTAATCCCGGTTATCCTTGCCGGATAGCAGATACTTTTTACAACAACTCCGCTGTACCCAACAAACATAAGCACAGCTACAATAATAATTATTACACTAACACCAATACATAATATCTCCATAACTCCTCCTATAAGTGTACATAAAAGCTCAAGACTTAAGAAACCGCCTCTTACTTTTCCTCAATATTCATATCTGTCATTCTTAGAATTCTGCAGACAAAGCATAAGTCCCGGCCCCTATACAGAAGTCTGAACATATTCTTTCTTTTTCTCTCCAGATTCCACAAGACTATATCTCATATAACAACTCCAAGAGATACAGCATAACATCTGGAAGATGGCATTCCATAAGAAATCATCATTCCCAAAATACTCTTACCTTCTCAATCTCAATAGTAACAGATAAAAAGGGACAGGGCAATAGCGAATTGGGGACGGGGTAAAACTCGTTTTACCCCGTCCCCAATTATACAATTTCTTCCGGTTTTATTCCTCTCTTCTTAAGCTTCAGATATACAACCTCCCTGAACAATGCATACACTACCGACACAATCGGAATAAAAATCAGCATTCCCACAACCCCCATCAGACTCCCGCCTACACTGACTGCCGCCAGCACCCAGATAGAAGGAAGCCCTACAGAATTCCCGACTACATGCGGATAAATAAGATTTCCTTCTATCTGCTGCAGTACAAGAAAGACTGCAATAAATATCAACGCCTTAACAGGCTCTACCATAAAAATTAAAAATGCTCCCACAATACAGCCGATGAACGCTCCAAAGATAGGAATCAATGCAGTAAATGCAATCAAAATCCCCACTAAAAGCGCATAAGGCAGCCTGAATATCCACATTGTCACTACAAACATAGCTCCCAGAATAATCGCTTCCACGCACTGTCCCGTCAAGAAACTTGAAAATGTATTATACGTAAGCGACAGCACCTCCAGCGCCGCCTCCGCTCTTCCCTTTCTCACAAATGCATACAATACCTTCTTCACCTGAATACTAAGTTTTTCCTTCTGCAACAAAATATATACAGCAAATACAAACGCTATGAAAAATGTTGTGACGCTGCTTACAATGCTCTTGGCCGCTGTAATTGTAGAATCTAAAAGGCTTCCTGCTCCGTTTCCCAAAAAATCAATTCCCGTACTCATAATTCTGTCCCAGTCAAATTCCAGGTCATTTACCCACTCCATAATTTCCCGATTCCCGTGGGATATATCCAGCGCCCACTTCTGTACCTGCGGAATAAACGCCTGAATGCTCTGTCCCAGATTTGCAAATGTCTCTGCCAGCTGTGGAATCACCACAAACATCACAAGTGCTACAACTCCAAACACACTAAATATCACAATCAACATACTAACCGGCCGCGCCAGTCTGCCGGACAGACTTCCTTTACTCACTTTCTCTGGTGTAAATAAATGCCTTTCAACAAAATTCATCGGTACATTCAGCACAAATGCAATTGCTCCGCCTAAAATAAACGGCAGGGTAACATGAAAAACAAATCTGAAGATACGTAAAACATCTTCGTATTTCCATAAACATGCAATGATAACTGCTGTAAAGATAATTAAACTTTTAATTTTTTTCATTGTCTCATTGTTTAATTCCATAAAACCCTCCCGTCTCTATTTCAACTTCCTGATATATTTTATCCCCTGCACTGCCGGAAGATTTAAAAACGCCAGCACATATACTGTAAACAGCTGTCCCATATTTAAACTTACTACTTTGAACACCCCTTCAAGTCCTGGTATTACCATTACTCCGGTAATCAACACAATCCCTGCCGCAAATGCTCCGGTCAGATACACATTATTGAAAAACCTTTTTGTAAAAATAACCGGCTCCTCAGACTTGCAGTTAAACCCATGTACCAGACGTCCCGCACACAATGTGCCGAATGCCATCGTACTTGCCAGTGCTGTATCTCCATTCTGATATCCGATTAGAAATGCCGCCATCGTCGTCACTCCGATACTGAGCCCCTCCAGTCCAATACCGAGCAGAAATTTTGATGTCAAAATGGATTCCTTCATAGGCCTCGGTTTTTGCCTCATTACATCTTTTGTGTGAGGCTCAAGTCCCAGCGCAATTGCAGGAAGACTGTCTGTCAGCAGGTTAATAAACAGCAGATGCACTGGCTCAAAAGGGACAGGAAGGGCGGAAGCTGCAGCAAAAAGTACAGATAAAATTGCTCCAAAATTCCCGGACAGCAGAAATTTAATGGAATGTTTTATATTTTGGTAAATATTTCTTCCATTTTCTACTGCTTTTACAATAGTCGCAAAATTGTCATCTGTCAATACCATTGCTGCAGCATCCTTTGACACCTCTGTGCCTGTGATCCCCATTGCAACACCAATATCTGCCTGCTTAAGCGCCGGTGCATCATTAACTCCGTCCCCAGTCATAGCAACAATATTTCCTCTTTCCTGCCAGGCCCGCACGATCCGAATTTTATGCTCCGGCGATACTCTGGCATAGACAGAGCGCCCCGTCACAAATTCTTTCAGCTCTTCGTCAGACATTTTTTCAATTACCGCGCCCTCGCACGCCTCAGATGCTTCCTTAAGAATTCCAATACGCTTCGCAACCGCCGCTGCCGTTACTTTATGATCCCCGGTAATCATAACCGGCTTGATGCCTGCCTTGATACACTCACTGACTGCAGCTGCTGACTCTGCTCTAGGCGGATCCATCATTGAAATAAGTCCTAGAAATATAAGTTCATTCTCGTCTTCTAACCCAGGCTTCCTCTCTTGTTCCGTTTTCTTATATGCAAATGCAAGAACACGCAGACCACTTGCAGAAAACTTAGTATTCTCCCTCTCAATTCTGTTTTTGTCCTCTCTAGTAATCTCCCGAATATTTCCTTCAATAGAAATCCTGTCTGCCCGCTCTAACAATCTGTCTACCGCTCCTTTTACTACCATCACACAGCTTCCATCAAAATCATGAACTGTTGACATAAGCTTTCTGTCACTGTCAAATGGAATCTCGGACTTTCGCGGATATTTTTCTCTGATTTCCTCTGATTTTACCCCAAGCTTACTACTTAGCTTAATCAATGCTGTTTCTGTAGGATCTCCAATCTCCTTTCCATCCTCATTGCTGGAATCGTTACACAGTATACTGCAGATAAGCAGGAATTTCTGACTCGGATATGACAAATCAATCTGAGGCACCGGAACCCGTATGTTGTCTATATAATAGTCCTCTACTGTCATTTTGTTCTGTGTTAATGTCCCGGTCTTATCTGAGCAGATGACAGACACACTCCCTAAGCCCTCTACTGCCTGGAGTTTACGGATAACTGCATTTTCTTTTGACATTTTCTGCGTCCCAAATGAAAGTACAATTGTGACAATAGAACTTAACGCCTCTGGTATAGCTGCAACTGCAAGTGCTACCGCAAAAAGAAAAGCTTCTACCGCCGATCCGCCTCGTACAACATTTATTCCGAATAATACTCCACAGAAAACCAATATAAGCACTGACAGCCTCTTCCCAAATTCATCCAAATTTATTTGAAGCGGTGTCCGCTTTTCAGAGGCACTTTTAAGAAGTCCTGCAATTTTTCCGACCTCTGTCTTCATTCCGACAGCCTTCACTTCATAAGTCCCTCTGCCATATATGACAAAACTGCCTGAGAAGACCCGGTTTGTCTGATCCCCCAGCGCAGCCTCATCCGGTACGTCTTCCAGAGACTTTTCCACTGATATACTCTCACCTGTAAGTGCACTTTCATCCACCTTTAAACCTGCGGCACTCAAAAGCTTCCCATCCGCCGGTATAAGATCTCCTGCTTCTATAATAACCTCATCTCCTACAGTAACCTCCCGTGATGGAATCTGCGTAAGCTTCCCATTCCTCACTACCTTTGCCTCTGGCGCTGACAAACGCTTTAAGCTGTTTAAGGACTGCTCTGCTTTTACAGTCTGCACTGTTCCAAGTACTGCATTAATCATAATCACAACGAGTATTACAGCAGCGCTTTCTATATCTCCCAAAAATCCGGATACCATTGCAGATACTATCAGAATCACAACAAGAAAATCCTTAAATTGCTCAAAAAATATCTGAAATACGCCCTTCTTTCTGCCTTCCTCCAGTTCATTCCACCCATATTTTTCTTGGTTTTGTTTTACTTGGGCACTTGTCAACATCGTATCGCTCCTTTCCGCAATAAGGCTCTTCATTTAGCATTTCCATTTCCAATAAAAAAGAGACCATTATTGCATAAAAATTATTATGCAATAAAAGTCTCACTATTTCATTACGACACGGATGGAACAAAAATTCTCCATCGTACTGACGACATCGTACACATCTACTCTCAGTCTTTTCGCTTCATACAAACAAATTCAAGCTAACTATCTGAATATTCCTTTTAAATAAATATGACCAGAGATATCAATGTTAGTTACTCCCTTTTATTAGTATTTAATATATCGAAAAACTACAGAGATGTCAATAAAAAATTACACTCCGACAAAATATCAATATACTATTTATTAGATATAAACTGTACATTTACATCAACATCCCCATTAATTCCATCGACCTTTCCTTTCTCTGAATACTGCCAATATGTAAAATAATACGGTGTCTGCGGCACCGGCTCATAATCCGCATACCAGACAGGATAATTCTTCAATTCTTCCATATTATACTCAAATGCTTCCCAAACTAGATTACTGTATACCATAGGCTGATATCCAGCCTCCTCCATCTTTTTGCAAAAGGCTACTGTATTATTCGTAAATTGTTCACCCGTTACATCATCTGTGCGGGCAGTATCATCGCGAATTCTTTCCGGGTCGTATACTACCGGAAGCTGCAGTTCATACCCCGCCAGATTATCCAGAACAAGCTCTGCCTCCTCATAAGCCTCTTCCTCGCTTACGGCCTGTGAAAAAAGATACACACCCACATCTATTCCTGCCTGCTGTGCATTCACTATATTCGTATGAAATGACTCGTCAACATGCAGGATTCCATTCGTTCCGTACTCCCGGTAACCAATCCGCAAAAATGCGAAATCATATCCGGATTTCTTGACCTTCTGCCAGTCAACCTCTCCCTGATGCCTGGATACGTCCACTCCCCTTCGTATCGTATATCGTTCATCACCGGTATATTGAACCTCTCCCTCTGCATTTGTTAGATACGACCAGTTATAATCGTGCGTCTTTATCCTGGGATTCACCTCCATTTCATGCCATTCGCCCCATGCATCTATGAACCTGAGCTTCTCTCCTGAATTACTCCCTTCATTTGAATTTTCTTTTGATTTCTCCGAAACTTTATCTGACATAACCTCCTTGTCCTGCCGGCTCTTTTCTTCTGACTTTTCCGCCGCACCACAGCCTGTCTGCAAAATACAGCACGCGATAAGCAGCAAAAAACAAATTCCCGTAACCTTCCTCATTTTTCTCTATCCTTCTGATATTATTTTCTCTTATTGTGAATAAGAATATGGAAACATCTCTGTAATACACGTATCCGTATACTTCTCTCCATCCTGGACACGACTAAGCATTACAGTACACCTGTCGGTATAAATGGTTTCTCCTAAATCAAAGTATATCATATTATTCATCGGATTTTGAAAATCAGGCCGAAAATCTTTTAAATCTTTAGACAATATTTTATCCCCGCATTTTACCGTAATGTTTATCGGACGCCCATTAGCTCTGTAGGATTCTTCATTTTTACAGTAGCCCGGCAAGACTGCAATTCCGTCTACATTACAGGGGAGTCCTAAATCATAGACAATTGTTTCTCCGGCTCCGCCCCCGTCAATTCCTTCCGCCCATACTGTGGAAGAATTTAAATCTGTCAATCCGGAAGTACTATAGCTGTACCCGGCTTCCTGTAGAACAGAGGTTGCAATTACGTCTCCGGGAATAAGAAATACTTCTTTTCCTCCCGGCGATATAAGCCCGGTGGGAATGGTAACTGTCTCCCCCTGAATTCGACTCAGTCCCGTTGTATCAAATGCATCATAAGCCGTTAAAGAAGCAGCGGCAGCATAATAATCCTCTCCTGCTCCCATCTCTCCTGCCCAGATTTCGTTAACACTCAGCTCCGCTCTTCCCGTCCGTTTTACAGAATATATCCTCTCCTGCCCTAAATGAGGGTCGGTAGACACACAAGTTACTCCCGGCGTCCCATCCTTTGTTCTGTAAAGTGTAGAACGATATCCCGTAACCTGTCCAATCTGATAAGCCTCCCCGCTTGTTATATCGTAGGAATACACCTTCCATTGAAAATCTTCAAAACCTGTTCCTGCAAGCATGAACAACTCAGGAATACCGTCACCTTCCATATCATATACGGAATAGACCAGATACTGGCCATTTCCATAGGTATTTACCGTCTGATTTACGACTCCCTGATATGCCTCCCGATAATTCAAAATATACTCTCTGAACTCCGGCTCCGGTTCCGACTCCTCAGTCTTCAAATCTGTTGCCTCTGGCACCTTTTCTGCCGTATCCTCCGGTTTTTCCTTCTTAAGAGGCTTTTCTGTCTCCACAGCCGCCTTATTCTCTTCGCCTGTCCCTCGAAATTTCATAACACCGGCCACAATTCCTGCTGCGATAATAACCGCCCCTGTCGTACACACGGCCGCTGCCAAAATTTTCTTTCTGATTCCGTTCCCATTATCTTCTGGTATGCCATCCTTTTTATCAAACATCTCTTTTGCTCCTCCCGATGCCGTAATCCCTATTTTAATACATACTGACATAATCTATCACGTAACCGTCAAAATGACTCTTCTCGTTTTCCCGTAAATGAATTACTGTCTCATAAGTAATGCCTTCCGACTCATACGTTCCCCTAACCTCTATTGACCCATCATACAAAACCGTACCGTCTCCCAAGTATTTAACCTCCACCGCTCCATAATCACCGCTGTAATAATGAAGACGGTATCTTCCGCTTCCTCTGTCTTCAAATAAAGACCTTTCCATTTCCGAAAAACTGCAGCCCAGTGTATTTTCAAAGAAATCCGTCAGCTCCGCTTCCGTAAAATCCGCATATGCCTCTCCGTTATTTGAATTCCGCAGCTCTCCCTGAATTTCTTTTTCTAAAATATTATTTGTCAGCAGCAAATCTCTCAAAAGAGGCCCCATATCATTTTCCAAGATATTTCCCGGTGTTGATGAAGATTGGCTGGCTGTGCTCCCCATTGCCAGACACATAAGTCTCAGCTCATCCTTAAACTGCCAGGAAGTACAAAGACTACCTTCTGCTTCCGCCACATTCAGCTTCAGTGTCTTTAGCTGAAGCCCGTAAATTGCACTGGAATCATTTATTTCCCATTCGGATTCAAAGGTACTGTCCGCCTCCTCTATGGCCTCCATACCACCAGTATATTTTCCGGATATCTGCACCTTATTCTCCGCTGTACGGCGTGCCTCTGTAATAACGGGCTCAACCATAACCGTAATCTCATCCTCCGGCGTTTTCCCGTCCCACCTGAATATGTCACGTTCCTCATCAAACCTGAGATTCATCAACAAATTATCAATTTCCTGGCGCGTTATTTCCCGTCCGAAAGCCCCCTGCAAATAAGCCAGAAAACTGTCCGCATCTATCTCAACAGTTGAATCCTCCCAATTATCCGAAGATTTCGTAATCCCGTCAAACAACCCTCCTGTATCATTTCCGCCGTTTTTAATCATATCCAGTGCAAGCCAGATAATACTTTTATCTGACAGCCCATCCATATCCACATTCCAGTCTTCTATCAGGCAGGTTGTATGTCTGGAGGCAAATCCCATCTCCTTTTGAAGTAAATACTTCTGCTCCTCTGTAAGCTCATACGCCTGCTCCTTGAACGGCTCCTCCTTTCCTTCCTTCGACAGTCTGCTATCTCCTTCTTCCCGCTCCTGACTAGCACTTTCCTCCTGCTTAGCATCACCCTTCACATTTTTCTCCTGTGCCGATGTATCCACAAACGCCAATATAATTACAGCCGCTGCCACTCCGGCCGCTATCGTACCCAAAATTGCTGCCGCCACTTTTTTTGTTTTTTTAGGCTTTTTGGGGGAAATATCCACATCGTGTAATTCAGGTGTGGACACAGATGAAGTAATCCTTTCTCCACATTTCGTACAGAAAGCTGCGTTTTCTTCGATTTCAGCCCCACATTTTCTACAAAACATAAACCTATTTCCTCCTTAATAACATTTTTCTGAAAACTTTATACTCAAATCTCATAAAATTTCGTCTAAAAGCTTACCTCCGAAGCCTTTTCATTTACCTCTCCAGGTCTGCAGCGGACATACTTATACTCTATCTTCTTACTCAATAACCCTTTTTGCAGTGTTATCCATTCATAATAGGTTCCGTCTTGATTCCTTCCGCCTAATGCACCTCCAACCAAATCAAATTTCAGCGTCCTCTGACTGATATTTCCATTTGCATCCGTCACATCTTCAAAGTAATAGTTTAATTTCACATCTGTCATAGACTTTCCTGAACGAAATGATGCCCTGTTTCCAAATCGAACCTGACTGGCCGGTATTTCTACCATAAATTTTTTGAGAACTCCATTGGTTCCATAACCTTCCTCCCAATAGCCCGTCCCTTTATCCGTAGTAAAAGAAACATAATCACTGTTATATTTAAAATTATTAAATGCCTTCTTCGTTTCATAAGAGCCAGCGTCGTTTTTTCTGAGTCTCTCTTGTGACGTAACTAATTTTCCATCAAACCTGTATCTGTTTATGTCTATTACATCCCCCTCTCTGGCTACCGTCTCCACCACTGTGCCATCATCATTATACTCATAGGTAAATGTATTATTTGAGTCTATCAAATCCGGATAACAATAGGGATCTCTTCCTATTGTATCTGCATTTTCACCTTCTCTTTTTCTGTAAATGTCACTGTCAATATAAGCTGAAGAACTGTCGAGCCTGTACGTTCCATCATTTTTGGCATAAATAGATGGGAGTGAACCTGCATTTGACTCTATCAGCCTTCCCTCTGAATCATATTTATAATAAAATTCATGACTTTCGGAGAAGCTTGTAGTCAGTTCGCCCGCCATAGGCCGGGCCGCTCCCCCGTCATCGTCCATCACGTAGATTGACACCTTACTTTTTGCCAGATACCAGCCGGTTTCCCGTTCCCCCTTTATGATATCCAACACCTCCTGACTAGGCGAAGACACATTATTTTCTATGCGGAAAATCATATCTCCTATTCTGTCAGTATTATTTTCTTCTATGTATATTTCTAATGCTTTTCGGTATGCTTCCTCTTTATCATCAATAAGCACGTATGCTTCCTTATATTTTTCAATTGCTCCTTCATGGTCAGTAGCTGCCAATGCATCTCCTTCTGAAATTAGTTTTGCATATTCCTCCTCCAAAGCCTGCTCTTCCTTTTCCAGTCTTTCTAATCTCTTCCGTTCTGCCCTGACCTCTTTTTCTTTTTCATTCTTTATGTGAACTCCTATTGATATACCTGCAATTACAGCGACAGCAAAACATACCGCCATTATGACTGCTCCCTTCTTAGTCAGCCAGCTGAAGTTTCTGACAACCTTTTCAAACACTTTTTCTTTCTCTTTTTCACTCCTTATCTCATTCTCTCTTGTCTCTGACTTTTCCCCCACAAATTTCCCACAACCAGGACAAAATCTCGCATCGTCTTTTATCTGCCTTTTACAAAACTTACAGTACATATCTCTTTCCTTTCCCATTATTACATAATTTACATATGAAATATTGTATTCGTGATGCTTTTCTCAAACTATACATCACCATTTTATATAATTTTAACTCACTGCGACTTAAAAAACAATATTTATCTATGTTTTATAATAAGATATTTCCGAGGTGATAAATTTGAAATACCCCGAAAGAATTCGTGAACTGCGTCAGGATAATGATTTATCTCAAAGAGAAATTGCAGAAATGTTAGGAATTGCTCAAACGACCTATTCTCAATATGAACTATATAAACGCCCTATGCCCATAGAATATTTGGTTGCACTTTGTAAATACTATCATGTATCCGCAGATTACATGCTTGGACTTACCAATAAGAAATAATAATTTTTGCAAGATCATAATTCTATACAAACCACAAAAAAACAGACAGTAACTTTTGATTACTGCCTGTTTTTTTAACTAAATACTGAACGGAGATCCAGACTCCGGATAGCCTGATTAAAAGTCAAGCGCCTCTGCCGCTCGGACTAATCTAAGCATTCTAAGGTTATCCTTCCATTTTCTTCACAAACATGCATCGAAAAGAACTCCTTCATTGCACAAATCATATAATACGTATCCTCAATCCCAGCGGTCTCATACGCGGAGTGCATGGCAAGCTGCGCAAGCCCAATATCAATTGCATTTAATGACACTTTTTCTGAAGAAATATTTCCCAATGTACTTCCCCCTGCCTCATCCGAGCGATTTGCAAAAAACTGTACCGGAACACCTGCCTTTTCACAAATCTCTTTGAATAACGCAATGCTTACACCGTCGCTTGTGTATTTTTGCCCTGCATGGGACTTTACAACGATTCCCCCATTCATGTATACACAGTTCTGGGCATCCGTTTTCTCCGGATGATTCGGATGTACTGCATGTGCATTATCTGCGCTCAGCATAAGACTTTGAGATACAGCGCGGTAATAGTCCTCTTCCGTTTTTCTCAGACCGGCATTAATTCGATGAAGCACATCCTGCAAAAAGGTAGAACCGGCGCCCTGCTTAGTCGCTGACCCCACCTCCTCATTATCAAAGCAGGCATACACATTTACCGTTCTTTCACTATATCCAGCCATGAAACCCTTTAATCCCGCAAATGCACACTGCAGATCATCAAGGCGCGGCGACGAGATAAATTCTTCCTTTGCACCCCACACAGCCGGTTTCATTCTATTATATAAATACAAATCACTTCCATAAATGTTCTCTTCTTCTAATCCCAGCTCCTCAGCAATTAGTTTCTTAAAGCAGCCCTTTTGACTTGATCCAGAAAATAAAGGAAGCATATCTATCTGTTTATTATAGGCATACCCCTCATTCACTGTTCTGTTCATATGAATCGCCACACTTGGAATCATAACCAAATCACGATCCACATTAACCAGACGCGGCTCAAAATAATTTCCTTCTTTCACAATTACTCTTCCGGCGACAGACAACGGCCTGTCAAACCATGTAGAGCAGATCATTCCCCCATAGCCTTCTGTATTAAGCTGGATATATTTGCCTTTTACTTGTATTTCTGCATTTTCCTTTACTTTGAATGTAGGAAAATCGCTGTGAGAAGCAGCAATATGAAAGCTATACCTTTCCAGTTCCGTACCAGCATGAAACGCAATAATACTAGAATCATTTCTCGTCACATAATATTTCCCGCCCGGACTTATTTCCCATATCCTGCTCTCATAAAGTCTTTTATATCCTTCACGTTCAAGCTCATTCCGGATTCTTCTCACTGAATGAAATGCCGTCGGACATTCTGTCAAAAACCCTGCCATCTCCTGAGATATTTCCTTATACATATACTCTCTCCTCCTTGCATATTAAAAATAAAATATGCGGAAATGCCCTGAAAATACAAGCCTCCCGCATATTTTTATCTACTGAGCGTGCGGGGATTCGAACCCCGGACAACTTGATTAAAAGTCAAGTGCTCTACCGCCTGAGCTACACGCCCCTATTCTATTATTAGGTATTAAGAAATGCCCAGAGCCGGAATCGAACCAGCGACACGAGGATTTTCAGTCCTCTGCTCTACCAACTGAGCTATCTGGGCATCTTTCACACGCACTGACAATTAAACTGCATATACCGATTTCTGAGTTGAACTCTTTCAATTACAGTATCTTACCTACACTTTCAACCGCTACGTGGAAGTTGCGGGGGCAGGATTTGAACCTACGACCTTCGGGTTATGAGCCCGACGAGCTACCAGACTGCTCCACCCCGCGATATTATATTTAACTATCTCATATGAGATAAAGCCGATGATCGGACTCGAACCGATAACCTGCTGATTACAAATCAGCTGCT